>DATFEP010000002.1:0-3439 GCA_035250975.1 Nitrososphaeraceae archaeon | reverse complement strand
AGCTAGCGGATTTGAAAAAGAATTTGATACACGGGAAAAACAGGAACAATTTTTAAAAGAATGTCTTGAATTATTCGGCGTTGAAGTTGACATAGAAAATATGAAATATAACGCAGCATTACGAACTCTAGCAAAAATATGATTAAACAAGAAAATAATCCGAATGCGCAACCAGAATATCTTTTGAAGATTAGAGGAATAACCCTTGATTATAATACATGTCAAATATTGCATTATGAAACCTTCAAGTCTAAAGTACTAAATTATGGAAATGATATCGAACCTTTAATTATTAAATATAACAATTTCCTTAGACCGAATCTAAAGACTGGATCTGTTTACACTATTCCTATGGAAAAAATTTATAGACCAATTATTACCAAAGGAATTGTTAATAGTAGGCACGAAGTCATTAATTTCGGTACATGTTATAATTAGTTTATGTTATTGTTCATACCAAGCAGAAAGGTCAAATAATTTAAAAAATTATTTATTTGCTTTAATTATGTCTTGTACAAATTTAAAAACAAAATAATTTGGATTATCCTGCCTATCTAGAGTAGAAACTGTGTTAGAAAATGATTTTCCAATTGACATTGAATAAATAAAAAATATACAAAAATATCCGCAATTGTGTGAAAAGATGGATTGATAAATGGACTTATTTAATAAAAGGTGTTCAAATACTTTTAAAAAATTGTATATATTTGAATTAGGTCCTGTTATACAATTTTGGTCTGGTTTTATGTTTGACGGATTAAGACAATTCAAAGGGCCAAAACTATCAAAATAATAAGCATGTGATTTATTTTTTATGTATACTGCTACCCAGTGACTTCCTGGTTTATCTTTGGTATCCAGATTTATGATAAGGCTCGATGGAAATTTTATAATTTCAGTCGGTATTTGATCCGCAGCATAGCATCCCATAAAGTTAACTCGAGTCCATTTATTTGCCCATAATAATCGTTCGATTTGTTTTGAGTTCATTCTTTGACAGTGGATGTAGCTCGATATCGACTGTTTTAGGCGATATATTCGATAATTTTTGAAATATTGCTCGAAAATAAAAGAACAGCCCGGTACAAACTGTTCCCAACCAAATCAAAGCTAATATAACGCAGTAAATTAGTAAAGAAGGGTTTTCAATTCCTGCACTTAAACAGTTTGACGGTGGTGGTTGAATTTGCGGAAAATTGTCAACAGCCACTAAGTGGTTGTCAAAAAAATACTTTTTCACTTCCTCTGGACTATTTATGATAAAACTTGTAAAATTTTCCGGTAAGATAACATATTCAGAGTATGCAAACTTCAACAGTCCAAAGGCGATAAAAATTAACAAATTCTCCATGTTTTTCAAGTAACTAAAAATTTCCCAGTTGTTCCTTGCTTATATAGTAGTATCACTTGCAATGGTTCTATTTTTGTCGATCATAAACAATGAGTCAATTTCAGCTAATACAATGAGAACTAAACCTCCGGCAGGTACAGCTGTAGAAAATTTTATATGGATGCTTGTTGTTCCGTTTTTAATCAGTTCATAACAGCCGGGATGCTCCTCCATACTATTCGTTAACGAAAATCCGAATAGGCAATGGTGATTTTTAAAATCATTAATTGAAATTCCATTAGATTCCGTTGTATTCGCAAATTGTAATGTTTCTTGCAAATCGTGATATGCCCGTGTATATTTTGTTTCATTCCATGATAAATCATATGGAACGGCGGGATATTGTCGTCCATTTGCATTTATCGAAATTTCTCTTACATCGTGATTTTTGAAAACAAATGGACTTTTGGTTTGAGATCCAATGTAAGCTGAATTTTCCACTAAACCAACGATAATTCGTCGCGGTATTTGATCGGCTAGTATATTTGCATTTAATTCTGTTCGGCCTTCGGTAATAAACAATGATTTAATAATACTTTTTTTAATTGGATATCGCGCAATGTTGTTTTCAAGTTTTTTAGCCATGTCGAGAGCGAGACCGTCCATTAATTCTAGTGTCTTTATAAAAAGTTTACATTGCAATATCTCTAACCGATATGATACTACAGGAACTGCAGCGGTAGCTAATATCATGAACGCATCGTCATTAGGCGTTATTTGAATGTCTATTTCTGTGTTGTTCAAAAAATATAGTTCTTGATTGAAAAGGTCTACATCAAGTTTGGAAATAAATTGTACTCGCTTATTATTTTTGAATTGCTCTTTTCGAGATTTATACCCTTCATTGCTAGCAAAAGTGTCAAAGTTGTCACCTGTGTCGGCGTAATATCCTGAAGCTGTTAGATAAGAGTTTTTTACGGATTTTGGGAAGGATAATTCAGTATCTAAATAGCACTTGTATGCATACAGCGAGTTTGAATCGTATATTTCCCTTCCATTAATTGAAACCTTCACATTTTTAATAAAAGTGCTACCAATTTGCTGAATAACGGATACATCTTCACCAGCTGCTGTATTTACTTCTTCACCATCATCGTCTACTTTTCGAATTCTCATTTCGGTAAAAATATAAAATTTAGATAAATCAAGATAACTTGTACTAGCATGTATTTTGAAGTGATATGGTTTATCGTTAATAGGATTAAGTGTTAACACCTGTCGAACTTCTGAACTACTAACCGTTGTATTTGTGGGAGGTACACTAAAAACATTTAAAGCTGACGTTATAGTGCTCGATGAATCAGGATCAATTTTACTGAACGACATTATTAGTAAAATCCAAATGCGTCTGACCGCTTTCTTTTACGGATACTCTTGGGAGGAATTATAGTCTTCTGAGTTGAAATGAATCCAACCCGTTTTTTCGCCCTTTTTATAGGCAATCCTGAACCGTGTTGTCTGGTTTGCCGAATTTTCTCTAGTCCTTTTTCTAATACAGTCTCGGCAGCAGATTTGCCTTCCTCCAATGCTGCGTTTCTTAAAGGTTCGCCTTCTATCACTTTTGTTAATATTCTCGAACCAGAATTAACGGCTTCTTTTCCCAGTGTCTGACCGATATCCTTGACCATAGGACTTTTTAATACAGGTAATAGAAATCTCCATATTCCTTTTAATATATTTCCTAAACCTGCACCTTTCTGATATCCATATCCTCTTTGGTATGTTGAAAGGCCTTTAAAATATGATAAATCCGCCATACCATAGCCAATTTGGAAATTATTGTATGATATAGAAGAGGGATCGAATTTAACATGCACCATTTTTATGAATCGCTTTATTATAATATCAAAATTTGATACAAATGAAATTTAGAAGACAATAACTTTCTTAAATACTAGACAGATCAATGTTATGCCAAATTGGAAAGGCACTAAATGTCCATCCAATGTTCTAATTTCTATCTCTATTTCTTGTATTTGTTTTGGCAATACTCTTGTAAATACAGGGGAATCGTAAGTTTTCTCTATCGTATCACCATGACTTCCTTCT
>DATFEP010000065.1:0-6918 GCA_035250975.1 Nitrososphaeraceae archaeon | reverse complement strand
TGTCTTTTTCTTTCTTGTAGGCATTATTTAGAACAGTATTGATTAACACCTTGAGTAAAATTGACTATATAGCAGGAAGCTAAATTACTTGTGGTAAAAATAATTAGATAATAGTATGAATTTATGTTAGTTAGTATAGTTCCTACAGGTATAGCGGCTGATAATGCAGGAAATGTTTATGTTATTGATGCTGTAAGTGATAGAGTACAAAAGTTTACGACCAATGGTACATTTGTTAAAGAATGGAACATTCAAAGAACAAGAGCATCAGAGTTAGTTCCTACAGGTATAGCGGCTGATAATGCAGGAAATGTTTATGTTATTGAACATGAAGATGACAAAATACAAAAGTTTACGACTAATGGTACATTTGTTAAAGAATGGAACATCAATTAGAATATTTATTTTATCAGCTTATGAATTTCTTCTAGAGTAGCACAAATAGTAGTAGATTTTATAAATTGGTAATGATCATTTTCCAAAAATAGATTTTATCTTCTCGATATTTTTTTTGCTCAAACTATTATTATTATTCTTAACATCAACGTTATTGGATATACAAACATTCCTAATTACAAAGATATCGAACTAAATAAAAAGATATACAAAATTTATTTATTATCTATTCTTAGTTTGGAAACGTATTGGCAAATGTGATAATCCAAGGAAAAGAGAACTTTTGAGTGGAGTAACTTTAGTATATAGATCTTGTTTACCATTATAATCAAAATTAAATTGAAGATTATCAAATCTTTCAAGAAGTATTCTTAATGCTATTTGTCCTTCAAGTCTAGCTAAAGGAGCCCCTAAACAAAAATGAATTCCAGTTCCAAAAGCCATATGACGTAAGTTTTTACGAGTAATATCAAATCTTTCAGGATCTGTAAATATTGATTCATCGTGGTTGGCAGAACCCAAAAATAATATTATCTTTTGACCTTTCTTTATTTCTTGTTTCTCTATTTCTTTTCCTCCTCCTCTTTTTCCTTTTCCTTCTTCTTCAGATAAAGTTACATCATCATTTGCAATACGAATTACTAATTGTACTGGTGATCGATATCGTAAAGTCTCTTCTATTGCAGGTTTGATTAAGGAATTTCTATTCTCTTGTAATCTTTTAAATTCTTGAGGATTCTCAAGTAATGAAAAAATCGAATTTCCTATTAGATTAACTGTTGTGATATGTCCAGCATTTAAAAGAAGATGAGAAAAAGTAAGTATTTCTCTTTCAGATAATGAATGTCCATCTACTTTAGCTCTAATGATACGACTGATAAGATCATCCTCATCATTTGTTGAAGAATTTTTATTTTTTTTCCTCTCTTCTATTAATTTGCTAAAATAAATATCCATTTCATCAATAGTTTTGGATACTTTTTTAATGTAACCAATATCGCTATTTTCTTCAAGACCAACTATCACATCTGCCCATTGATGGTAAGTATCTCGATCTTCAGATGGTACTCCAAGGAGTTCTGCAATTACAGTTGCAGGTAAAGGATAAGCAAAATCTGATATCAAGTCCATTGTATTCGTAGTACTATTATTACCATTATTTTTTTCAATGATCTTATCAATCAGTTCATTTACAATATTTTCGATACCTGGTTCTAATTTGGATATTTCTATTGGAAAAAATAATGTATCAACAATACTACGCAGCTTTCTATGATATGGAGGATCTGAGGTTATAAGACTTGGACGGTGAATATTTTCTTCGTATTCGACGGGTGTTCCTAGAGGTAAATCAAGTGGACCAAATTTACTAGAAAACTTTGATGGATCTTTTAATATTTTTTCAATATCATTGTAACGATATACTCCCCATCGTTCATTTTCTTCATCAAAAACAATGGGATTATTTTTTCTCATTGATGAATAAAATTCAAAAGGTGAAAATCTTTGTTCAATTCTAGGATATATCTCCATGTCTTTTATATATAATAGAGATTTATATTTATTTTTGATAATTTCAGATTTCTTCTTATTAATTGTGTGTCTCTATGTTATAGTTGTTTATGTTCTTTAACTTTTTTACATCAATTACTTTTGATTTGTAATCTTATATTGAATTGGCAACAAGAACCTAAGATATGTGTTGCTAACAAGATAGAGATTTGGTTATTTAATTGTGATTATATGATAGTCATCATAGCTTGAACTACCTATGACTTGATTTTATAGAATAATCGTATAAACTATGACCATCTTTTTAACTGAGTTTAGGTACATTACTGATTGATATACCTATCCCTATTTATGAGTATAGTGTAAATATTAATAATATTCATCATTTTTTTAATGTATTCGTTTTTTCTCACTGTATGTATTTAATGTGATATTTAATATCAAAAAAACTATTTATCTAACTGCTTTACGAAACAATAAAATTAAAATATAATGCTATTATCTATTTTTCCAATTTCTATCTAGACCAAAGTTCATATCTGCTTGGCCCCATTGACTAAATGGGTTCAATAAGTAAAATTCAAAACTTAGGGGGCTTCGAATTTCCATTATAACAGGTTTCGGTAACATAATATTTAAGTTTTCAAGTATTTCAAATACGCATATTTTTACTGTTTAGTAAATGTAAAATTCTGATTGCGTACAATTTCCTTCAGAGGCTCAGAATTCTGACCTGGGGTACGATTCTTTGATTGAGTCATAAATTGTTATAAGACAATAATAAGGAAATAAAATTTTTGAAGTTTAATATTTATAATAAATATTTTTTGTATTATTCACATTATATTAAAAAAGACGTTTCATAAGTTGGACTAAGGGAATGTGATCCGAACCGCTATTCATCAAAAGTGGGATCTTCTTTCTGGAATTATAATATACAAATCAGTTCTAATTTTCGATAAAAAATCATGAAATATTTTCTTAAATACTTTCATATTTTTTTTTGAAAAAGATGTAACAATAAATTTAAACAACTTAATAACAATTACTTCTATTGAATAATTTCCTTTTATTTCTTTTTATACTCTTTATGATCTTTGTCTCAACCTTCTATCTTGGTTATTCTTTTGCTCAATCAACTTTCCATAGGCAAACATATACTGATGGAATGCATGACATTATCATAAAATGTAAAAATCAAACATACAATAAAATTGATTTAACTGATTTTAATATAGATCTTAAAAGAATATCTTTTTCTAGTGATGGAAAAACATTAAACGCATCCATCTGGTCAGAAGATGATAGAAATATTATAAAAAGCAATAATAATCCAAATGGAAATATTGTTTTTAATACCGCAATTTTATTAAATGTAATTAAAATTGATGCAGAATCTTACAACAAAAATCTAACAAAAATATTCTCTTATTTTAAAAATGAATTAAATAATATAAAAAATAATTCTAATTTAATTAAGAATTATGAATGGGAAAAAATGAATTCTAAAGACATGAGCTATTATAATCTTTATTATTATATTAATAACTCATCAAATTCTTATATAGTGGATACATATTGGTTTTTGAATAACGATTTTTTTTATATATTTAAATATTCAGGACTAAAGTCGTTTTATTTGAAATTCCAAAATGAAGATCAAAAAACCTTCAACAAAATGATAGCAAATAAAAATTATTTTGAAAATTATTTAAAAATTGTAAATTATTCAAATTTGTATGATAAAGAAAAACTTATCTATAATATAATCAATGAATCCTCAAATTCTATTGCTTCAAGTTATTATCCAATTAAAGTTAAAATAGACAAGATTCAATATTATATGATTATTGATGTTATATCTGCATACGATAAAGGACAAGATTATTTCATCAAGACGGAATATAATAAAACTAAAGACAAATGGATAATGAAAACATTTGAATTTATTGGAGATAAAACGAGGTTTTCTCTAACTGAAGATTATAGATTATTAGACAAATTGGAATATAACGGATCACAAAATATTTTTATTCCATTATCTTTCGATTTAAGTTTAGCAAATAATCCTCCTAATTATAATTTCATTTTTATCTCTATACTAGAAACAGAGCCATTAATCGATAGTCCTTGTTTTTTTGCAGATGTGTCTGATCCACTTTCTTTTCCATTATCAATATTTACAATGAATCTAACAAAAAATCCTGTTCAAATAAGAACAGGAGAACCAGAAACTGTTGTTCAACTTAATCTTATCTCAAAGTCAAATAATGAACTTTTAGTAAATCTACTTTCCGGTAATCCAAAAAATGTTGATTTTACTATTATTCCAAAAGAGAAAATTTTCTTGTCACCATATGAAGTAAAACCAATCTATATCAAGATAAAAGGCGCAGGAAATAGTGATATTGAATCTCAGGATATTTCTTCTATCCC
The DNA here is from genome assembly GCA_035250975.1 of Nitrososphaeraceae archaeon. Taxonomy (GTDB): domain Archaea; phylum Thermoproteota; class Nitrososphaeria; order Nitrososphaerales; family Nitrososphaeraceae; genus TH1177. Next base: position 2,574 of record DATFEP010000065.1, on the reverse strand, counting down.
TATTGTAGCGAAGATATCATTTCCAATATCAGAGTTGATTATTAAAGAACCAACTGAAAATACGAGTCTTACTTTTTCAAATAAAATTCCTGAAATAAAGAATCTACGTCTTGATTTAATTTTAATAACTTTACCTGCTTTTCAACCATTGGAAAAATTTACTATGTGGATTAATTCTTGGCTGAATGCCGTAAGTGGTCTCTGGAGTTTTCTAGCCGGTGTTGCAGCAGTTATAGCACCTTTATTATATCGTTTACTAACAAAGAAAAAAGATAAAAATACAAAGATAACCGATTACGATTAAAGATTTGTTATATATCATTTCACTTTTATTTAATTGAAAACAAGAATTGGATTAATTTTAATATTATCTTAGGATTAATCCTGTTTAATATCTACAGTTCCCTCCAGAGGCTTATTCCTGTATTCTTACAACAAACTTGTATGTTAACCCCGATATATACGGGCTCGGAGGATAGTGAACTGATTTTGACACAATTTTGTAGTTCAAAATAAGTATTTTTTATTAATAATATTTTGATCGAACTTGTAATATTCTATCTAACTATAATACTAATGCTAGAAATGACTAAAGATGAAATCTGAAATTTTCTTTTAAAAGGCACTTTTACAGGAAAACTTGGAACAATCATCAAGAATGGAATGCTTCATATAGTTGCACTGTGATTTACATCAAATAATAAGTTTAGTATTTTGTTTACTATGGTGACATATAGGATATGCAGCTAAGGATGCCAAAGCATCTCTAACATCTTTTTATTTTGAAAGAAGTGATTTACTATATTCTTAAGAGAAATGATAATTCAATTCAAAACTATAAGTGTAATAATAATATTAAATTGATTTATCCAATTGAATTTTTAGCGAATAATAAACTTAAGTCAATTTGATAAGAAAAACGTAATACTCTATGATAATAAGAAAAATATACTCTTCTTTCTATCTGTATTTCTATATGGTTTCTAAAAATAAATTATACTATTATTATTATCTTGTTGTTGATTTAGAAGGTTCTTCTTCGCAAAATATTCCATTAGATATTCAAATTGAGAAATTAGAAAAATTGAGACTCTGTGTTAGTAGAATTTTAAACTCTAACAAAACTAGACTACGTCAAAAGAAAGTAAGATATATCAACTCAACAGGGGATGGTTATTTTATTATTTTTGATAAAGGAGAAGACGCACTAAAATTTTCAATTGATCTTCAAAAATATTTAAATGATCACAATAAGAAAATAAAAAATAAAAAAATTTATTCACAACAACAAATTGATTCAAAAACAATTATAGTTAATACTGGAATTTCTTGTGGAATTGGTAAACCTCTTAAACAAATAGATGGACAAATAGCCTATTGGGGGTCGGACGTTATATTAGCTCATAGGATTGCTGATTATGCTAAAGGAGGTTATATATTATGTAGTTCTGATGTATACACAAATATGAAAAATATTAATTTTGGTGAATTTGTGAATCTTGAATGTTCAGCAAATTTTAAACACAATTTAAAAACAGATGTATATTTATTTTATAATAAAGAAGATAAAGAAAAATTCGAGAATGTAAATATTCATCTTTTAAGATGAATCAATATTTTTTTCTAATAACTTTAACAAAACAATGCAGTTTAAATTCGAGAATTAAAATAAAATTCTAAATTTTATTAATAGATACACATTCTAACTTAATTTCTTGATTTTTGCTCTGATTTTTCCGGTTGGTTTATCCACCGTTAGAATGTTTACGTAGGCTTTTCCATCCTCTATTTTTCTGACCAATTCTTCAGTATCTTTTCCTTCTAACTGACCTTTAAGATCCTTTGAACTTATATCCCCTTCACATAATTTGCCCGTAACTTCGTCTGATGGACTTTCTGATTTGTACAATTCCGCAACTATTTCTTCTCCTTCAGAGAATTTTCCTATATCAATATTGACTTCCTTAATCTTGCTCATCTCTGTAATATTAAGAGAAAATTTTAGATCACTATTATCTTGGGATTGAAATGTCGCTAAAGCAGTATCTAAGGTATAAACCTGTGGAACTTCCTCTCTACCAGTAAGTATTGCAAAATAATCAACATATTCAATATCATGATTATACCTTTCATTTCATGAGAAAAATTCATATTTTGATCTTCACACCATTTTATATAGTATTTTCAGTACAACTTTATAGTAATTCTAAATGTAATTAAATTATAGTCTCATTACAATTAATTATCTTTTACAAAGTTTTTATATCTATCGTTCTTTTCTGGCAAAGGCAAATTTTTCGTTTTTTCTTGCTTCTTTGACATGATCTTCAATATCCAAATAATGTTTCTGTTATTGTAGTGAAAAAAGAAATCCTTTATTCTATTAGTTACTATTATATTGTATTATTATGACAAAATTTATTGAAATGGACAAGAGAGTAAAATTTAGGGATCAGATTGAAGAAAAAGAAATAGAGGGCTCGAAATTCTAATAAACAAATTCAATGTAGAACCAGATAAGGTTGAACAGTTTTTAAAGCATTGCAGACAGGATGCTACTAACTTTAAACAACA
>DATFEP010000061.1:0-176493 GCA_035250975.1 Nitrososphaeraceae archaeon | reverse complement strand
CCTATCATTTTCTGACTTGATAAAATTCTATTCCTCCTTGTGGTTACTTGAGTTGATCTATTATCTTTATTCGTATTGATACTTTGATCCGAAATCTTTACCTTCATATTAAGCGATTATCCTTGTTGTTTCCTAATTCCTCTCAAAATTCCAACTTATTAATATAACAAGATGATATATACGAATTCTGATATAAAGTTATGTCGATACTCATAAGTACGCAAGCCCGATTTTGCAAAAATATCCAAATTTATGCTTAAAGTCTGAGCCTTGAGCGGGAACAGTACGCTCACTTCGAATCCTATGGTTTGGATTCATTAATCAATGGTTGTTGTTACCATCTATTATTTGTTTTTAAAGGAATATAGATTTGAAGATGAGTACTAGAAGCAAATTAATATGATTCATTGATGTTCGATTTTTTACAAAATAAAAAAATCTATGAGTTTTTGTTGATCATTTCTCCTAAATCAGATCGTCGAAATGATACATCATTACACCATGTACCAAATCTACTGTCGGTTGTGGTAGTTCGTGTTCTATTGATTTTAATAACAATCCATTTTCATACGTTCATCACGAAGAGCAATATATAACCAATCCAAATGTAAATATTTTAATAGATTATAAAGCTCAATCTAAGTATAATTATCTTATAGCTGCCTATGAGTTGGAATATGGAAATGGCAAAGTAATAAGCTTTGGGATATTTGGAGATGATGTTATTAATAATATGGATTTTATTCAATTTTTTGACGACTTATTCCTTTCACATGTTTCTTTAGTGTAATCGACTATCGTGTATTTCGCTATTTAGTGGTCTTAGATGAATCTTATGATTACTAACAGCTAACAAGGTAATTGTTCCATGTTGTAATCCCTCTCTTATCTGGGTTATCTTCCTCTGATTGATTCAAAAATTGTTATAAGACACTAATAAGGAAATAAACTTTAAGTTTTATACTTATAATGAAATGTCTGCTATTACTCAATCAATTTATATAAAAATAATTTATATTTATAATATATGAAATGTCTCAATTGCTATTTTGAATATTCTCCATCATTAGTATATCCGATATGTCTTCTTGTGGTTTTTATTATTATTGCAGAGAATTTGCATGTTTGCATAATGATAAGTCATAATTTTTATGTTAATATTCCAATTGAAATATATGAATGAAAATTAGACATAGTAATAATCATATTCTTGTAGAAGCATGAGACTATAAGTATTATATAATTCTAAATAGCTCAATAATAGCTTCGAGAAACAGTCATCAAAATTAAATTCAATGATGGTAAATTAAGAATCAAATGAACGAAAAAATAAGAACATCATTTAATTTTGTTATTTAGGTCAGGGAAAATCACATAAATACATTATACCTTTTCTATATCGTTCATGAAATCAAGATAGATGAATATAATTCAAAAGGAAGATTATTAGATCAGAGATTAGAAACTACTTATCTCTTGATTTCAATCTCTTTTTGTTGGATGGTACTAAATATATATTTAAAAGATATTCTTTTATACGGCTAAAGAATTATTTTTTGATAATGGAATCGTCATCCACTGCACAGATACCCCCTTGGCATTTAAAAGCTGATTATGTTGAAACATGTAATTGTGATTATGGCTGTCCATGTAATTTTGATGCTTTTCCTAGTAACGGCTTTTGCAGAGCTTTAGTATTATATCATATAAGAGAAGGAAATTATGGAGATATAAAATTAGATGGCTTAGACGTGGTTGGTGCATATTCCTGGCCCAAGGCAATACATGAGGGTAATGGTACAATGCAGCTTTACATTGGTAAAAATACATCAGATAATAAATCAAGACATGCATTACTCGATATATTCTCTGGAAAAGCTAAAGGAGAAGGTCCTTTTGCTCTCTTTGCAGGGACATTTAAATATATTCTTGAACCTCAATTTGTAGATCTCAATGTCAAGATAGATGGAAAGAAAAGTAGTTTCTCTGTGTCTGATATAATAGACGTACAAGTAGAAAGTTTCATAAATCCTGTTACTGGTGAAGAACAGGATACAAAGATACAACTACCAAAAGGATTTATCTGGAAGCTTGCAGAGGCAGCAAAAACAAAGATAATGCGTATTACTACTCCAAGTTTAAATTTTGATCACTCTGGAAAGAATGCATTTTATTCACTTGTAGAGTATAGAGGACCATAACTGTAGAAATAATAATTGAATTTCTCTCTCTCTCTTCAGATTTCAAATCTACCAACACTTTGTTATTTTATTATATTCAGTAGGGCAGTAAATTGGCTAAATTCATTTTTTATCTATCTAATTTGTTCTATATGTTTTCTTTTTAAAGTTCAAATAATTATGTTATTTTGGATTTATACAGAAGAACGAAAACTACATCAAAAATTAAAATACTTCCTATCTTGCTTAAATAACATATTGACAACAATCAATGTTCCAAACTGGAAGGCTTCTGGAGATTGGTTTGATGTATGTAAGTGCAACATTCCTTGTCCTTGTGAATTTGCTCAAACTCCAAGTTATGGTGATTGTGATGCTGTTATGGCTTATCATATTAATACCGGTAACTACGGTGAAACTGTCCTTAATGGATTAAGTGTGTTGGCATTAACAAGTTTTGAAGGTAATATCTGGGCTGGTAATACAAAAGTAAGTATTGCAATTTTCTTCGATGAGCAGGCTGACCAACAACAACGGGAAGCTTTGCAGATGATTTTTAGTGGAAAGGCTGGTGGTTTTATGGCTCAATTTGCAAAGCTTATAGGAGAGCATTGTGGGATAAATTTTGCTCCCATTAAATTTCAGGTTGCTGATGATCTTTCCTATTGGAGTGCAGAAATTCCTGGAAAGATAATTGCAAGGGCAGAAGCATTGACAGGACCTATGACACCACCAGGTAAGAGGGTTCAAACAATAAATCCACCAGGAAGCGAAGTGGGTCCAGGTACAATTGCAACCTGGGGAATAGCAGTATCAGATAAAGTTGATGCCGCAGAGACAGGATACAAATGGGAAAGAAGTGGCAGATCAAGCAAACATATCAAATTTGATTGGAGTGGACCATGATTTTATAGGAAATAATTAGGATTATGGTAATGTATAAACTACAAAAAATAATTCTTGTAGCTCTTCTCTTTACTTCTTTAGTAGCATGGTTGTTCTCCATCAGCCAGCCTGACAATATGATGGAAACAATGATGACACTAAATCCTATCGCATTATTGATATTTACTGTAAGCTGGACAGTAGGAATGGCTGCAATGATGTTTCCAGCTATTGTTCCAATGGTATTATTGTATAATCAATTGATAGTTGAAAATAACAATAATAGTAACTATCTTTTGGATATTTCTAAAAAAAAAAACAATAAGCAACGACAATTTCCATTAATATTTTCATCCATTAATTATTCTATAAAAACAATAGTCTTTGTTGCATCTTATCTTTTAGTATGGTCATTAACTGGAATCTTGCTCTTGCTATCTTGGTCTATTTTAATGAATAATTTGTTTACTACATATGAGGTAAAAGAATTAGATATTGTGTCTGGATTTCTATTAGTTATTTCTGGGGTATATCAATTTAGTTCATTAAAAAGAAAGTGTCTAGGATATTGTGAATCTCCTTTAGCTTTCTTTACAAAGAGATGGAAGGGAAACAGCATAATAAGCACGGTCAAAATGGGAACATATCATGGATTATATTGTCTAGGATGTTGTTGGCCTTATTTTCTATTGATGGTAGCATTAGGATGGATGAATATAGCATGGATGGGCATATTTGCTGGAATAATATTTGGAGAAAAAATATGGTCAAAAGGAATATGGATATCAAGGTTTACAGGAATTGCTTTTGCTATTGTAGGAATTCTAACGGTATCAGGAATAATTACATTGTATAATGATTCTATGAATATGGATACTATGTCTATGAATATGGATTAACAAATTCATCTTATATAAAATTAGATGGTTCAGCAATATATTAGAATAATACCGATATCGGTGTGAAAATAAGAATCTAATGTAGAATTATTTTCAAACATATCAAAATTTGTGCTCAAAAAGGAAGCCTTGAGCGGGAATTCCAGTGTTTTTCTACACTTTTGGACCCGCGACCTTTTCCTTACCAAGGAAACGCTCTACCAGGCTGAGCTATCAAGGCAAAACGTCCTGTCAAAATGATTCATGGATACAGGGTTTGATTAACGTTGTGTTGGAATATGAGGGAAACTGGGAAGAAAATTGATTATTGTTATATAAAAAAAATGCATAACAAAAATAAGCATTATTCATAAATAAAACAAAACACATACATTATTATTAATGAAAGTTAGATTTCTTTAGAATATAATATATATTCATTAGAGATTATTAAGTAAACCTAATTTATCAAGATATTTCTCAATATATATAGTAAGATTATTTGTTTATCGAATTTCTAGAAAACGTATAAATAAAATAATTGCATACTATGAAAACTTAGTGGAATACAGAAAGCAAGAGGAATCTAATCAACCCGATCCAAATAATCCGGCATATTGTGAAAATTGCCACAAAGATGCCATTATATTTGATAATTCTGCAAACGAATTTGTTTGTTCATCTTGTGGTTATGTTTTAAATAATGATTCTCTAAACAATGAAACTATTCAGGGCTATATTATGCAATCAGACTTTAATGACAGGTTCAGAACCGGAATGCCAGAATCATTAGCAGTTCATCATAAAGGATTGTCAACTTTGATAGGAATGGGTGACACTGACGCAAGGGGCAAAGTATTACAACCAAAACAAAGAATGGAGATTCAGAGACTCCGTACATGGAACAGCAGATCTCAATTAAATGATTCTGTATCAAGAAATCTAGAAAAGGCTCTGAAATATCTGAATAACTTTGGTGATAAATTATGTCTTAATCAAGCGGTTATTGAAAGTGCTGCATACATCTATAGAAAAGCAGCAGTAAAAAAATTGGCAAAAGGTAGATCAACAATAGGATTAGTTGGAGCTTCATTGTATGCAGCGTGTAGAGAGGCTTCAACACCAAAAACTATTCTCGATGTATCTGAAATTTGTAACATAACCAGCAAGGAATTGATGTCTCATTATAAATTGATTTTAAATGAATTAGATCTTAACATTCCTGCAACTAAAGGTCCAGATTATGTTACAATAATATCTAACAGACTAAAACTTAGTGAGAAAACCAAAAGGGAAGCATTACAAATCTTTGGTCATGTAGAACAAAGGGGAATATCAATAGGAAAAAACCCAAGAGCGATTGCAGGCGCAGTGATATATTTGGCATCTCAAATATGTGACGAATTCATTAGACAAGTTGAGATATGTCAAGTAGCTGACATTTCTACAGTTTCATTGAGAAAAAGATGTAAAGAAATAAAGGCTTTACCAGGATTAGAAAATATCGAAAAAATACAGCAAACACAGCAGTAATGAGATAAATCAAATAAAGACTTCTATAGAAAAAATATTTTTTATCGATTATTTGATATTAGAGGTTTTTTCCTGACAAATACCAATTTTCTTTTGGATTCTCATCAAAAACTACGATAACATGTTCTGCTTTTGTTTTAAGAATTTTTACAGCCAAATCCGTAACCTCTTTGGCAAATTCTTTTTTTTGATCTTCCGATCTTCCTGGATACATAGATACAGCGATGAATGGCATTATCTTTAATAGAAATGGCTCATAATTAAATCAATTTAAAAAATAATCAATATATAAATTTGAGATTCGTAAATTATACGAGATCGCTAAATTAATCCAGATATCAATTAGGTTTAGTAAAGGTAATCATCAAATAATAATATTAATGTCATGTCAAAATTCTTATAAAATCAAACGTACCAAATTTCATACGTTATACCTCATCTTTTTAGTGGAATTATTATATGAGATTTTACAAAAAAGACATTAAAGAAAATTTTCTTAAATAAAATTCTTACAAAGAGATACGACTTGGTTATTTTACCATCATCAATCGTACCGAAGCTGTTGTTGGATTTTGCAACGAATATTTTCAAAACTTTATCAATTCATCTTTTGAGTAACAATTCAAAAAAAGGGTTCATTACCCTTTTATTATCATTGCAGGTGAATTTTTAATAAATTGGTCAATTTCCATGTTAACGGATTGATGAACAAACCTTATTAGAGCTCTTGAAAGTTCAGAATTATTGTTTATGGAAAAGCTCTTCATGTTGCCTGATTTTTTAGCTAAAATTATTTTCTTCTTCACCAATGTTATCAAAATCCTTTGGATGTTTTGATATGGGATTTCGGTTAAATCACTTAGTTCTTTTGTCGAATATGAAAACTCTGAGTTAAAAATAAATAAATCTAATACCCGAGCGATATCGTTTTTAAATAGATTCTCTATGGGTCGTTTTCGTTTATAAGAGTGTGATTGGTTCAATGATACGGATAAAATAATATACACATCATATATAAATTTCATAATCTTGACATATTTTTAAATAATTCCGTGTTTATGCTTATATATTCGAAAAAAATAGCTTTTATATAATGTTGAATGTGGAGGGCTGGAAGAAGTGGTTCCTCTATCAATTAATTGGAGAAGGAGTACATAATGCTGTGTACCACGACCAAATTTTGAAAGAAATCGGGAAGCATTACGATATTAACCTAGATAGGGCACTGAGAGATTTGATAGACGATGGAATTATTATGTTGATCGAATCTAGGAAGAAGAGAAAATACATAGTTAATTTCGAAAGATTAGGTGATGCACAGAAAATTATTTACGTCCATGATAAAAATAGAATAACTCGAGATGAAAAAATCAATTATGACCACAACAACGTTAATTATATTAATTTAGAACATAATAAAAAATACGTTCAACCATATTTGTCAGAACCGTCTGGATATGCATATTGGTTTGACAATGAAGAAAGTAGGCAATTCAAAAAACAAAGCGTGTATAGAATCTATTTCAAAGAAACAGACAGGATGAATTTTGCTGCTCAGCTAATTACAAAATCTCTTGGTAGTTCAAAAATTATTTACATGGGATCGCTAAACGATCCTAATTCTTATATTTCTCGACTATGGAGGGCGGTTATTTCATTATCGAATGAAAATAAAGGTGGAATGTTTATTCTTCAAAATATTCAAGATAAAGATAGAATTGCTTGTGGTAATAATAGACAAAGGGGAAAAATAGCTTTATCTATTTTTAAGAAATTGGGATTTATTCAAGAGGCTGATTTCAAGGGAAACTCGACTAGGTTCAAAGTAAGCGGTAAAAAACCGTACTCTATCACACTTGATGAAATATTTAATATATCTACAAAATAAAATACAAAGAAAAGAACATAGAATGATTTTGTAATAATTCACCTATTACAAATATGCAAAGATATTTCTATTGATTTCATATCCTAATACATGAGAATGAAGTGTATCGGAGGATGTAACTATTTGACTAAGAATATAAAGTAAGATAAAAAATGCAATAACAATAACTATCAAAAGTATTATTCTATATTTTATGTCCTGAATTCTATTTTTTTGTGGGAGATCTTTCTGTTTTTTAGTCTGTTCCTCTTTTTTAAGATTTTGGATTTCTTTTTTTCTTTTTTTATCCAACTCGTCCATTCTTTCACGAGCCTTTTTGGTGTTAAGGATAGGTATTTTTTTGACAATAGAACCGTCAGACAAAGTTCTTTGAACTTCGTATAGAATTACGTCCTCAGAAGATTTTGAATTAAAAAGTTCAAGTGCTTTTGAATAATCTTTAAATTCTTCAATTATTTTACCCCATTCAACCATCCATGATTTTGCATGCACATTTGAATCTTCCTTATGATCAAGACTCATTCAATATCATTAAACTATATTGTTTAATAAATTTTAATAAATAAATCTGCTGCAAATAAAATAAAATGGTTCTTTGTAGATGTATTTAATGAAAGAATGAATCTACAATAAATGCGATAAATATGGCTGTCAGATATGGACTCGAAAATTTAAAAACTGTCCACGATGCACGTTCTGTAGGTTTAATCAAAAGCCAAAAACAGAGTGCCATCATTATTGCTCCGAATACACTTGTCGTGATCAGATATATCAAACCAAATTGATTAAAGAAAAATGGCAGAATACTAAAAAATATCATCATTACAGTAGTTGCGGCAATAATCCTGACTGATCTTTTCTCATCGGATACTACCGGTAACATTGGAACCTTTGCCTTTTGATAATCTTTTTTCACGTGCAAAGCAAGACTCCAAATATGAGTTGGTATCCACAAAAATACCAGAGCTGCCATTACCAGACCTATCTCAATACTCTGCGTAGTTACAGCAAGATATCCTATTAGAGCGGGGGCCGCTCCTGAAAATCCACCTAGAATAATATTTGACTGACTGCGTCTTTTTAACCATTTACTGTAAATAATTATATTATCAAAAAGACCGAATATCATCAGAATAAATGCCCAGATATTTATGAACCAAGAAAATACCAAAGAGATTGCCATTAAAATTAAACCAAATATTAAAGCATTCTTGGGGGAAATTCTTCCTGATGGAATAGGTCTATCTTTTGTTCTTTCCATTATTGCGTCAATATCTCTATCGTTATAACCAGTTAGAGTGTCGGCTGCAGCAGAACCTGCCGCCACTCCACCTAATAACAGAATCCACGTAACAACACTAATCGGGATATCAAATAGGAAAGAAGCAGTAAGAGCGGATCCGAAAGCAGTAAAAACCAACAAATACCAAATTTTTGGTTTTGTTAATTCATAATAATTTTTTACTTTTGTTCCTAATGTTACTTGTCGAATCACAGTTTAACTCTCAACTCGTGTTATGTCATAACTGATTCTATGTTTTGATATTTATATCTTAAAACTAAGGAAATGTCCATCACTCTATATCATATTCTTAGATTTTAGCAATTCAGCTAAAAGTACTGCACCTTTTGCGGAACCCATCTTTTCATTGTGAGATAAAAGCACATACTTAATTCCATTGTCAAATACTGTATCCTTTCGTAATCTTCCAACAAATGTAGTCATTCCATCATTGATTTCCCTATCGATTCTGGGTTGAGGTCTAGTAGGATCATCATGAACTATTATGTATTGCTTTGGCGATGACGGTAATCCGCTGAGTTTGACAGAATCTGAAAAATTGATCATTGCTTGTTTTACTTGCTCTGGCTCAACAGGTGTTTTTGTTTCCACAAATACTGTTTCTGTATGGCCATCTAAAACAGGTACTCTAGTACAAGTACAACTAACCTTAACTGTTGAAGGGCATATAGAACTATCTGTAAAGGATCCTAGAATCTTTTTGGTTTCTACTTGCACCTTTTCTTCTTCTTTTGGAATAAATGGTATGACATTGTCTATTATATCTAAAGCAGCCACTCCAGGAGACCTTCCAGCTCCAGAAAGAGCTTGCATTGAAGTCATAAAAATACTTTCGATGCCAAAATTGTCTAATATAGGTTTCAGAGAAATTGCCAAACCGGTAGTTGTACAATTAGGTAGCGGACACACAAACCCTTTCCATTGTCTGTTTTTCTTTTGAATATTCAATAATTCTACATGTTCATCATTTATACCTGGAATCAATATTGGAACATCGTCTTGATATCTGAAAGCAGCAGCTGTACTTATAACCGGTGTTATTTCAGCCATTTTTGGCTCAATTATTTGTGCGTCAGATGATTCTAACGCAGTAAAAACAAGATCATAATTTTTAGGATCTATGTCATCAACCTTACTTACAACTTTCTCTTTAATATAATCTGGAACCTGTTCTTTGTTATGCCATTTTAATATACCTGTGTTTTGGTCTCTAATGGCATCGATATACTTTTTTCCCGCTGATCTTTCAGATGAGGCTATATCCTGTAATTCAAACCAAGGATGGTTTGCAAGTGCTACTACAAATTCTTGTCCAACTGCACCGGTAGAGCCTATTAACGCTACTTTTAACATATTACAGCAATTAAATAAATAATAACGATCTAATAATCGTTATTCAACCAAAAAAAGTATTTACATGATTGAAAATATCAATCTTGTTCATCAGAGATTTGATAGAGTCCAATTATGGTCAAGAGAATTCTTATATAAATAATCAAACTGAATTTAAAAGATTAGATTCATGTACTCATGGAGGATTATACTCGACAGATAATAATCAGGAAATAAGAATAGATTTTAGTTCAAATATCAATCCTCTTGGAATTTCAAGAAAAGTATTGAGCACAATATCACAGAATATTAGAAATGTTTCAATCACATATCCAGATCCCAAATGTAGGGAATTGAGAAGAAGAATTTCAAAATATTTAGATTATAATATCCTTCCTGAATGCATTACAGTTGGAAATGGAGCTACGGAACTAATACATCAATTTGTTAGATCATTTCCGTATAAAGCATTCATTCCGATTCCTACATTTTGCGAATATGAATTGGCAGTTAGAAGAATGGGTTTAAAAATTGATTTCATTGATCCACTAGAAAATTTTCAAATTGATAACGATCTTATGATCAAAAAACTAAAAAAAAGAAACAACAGCATCTTATTCCTTTGCAATCCTAATAACCCAACTGGTAGATTAACGCCAGTAAAAATAATCAAAGAAATTATGAAAGAGGCAAAGAACAAGTCAACATTAGTATTAATTGATGAAAGTTTTATAGAATTTGTAAAAAATTATGAAAGGAATTCAATGATTTCTTACGTGATGGAATTTGATAATCTGATAATATTAAGATCTATGACAAAGTCATTTGGTTTAGCTGGTTTGCGACTAGGTTATTTAGTTGCAAATCCTAATTTAATAACAAAAATAAATTTGAATCAAATTGCATGGAATGTAAATGGTGTAGCTCAAATTGCAGGAATAGAAGCACTTAATGATCAAGATCACTTAGTGAGAGCTAAAAAAATAATAGAAAAAGAGAAAATTCGGATCTTGAAAGTAATACGAGAAAAAATGAAGGGTTTGGTGGCATACAATTCAGAAGCTAATTTTTTATTGATCAAGTTAAAAAATAATGATTCTACATGGTACAAAGAAGAATTGTTGAAAAATTATGGTATCTTGGTTCGTGACTGTAGCAGTTTTAGAGGAATGTCAAATGATTTTATCAGAATTGCAGTAAGAACTCCTAACGAAAATGAAGTTCTTTTAACTGCTTTAGAAAACATGGAGATAAATATTAATAATTAATGGCTCAGTATTGATGATTAAATGTGCACAGATAGAAGGTAAAAGACAATTTGGAACAGGCAAAAATATTGATGGTTCAGGGCACTTCTTCTGGCGCAGGAAAAAGTACATTAGTTATTGCATTGTGCAGAATTTTGTCTGATCTAGGATTTCGTGTTTGTCCATTCAAGGCACAGAACATGTCGTCAAAAATTTTCAATATTTCTAAATCAGAGGTAATATCAAATATTCAGGCAGTACAAGCAATTGCTGCGAGAAATAAACCTAGTTGGAAAATTAACCCAATTTTGTTGATACCTGTAGGGAATTATAGAAGCAGGGTCTTTATTAAGGGAAAATTTTATGCTGAGATGACAGCTTCTAAATACTATAAAAATTTTGTCTTACAGACTGGCTTCCCGATGGTCTTGGAATCAATCAAGACTTTGAGAAAAGATAATGATATATTAATTGTAGAAGGAGCTGGATCTCCTGCCGAAATTAACATAGCAAAATATGATATAGCTAATATGTTGCTAGCTGAAAAAACGAAAAGTCCCGTTCTACTGATATCAGACATCGAAAGAGGAGGTTGTTTTGCAAGCCTTGTAGGAACTATGGAACTATTACAAAGAAAACATCAAAAATTAGTGAAAGGATTTTTAATAAACAAATTTCGTGGTAATAAAGGTTTACTTAAAAATGCAATAAAATATGTACAATCAGCAAGAAATATGGACTGTCTCGGAATTATTCCAAAAATTGATTTTTCTTTACCTGAGGAAGACTCATTAGATGGTACCAAAAGTAAAATAGACCCTACCAATGATGATAATAATAACAGCGAACATTTCACATATTCAAAAGAAATATTAGACCAGCAAATAGACATATTATCAACAGAGGTTAGAAAAAATATTGAACTAGAATTTATCTTAGATAAGGTTTTGAAATTAATCAGATGATATTATCGCTACATATTATCTTCATCCTAATTGTTTCAATAACTCTAGATCTGGCGTTTGGTGATCCTAGTAATAGGTTTCATCCTGTCTCATGGATGGGTAAAATAGTAAAATATTTTATCCCAAAATTAAAGATTACTAAAAAAGAAAACCAATATGAAGAGAAGATCAGAGGAGTGGTTTTAACAATATCTTTTATAGTGATATCTGCGTTCCTCATTCAAGTCTTTTTAATTTATTTGAAAAATATTGATTTTTTTATATTTTTTATACTATCAATTTATCTACTTTACAGTACAATTGCCATAAAAAATATGGGCAAACATATTGATGATATTATCAACGCCTTGAAGAGAAATGATATTGAAAATGCACGTCTTAAACTGTCTCTCATTGTAGGCAGAGATACCCAAAAACTGGATGAACAACATATTCTATCGGCGGCAATAGAATCTATAGCAGATAGTACAGTAGATGGTATAATTTCGCCTTTATTTTATTTTTCTTTTTTTGGTCCAACTGGAGCCTTTGTGTTCAGAATAATAAATACATTGGATTCTATGATTGGATATAGAAACAATTTTTTTGTTAATATTGGATGGATGGCCGCTAAAGCTGATACATTTGCAAATTATATTCCAGCCAGAATAACATCTTTGCTAATGATAATTTCATCGATTATAGCAAGGGCTGATTGGAAAAACTCTATTAAAATTCTAATGCGTGATCGTAATTGTTCAATTAGTGTAAACTCTGGCTATCCAATGTCTGCAATGGCAGGAGCATTGAAGATAAGATTAGAAAAAATAGATCATTATGCATTAGGCAATCCTGAGGAGATACTATCTATTCAAAAATGCATACTTGCAATAAAAATAATGAAGATGACAACAATTCTATTTTGTCTATTAATCTCTATTCCAACCATACTATTATTAGGCCTTTTGAAATGGTGGTCTATAGTATTTGCCATTTGATAATATATTTTCAATTTTATCTTTTTTAACCATTATACCGGTAACGAAAAGAAAAGGTTTTGATATTAGCTATATAGCAAAAAATATGTATTTATTCCCAATTGCTGGATTCATAATAGGACTTAGTGTAGGATCTTTAGCTTTCATCCTGTATGACCATTTGCAAGATTTAATGCTTGGGATGATGGTAACAATCGCTTTAATTGCATTTACGGGATTACACCACACAGATGCACTTGCAGACCTAGCAGACGGATTGATGGTAAGAGGATCTAAAGATATAAAACATAAGGTGATGACAGATCCAAGAAATGGAACTGCTGGAACTGTAATACTTATTATCTACATAGTAGGAATTATTATTTTAGTATCTCATATTAACAACAAATTTGAATTATTTTCTTTGATTATAATTGCTGAAACTCTTTCCAAGTATAGCATGGTATTACAATGTTACTTAGGTAAATCTGCATGGGAGGGAATAAATACAATATTTATTACTGAGATGAAGAACAGAAAAAAGTTTATCATATCAACGATCGTGATGGTTGTAATACTAATCATTTTTGGACTAGGAGTCTACCAAGTAGCACTATCACTTGCTGGAATGTTACTTGTAACTTCACTTCTCTTATTAATTTCCAATAGATCTTTCGGGGGAATATCTGGAGATGTGATAGGAGCTTGTAATGAATTATCAAGATTTTTTATTTACTTTATTTATGTTGTTATTATGGGATCGACATAATAATGTCTAAAAAAAAGGTGAATATTATAGCCGTAATAATGTGTGGTGGAAAAGGTACTAGAATGAAAAAAAATTATCGGACTGACAAACCTATGATAAAACTGGGAAATAAAAGAATGATAGAATATATGATTGAAAATTTGATAAATACCAAACGTTTTCTAAAAATTGTTATCTGTAGCAGTAAAAATACAGTCAGAACAAAATCATTTCTCTTAAAAAAAATTAAAAGAAAAATTATTGATGACCTGGAATTTGTTGAAACAGATGGAGATAGCTATTCCCTAGATCTGATTTCAATCCTTAAAAAATTTCCTAACTACATGATTTTTGTCGTATCTGCAGACCTGCCGTTATTATCAAAAGATGAAATAAATGAGATTTTAAAATCATGCGATTTTCGATCTCCATGCAATTCCATTATAATAGAAAAAGAATTTGTCGAAGGTTTAGGAATAAAGCCAAGTGTTTCCTTTACCTATGAATATAAAGAGTATTGTTATTCTGGAATTGAAATCTTTAACCCCAGTAAAATATATGACTTTAAACATGAGATTCCAGAGAGATTCATAGTACTAAATCAAAAAGGGATAGCAGTTAATGTAAATGAAAAATCCGATCTTGAGAAAGCCAAAAGAATAATGCAAACATGAAATATTTTAACTACATAATGTCTAATAATTTTATTTTGTAGTTTTAGAGTGTAAAAAATTCCAATTCCAAACAGCAATTATAAACAATTATAGATCTATTTTATGCTAGTTGTTCGTTGACTCACACGATACTGCCAAAACATCATAATTTGATACAATATCTTTGTATTTTGAAAATAAGAATTCTACAAAGTATAATAGTTACTAATCTAGATTCGAAATTATATTTCCAAATATCTTTGCTTTACCGCCAGATTTTTGAGCTAATAATTCATTGCATGTTTTGCAGTAAATATTCGTTGACGTATGGGAATAGATAATTATTTTATCATTGCACTTTGTGCATTGAATAGTGAGATACTCACTCGATGGTTGCGGAATTAAGATATTCTCTTTATTCATTTTTTATTACCAATAACTAATTTATGCGCTAATTTCTAATTTTCGCATTCTCATACCTTCTCTCATGGATTTTCTTTGACAGGTTTTACACGTGTACCTAAGTGTAATTTTCTTAGTTGTTTTTGCAGTACGTTTCAATTCAGGAAATTTTTGACCGCCGTATCCCTTCTTGTCTTCTGCATGCCTTCTGGCCCCCAAAGCAGTCTTTCTATCTTTTCCTTTCTTATATATTGAAACAGATTGAGCGGTATGCGTCTTACACTTAGGACAAAATTTTCGCATCTCCTTTTGCATCTTCATGTAGATTTTTTTGATATTAGGGTTATTTAAGGAAACTGGTGGTGAGAAGCTTTTAGCGATCACCAAAGGATAATAATGAGGAAAACTAACTGTCAAAAGACTATTTTAGGAATTCACCAAAATTTTCTGTTTACAAAAAAGCGATATTTTTTAAACGCTTATAAGCAACCTTCCTCTTATCATAGGAAGAAAATGGATATATTTGGTAATTTAATACAGCAGCTGAATGTTCCTATTAATTTAGATACTTTCGGGGTGTGGATTCCATTAGCTTTTGGATTAGCAGTAGGATTGGCATACGTGATAGCATCTGGTCTAAGGCGCCCAACATAGATAATTATAAAGTGAAGATTACCCATTTTTATTTTTGTTTGTTTTTAGTTTTGTAGCATTTGAATTTTTTAATTAAAACCGAGTTGTATTTAAAATTTTATTTATCTTGATATATACGCTATATTGTCATCAAAAGATTCAAATTCAAATATAAATGATTTAAAAAAGCTTATAGGAACAATCGGTATACCATTGATAAATTTGAAATTTGTATCGTATAATGTTAAAAGCATAGGGAGGGCCTTTTTTATTTTGTTATTATTGCGTAAATAATTTTTGGTACGTATTATTTGTTTATCAACATATGGCATAATAGCGGACATGCTATAATTTTTCCAATGCTTACAATCGATAGAAATTAAAAAGTCTTTTTTTATAGCTATTACGTCTATTTGACATCGTGGTTTTGTTAGTACGATATTAACTTTGGTATCGTATTCAAAGTGGCCCAATATCTGGGAAGTCAATGATTCAAAATCTCGCCATGAGAGTAATCTCGAACATTCTTGTATGTCACAACCCCCCCTAATAGCAATCAGAGTAATCAGAATTTTATCAGAACGAGAAAAAGATATTGTTCTATCTTTTTCAGATAATTGCCCTATATTGTTATTGAGCAGATATTTTACAATAGCTTGAAATACAGAATCATTGTCTAGTTCGAGTGTATTTTGAAACTCCTTTAAGTGACATCTTCCAGCTTCAATATGTGAAATGACCTTCATCAGGAGTTTAGGATGTAGAAAGTCGTCTAACAATTTAATCAGAATAATGAAAATTTAGCCTGTTGTTATGGTACTTACATAGTACAACGGATTCACAAATCAATATTATGTAATCCTGTTTGGTGATACTAGATTCGATTAATTTTAAAATCTTTCTTGGGACTTTGAATGCTCAATAAAATTTGTTTTAGCTCGTCATCAGTCAATGCACGATTTAACCTACCAGAGGAGGCCGCATTTACCAGATAATTTTCAACGGCATTTGCTAGTTCCGGTTTGACCATCCTAACATTAGCTAATCTTTGTCTCGCAGATGCATCCAAAAGTACCGTCAAAACCTTTTGACGCATTGCTTCTGCTTCTGCTTCTCTTTTACGCTCTTCTTCGCTTGGATTATTATTTTGTGGGAGTGACATGTTTCATCAAGTTCAGGAATACCTGCCTAACTCGGGAAAATCTTTTTGAAGTTCTTTATGAAGTTCAGTTGCAAGTCTATCCACTCTCTTCATTCCATCTTCAGAAATTATTCTGCCCTTATCTTTTTTTACTATGTAACCAGAACTCTCAAGCTGTTTTAAACCAGTACGAATTATTCCACCACTAGCATCTACGTGATGTGCCAAATTGTATCCTCTTTGTTTCTTCCCACCGTATACACCTTTGAGATCCGCTACAGAAACTGGCCCATGAATGTAGACCTTTCTTAAGAGAGAAGCACATCTGGTGTACCACCAATCTTTATTTTGAGGAATTTTTTCAGTATGAGGCCCAGTTTTTACAAAATAGGACCAAGACGGGGGTTCAATTTTTTTATCATTTTTTAAATATCCAGCTAATTTTTCTATAAATTTATCAGCTGGCACATCATAAACTTTAGCCATTATAACATCAGAATATCTCTAGAACCCTTATAAAACCTTATTCTCTGTCCATAATGGGTTAAAATAATTTCCTGTATACATAGTTACACTTTAGACAAGTAATTCTTATTGCTTTGACATTAGATCGCCCTATTCGCACTCTGGAATTGTAACCTGGTGAAATAAAATTTTTACATTTCTTGCAATAAAATTGGCGAAGATTATATGGAAGTTTTAATCTAAGTCTTTTTGCAATTTTTTTTGCAAGTTGTGCTTGTTTGTTTGCTAGCTCATAATTTTGGTGTTTCTCACTTAGAGCACTGTGGATTAATATAGATATCCGTTCGTATGCAACTAATTTAGCCTCACTTTTTACCAAACCAGGTATCAAACTGAATTGTTGAGATAAAAATACCTTTCTTTGAAATGTAAGAAAATCAATTAAAAAATAAATAATTTTAATTTTTTATACCGAATCACAACCAAATTATAAACAGATACAACTAGTGATTATTAAATTGCGGTTATCGATAATAATTGCCGAGGCAGCGATTGAAACCATCCCAAAAAACTTACAAAATATTATTGTTGTTAAAAATCATGCGAAAAAGATGAAAAGACGTGTAAAAGAAATTTTGCTAGATATAAATTATCACTATTCTGCTATGGAAAAGGGAGGAATTGAATCAAGATGGAAACGTGGACGTCCTGATATTGTACATTTATGTTTATTATGTATACTTTCAACGCCTTTATTTTATAATAGGTTAGTAGGAGTTTATATTCACACAATTGATAATAAAGTAATCCTGATAGGGGAGAATTTAAGGATTCCAAAATCTTATAAAAGATTTGAAGGATTGATGATGAAGTTATTCCTTGAGAAGGAGATATTATCCTCAAATTCCGACAGCAAGATTCTATTACAGGTCAAGGATATGACTTTTAGTGAATTAGTAGAAAAAATTGTGAAACCTGACAAAATTATAGGCTTTTCTACATTTGGAAAATATCAAGATATCAAGACCATTTTAACTGAAAACTTAAAAAAAGAGGATGCCCATTACGTTTTTGTAATTGGAGGATTTCAGAGTGGACATCTTTCCCAAGAAGTTATTGACAGGATCGATAAAATATATTCGATATCTAAATATAGGTTAGAAGCACATGTTGTGGTTTCCAGATTGATTTATGAATGTGAAAAATTTTTATCTATTCAATAAATGGGTTTATAAAAGAAAGATTTTTAAAAACTAAGACAATATTCACTCGTTTAGATGTTAAATTTTGTTATTTATGTCGAGTTATTATCAGTTTTATTTGCAGTTGTATTTTTTATGTTCAGTCCTATTCAGAGTGTTGTTGCAGATGGGCTATTCGAAGAAAAATTACCTCCTGCATCGGTCGGAGACAGGGAAGCAAGTTTATATACAAAAATCAGTCCACCTATTCTAACATCTGAAAGCAAGGGAAATGCTTTTTTTGAATTAAAATTATTTGACGCGAAGACTGACAAAAACATAGAACATATATCGTATTTTATTTCTGTAGAAAAAGATGGAAAATTGATAATGAGGGACCTGTTTCACTCACATCAAGGACCTTTAAAGCTAAAAATAAACCCACAAGAAGGGAATTTTATAAATATATTTGGTTCAACAGAACCTTTTCTTGGCGGTTGGACAAGTGAAACCGGAGATATCTCTGTAAGCGGCCCCATATTGTTGGAAGGAGGATTATATCACTTTGCAATAGAAATATTTGGAATAGATAACGATAGAAATATTTTCACTCCTGAAACTGCGCCTAGGTTTGACTCTTACCTAAGTGTCGGCGACATCTATAAGGACAATATTAAGGAAAGTGACAAGAACTACAATATTTCCATAATATCTTATTATGATCAAATACAGAATTTTACTTATGATTCACCAAAGAAAGATATTTCATGGGTAATGCCTTTTAATTGGGATCTCAAGAGAATCCAAGAACAAAATATTTTCGTACATGAGGAAGTCAAGATACCTAAAGTATTTAATGAATTTGGAAATAGTACTTCTTTCCATGCATTAGTAAATGGTAATCCTTTGACTGGAAGGGCCATTGCTATTGACCCATTCACAGAGGAAAAGAACTTAATATTACACTTCCTTTTGAACAAAGCGGATATTTTGAGGCTAGCAGAATCTCTTCAAAACCAAGGTTTAAAAACAATGACATTTAATTTATCGCCAGCTAAAGAAAAAATTGTCGAAACAACACCAGAGATTGTATCAGACAGGGGAGGAATACTAACAAGATTTGAATGGCCTACTGAAGTATTATCAAATCAAGATAATGCATTAAAATTAACCTTTTCTGATGCACTGGTAGATTCAGCGATTAAGGGAGACATAAAATATGACCTAACTTTTTATGATCAAAAGGGAAATCAAATTATTAAAAAAGAAAATCTAATTGCAAAGAACGCATCAGATTCACAGATGATTAAATTTCCATCAAAAGGAATTTACCAGATAGAATTGAACATCAAAGGAATAACCTTTCCAGATATTTTAGCAGCCGATGAAACGAGGAATGGAATATCAAGAGGAATAGTAGTAGTATCATAAAAAAAAATAGCTAAATTTACTTTATAGTAAATTTAATTTTTCCATTTTTTATTACAATCTGATATTATTTTTCTTCATATTTTTCTAATAACATAGAATTATATTTTTCTCAAATAATTACTACTTAGACAGAAGATTGAAGAGACTTTTCGCAAATCACCTAATATGTATAAATCATTTAGATAAACAAATCAGATTGCAGATAGAAAATCTAATAGATAATGAGGGAAAAGAGTGTATTGAAGGTTTTTTAATATGTCCAGATTGTAATTCCAAATACCCCATAATAGAAGGGGTTGCAATAATTCTAAAGAATTTTCCAAATTATATTCAAAATCGTACTGAAATGTATGGGAAATGGTTATTAGAATGTCAAACAAACGAAATGAAGGATTTTTTGAGAAACGCTGTAGAATCTTTATCTAGTCCAATTGGAAGTAACATATACGAAGATGGTGGAATATGGTACTCGCCATATAAGTGGCTCCAACTAGAAAAACATGACGAGGATAGATTAATTAAATCGTTAAGATGGAACATAAATCCAAATGAGCTATACGATCGTGTAATTAGTAATATAAATCCAAAACTTGATGGAATAGCTCTAGATCTTGGATGTGCGATGGGAAAAACTACACTCAAGCTAGCAAAAAAATATTCATTTGTCATAGGAGTAGATCTTTCGTTCTCGTTTATAAAAGAAGCTCGTAAATTGATGCAGGAAGATATACAAGGTAATGCCGAATTTTGTGTCTGTGATGTAAGTTCTCTCCCTTTTCATAATATGAAATTTGACCTGATATTGGCAATGAATTTAATAGAATTGGTAAACCCAAAGGAATTATTATTATCAGTTCATAAATTATTAAAACCCCATAGTGATGTCATTTTTACAGATCCATATGATTATAACAGAGGCAAAGAAATTGAAAAAAAATATGAAGCAAGATCATTCAGAGAATTAATAGAAGAATGTGGATTTGAAATAAATGAATCTAATCAGAAAAAGGAATCTTTTATTCCATGGATATTAAAAATTAATGAGAGAGTATATCTATACTATTTTGTAGATTTTATAAAAGCAAAGAAATTATCAAAGCATAAACTTTTTTAAGATAATCAATATGTTGGATCTGAGGATACTAACGAATTGACCAATATACTATTAATTTATTTTGATCGAGTCTAAAAATCATAAAGAAATAATAATAACAACTAGATAGATTATGAATAAATAATCTCATGGAGGGAAACTTCATTTTTAAGGATCGGACTAAACTTTCGCCAAGATATATTCCAAAAGAGTTACCACACAGGGAAAAACAAATTGATCTACTCAAAAGAATATTTAGTAATTTAAAAAACGATCCTGACAAATACCCCCTAACAATTTTACAGATAATAGGTCAAGCTGGAATTGGTAAGACATCTACACTTATTAGATTTGGAAATTTATTAAAAGAAGAACTAGCAAATAATAAAATTAATTCGAAAATTGTATGTATTAATCTAAAATTACAAGGTGGTAACAAATACGCGATTTATAAATATATGCTTGGGTGTATCGCTCCGGAATTACCAGCACAAGGATTGAGCGCTGAGGAGATGTTAAGACAAATGATTGACTATCTCGATAATACGTCATCTTATGCTTTAATAATATTGGATGAGATTGATTATCTTATCAAGATATCAAAGGATATTGGAATAATTTATGACTTGACCCGTCTCAATGAATTCAACCCTAATAAGAGATGTAATGTTAAAGGAGTCATATTTATTGCTAGAAGTACTGAATTTTATGAAAAATTAGATGAAGCAGAATTAAGTTCTTTAGGAAGAGTACCAATTGAATTTCCAACATATACAATTGAACAAGTCAGTGATATACTCGTACAAAGATCAGTAGAGGCTTTCCACAAAGAGGTCATCTCTACAGATATAATAGATTGGATCTCAAGGATAATTATTTCATCTGAGATAAATGGGGATATTAGATACGCATTAGATCTTTTAACATATGCAGGAAATATTGCGGAGAATGAAGGGACAAAAAAAATACTCTTAGACCAAGTTAAAAGAGTACATGAACAAATTTATAAAGGGATAACCGATGAGGATATTAAGGATTTATCCAAAGAACAAATTGTTATACTACTAGCAATAATTAGAGGATTGCGAATCAAAAAAAAGGATTATGTAGAACTAAAAGAGATCAGAATGCAGGTCCTAGATATCTCTGAAGAAAATAAGATAAAAAAACTTGATGTAGAAGACATCTTGACTGAACTGGATACAAAGAAAATAATAAGAATTCATTCACTTAAAAAGATTAGTTTGTTATCTGCATCTATTGATAAACTAGAAAAAATTTTAGAAGATATCATAAATGGAAAGAAGAGTTAGAAGATGAATGAAGATAGATCTGTAAAAGATATAATGGAAACGGGTTTTGGAACAATAGGAAAAATAAGAATATTAAGAACAATGGCGGAAGAAAACAAATTGTTTACCGTTTATGCTCTTCACAAAAAAACGCACTTGAAAAGAGAAGATATTAAAAGAAATTTATCAGAGTTGATACAGATAAATTGGGTAATCGAACAGAAATTAGGAAATTATGTTTATTCATTAAATAGAGAGGATAAGTATATCAAAAAAATAATTTCATTTTTTCAGGATATAGGATATACTGGCGAAAAACATTATCTTTAGATTGAGAAAAAAATTGCTAAATTATTTACTATATCAAAGTTAACAATATTAGATCAAATTTTGCATCTACTTAATCAATATTTCAATTCAACTCATTTTGGTTTTTTCATGTTTGTTGTATACTGGGATGTTTAATTTGAAGAGTTAACTCGAGAAAATATGAGTTTTCGTAAAAAGACTTGGAACAAGCTAACCTAAAATCTACTACCTCAAATTATTATCTTTTTTCCCTCAATGTTTAGATAAATATAGCTTTATAAATACGATATTATAAAAAATAAAAGTGACTAAATATAAATAATATTGTTATAAAACTTGGAAATATTACTATTTAATGGCATTGCCAGAACGGTAATGAAAATATACATTATAAATATAGTATTTTGTTAATACTTATATGGCTATTATATAGAAATATATTTTTCATAAAACGGCATAATGTTTTACTTATTTGAAAAATGACATTAATATTGCAAAATAAAGGTCTAGAGAAAAGCCAATTACCTTCATCTACAAAATATTCTTGATATCTCTAAAAATGTCAGTGATGATTTCAAGTTCTAGCTATTAAATTTTGTTTGTTGAAACAGTTCCTTGAATTATCTTAAATGAACGTAGATTTTTTTGGTTTAATATCAAGCATTTAATTAATAGGAATAAGAAATTATTAACGGCCCATAATTTGTTAAATCTATTAACGAAGATGTCATAAGTTCTATATAAAATTTATAAATAAAATTTATTAAAAATAAATAAATTCATTTCTGGTAAACTTTAAGTGAAAGATGTTTGTATATCATTATTGAAGTAACAATGTCGTTTGTAAAATATCGTTTGAGCAGAATGAGAAAAATCACTAAAAATCGTGTTTTTCTTGTATTCAGATATATGTTTTTCTTGTATGTTAAATTCAAGCTGAAGTTAGGCTGGCTTTAGTCTAAAATCTGATTTATTAGTCTTAGTTATTTATTTTTAAGAACAACCCGAACATTCAATAATAGAATTATTGGTTAACTTACCAATGGATTACAACAAGTTATGTAAATCGATATTTGCTTTACATGATGACATAAGATATGCCGGGGTAGTTGATGAGAGCGGGACATTGATAGCTGGTGGTATGAGGAGAGGTATTGATTCTATTGTAGATGAAACAAGCGAGGAACTATATCTTGCTCAAACATCTATTAGAAGATCCATGAGAGAAAGATTTGACGAAACCTTGGGAAAGGTTAGATTCTCCTACGTAGAACGTGAAAAAATATCTATTCTGACAATTTACTTAGATAAAATGGTAGTTTTGATTACTTTGGAACCGAATATTGATTCGCATACAGTAATCGACATAGCGGAAGATTCTTTAGACATGATTGATGGTAAGATAGATAGTTAATTGTTTTTAATTTAATGTAGTATTATCAATCTTTATTTTTCTTTTCGCAATTTCATAAATTAAATAGAAATAACATTCAATTATCGTTAATATTATTGATATTATGCAAATTGTGCATATACTGAAGATCTTTTTCGAATTCTTGCAACTCTGATGGAACAGAAAGTGAGATAGGGTCTTTTAAGGAAGCCGGTTTACCAGTATCTGGATTAATAGATTCTTTTTTCTTATTCCATACAAAGGAGTTAAATTCGACGATTTTTTCTGTAAATTTTTCAAAATCTTTGAAAAAATCATTTGTCAATGGTTTTTTCTGTAAATGGATACTTTGCGAAGAATAAAGTGTTTTCCATAATTCTTCAGTAATGAAAGGGCAAATTGGTGCAAGTAATAGCAGTATGGTTGAAAAACATTTATGCAATGCATAAAGTGCAGAATTTTGAGCGGTTGGATCGGAATCATCATAGACTCGTGACTTGACCATCTCAACATAGTGGGACGCAAAAAGATTCCAAGTAAAGTCACGTATATGATTGGAAGGAATGAAAAAATTAAAGATATTATATCCCTTACTACAATTCTCAACAAGTCTGAATAATTCTGAAAGTATCCATTTATCAGTTGGTAAAATATTTTTTACATCTATATCTGCATAAATTTCTTTAGGGATTGGAAATGATGATAGAAATCTTCCTATATTCCACAATTTAGACAAAAATTTTTGAGAGATAGATATACTTTGCTCAGAACAACGAAAATCTTGACCTAAATTTGTTTCACTTGCAGACCAAAATCTAAATGTATCAGCTCCAAACTGCTGTATAACAGGAAAAGGATCAATGACATTACCTTTACTTTTACTCATTTTTTTCCCTTTTTCGTCAACCCCATAACCCATAACCCATGCATTATTCCAAGCCAATGTATCCGTAAGTTGGTAACATCTAAGCAGAGTATAATATAACCACGTTCTTATGATATCCTTTGCTTGGGGTCTAATTGTACAAGGATAAGTATGCTTGTAAAATTTCGCATCTCGGGAGAATTTAGAAATAAATAACGGTGTAATACTAGAGTCCATCCATGTATCAAAAGTTTTTTCCTCTCCAGTAAACTCTGTTGATCCACATTTGGAACAGGTGTCGAAAGGCGGTCTTTCCTTCCAAGGCTGATAATACTGTCCAGAATCAGGAAGATTTGGAGTCTGACATTTATTACAAAACCATACAGGTATTTCAGTACCATAAAATCTTCTTCTTGAAATTGGCCAATCTATTGAAATTGCGTCAAGCCAATTATTTAAGATCTGTTTATGTATCTCAGGATAAAAACAAATATTTTTTGAGATGCCTTTCAAAACTGGCACATATTCTAATTGCTTCAAATAATAGTCATGTAGAGGGATAATTTGTACTGGCGTCTTACTTCTCTCACAAAGTGGTGTACGATGAACTACTTTTTCCTCCCGTTCAACGAAGCCGCCTTCTCTTAAATCTTTAACTATTTTTTCTCTTGCATTATTAATCATTAAATTTTGGTAAGGCTTAGCCTCATCTGTGGTGTAACCATTTTGATCAAGTGCAACTATTTCCTTTAGGTTCAAGTCTCTAAAAACTTGCACATCATTTTGATCCCCGTAACTACATACCATTACCATACCTGTTCCAAATTCTGGTTTTACTGAGTGATGAACAAGAATTGGTACTTTCCTTTTGAAAAGTGGCAGTATTACTTTTTTTCCGTGGAATGGATAATACCGATCATCTTTAGGATTAACTATGACAGCTTGACATGCAAAAAGCAATTCTGGACGAGTTGATGCTATAATTAATTTATCAGTATTGCTATTTTCAATATCGAAATACATGTAAACTAAATTTGTCGGAAGATCTTCATAAATTATTTCTGCATCCGCAATAGTTGTACCACAATCTGTACAATAATTATTAGGTCTATTAGAAATGTATACAAGACCTTTATTCCACAAATCGATAAATGTTTTCTGAGTGAGAGACCTAAATTCAACCGAATCTGTCCTATAATATTCTTTAAAGTTCGCACTAATTCCAAGATTTTTCATGATATTGATCATTTCTGATTCAAGATCATCAAGGGCAGACTTGCACAGGTCTAGGAATTTTTCCCTTTCCATTTGTCTCATTTTGACCTTGTATTTTCTTTCAGTGTAAATTTCAACTGGAAGACCATTTCGATCTATCCCAATTGGAAACATAACAATCTTTCCATCCATTCTCGCTGTTCTTGCAATCATATCAATCTGTGCATAATGTGCTGCCGCTCCAATATGCCATGGTCTTCCTGATGGATATGGTGGGGGAGTGTCTATTACAAATATATTTTTAATATTATTTTCTTTTAAATTAAAATTATATAGATCTTCGTCTTCCCAAGATTTGAGAATTTTTGATTCTAATATATGATTCCAAGATTTTAAATTGATTTTAGGTTCCATCTCTCAGATTTAGTTAGTCTTAATATTACAATGTGGTTATTAACGTTAGTATCGATATATGTATATTTGATGGAATATTATTCTCCAGTCTAAAAAATTAGATATTAAATTTGAAAAGGAACACAAGAAGAAAATGATGAAATACCAATAGGGTATAACGAATCTATTTTAGATTGGCCAGTAGGTGGGCGCCTTTGTTGACTCCTTCGTAAATATAAACTCCCAACGCATCGATATTTTTAGGCATTTTTGGAGAAAGGATTTTTATTATCTCCCTAGAAAGATTTTCCACGGTAGCCTCATCTTCTAAAAGATAGACCGTTGACTTTGGTAATTGGAGATTGAAAAATCCTCTAGGTCCCTCAAACTGAACAAAATAATAGATTTCATCTTCTTTTAGTAGATATCGTCTATTGATAAAAAATTTATGATCTAGATCATTAATTGACTCTTTGATAAGTCTTTTAGCCTCACTAAAATCCATAACTAAGCCATTACTCATATTTCCAATGATTTCAACCATTACTGTTGATGTATGTCCATGAAGAATGGAGCATTTTGTAACTAGAGGTAGAATATGGGCGTAATCAAAAGACAAGGAAGGATCCTCAATAAAAATAGAACCTATACGGCAATTTTTAGAATCAAACAGGAATAATGATTCAAATTCTGTTGATTTTCCGGCATATTTTGATGAACCAATTGCTACAATATCAAGATCTGGTAAATCTTCTTTGATCTTATTAAATTTATCAATGTCATCCTGAGAATCTATTACTTGTATAAACTTGTTGTCTTCAATCTTGAAATCAATGATAAACATTTTATTATTAGGTGACATAATTTTTGCATCAATTTCATGATCTTTTCCTAAAAAAATGAATAAATTTGATAAAGATAATTTAGTTCTATTTGAGAGATGTACTCCATTATGATTGATATATTTAATATCGCTTTCCACGAGATTACGAGTCATAGCTTAACTAAATTAAATATCGAAATATTTTATATAAAAATCTTTAATGATAATAACTAATTACTATTTTTAAACCTTGAATACTGTAGAAGAATATTTTCTTTGAGTAATAAACAAAATTTAAAAAACAATATAAAATTGTCAGAAAATTTAAAAAGGTATATTTAAAAGTTAGAGTAAAAGGATACTTGAATTGAATGATAATTGCTTGATATCATTTATGAAATTGTAAAATCAATAGATATTAGTGTGGCTAGAAGGGAAAATTTTGCTATTGCTTTTTCTGGCGGATTAGATAGTTCGTTGTTAGCAAAGATTGTAAAAGATAATTTTAAAGATGTTACCTTACTCTCAATAGGTTTTCCAGGTTCCCATGATATTGAATTTTCTAAATTTATTTCTAACAAAATGAGTATAAAACATATAACTTATGAAATCAATATCGAGAATTTTATTATCGTCTTGAAAAAAATTATAAAGAATATACCATGTAACAATTTATCTCACATCGAAAATTGTGTCGCTTTCTATTATATTTCTTTTTTAGCTTCATCGAATGGGTTTAACACTGTTCTCACTGCTAATGGCTTCGACGAATTATTTTGTGGGTATGACAGATACAGACAAATATTTTCAGACGGAATTGTGGAAATAAATAAATTTATGGATAAAAAAATAGAAAATGAACAAATGCTTGTTAAGGAAATACAGGAGGTTTCAAATGAATTTAACGTTTCCATTAAGCAACCTTTTTTATCGTGTGATTTTATAGAATACGCAAAAAAAATACCAATAGATAAAAAGATTACAAGTTCAAATGACTTACTCAGAAAACATATTTTACGAGAAGTGGCCATTTTGTTGAATGTACCAGTTGAAGCAGCTCTACAGCCAAAAAAAGCTTTGCAATACGGTTCTTTAATTCACAAAAACCTTATAAAAGGTATAAAGAAGGAGGATGAAATAAGAAAACTTTTATTGACTAAAATAAATCATTGATCAAAACAATATTATAATAACTGTTGAATATATTACTTTAATAATATAAAATAACAAATTTTAATTATTAATAAACAAGATATTAATTATAATTAGGTGTACTGATTCTTTTATGTATTTTAATCCTACGTTTAGTTGTTATTGCATTCATGATTTAGATTTTCATTATATACCTTATTGTTATTTCATCTTCTGACTATACTGGATTACTTTTATTATGAATAACACTTTAAAGCAGCATATCAAATTTGCATTCAACTTGAATGACGCAGCTATCCGGACATCAGTCCTAGTATTCTTTCTTGTGATGGTAATTGATCTTGCACATATTTAACAAAGTTTTTCAATATTACATGATATCTTTTTATGAAAACGTTTCAAGGGATTCAGAAGAAAGGAAAGCTAAAGTTGCATATTCTCACGTAATTTCTTGGGTATTCGTCATTCAACAGAATGATATTAGACTATTGAATTATTTTTATCTGTATTGCGTAATTCAACTTGAAATTCGTTCGCAAGCATAGTGTAACTATTATTTACGATATGTTGTTACAACTCTGGTACAACACATTTGCTCTTTTATCTTCATGAATATATTCATGTGACTTAATTATTTTGTATCATATCTTTTTTAATTTTGATAATACTAGTTTCTTTCAATAATATGTTTTCTTAAAAAGTAAAGAGATGGGTATAAAAACAATATCTGTTGTCATAAAAGCTGTAATTATTATCTAAAACACTGGCTTTGAAATAAATATAATATTTAAAATTAGAAGAGTCATTAATGGAACATAGAATTTTATATGCTACTAAAAATCAGTACATAGATTTTTGGTATTTCCACTATAATTATAAAAGTTAGAAAAGAAAAGATATTATGATGATATCTTTGTATCTTTAGATAGAAATGAAACGTAAATAATGACAACGAAATTCATTCATTTTTTAAATTCTTTCGAGACAATCTTAGAAACATTTTCTATGATTTGAATGGCTGAGGCAAAATGATTTTGTGGCTTAAATAGAGAATCAAGTTCATCATCATTGAAATGAGATGATAATATATCATCATCCTTTATAGCCTGAATAAAGTGTTTTCCAGATTCTTTTGCCGCAAAGGCTATTCTTTGAATATCCCTATATGCATTTATTCTTGGAATTCCCTTTTTAACCAATGATTCCAAAACAAATTCTGCATAAATTTGTCCCTTTGTAATTTCTATATTGGAAAAAATTTTATCAATGTTAATATTCAGTTCCGATATAACTTTGATCATAGTATTTAGCATCTCATCAAGTAGTATTATTCCCATAGGAATTGTGAATCTTTCATTTGCAGAATTAGAGAGATCTCTTTCATGCCACAAACTGATATTATCCATAGCAACCTGTACTAATGGGCGCAAAAGTTTTGCTAAGGATGATACTCTTTCGCTTTTTATAGGATTTCTCTTTACTGGCACTGCGCTGCTTCCCATTTGACCTTCCTTAAAAGATTCAGATACTTCATCCAATTCTGGACGCTGTAAATTCCTTATTTCTATTGCAACTTTATCTAGAGTCGTACCTACAAGTGCTATCAAAAATTGAAATTCTGCGAGCCTCTCTCTTGGAATTACTTGTGTAGCAGCGTCAGATGGATATAGATTCAGAGAGGTAGCAACTTTATTTTGAACATCAAGTGCTTTTTCTCCCATCAGAGATCCTGTACCCACTACACCTAGAGTTTTGCAGATCAGGAATCTCTTTTTTCCTTCTCTGATTCTTTCAATATGTTTTACCATTTCAATTGCCCAGACTGCAAATTTTAAACCGAATGGAATAATGCTAGCATGTTGTCCATGGGTTCTACCTACTGCCGGCTGATTCTTAAATTCTAAAGCTTTCTCAGAAAATAAAGATGCTAGCGTTCGAATTTTTGATTCTATTATAACCAATGAATCTTTTAACTGCATTGACGTAGTAGTATCAACAATATCGTTACTCGTTAGACCAAAGTGTACCCAAGGCTTTGTATTCTCGGAACATTGTTCACTCAAAGCTTGTACGAGAGCAGCCATATCATGATCGGTGGTAGATTCAAGTTCCTTAATCCTTGCTACTGTAATATTACCAGAATTTACATGTAAATTTATCTCATCAGATGCCTCTTTGGGTATTAAACCTAGACTTGATTGAGACGACGCAACAGCGGCTTCAAATTGAAGTGCATATTCCAGTTTTTTGTCTTCTTCAAAGATCATTTTGATTTCCTTGCTACCATACCTTCCAGAATCTATTGGTAGAATGGCCATATCATGCTATGAAAATGATGAGAAAATAAACCTTATTGACCTCTCATCAAAAGTTCACTAGATTAGGAACTTTTATTTTCATTTTGCTTGCGTTTCAATATATCAAGTATTAATTTCGCATGTTTAAAATGAACAGCGTCAACCATTTTGCCGTCTACCTTGAGTGCACCTCTTTTATCTCCCTTCTCTTCAAATTGTTTGACGATAGACATCACTTTGTTTGCCCAATCTATTTCATTTTGTGAAGGAAAAAATACTTCATTAACAGAATCAATGTGTTTGGGATGAATGATGGTTTTTCCCGAATATCCAAGCCTCTTTGCTATCATTGCATCTTGTTTTAGTCCATCAATATCATCAATTTTTTGCCATATAGAGTCTAAAGCAGAAATGCCAGCAGCTCGTGCGTCAACTGGAATTTTTGCTCGTGCATAACTATATTCTAATCCATCACGTTCAGAATAATCTAGTTTCATATCATATAAATAATCAAAAACACCAAAAACTAATGCAACAACTCTAGAATCAAAAGAAGCGATCGAATATGAATTTACAACACCCAAAGAAGATTCTATTGATGCGATCAACTTTATTTCTTCGAGATTCCTTTCTTTTTCCAAAGATTTAATAAGATTGATTATTTGTTTAAGTTCTAAAACTGAGTTTACTTTTGGTATAACTATTCCATCTATTCCACTATTCAATGTAGATCTTAAATCCTGGTCATATATTCCAGATTCAAATGAATTTATTCTAACAAAAACCTGGGAATTAGTATTTGCTAATTTTCCCAACATCTGCGGTTTCTCAACAGGGTTATCCTGATTTTTATCAAGAGCGGTTGCGTTCATTATCATTTGTCTTGCATTTTCTTTTTCATTGAGGGGAACAGAATCTTCCAGGTCATAACAGATTATATCTGGAGATAGAGATTTAGATTTATCCAAAAATTTCTTATTGTTTCCTGGTATAAATAAAAGGCTCCTAAATACCATGTGTAAAATCACTAGAGTAATAAAAAAAATAAAAGAAAAGATTAAAGGCTTTGTGGGGTTGTGAGGATCTTCCCAATCTGATCAGCATTGGCCATCATAGTATGACCCTTCACCATATCAGAAAATGGTAAAGTTGTTGCTATAAGAGGTTTGATTTTACCTTTACCAACCCAGTATATGACATCTTCCAATTCTGCTTTTGTCCCCTGAGTAGAACCAAGAAGATTAGTGCCTTTAAAGAAAAGATATCTCAAATCTATCGTGGTGTCATAGCCAGTGGTGGCACCCGTAGCTACAAGGGTTCCTCCCATTTTTAATAAAGAGACTTCCTGTGGGAAAACAGATTTTCCGATGTGTTCGAAAACTACATCCACTCCTTGTTTATTTGTTAGATTTCGTACTTTCTTTGACCAATCAGACTCTCGATGGTTTACAACATGATCCGCACCGAGCTCCAAACACTTATCCATTTTTGCCTGATTACCCGCAGTTGCAATAACATCACAATTATATAATTTTGCTATTTGGATTCCCGACATTCCTACTCCGCTTGTTCCCCCCATTATCAAAACTGTTTGTCCTGGTTTTATCTTCGCTCTACCAACTAACATATGCCATGATGTCATTCCCACCATTGAAATTGCTGCAGCATCATCAAAAGATACTGTATCTGGTATCTTGGCTACATTTACTTCTGGCAAATGGGTATATTGCGCAAACCCTCCCCAAAGAGGTCCAGTTTGAAAACCCCAAATGCTTCTTTGTGGACAATCATATTCTTTTCCAGATGTACATAAAGCACAAGTTCTACAGCTCATATTGGAATGAGAAACAACTCTGTCTCCTAGCTTAAAGTTGGTTACTTCTTCTCCAATCTCTACCACTGTACCCGCTACATCACTTCCTGAAATATGAGGAAGTGGGGTTTGGACAGGATCTCCCCAAATTGCCCATAAATCATTATAATTATATGAAGCTGATTCGACCTTTATCAAAACTTCATTAGGTTTTATTTTAGGAGTTTCTATATCTTCAATTTTAACTACCTGTATAGGATCTTTGTTATATTCTCTAAAAACTGCCGCCTTCATTATTTTCAAATTGCTCTGTAGACTTAATATAGTTAACTAGTAAAATTATAAAAAAAGATCTTGTCAATAATTATAAATATCAAATAAAAAAATTTATGAAAATAATCCCAATTTTTTTAAAATATTTTCCCAGTTACCAATTTTTGTTAGTGAAATCAAGTCCTCCCTTGTATCAATGTCAAAAGTAAGATTATCGCGATATATCGGTTTGATGGGGACATTGTAAAGTTTTGCTTCTAGAAAGTGATTCTGATAACTGTTGTCATCATAATAGGTTTTAATGACATTATGTGGTTTCCGTAACATGATATTGGTTCCATCCAATCTTTTAGACGGGCAGATAATTACACATTTTGAAAACTCCATGGACATTCTGCAAAAATAATCGACATCACAAGAAGTGATGAGAGGTAAATCTATGGGAATTACTATACTTGCGTCGATTTTCTGATTTTCTAGATAAGAATCAGCCAATGAGATGGCTTTATTTACTCCTTCATTAAAATCTGTGAGAAATTCGATTTTTTTATTGTTATAAATTTCCTTGAAATATTTATCGCTTGATACTAAAAGGATATTGGTTATCAAAGAGGATTTATCTAGTTCTTTCATTGTTACGTCAAGCAGAAAATTTACAAGATTTCTTCTTTGATTTTGATCCAATATGGAAGATAGTCTAGATTTGGAAGATCCAGTATTCTTTATTGGCACAATCGCAACTATTTTCAATATCAAATTCCACCTATATTGCTAAAATGTATTTTGCCAAATTGACTTCCTCTCTCGGACCTCGCATAATGATATTTGTGATATATGGCTGAACTCCTATATCTAAAATAAGTTCTGAAAGAAGATGGTCTGTTTTGTGAATAACTAATTTACTTACAAATCTGCAATAAAATTTTGCTATTCCAAGAGATGAGATTTCAATTCTTTTAGATTCAAGATATTTTGCAGCTGGTCCACTGAATGGTTTATTTCCAATGATAGGAGAGATAGCTAGAACTTTTTTTCTTTGAGATATTAATTCATCTTGAATTGGTTTAATAGCTAATATGGGTCCAATACTCGAAATCGGGTTAGCTGGTGCTATGATTATCGATTTGGAATGACGTAATAATTTTGTAATATTCTCATTTATCTTGGCGTTTTCAACGTTTTTATAATAAACATCGTAAACTCTTGGTTTTCCTTTATATTTTACCCAAAACTCTTGAATGTTTATATCTCCTTTATCGGTTATTATTCTTGTTTCAATTGGTGTATCGGTAGCTGGTATAACATTGTGTTTTATATCATACAATTTTGCAATCTTTTTAATTACTTGATATAATGATAAGCCTTCTCGTAACAATCTTGTTCTGATAATATGGGTTACAAGATCTTTATCTCCTATTTTAAACCAGTTTTCCTCTCCTAACCTTTTCAGAGTGTCAATAAAAGTAAAAGTGTCATTTCTTATCCCCCAACCACGCTTCTTGTCAAGTATTCCTTTTAGTCCATAGAGTGACGTGTCAACATCTGGACATATATACAAACCCTGAAACCAAAAGTTATCCCCGACATTAGCAATTATCGATATTTTGGAGGTAATAACGCTTAGCCCTCGAATTATCTTAATGGAGCCGGTTCCTCCGGCTAAAACTGTGATCAATCATCAAATAAAATTAAACTGACGAATGTAAAATTTTCGATCAATTGACTGACATTATTGAGAGGCAACTTGTTTCAAATTGTAAAAAAATTGAAATTTTTTCACATATTTAAGATGATATTTTTAAAAATAAGCCAATTTTTTAATAATAAGAATTATATTCGTCAAATTTAGAGATTTAGTGTGAATCGAAAGGCCTTATTATCATATTGGGTCATGGGATTGATATTAGTACCTATTGTTTTTTCACAGGTATTTGCTGCACAGATGGAAGTATTTCTTTTGCCAGAGAGTGACAAGGCAGATCCTGTATTTACTAGTATAAGATTTTTAACTATAAAATATGAACCAGGAAGCGAATTATCAAAAATATTTAATGGTACAAATGAACGCATATCATTTACATTGAATTCATCAGACGCAGGAATGAATGAGTTAGAGAGATCGGTTAATGAAGCTATTCTTGTAGATAAGAATAGCCCTATACAACTAAACAAATCTAAATTAGAATATACTGCTCAAATAAGAGGTGAAGAAAACCGAGTGGCAATATCATTTAAAATTAGATTCATGCCTGAAATTACTAATTTTGTACTTCCAACTGATAATAGGACTACTGCAGTTGATCTTGATTGGAGGAGTGTAGTAGTTCAGGGTCCACTTACAGTTAGCGTTCCAGAATATGGGAAATTTGATATAAACTATCCGATGGCACTAATATTGGCAACATACCCAGAAGCGGCTCAAATATTATCCTCTTCAGAAGATGCAAAAAAAATTCTTCAAATACCGTTGTTAGATTACGAGGAAATTGGTTTACCAATGGACAGATGGCATTTTCTCTTTGATCCTACTGGAAGTCAGGCAACGGGTCTTGGATCAGGTTACGCAGGAGAAGGAGGTACTAAAGTTGTTTCGGTATTTTCACTAGGAGAAAGCAGTTTTAGAGAAGGAACACATTCTGCAATCGAGGCATCGGCTGAAACAACAATCAATGGTTCAGACGTAGCATTCAGAACATCAAATCCACCACCTAGTGCTCAGATACAGATAGGTGGATTTGCAAAAATTCAAAAAGTTGGTGGTGGAGAAGTAGCATTTGTAACACCTAATGCTCCAGAAGGAACTGTTACATCATCAGGTAATTTTCCAATTCAAGTATTATTAATTCTTGGAGGAATGATGGGAGCCGTGGCAGTACTGGTATTATTCAAAGCTAGGAAAAAATAAAATTCCTTATTTTTTAAAATATTTGACAGTTTTTTTTATTACACATTTATCAAGACAAAGATAATTTCATTTCATCATACATTGAATTTTGACAAGCAAACAACGATAAAAAATATTTGAAATAATCTCTAGTTTATTTGTATAATAATTAATAGTAAAAAAACATGTCTTAAAGCCTTAAAGCAGATCCCGTGTTTTTATTTAAATGATCGGTTAATACTGTTGCGTAGAAATCATCAAGATAATTACGAACATATCATGCTATTAACATTAGACGCAATACATCTAAAAACTAGTTCTCTGTTCTGCAATAGTGTCAATCTGAATGTAGTATGTTCTCCAAAAACTCCTTTTATGAAAGATAATATGATGTCATCTTTATTATTTGTCTGTATGTACGAAACATTGTGACATGCAACCTTCAACTCACATTATTTCCATGAGTTTTCAGTATTGGTTTATCTTCATACGTTGGGAGTGTAGTACTCAATACATTCAGTTTGTCTCTGATAAGTCTACGATTATCTTCACAATCATATGTTTTGTCTGCAGCTGCTATCTATAACTGCTTCTTTTTGATATTTTTTTATTTGATTCTGATCCTACAATATTCTGACGGAAACATTTATTTGAATTTAGATAAGCGATACAAAAATTGTTACTGTGATACCGGTACCATTAACCAACATAGGAACAGAATATAATGTATATCTGAATGTTTATTGCTAATGCTGTATTCGTATAAGTCTAGATAAAATATTTTCTAAATACTCTTGATAACAGAAATAAGCTTCAATACTTGTTATGTTCATTGGACTCTGCCTTGGAATATCAACGAATTTTTAATTCCGTTATTATATATCGAAAAATTTTAACAGAAAGGCAAAGCCCTGTAAAAATGATCGGATTTATTATTTAATTGATGGATGAGGAGAGATTTGAACTCTCGATCACCTGTGTGTGAGACAGGTATCTTAACCAGGCTAGACTACCCATCCAGAAGGATATACAATAAGAGGATTTAGGTTCCTTTATTTCTTTCATGATCTTAAAAGAAGATCAAGTTCCTTCGCTAAAACCAGAAAGATATTCTTGTTGTCCAGGGGAAAGAACGTCAATTTTTACATTCATTGAACCAAGTTTTGACATTGCAATCTCTTGATCTTGACTTCTATCTACATTGTAAACACTTGGGCTCAAATCTTTACCAACTTTGGAAAGTTTTAGAACGGCCAAAAATTGATTTGCAAAACTCATATCCATAACTTCAGAAGGATGTCCTTCCGCTGCCGCTAGATTAACCAGACGGCCCTCTCCGATCAAATAGATCTTTTTATCTTTAGATAATCTATATGCCATAGTACTTTCATTAATGGATTCTTTCATAATTGAATTCCTTTCCAATTCAGAAACGGAAATTTCAACATTGAAATGCCCTGCATTTGCAAGGATGGCACCATCCTTCATGTTCAGAATATGGTTATATGAAATGACATCTTTACAACCAGTAGCAGTAATAAAAATATCACCTTTGGATACTGCATCATTCATATATGATACTGAATATCCATCAAGTTTCGCTTTAAGTGCAGCAATTGGATCCACTTCAGTAACTATCACGTTTGCACCTAATCCTGAAGCTCTTCTAGCAATTCCCTTACCTACATGACCATATCCAGCTACAACTATGTTTTTTCCAGCAATCAGTACATTTGTTGCACGAATAATCCCATCGAGTGCAGATTGGCCTGTACCATACACGTTATCAAAATCGTGTTTTGTCTCGGCATCATTTACCGCAATAATTGGATATAACAATTTACCAGATTTTTCCATAGCTCTCAATCTAATCACTCCAGTAGTTGTTTCTTCGGTTCCACCAAGTAGATCGAATCCATTAGAAGCAAATTTGTTGTGAATCTCAACTGTAAGGTCAGCACCGTCATCAATAGTGAGATTAGGACCTTGTTTTAGAGTAGAATAAATATCTTCATAATATTGCTCTGTGGATACTCCTCTGCTCGCAAAAATGGCTATTTCCTCATCCTGTGCGAGAGAAGCGGCAACATCATCTTGGGTACTTAAAGGATTGCAACCACACCAAGAGATTTGAGCACCAGCAGCTTTTAAAGTTCTAACCAAGACACCGGTTTCTTTTGTGACATGAAGACAACCAGATACTTTGATATCTTCTAGAGGCTTTGTGGCTTCGAATTTTTTTCTTAAAGCATACAGGACAGGCATATGTGACTCTGCCCAATCAATTCTTTTTTTACCAGTGTTAGACAGTATAATATCTTTTACTCTATATTCCATAAGCACAGAGGAGATTGTGGTGATATATATTCTATTTTCAAATATATTTAATGTAAATTTTTCAATATGTTTGATATTCTATCATTTAAAATAACCAAAAAAATTTAAAATAAGATGATTCTTTGTATTAAATGCGTAAAACACAGATTTCGGTAATTGGTTATAATGAGAATATTTGTACCGCTGTTGCAAGAAAAATAGCATATAACGTAGGAAAAGAGATTGCTTTATCGGGCTCGGTTTTGGTCTGTGGAGGTCTTGGTGGAGTCATGGAAGCCGCATGTAATGGTGCGAATGATAATGGAGGTATAACTATCGGAATTATCCCTCAAGGTGATTTCTCATTTGCAAATAAATATTGTGACATAGTAATACCTACTGGAATAGGTTACAGTAGGGACTTTATTGTAGCGAGTTCAGCAGATGGTATTATAGTTGTTGGAGGTGGAGTTGGTACGTTGACTGAGGTAACTGTGGGTTATATGCTAAAAAAGAGAATGGTAGCAATTACTGGAAGCGGTGGAATTGCTGATAGTTACGGCGGAAAATTTTTAGATGAACGAAAAAGAATAATGATTCAAAAAACTACTAGCCCAAAAACAGCAGTTCAACAAATTACTAAATATATTAAAAAGTAAATAAACTGTTGTTTTTATTTTTTGATTCTATTTTTTCATAGATAGTAAATATTTGTCTGGTTCATAGAACGTTCCGAATTTCGAACTGAGATATTGTAATGTATCGATTATATTATTTATTCCAAAAATTTCCGCCGTTTCAAATAATTCTCTTTTTAATCCCATTCCTAGCATTAAGGCCTGCTCAAGCTCATTCTTATCGCATACTTCATTAGAAAGTAACCATGATGCATTATTGACTGCCACTGATACTAAAGAGATAGGATCAAACTTTTCTGCCAATTCTTCTGTAAGCTGTATTCTTTCATAATTATCCCCTTGATACTGATAGAATCCTTTTCCTGTCTTTTGACCCAATTCTTTATTTTCAAATAATTCCTGGATTTTTGGATGTGGAAATACTACCTTTTTATCACGAGAATACATTTCATTTGTTGCTTTATGTATAACGTCAAGACCAGTATAATCTGCCAATTCAAAAATACCCATAGGCAAGGCCATTTTATATTTTGATGCTGAGTCTACTTCAACAATCGATGATTTTGATCTATCTAAAGAATACATAGCTTCATGAACAAGTGGGATAAAAATTCTGTTAACTATAAAGCCAGGGACATCTTTTTTGCATAAAATAGGAATCTTTCCTATTTTGCTGACAAAATTAATTACCAAATCTGTAATTTGTTTATCAGTT
Organism: Nitrososphaeraceae archaeon; assembly: GCA_035250975.1. Classification (GTDB taxonomy): domain Archaea; phylum Thermoproteota; class Nitrososphaeria; order Nitrososphaerales; family Nitrososphaeraceae; genus TH1177. The sequence goes on along the minus strand of DATFEP010000061.1, from coordinate 137,201 downwards.
TTATCTCCAGGGATTACCTCGACTAATTTCATCAATTGAGGAGGATTAAAAAAATGTAGGCCTATAAACCTGTTTGGTCTTGAAGTAAATGACGAAATTTCAGAAATTGGTAAGGTACTGGTATTTGATCCAAAAATTACATTCTTATCGGCATATTTATCTAATTCTTCATATACTTTATGTTTTAATCGTAAATCTTCTGGAACAGCCTCTATTATTAACTCTGAGTTTTTTAATGACTGTTGTATATCCACGATCGGATGAATTCTGCTGATTATCTTTTCTGCTTCAGTTTGATTGATTTTTTTCTTCTCTACTAATTTATTTACCGACCAGTTTATTTTCTCCATTGCTTTATCAAGGAAAGATTGTTGGATATCTCGGATAACAACTTCATAACCGGCCATTGCTGATATTTGTGCAATCCCATGACCCATAACACCAGATCCAACAACAGTAATCTGATTAATAGTAGACATCATCTAGATATTCAGACACTGTGGGATTTAAATTTAGTTTCTAAAAGTTGGGAAAAGTTAATAGTTGGAATTAACAGTAGGAGTAACGTAAGCTTGAAGATATCTCCGGAGATGGTTAGCGAGGAGGCCTTGTATCTAGGGACAGCAGAATCTGAACATACAGAGATGTATTTAAAAGCGATTTGGTTTATTCGTGAAATGGGTAAAGAGATAAAGGTCAGTTCAATAGCAAAATTATTGAATGTAAAACAACCCTCGGTAGTTCAAATGTTGCATAAGCTTAATGATTCAAATCTTGTTTCATACGAAAAAGGAAATTTAGTCCAGTTAACACAAAAAGGCGAAAAAATAGGAAAACAGATGATCCGTAATACACGGTTATTAGAAGTTATGATGAATGATGCGCTAAAAATAGAGATAGATGAAGAAATGGTCTGTGGAATAGAACATCATATGAAAACTAAATTTACAGATGCATTATGTATACTATTAAATCATCCAAGATTTTGTCCACATGCACACCCCATTCCTTATGGAAGATGCTGCAGGACAATCAAGGAAGAAGAAAAGAATATTCAATAAAATAGAAGTTGGCTACGAAACAAAAATAAATTAAGAATAAATTGATGTAATATCTATTTCATCATGTAATAAAAATGTACTCAAGAATACCTAGCGTTTCTCATGCTATTAGAGAGATACTATATTCTAACAGTCTTTATATAAACGCACTAAAGACAGGTATTGCTAATTATACGGCATTAGCTATAAAGATAAAACCTGAAGTGGAGAAGCTCACTAAGTCACAGGTAAACATCAATACAATTGTAGTGGGAATAAAAAGATTGGCTGATCTGATTCAAGGAGAGAAATCTTATGTGTCTAATGACAATTTAGAATCACTCAAAGGTGCAAGAATATCTTTAACTGGAAGTATTCTTGATGTGGATTTTGGAATGGAAATTGAAAATATGGAAAGAATTTTAGATCTTTTTGACAAAGACTCGGATATTCGATTTAATATTTTTCAAACAAAAAATCATATTAAATTATTTGTTGAAAATATTAATGAGATAAAGAAAATTTTTAGAGATGAATTAAAGAACCAACCAGACACAATTAAAGAAGGAATATCCATGATAAATATTACGTTGCCTTGGTCTGAAACAGAATTTAAAAAAACATACCAACTATTATCCATGATTTCAAATATTCTTTATACTAATCAAATTTTATTACATAATGCATTTTTTACTCCTAATGAGATAGTTTTAATAATCAGTGAAGGGGATGCGGCAAAGGCTTATGAACTGTTACGAATCAAATTATACAAATAAGAAATGATCGTAAACGATCCCTGTGATAATCGTTATTATATAGAAATATATTTGATGTAGTAGATAATCTACTTTTGATTTGGCACATAATTTTTCCCATAATTTACATGTTTATACCTAGATATGCATATTCATCTCTTATGAAGATGAGATAAAAATTGTTAGCATGGTTTCCTTATACTATGTTTTTAGCAGCTGGAACGATTGTGGATTAAATAATAAATACCTAAAAAAAGTAATAACCATAAATATCAAAGACTAATTAGCGAATACGAACAAATAGTTCACATGAAAAGAGCTGTTCCATTACTTTTTTTGACTTGAAAGTTCTATATTTATTTTTTTAATTAAATCTAGCATATTATTCACATGACTTCCTTTCCAGTAAATTTTTTTACAGATTTTACACTGGTAAAATTCTTTAATATTATTTAATTTAGGTAATTTATGATTTGCATCAAAAAAAATATTATCATTATCAACAACACCTAATAAACCATTACAAATTGTACAGCGGGAAAAAGAAAGGTTTGGATTTATATATTTTACTTTTAAGGATAAAAAAATTGTTACTAAATTTTCAAATTCAGTTTTCTTATTAAGCAAAATTATGCCAAAACTTTTTTTCCTACATCTATTAAACAATTCTTTGTCACTTGTTAAAATTATTCTATTAGTATGAACTTCTGGAAATATAAAATAATCATCTTTTGCATTCGATTCATAGACGGTATCATAACCAAACATCCTTAATTTTCTTGCAATTTTACCTAACATCGCATCAGCTATGAAAGAGCATTCGTTCACATTTGCCGTATTACATATTTATGAGAAGTCGATATAAATAATATCTTTTAGAAAATTCATATTCATTTGTAAGTCATTAAAACCTCAATAAGAAAATCAAATAGTTCAGATTTTATGCAAAAATCTATTCAAACAGCAATTATTATTATATGTGTTGTTTAAGAATATTTTTAATATTATCAGATGAGAATTTTCAGATTCTTGTAATAGTGATTTTTAATAATTCTTATCGTTCTACTAATTCTAAAACAATTTTTTCGCCACAAAACGGACAAAATTTAATTCCATCTTCACCACCTACAATTGTATAACCGCCAGAGTAATTTGCAAACCCAAGAACTATCTTTGGCTCCTTTATTTTCCTCGGATTGTCATTTTCATAATATTCTGGATCCATCAATTCTAACCAGAAATTTTTTTCTAAAGCTTCACAACAATATTCTGGATCTCCTATTACTTCACTACCATAACCTGATTGAATTTCAGAATCCAGATTACCGTTTTCATTATAAACATAGTTAATTTCAGGCTCCACAAAATAACGAATTATCATAACTATAGAATATTTATTCTCTTAATAAAAATGGTAGGTTGATAATATAATTAATTTGCATATCTTTGATCATTAGATCAGTCGAAGTTTGTGCAAAAACATTTGGTAAGAAAACCAGAGATATTATAAATATGATGAGAGTCTTCATATTATTATTGTATTAATTTATTTAAAGTTTTGACCAAAGATATAATCCAGTTGAACTGTTAATAGTTATCCAGAAATAGTAAATTTAATGTTTTTAATATTTAATGGATTTAAGAATGATTTAAAAGGAAAAAATGTTTTTTATTCGATAATTTAATTCAAGAATATCTAAAAAATAAATGTTATCAATTTGCAATGGATTAAAACATATAGGATAGTGATATAGTATAAAATGATAGATATACTTTGTCACTAGAATTTAAGAAAATGATCGAAATTATTCTCAAGCAGCTGCCAGAAATAACTGCTGAAGAAATAAGAGATCTAATAGATGAGAAGAAAAGAAAAATCGGTGCAGGTTACTTGACGGACCAAGGTGCATTATTTCTGGTAGCATCGGATCTTGGTATATCATTTGATAGTGCACAAGATGTTCAAACCTATATAAAGGACCTTTACATAGGAGCAAACGATGTTAACCTTATTGCAAGAATAATAAACGTATATCCAATTAAGAGATATACAAGAAGAGACACAAATGAGGAAATACAGACTAGAACATTAACAATCTATGATAGCTTTTCATCCATTAAATTGAGACTATGGGATAATCATGTTAATTTTCCTGAAAATGAGAAACTAAAACCTGGTGACATCATAAAAGTTTCACATGGTTATGTTAAGTCCGGCTTAGATAACAAGCCCATCATAAATTTAGGTACAAGAGGCATATTAGAGACAATTAAAGATGATACAGATATCCCATCAATTGACCAACGAACCAAAAATATTGAAGAAATACGAGAACCCCTAGAAAATATCGTAGTAACTGGATACATATCATCCAATCCAAGAATATCAAGATACACTAACTTTAGGAATGAACCTGGCAAATCATTACAAGTGATATTATCAAATGAAGATAAAAGTAGATCTCTTCGAAGCGTTATTTGGAACATAAACGAAGATAAAATTCCTGATATTTTTATAAGTGGTTCTAAAATAAAATTAACAGGAGTAAAAATCAAACAAGGAAATCCTCAATATAGCGGAGAAGAATTAGAGATACATGGAGACGAAGCTACCATAATAGAGATCATTGATTCAGAGGAGAAAGTAGAAGAGGGAAAGGTAGTAATTTTGAAAATCATCTCAAATTCGAACAGAGAAGACACCCTAAATGAAAACTACCTGGCTATAGACAAAAATAGGAATTTTGTATCTGTAGTGATAGATCGTAAAATAATTAATGAAGAAATAATCGCTAATACAATTATTGAAGGAATACCTAATAAGGTATTTGGAAATATTTTTTATTTTACCGATGAAGATTCATTTATTAGAATTATAGATGACAAGTACGAGTCTTTCCCTAATGAATTAGAGCTAGAATCAAAAATTAAGAATATAGAAATTTCTGATAAACCTTACATAATAGAAGCAATTGTTTTACAATCTCCCAATACATCAGAAATAACAACAAAAAGTGGAGAAAATGTTACAGTAAGTGATACCCTTATAGGAGACGATACTGGAGAAATTAGATTAACAGGATGGAGAGAGCAGAGTCGCCTAGTTTCAAAACTGGTTGTGGGCAATAGAATTAAAGTTATTGGAGCAGTTGCAGGAATGGGAAGAGAGAATAAAATTGAAATAACGTTAAAAGGATTTTCTGAAATTAGAAAAATAAATTAAAAATATCTAATTGTCCCAAAATCCTCTTGTCATTACGTATTGTCGTTCTGCCTTGTATATTTGTCTGAATATTTCTTCATCATCTACATAATCACGCAGGATTCTCGCCGCTGTATCAGCACCGATTCCATGTCCTGCAAGTACTAATACAGCTTTTTTTCCAAAATTATTTATCAAAGAAGATATTTTCCATGCGCGTTCAAACTTATGAGATTCGTCCTCCTTTAACATCTTTCTTTCAATTTTTTTTAATATTATTTTTTTGAGGTCGTTATCATACCAAGAAGTAAGTGTTATGAGTCGAGATTTACAATAAGTGCATAAAATATTTGAAGGAGTTTCATGGACAGTAAATGTACGTTCCCATTTTCCGCATCGTATACATATAAGTTTTTGTTTCGTCTTGTCAAGTCTTTCTTTGATAAGCTCTATAACACCGGTCTCAATAGATGTGGGGGCTGAGGAAAATTTAGTTGAATGATCAAGGATTGGTTTAGCTAGTTCTGAGAAATCCGATATTCTAACCCAATGCAAATTGATAATTTGTTTTTTAAAAGCGTTTAATACTTGTCTTGTTAGTAGGATATCATATTTTTCATGAACTAATTCTCTGATCGACTCTTCACTTAGTGGTGTTTTCGCGTATCTATCATAAATCAACCTTGCAATTTTTTTATTATATAGTGCCTCTTTGCTAATTATACCAAGTCTTTTCGCTACCATCCACACTTTCCAATTTAAAAGATAAGTATTATTTAGCGACGCGATCAGGATTGATTCAATATCGTAATCACCATCAAGTACAGATTGAATGTGAAATTTAGTAATTCTTGCAGAAGATGTTAAAAGAATTCTATATGGATCACTTCGAGTTTCTACTACATATCCTAATTTCGATGAAATAATTGTAGAAAATAAGGATGAGAAGGTATTATTTACTTTTGTACCGAATGTGGAATGAATTACAATTTGATTTTGAGTATCGGAACTTTCTACTACGATTTTCTTGGTGTCTGGAACAAGATTGAATGTATTGAAAAAATTATCTATTACTGAATTGTCTGCACCTATTTTTTTTCCCACTATCAAGTTTCTGACTTTTCCTACTTCTTCAGCGGTGTAATAATCAACTGGAATTAATTCACCTACCCAGTGCGGAACATTAATCTTAGTGCCATATAATGGCTCAACGTTGACCTCGAATTTTGATTCGTTAATTGATATGACCCTCCATTGGGTACCTTTGAGTACAAATACATTTCCTTTCTCCCCATAATCACCCACGAATTTTTGATCCAATGTTCCTATCCTTTTTTTACTAATAATATCTATAACTTGAAACTTGAGAATATGAGGAATCATGGATATATTTTCAAAGTAATATTTATATGATTTGATTCTACGTCTAAAGGCATTGGTTTCTCTATTATACATTATAATTTTATTTCTATCAAGAAGATCCAGGCAGGATTCAAGGGTACGTGTTGAAAGATTAAGGAAAGGATATGCTCTTGTCACAATAGAAAAAACTTTGTCAACACTAACGTCATCCTTTCTTTCTAACGTCAATCCTACCAAATGATGGGACAGAACATCAAGAGACTTGAAATGTATTGATTGTTGTTCAACAGATCTATGTCGCATTCTTCTAATTAATGCAATACACTCAACTTCATCATCAGGAATATTAGTAACAATCAATCCTTTAGCTGAACGTCGGTTTTGATGACGACTTCTCCCAATTCTTTGCATTAATTTTGAAACTTGTCTGGGAGAACCATAATGGATTACCAGATCAACTGAACCAATATCCAAACCTAATTCTAATGAAGAGGTACATACGACTATTCCCGCGGCACCGGTTCTTAATTTATATTCAGCATCTTCGCGAATTTCTTTTGATAAAGAACCATGGTGTACGTCTACATTAACTTCCTTTTGAGTCTTAAGAATGGTCCCGAAATATTCAGCTTCGTCTCTTGTGTTTGTAAATAGAAGAACGGAACCTGAAATATTATTCGTCTTTATATATTCTACAATAAATTTGGCTACATTATAAATGGAACCGTTCACAAATTTTATCTTGAGATCATATTCTCTCACAGATCGATCTTGAAGAATTGCACATTTTTGATTCGATCCGACAAGAAACTTACCTGTTTCTTTTACATTTCCCAATGTTGCTGATAATCCTATTCTTGTTATAATATTCCTGGAATGTTGCTGCAATCTTTCAAGCGACAGAGACAAATGAGAACCTCGTTCATTGGAAACCAATTCATGGACCTCATCAATAATAACCCATTTTAAGGATTGAAAAGCTTTCAACAGATTCTCGATAGTTAAAAGTATTGGAATCGATTCAGGCGTAGTTATCAAGATATCTGGAGGATTATGAGTTATTTTCTTTTTCGTTTTGGCTGGGGTGTCACCGTGTCTTATTTCGACAGTTAATTTCTCTGTGTCAGCATATCGAATTATTCTACGCAAAACATCATTATTAAGAGATCTTAAGGGGGTCACATAAATTACTTTGATCCCTGCTTCTCCTTTAAATAAAGAAAGCAACTTAATTACAGGTAATAGCGCAGCTTCTGTTTTTCCTGATCCAGTTGGTGCTACTAAGAGGCAATTATAATCTCTGACTATCACCTTTAAAGCTAAGTTTTGTATACGAGTAAGCGAATTAAACCCATAATCATAATATTGACTGGTTATGATTTTTTCAATATGTTCAAATTCAGCCTTCGATGGACTAAACTTATTATTGATGATCTGTTGATTTCTCCTGTTTTGATTGTGAATTAGATTTTTCATAAACCATTATCGAAAATAGACCAGCGATGAATAAACCTACTGCGATCCACACGTAGGAATCGAAATTGGGTATTGATTCTAGAACCATAATTCATTTACTAATATTTGTCATTAATATATTTTATATTTATTAACTTAACAATAAATATAGATTAATTATTTAAAAGGTTATGAGGCCTGCCCATGGTAAATCGAGTGAATTTATAAAGAAAATATCTAAAGACAAAAAAACAAAGTTGCGGGCGGTAGCATTGTTATCTGGTGGGTTGGATAGTAATTTAGCAATAAGAATGATACAAGAGCAAGGGGTAGAAGTTGAGGCTATAGCTATCAAAACACCATTTTGTGATTTTGACTGTGGAAAAGGTTGTGGCCATCGGGTTCAAGAGGTTGCTGAAGAATTGGGAGTAAGTCTGAAAACTGTTTATTTTGGTCGAGAATATCTGAAGATGTTAAAGAATCCCAAATATGGTTATGGTTCAGGAATGAATCCTTGCATTGATTGCAGGATTATGATGTATATGGCAGCTAAAGATCATATGAAAAAGATAGAAGCGGATTTTATCATTACCGGTGATGTTCTAGGTCAAAGGCCAATGAGTCAAAATAGTAATGCTTTAAAAATTATCGAAAAGGAAACAGGTACTAATGGATTGATAGTAAGACCACTATCATTTAAAAAATTACCTGTTACACAAGTGGAAAAAGATGGGTTGATCAAAAGAGAATTCTTAGGAAATATCACAGGCAGGTCTAGAAAGGTTCAATTGAAATTAGCAGAGAAATATGAAATCATCAATCCTCCAAATTCTGCTGGTGGATGTTTATTAACGGATCCTGCATTCTCTAAAAGAGTAAGAGATCTTTATTTACACAGTAACGATATTCCTGATACCAACGACATTGAATTATTAAAAATAGGAAGACATTTCAGATTGTCCAAAAATAATAAACTTATTGTTGGTAGAAACAAGCAGGAGAATGATATGATAGATACGATGAAATTAAAAAAGGATATAATTTTAAAAGTAAAAGATTATGTCGGTCCAACATGTTTATTGAGAGCTAAGGAAACAACAGAGGATGAAATTGAGATTTCTGCAAGAATAGGACTAAGATATTCTGACGCACCAAAGAATGATCTATCAATAGTAAGAATAATTACCGATGATAATGAAAAAGAAGTCAAAATTCTTCCAATAGAAAGTCAATACGTTGAAAATATGCGAATTTAGTTCATTTGTAATAATTATCAGGACACAATCCAAATGCAAGGGATTGTCAAGTTTTTAAAATTTTAGGGATTTTTTCTAGTATTTCTATGTATTTAATTATCAGTTCTAGCTTGGTACTTTGATTTAAAAGATCGTTATCATCTTTTAGACTATCGAACAAATTTGAGATTTTTTGAATGATGATTTTGTCAAATCCTGCGATAGCGATATTAGAATTTAATTGATTTTCATGAGCTTCGTTTTTTTTATAATGTAGGTTCAAAGAATTTGTGTCAACGTGATCTTTAATTTCTGGTGTCTCTTTGCCGCAATTAATGCATGTTATTTTTGTCTTGTAGCGAATTTGTACCCCGCCGCAATTACTACAAGGAATATCCAATAGGGAGCCTCCTTTTAACAATAAATCTGCTCCTGTCTTAAGATTGGATGGATTGTTAATACCGGAATTCATAATACCTAGTAGGATTTGCATAAATATTTAGTTTATCTAATGGCATTTAAGGAAAAAAATCTAAATCTATCTTCTTTATATACAGAAGCTATTTATTAAAATGTCTAACTTATACCATCAAAATATCAAATTTTTTAACCTCAGTAAAGATTAATAAATAATATTGGAGATACCTAAACCATCTCTTATCGTCCTATTAACACTCATATTGTATTTATAGATTTTAATCGAATATTCATTTAATATTGGAATCAAGTCATCTATTGTTTCACTGAGATAATAACCAGGACAATCTCCTGTAAATTGAAAAGTAGCATGGACTACGGGTTTTCCATTAGAAGATTCTGTCCAAGAAGCAAATGGATATAACCAACAAACGCCAGGTTTGTCTGATTGAATTTGACAATATCCTTCCTTATCTAAGAATCTGCATCTAATAGGATTTCCATCATCTTCGACCTTTTCATCTTTTTTTCTTTTTAAAGAGATCATTGTTGTAATAGTGATTAAATTACCAAAGTTACCTTCTTCTTCCCAAGTTGATATATTCGTTTCATTTCTTATGAAATCGGGTTTTGAAGGATATCCGAGATTTTTGCTAATGTTATTAATATCATCTTTTGTTAATGGCAATCGACCTTGTTTTTCACAACAATTATGACAATCTGGCCACAAACACTTCCATATTACATAAAGGTTGTCATCAGATAACTTCGGAACGTGAAAGGTAACTTGATTGATTTGAATTAATGTATCTACTACATCCTTTCGTCTTCCGAGATGAATGTCATAGATTTTACGATCAATATGCCATTTTTTAGAAATAAGGTCTAGTGAAGACTTGATGGAATTTTCCTTATTCATATCATTTAAAGAAAGACTAACATGTTTAAATCTAATGCTTGGCGTTAAAGAAAAAGCAAATGAAATTGAATATCTTGCTAGTCATAATAGTTTTGTTGCTTCAGGTACTAAAAGATAATGACAAGGAATATTAAGAATCTTGTTAATGGAAACGGCTAAATTTTGGACTCGAGGTTTTTCTCCATGATTTACAATTACCCGTTTAAGTTTTGGCTTTAGACGGCTAACATAGGCGAGAAGTTGATTGTAGTCACTATGGTTACTAAAGCCATGGATGGAATCTACTTTACATCTAATATCGATTTTTTGTCTATTAATGAATATCTCTTTGGTTCCTAATTGAATTTCATTTCCTGGTGTTCCTTGAGCTTGATAAGACAGCAATAAGATTTTATTATTTGGATCTTTACATATTTGTTTCAAGATCCTGACTGAAGTTCCTCCTACCAACAATGAAGACGGAGCTAAAATAATTGCGGGTTTATCGATTTTCCACCTTGATGGAATTGATATAAGATTGTCCTGATTGAATATGTTTGTATTGTATATTGACAGTTTTTCTTTTAGATCTTTTGAAAGATACTCATGATACATTTCATAAATATTGGTAGATTCAAGAATGGAATTATCCACAAATATAGGCACTGGATCCAATGCACCAGAATTTTGATATTGGTTTAATATGTATATAAGTTCCTGAGAAAGGCCTATAATTGGAATTGGAATTAGAACTTTTCCATTTGACCTAAGAGTCTGATTAATGCTTTCAATCAGAAATGGACCATATTCATCACGTTTATGTGGAGAATCCCTAGATCCAAAAGTACCTTCAATTATCAATGTTTCTACTCTCGGAAAATTCCAAGATGCATTATCCAGTAGATTAGTTTTCCCGAATTTTAGATCACCAGTATATACAACATTGTGATCACCATTTCCAATATGAAGGTGAGTAGATACCGAACCTAGAATGTGTCCAGAATTATATAACGTTAATTTAATATCCGGTGTTATATCAGTCACTTCACCTAGATTCAATGTAATAGTATGTATTATGACATTTTTAATATCATCGTTCGAGTATATACCATGATTTTTGCTGTAATCTAGAAAGAGCAAAGCCATTAAAGGCAATGTCGGTTCTGTACAATAGACTGGTCCACGATATCCGTATTTAAAAAGAAAAGGTAGAAATCCGATATGGTCTATATGTGCATGACTAATTACTACCCCATCGATTTCTTCAATTCGAAAACCAGTAATATCTAATCTTGGGAAATGTTGTATTGATCTGTTCTCTTGAACATTAATTCCACAATCCAATAAAATTTTGCTTTCACTAGTAACGAGTAAAAAACAGGATCTTCCTATTTCTCCAAAACCTCCCAATGCTAACACACTAGCTTCATGAATATTACTTAGCTTTGATCGGAAAAGATTTTCCCCAACTTTTTTATAAAATTTTATTCGATAATCAGAAGCATCGTTCAATACTTTATTTATGAATTGAATTGAAGGAGGGATCTCTGGAGATTTTCTGATCTTGATCTTCCACCCTGTTTCAGCAACTAGGTCTAGAATACTGAATTTACCATCTTTTGACGCACGTTCTGAAAGATCGTTTGTGTAAATCGTTATTTCACCTAATGCATAGTCAAAAAAAATCTTTTTTACATTATTTGAAGTAAAGTATTTTTGTATAATTAATGATGATTCTTTTTCCGATTTTCTTATGGATTCGTCGGTTCTAATCACAATCCTTTTTCGGATGATACTAACCATATTTGCCAAAGGTTGAGAATTTTCAATCAAAAATTTTGGATTACGAGTGTATAGGGCTATTGCCGGTCCTTCGTATTCGATTTTAGTCAATCCTGATTCTTTTGGAAGGCTTTTCAAAATAACGGTCATTATATTTTGATTACTATTTTCATTACCGAAATTTGTAAACGTCATATTATTTTCCTATAATTTTTAAAGTTAAAAAAAATCTATATGGAATATAAATCAATTGTAATAAATTAATAGTGAAAATATTTATCCTTTACTATTAATAAAAAAAAAGTTGAAATAGTAATGAATAATAAGTCAGATACGAATAAAGATTGGAAAACGTGGATAGAGAAAATAGTTTAGAAAATAAGAATTCCACTAGAGAAGAAGGGGAAAAGGATGGAGGTTTTCGCAAATTTAGATCCTTTAGGATCCCAGTAAAAGTAGGTGAAGAATATGATGTTAAGATAGAAGATATGAGTAAAAGAGGAGATTCAGGTGTTGCCAAGATAGAAGGTATGGTAATTTTTGTAGCTGGCACAAAGGTAGGAGACGAAGTTAGAATAAAAATCACAAGAGTTGGAATGGGCTATGCTATAGCAGAAACCATTCAAAACAAATAAAATGATTCAGAAATATTAACAACAATTAATTTAAGAAATAAATTTATTTTATTTGAATGAAATATAATCGAAAACTAATTTGGATATAAATTCTCATTTAATGGAATTACCCAGAGAAATTTTAATCGGGGATAATGTCATTTCTACGTTAGGTAGTTTTGTAAAAAGTATCAATAACAAGATTGTAAACGTTGTACTGATATCTGGAGAAAACGTAAAAAAAAGGATTGAAGATCACGTTAACGAAACATTCCATAAGGAAGGTCTAAATGGTCATTGGTACATTAGAAAAGAAGCTTCTATAGAAATTGTAGCTAAATCAGAGACAGATATAAGGAAACTTGAACCTGATATTATTTTAGGAGTTGGAGGAGGAAAATCTGTCGATGTAGGAAAAATGATAGCATTCTATTTGAAAAAACCATTCATTAGTGTTCCAACTTCTGCTTCACATGATGGTATTGCAAGCCCATTTGTATCGTTGCGAGGGACACATAAACCTCACTCCATTAAAGTGACAACTCCGATAGGGATATTAGCAGATACAAAGCTTATTTCAGAGGCACCAATAAGATTATTATCTAGCGGATGTGGAGATTTAATTGGTAAATTAACTGCCGTAAAAGATTGGGAATTGGCTAAGGAGGAAAAAGACGAATACTTTGGAACTTATTCAGCCAATCTCGCACAAATGAGTGCATCAATTATAATGAATAGATCAAAAGAATTGTTAAAAAATAAGAAAATTGGTGTCAGGACAATTATAGAAGCTTTAATTAGTTCCGGAGTTGCAGCATGTATTGCAGGTAGTAGTAGACCCTGTTCTGGATCTGAACACTTATTTAGTCATGCTGTAGAGTATATTACTGGCAATTTCTGCGGGTTACATGGCGAAAGGGTTGGTCTTGGCACCATAATGATGGCTAAATTGCAAGGTTTAGATTATGAGAAAATAATTGAAGCTCTTGAGAGTCTAGGAGCACCTACTAAGGCATCACAAGTAAATATAGGTGAAAATGATGTTGTTCAAGCATTAGTAATTGCCCAATCATTAAGACCAGAAAGATATACGATATTAAGCAAAAATAAATTAGATCGGAAAACTGCTTATGAATTGGCCAAAGATGTAAAAGTAATTTGATTTTAGTTATCATAAATGCTCAGAAATGAGAGTATTTAGGAAAAAAATATTGATAGATTGACTCTCTGATCTAGGTTCTTGCTTCAGCAGTTGTTGCTTCAGCAGTTGTTGCTTCTAATTTTTGAGAGCCCTTAGAAGATGGTAAACTATATACTTCCTTGAATATAATTTTTTTAAGAGAAGTTATAAATTTAAAGAGATCAGTAGAAATAGCTCGTTTAATTATTTGTAATCCATCTAATAACAAAACATCTTCGGGAAGTTCGATCTCTAGTGTATCATCTTGCATTTCAAACTTTATCTTTTCTTCATTGAGTGGAAGACGCCTTTTCATTAAATTCTTTATTTTTTCTTCGTTTGTGTCCAATTTCTGGATGATATTTACATCGTATACCAAACTTCTACTTGCAAGTCTATGATTATAATCTATTTGAACTCGCCCAGAACCTATATATCTTACAATACCAGGTCTTTCATCAATCTCTACAACATCACCTACCTTTATTTCGGCAGCTTTTTCTCCCAACTTTCTTTGTGCTATCATTCGGATTTTATTCGGATCTCTATCCCCGAAGCCTTTATCTGGAGAAATTTCAATCACTAATTTATCGCCTACATTAGCAGTAGAAAGTGCTTCATCTACGCCTCTGAGAACCCATCCTTCTCCAATTGATACAAGACGAGGTTCATATTTTCTTACAGGATCATATAAATTCGAATTTTTAGCATCTTCTTCTCGCGTAGTTTCAAAAATTTCATTATTATCTTTGATTCTTGCAGTATAATCTAATAGTATTAGAGATCCTTTTTCAAAAGGCATAAAAATCGCTATTAATTTACCTTATATTAAGCTTGACGAAAATTAAAAATGTCTAATTGGTTTATAGTTTTTTCAATTTTTCTTCTGATACAGATAAGGCCTCTTTGTTTACTTCAATTCCGAGCATTGTCATGGCAGAATAAATAGAAGACATTGTTCTCATAACATGATACTCATTCACTTCACCCATACTCCCAATTCTGAAAACTTTACCCTTAAGATTACCAAATCCTCCGGCAACTAGAACCCGAAATTTATCAGATAATAGTGTTCTAAATTTCTTATCGTCCATTCCGTCGAGATAGTTTAATGCAATAACAACATTGCTTCTAGCATTTTCATAAGCAAAAGGAGTTAATCCTAGATTATTAAGACCAGAATAAAATGCATCAGCACATATTCTATGCCTCTGTATTCTGTTAGTCATCCCCTCGTCCATAATGATATTTAAGGCTTCATCAAATGCATAATAGAGAGGTAATGCCGGAGTGAAAGGGGTCTCTATATGTTCTTGGTAATATTTGAAATACCTATTGAAATTTAGGTACAGTATTGGTGAAGGATTAGACTGCATGTATTTTTTGGTTCGTTCATTGATCGACACCGGAGATACACCAGGAGGTGCTGCTAATGCCTTTTGCGAGGCAGTTATACAGATATCAACGTTCCACTTATCAACTGGGAGTTCATCTCCTCCTAGTATTGAAACTGCATCTGCGACAAAAAATGAGCCAAATTTGCTGGAAAGATCTCCGAGTTTATCCATATATCTTATAGTAGTGCCAGTTGATGTTTCATTGTACACAGCATAAACTGCTTTAACATCGTTATTATCTTCAAATGCCTTTTCTATTTCTTCTATTGGGGGATTCTGACCAAATGGCGCATTGACCCTTATTGCCGTTCCACCCCAACTATCAATTAAATCTGCTAGACGTGTACTGAATTCACCATTAACTGGAATTATTGCTTTATCACCTTTCTTTATTAGATTAACCACTGAGGATTCAACCGCACCAGTTCCAGATGTGGTAAGAAGAATAATATCACTTGAAGTATCAAAAACTTTCTGAGTCTTTTCGATTATTCCCTTATATAGAACACGAAAATCTTCGCTACGATGATTTATTATTGGGGCAAGCATAGCATTCATGACACGATTTGGAACGTTAGTTGGACCTGGCAACATAACCAAATATTCCATGATTTTTCAATAACAGTCTGTTGAACCTATATTTTAATATATATTCAACCGAAAAATCAGTGCACTAGAAATCCTCAATTTATAATGGATTTTAGTGATATGAAATTTCTATACATTTGAGGTAAAATTCTTATTTGCAGTTACTTCACCTATTGACTTTAATATCGTTAAAACAAATTTTTTTTAAAGAAATAAAGTAATCCTTTATCTTGTTAAATTAAATTTATAAACTCATAGAATTATCATTAAATAATTAAAAATCTACATTTAATATTTTAGATATACTTCAGTTTTGGCAAAAAAAGATATAACCATAAAGTTGTCAATTTAATCTAAACATCGAGATCGGAGCATAATACATATGCAGATACATGTCACCTTTTTCCTGTAGATCATGTTGAAAGTACAATAAATAAAATCAGGTAAAATGATTAATCTGAATCAAGTATAAAAAATCTACAATGATGATTTAAAAAATACCTAAATTATAACTAGTCGAACATAAGAAGATTGGAGCAATATTTTATGATGATAAACTATTAGAAAAAATGAAAAAATATTATAATATTGAGGATGAAAAAGTTTTGTTAAAATTTTCAAAAGTCAGTGGTTTGCTTTTGCAGGACTATTATCAAATGATTGATTAGGATATTATTGAAAACGAGGTTTGACACTTTTTTTATTCTTTCTGATAATAATAACAATTGTTTTAATTCTAAGTCTAAATGACATATGAAGAAAGAGTCTCCAATGTAATGTAATAACATCCAAAATCCTGACGCCCTAATAGTTTCATTTTCAAAAACTAATCTAGAATTATGTTATGGAGGTAAACAAATTGTAGAGTGATGTTTTCATGATCATTTCTTTACCATGTTGGGAAATTTAACTGTCATATATATTGATGAAGCATCTCTTCATGAAGGAAAAAACAGATTCTACAATCGATATTTTTCGATGAGTCACTATTCCTCCATTTTGTTAAATTCAGTTGGGTGTCCATTACTGTCAATTTCTTTTGAAATAGTTAGTTTTTTTTACATCTAACATTTTTGCTACTTTTATTCCTGATTTCATAGTACTAAATCATATAAACTGAAATAGTATTACTATTATAATAGCGACCATCTGCTTAGATTCGTAAAAAACTTGTAGCCTTCCTTTTGGAGTATTAATCCGTGTTTAGAACAAATATACCTATAATATTATTGAAAAGGAATAAAAGATAAGATTACAACCTAAAAATATGTTCGGTGACCGCAGAAAAAACATATTAAAAGCTATATCAAAGTATGGAGGTAGAAATTTAATTTCCTTTAAACCAGAAAATATTTCTTATTTGACAGGATTTTGGGGGGAGGGAGTACTGTTGGTCGACCAAGACCTGACTAGGTTATATACTCCGAAATTAGAGTATGTTCGAGCTAACCTAGATTCAAAGGATTGCGAAGTGGTTCAGTCTGAAAGGGGGAATGATATTTTAATTTCTGTTATATCAGATTTAAAAAATAGTGATTCGTCAATAACCGATTGTGAGCAATACAATAGAGTTGAATATTTGAGGAATCATATAGGTAAAAAAAAGATCATTGTCAATGATGAGCCTTTTTTTAAATGTAGAATGATTAAAGATAGGGAAGAAATAAGAAATATTCAGCATGCAGTAAAGATCATAGATTACTTATTTGAAGTATGTATAAATGAGGTAAAGGTTGGAATTTCTGAAAGACAGTTGCAGGCAACACTAGTGTATGAGGCTTTAAAAAACAAAGCAAGCTTGCCTTCGTACAGATCGACTCTAAATCCTTTTATTATCGCAAGTGGTCCAAATGGAGCATTACCACACTCAAGTGTTTCAGATAGAAGATTCAAGACAGGTGATTTTATTGTGGTAGACATAACATTAAGATATAAAGGATATGTTGGAGATGCAACAAGAACTTTTGCTCTTGGGAGAATTAGTTCAGAAATGAAAAAAATCTATGAAATAGTCAGAGAGTGCCAAGATTTAGGGGTTAAAAACGCTTGCGAAAACACAACAGCTGGAGAAGTAGATAAAATTTGCAGAGATTTTATTTCAAATAGGGGTTACAATGAGGAATTTAATCATTCTACAGGACATGGAATTGGTTTGGATGTTCATGAACCTCCTTGGATTCGCAGAAACAATAAACAGATCTTAAATAATAATATGACCATAACAATAGAACCAGGAATTTATTTGAAGTCCAAATTTGGTATTAGAATAGAGGATAGTGTGATCATAGATAACAAAATAAAAAATGGTGTAAAAAAAATGAACAAATTTAGAAATAATCTAGTTATATTATAATATATTATAATAAATTTGTTCATAAAATATTCAATTAAAAATATATAACAAGGTTAATTTATTATTCATTTCAGGTATGAGGCAATTATTTCATGTATTTTTTTTGCGATGAGGTCTTTTCGTTCAGGAGGTAAATGAACAACGGGTTTATTTTTAGAAATTATAAATACCTCATTATAATCTGAACCAATAGTAGAATATTTTCTTCCAACGTCATTTGCAATAATAATATCACTACTAGATTCTTTTAATTTTTCATTTGCCCTAGAAATTAGAAATGAATTGGATACATCATGATAGGCTGTAAAACCTACAAGAAAAATATTCTTATCCACCAATTTTATGTAATTTATGATCTTTTTCGTTGGAAACAAATCTATTGTTAATTTATTATAGCCGCGACTTCTGATCTTCTTTTTATTTACCTGGTTTACCTTAAAGTCAGAGACTGCAGCAGCCATTATCGCAATATCATATTTCTTAGAAGATAATTCAGATGTCACCTTCTCATACATATCCTCAGATGTAGTAGCCTGGATATTTTTTAAATTTCTATTAGTTAAAGGTTTAAGGAAGGAATTACCTGATATATGAGTAACATGCGCGCCTTGTTCTAAAGCTTCGTTTACAAGTGCTTGACCCATTTTTCCCGAACTCAGATTGGATATAACTCTTACAGGATCGATAAATTCTATAGTACTTCCAGAGGTTACAAGAATTTTTTTATTTAGCAAAATTTTATTATTGGATTGTGCAAAAAAATTCAAAATTTGAGATAATGCATTTTCAGGTGTTGCAATTTTCGCTTTTCCTTCAATCATAGATGGTTCTATTATTGACACACCATTTTGTCTTATTGTATCTAAATTATTGACCACAAAAGGATTGTGATACATTGCTTCGTGCATAGCAGGAGCTATAAATATTGGAATTTTGGATCCAAGAGAAACTGTAAGAATTGATGTAATAGGGGTATCGTCTATACCACATGCGAATTTACCCAAAGTATTTGCAGTACATGGATATACTACTACTAAATCAGACATTTCAAAGTCTCCCAAAGCAATATGTTCCATATTTCCAGTTAATTTTGCAACTACCTCGTTTCCTGTAGCCCATTTTAAAAAATTAGGATTTAATAATAAAGATGTAGATTTAGAAATTACTGCAAATACATCAGCACCATGCCTCATGAGAAGTCTAGCAAAATCTATGGCTTTGTAAGCGGCGACACTGCCAGAAACACATAATATTACCCGTTTTCCTTTAAGCTCATCGCCTAATGTACACGAGATATCCTTTGATGGATGTAAATTCTTGGTTCTTTTAAATTTCATTTTATATTATTACATGATTTATTTTCCCGCTTTTAATTTATTATATTCATCTTTTTTCATATGAAAAGTGTGTTTGTCTTCTGGAAAAACTCCCGTTTTTACTTCATTTATGTAATTCTGTGTTGCTTCAAAAATATGCTTAGACAGATGAGTATAATTTTTCACGAACCGCGGTTTAATATCATCATATAAACCCAACATGTCATGAAGGACAAGAACCTGGCCATCACAGTAAGGACCTGAACCTATTCCTATAGTTGGAATTCTTACATTTTTTGAAATTAATTTCGATATCTCCGATGCTACCATTTCAAGAACTATTCCAAAAACCCCAGCTTTTTCCAGCTCTTTTGCATCCTTAATAAGATCAGAACCAGAAGTGCATGTATTACCTTGGACTTTATATCCCTCCCAGAGTTTTGCTGTCTGTGGTTTCAACCCAATGTGACCCAAAACCGGAATTCCACAGTTGACAATTGCCTTTATTTTGTCTGCGACCTCAACACCGCCCTCTAATTTCACAGCGTCGCTACCAGCCTTGATAAATCTTATTGCATTTCTTATAGCATGCATTGTATCTGTTTGATACGATCCAAGTGGCATATCGGATACAATTAGCCCTCTTTTTGTACCACGTGCTACTGCTCTTGTAAATAACAACATTTCTTTCATCCTAACTGGGATAGTAGAGTCATATCCAAGCATTACCATGCCTGCACTATCTCCAACCAGCAAGACATCGATTCCTGCTTTATCACATATTTTCGAACTCCAATAATCATAAGAAGTAACCATCGAAATTTTTTCTCTATTCTTCATTAACATGAACTCAGTAACCGTTAATTTTCTTGAGCTATTTTTATCGGTATCATTATCTAAATTTTGAGCCCGCATTCCCACGTATTAATTTTATAGACTTGTCCAGATTATATTGATTATCATATTTTTCCACGATTTTTTCAAGTGAGCTCCTTTTCATGTTTTTTATTTTTTTTGTTGTTTCAACGAGGTGGGGCATAGCTCGCACAATGTTATCAATAATACTGATATTGGCCGATTGTGCGGTCCTTGAAAGAGGGTTTAAATCTATTGTTATTACTTTTTTCTTCATCTTGATTAAAGCACTTGTTCTATCTCCATCTTCTAAAGGTACTAATACGACATCTGCTTTGTATATTCCTTCAAGATCCACATGTCTTCTTGAGCTAGTTAGGTCGGTAATATCTATAGAATTCTTTTTATCTAGCCCAAGAACAATATTAGCTCCATTCTTCTTCAGTGTTTCTGAAATAAGATATTCCCGATCACGACTCTTATAAAATAAATTCACTTCTAAAAATGCATTAGAATAATTAGCTAATTCTACCATTTCCCTAGCACATAAAGCTGCAGAATTTCCATTAACCGAAATTACCGGATGATCTGCCAATAATAATAGAGATGATGCGGCCTTAATGGCATGTAATGCGTAGACAGAAGTATGTTCTCCTATGAGGTAATCAAAAGCTTCTCCTCTTCCATGCGCCAGTAATCCTTCTGGGACCACAAATCCAGATTTAAAACCAGTTATAAGTAAATTTCGAATATAGAGAGACTTTGCTCTAGGGTGATTTGATGGGATATGATTATTGATCACGATTTCTTAATATCGCTCCTTTAGTATCAATTTCACTAACAACCAGAACTCCTTGAAATTTACCTAAGATAGAACTCACTTTTTTTTCTTCATTCTTTGGTACCAAAGTAAATATAGTTTCACCAAAAAGGGCTACACTCGAATATATTCCATTACTAGCAAGTTCATTTAAGGGTGCGGCGCAAATACCTTTAGTTAGGCCTAGAAAATCCGCGAATTTTCTCGATAATTTTAGAAAATCTCTGAGATCCCTAGAAACAAGTAATTGTTCCACCATTTGTCTAGCTAATATATTTGCTTTATTTGAGTACGTAGAAAGAATTTTTTTTGTAAAAATTGGGTTGATACACAAAATCATAGCTATATGATCTTTTGACTCAATTTTAGTTACTTTTCCAATACCTGGTGCCCCAAAAGTAGTTCTAATTTCTAATCCTCCATGAAATTCAGAGAGCACAGTACCAAAACCCGTTTTACAATGTAACTCTGCGACATGAGCAATTTGTGCGGCCTGTTCGATACTAAACTTTGTATCTAGAACTTGATTAAGTGCATAGGATAAGCTTAACGCTCCAGCTCCACTGGTACCCAAACCAAAACCAATAGGAATATCAACGAGATGTTTTATTTTTATCAAGAAATTAGAATCGCACTCCTTAATATAGCGTCTAACGATCCAATCAGATACAGGAGCATTTTTTACCATCAAACCATTTATAAAAATTTCATAAGACATTTTAGATGATTCATATAACTCTACAGTAGTTGTAACACCTTTTTTTATTGAAAAACCAGCACCCCGAGAACCAACAGAAAGAGGACTATCTTTAAAGTAATTGGGTGGTTTTTCAAAGAAACCCGTAATATGACCAGGACTATATGCCGTTGAAACAGATATAGGAACTGCAATAGAAAAGCTCATGGAATATAATGTGAAGTAATAAAAACTTGAAAATATAAAAATATCGATATAGTTTGATATTCTAATAATTGACAACATAATCTCATGATAAAAAAATTAATAATATTATAAAAGACAAAAAATTAAAAAGAGAGCATCAGAAAAAGCTATATAAATATAAGATTACTAAAACTATTTAATGACTAAGTAGAGGTTATTAGAAATAAATGGTTTCAATGCTTCGTTAGTATTCGCAAATATTTTTAATGAAACTGGTCCTTGCCTTAATGTTTCAGTTAGTTTTTTGTGCAATTGAATTTGAAAAGATCCAACATCGTTAATTTTTTTAGCCATTCCAGAATTCACTATTTTCCCGGAATAATCAATAAGAAAGTAATAAATGGAGATATTGGATTGAGGTGAATTATCAACTAGAGCTTGAAAATCGATTACTTTTTCTTCTCTGATTTTTATAAATTTGTCAGTTGTAAAGTTTGTTAGCTGAATAGATTTTGGTTTTTCTAGATGTGACCAATAACCCTGTTCAAAGGGATAGGTCTGATCACGGAATGCCTTTATTTCCATGGTTCTTCCTGATGGATTATACGAGTCCAAGAAAAATGGACCGTTGCTTATTACAGAATGTTTATGATCTTCAATCCATTTTATGCTTGCATCGTATCTTTTCTTTGCCTCTTCCAAGGTTAGAATATTTTTTAATGGTAAAGGAATAAAATTTTCATCTTTCATTTTCATTAATTCTTTTTTTATTAAGTTTGCATGTCCTGGAATTATTAACGATAGCCATTCTGCATTTTTTGTAGTAGCTTGAGATTTGGAAAATGAAAGAACATTTGAAAGGACTAATCTTTCAATGGCAGCAGAAATTTCCCATGGTTCCTGTGGCCACAATCCTGCATATCCTATTATTTCCTTGCTATCATAATGCCATATATCAATAAAAGATTCTATAGTATCATTAGAAAGAAATCGAATCCCCTTCATTAAAGGAAGACTTACTTCTACACGTGACGTATATTCTGGATCTTGTGTAGGATCGTCTGTACCGTAATTAGATCCCCATTCAAACATAAAATACAAAGAATAAAGGAGATCGGATTTGTCCATTGGAATCCCGTGATGCCAATTTGAATAAAGTATCTTATTAATTACCTTACTTAGAGAAGTAGAATTATGATCTGCATGTATCCATCCGTGGGAACTATTCCAAATTATTGCTTCAGGATGGACTTTAAGTTTATTATATGGTCCATTAGTGGTTACATTTATGACCTCATTTCTCATAGATATAACGTCGCCTGTAAAAGGATGTCGGAGGATTGAACTATCGGCTATATTTGAATAGATGTTGCTACTATAAGCATCGCTGAACCCCCCAATAGTATTCCAAGCTCCTTGATAGATTTGCTTAACACCTATATCCAGAGAATTCGTTTTGTTGGATTTAGCGTTAAATAAGGAATATTTGTTAGCTATTCCTCCTCCAAAATCATTTACTAATCCAGATACAGAGGATGAAGCAGCAAAAGGATCTATATTCTTTACTAAAAATATTCGTACAGATTCCTCGAGTCCCATCTTTGTTGCTGCTTCTAATAACGTATTTCTTTCACTTTCTGAGGTAAAGTTTGAAAAAACCAATTTTTGAGTCAAAAAATCTAATGTTGAATTTTGATATTGCCAAAATCCTGGATTTTGATAACCTGGCATGTTTGCATACCATGGTGCGTAAAACTGAGCTACTATTGCTTCGTTATATCTAGAAAATGCGTTACTAGTAAATGCTTCTGTATACATATTCCATTGAAGATCTTGTGGATTAGTGTTTTGTAAGATCCTTAGTGATTTGTTTAGATCTCCATAATCTTTAATCACGGTAAATCCCATCTTCTCGAGTTCAGATGATATCAATTCACCAAGTACTTTTCTTTGTTGGTCATCGCTTCTTATGAGAATTTTTAAGGTAATTGGTTTTTCATTAAAATACCATTTTTTGTCTTCAAAAAATGCCCCATTTTCTTGTAAAACCTTTCCAATTATATTTGAAACAAATTCCGGATCATAATGAAAACCATATGATTCGACAGTATCCATTATCACACGATAATCAGGAGAAAGCGGTCCAAAGGGATCGAATAATGGAAAACCGTATCCTTGCAATATTTCGTTAGAAATAAAGTTTCTATTAAATAAAAAATTCATAGCATACCTTATTTCACGGAATTGGAATGGATTAATACTGTCATCTTCTGCTGGTGCCGGATTTAGAAGAATACCAAATGTTCCAGACACTTTATCATATAATTTAATATCGTCATCAGCAAGAATGCTGGGAACCAAATCCAAGGGAATACGGAAATAATACATATCGAGATTGCCAGACTTCATTTCCTCTAACGCAACATTCTCATCAAGATAATGAATGAACTTGACGTTATCTATGTATGGACCTTTTATAATAGGTTTTGAATCAATAAAATTTAAAGGACAAATTATTATGGTACCTAAAATTGGAATTAAAAAGACTACAAGTTTTTGAATAATCATAACTACATTAAATGATCATATAGGTATCCACATTTTAGTAAAAAACATTTTAAATAAGAATTATAGTTTTAGGTGTGTTTTTAATCCCTTGTATCTATTTCTGATTGTCACTTCTGTAACACCCGCTGCTTCTGCTACATCTTTTTGGGTTTTATTTTCGCCATTCATTACACAAGCTACATAAAGAGCCGCAGCTGCCAGTCCCATAGGATCTTTACCGGCTGAAATCTTGCCTTCTTCTGCTTTCTTTAGTATCTCTAACGCCTTACGTTTTGTTTTTTCTGATAATCCAGCTTTACTTGCTATTCTTGCAACACATTTAACCGGATCGACCACAGGCATGCGTAAATCCAACTCTCTGATTAATAATCTATAACACCTAGCAACGTCTTTTTTCTTAATATTACTAGCGTTTGCTATATCTTTTAAAGTCCTGGGCGTTTCTGTATCACGGCAAGCAGCATATAATGCAGCTGCGACTAATGCTGAAATCGATCTTCCTCTAACAAGGCCTTTTTCGAGTGCTTTTCTATACACATATGCTGCTTTTTCTATAACAGCATCGCCAACAGCTAATTTATCTTTCAATCGATCTAACTCACTGAATGCCTGTCTAAAGTTACGATCAACCGGTTCATGTACCTGACTTCGACTATCCCAAGTTCTTAACCTTTCAATGGTGCTTTTCATAGAAGAAGACAATGGTTTTCCAGATGCATCCTTGTCTACAGGACCGATTATTGTAGCTAATCCCATATCATGCATCGCCAAGGAAGTTGGAATTCCTGCTCTACTTCTATCTTCATGTTCTTCTTTAGAAAAAGCCCTCCATTCAGGTCCGGTTTCCTCAATTCTTTCATTTATTACAAAACCACAATTGCCGCAAAACATTTCACCTGTGGAATTATCGGTAACCATCGGACCTTTACCACATCTAGGACAACGATCGCCAAATAACGAAATATCTTTAACCATTCATTTCACCATAAAACTTTTTAATAACTTAAACCGTATTATTTATGTTTTATTCTACAATATAAATATTGCCATAATAGCATATAAACTATTTTTGTAAACTGGATGTTTCTATAAAAATTCTTTGTGTCAATTACACGAATTATTGAACTTCTATTGCCTCTTCATTAAATCCTTTTTTTATTAGATATCCTTTAACATCATCTCTATGATCCCCCTGTAACATTATGAATCCATCTTTTGCTGTACCGCCACAAGCAAATTGGCTCTTTAATTCTTTTACAATATTTTGCATATTGGTTATTTTAGGATCAATTCCTTCAATCAAAGTAGTAGTCTTTGAAAATCTCCTTGTTTCTAGGCGGATTATTATTCTCGTTTCTTCTTTTTCTAGTTCACCACAAGGGCATAAATCATCAGGTAATCCACATTTTTTACAAATAACCGCCATATTTTATTTACCTATTCTTTTCATATCTTCTTATTAAGCGTTCCCAAGTAAAAAATACAGATACTAAATCTATCGTATTTGTGATGTATATAAAGCAATCTGAAACAAGAGTCAAAATTGTAAATATTTTTTCTTGCGAATGGTTATTCAAACCTTCAAATATTCTAGATATTAGTTTTAGTTTGATCTTTTAAGAGAATAACAAAATCATATTAGCTATAATTTCAAATTCGAATCTCGCGTAGTCTTTAAAACGATATGTATTTAAGTAATACTGTGCTGAAGTTTATCGAATTGAGTAGTAAAAAGAAGAATGCACCATTACCAGCTTCTAGCGCAGGATTGTTAAGATTTTTTGAGGATGAGACTAAAGGAGTCAAGGTAAAACCAGAAATAGTTCTCGGGGTTACCGGAGGGTTAATAGCAATTTCTATATTGATCAGAGTCATATTTCCAGTATAATAGTGGCTCAAATAAAGGAAGAAGGCCATGATAGTGTTTCTAATATCCACAAAAGATGGTCTTTCACAAGAATAAACTTTTCATCTTATAAGATTTCATTAATAATATCTATAATTAGCTCACTGTTAATTATTATATTAACAGAAATTTATTTCCTACAGGATTCAGTTCATATTATCATTTATTCCATATTGGGTTTAATTTTTTTAATTTGTAGTTATATTTTAGATTTTTATTTTTTGCGTGATACGCCTGTCAACAAATTTTCCAAGATACTCCATGTTTCAGCATTTTCAAATCTTCTTTGGATGGCAATTTTAATTCTGGGTATGGTTTCGTACATTATCTTCAACAAAGACAATATTCCTATTGGACATATAATAGAAGGGATGATGGTAGCAATTGGGTTAAGAATAGGTATATTTACATCAGTTTTTGGAGCAGGTCTAAAAAAAGCAATAACAACAGCAATATATCAACCTTTTCTCTTATTATTTGTCATAACTCCGTTAAATTCATTTAAGGAGCTGACAGACGCCATTGCCATTGGTTTCGGCTTCATTATATTAGGTTTAGGGATAGCATGGGTTATATTAGTAGATAGATCAGGTCGACCATATATTCAAAGTACTTTTTCTCTCTTACAAGCTTTTATGTCCGCCTGGACAGAAAATAAAGTTGAAAATATTGAAAAGATTCTGATATCTAAATCCAGAGAAGCATCGGTATCTACTAGAATTGTTAGGTTTAAGGATGATTTCGAAAATATAAATTTAGTATTACCAGATATACATCCGGGACCATTCAAGACAATAGGTGGAAGTAATTTATCGTTTAGAATTTGGGAATACTATGATTATAAATCAATCGTATTTCATAGTGTTTCGGATCATTCGTTAAATATTCCATCAAGTGAAGAGGTTGTAAAATATTTAGAATCTTTATCAACATATAAGATAATCCAAAATGGAACTACTTGTTCCACCCCTATAAGGGTAACAAATGGAAGTTCCACTTGTACTGGAATCGCATTTGGAAATGTACCTCTTATAATTTTATCCAATTCACCCGTTGGTATGGATGATGTTCCCGAAAATATATTAATTGAATTAGAAAAATATTCAAAAGGAGTTGGTTTTGACAAGATTTTAATAATAGATAGTCATAATGCTATGGGGAAAAAACTAGAGGAAATAAGCAGAAATAATATGGTAAATGCTGCAAAAAGTTGCTTAAGAAATCTAAGAAATTCTCCTCAGTCGGAGTTTAAAATAAGTTATTCTAGTACCAGAGAAATCCAAAGTGACATTAATAACAAAGATTTAGGAAAAGCAGGAATATCCATATTTATCATTCAAATTCACGATAAACAATATTTTATTGGTTGGATAGATTCGAATAATATGAAAAATGGATTGCGAGAACATATTATTAAGGATCTTGAACAAAAGGGCATTACATTGTTAGATATTTGTACCTCTGATACTCATGAAAATTCAGGATTTAGGACTTCCGAAGGATATTTTCCATTTGGAGAAATTACAAGTTTTGAACAGGCAACAAAATATTTCATTGAAATCGTATCTGAAGCACAAGAAAAAATTAAAAATTCAAAATACGAGATATTAGACAGCAAAACATCAATTAAAGTTATGGGTAGTGGTCAATTTGAAGATTATTCGAGAGCCTTAGATAAGTCTATGGATTTGACTAAGATATTCTTAGCTATTACATTTGGAATAATAGTATTGATGTTAATAGTTACAAAATAATTCAATATTGAAATAACATGAAAATATTAATCCATGATTATATTTATTTTATATCTCGTTTTTTATAAAGATTGAAATTATTTTCTATAAATCTAAACATAACTTGTTTATAATTTTAGTTATAAAAATATTATAAATTAACAGAACAAGTTAAAAAATGGAAATTACGAATCAAGTCTATTTTTTAACCTTGATTTCTACCGTTAGTCAAACTACATTGAACTTGCTGGTTATCAATAGTGTGCTGGCAATAATTATATGTCAAAAGATTGATGTTTCAAACTTAAATACCATATCATCAGGTCTAAACATCTTTATGATTTGATCGCATTTTAGCATCATGAAATAATACGCTAGTGATGAGAGTAAATGTCCGTTTTTCATAGGTAAATAGATTCTTCTTACTGTGTCACTAACAAAATAATCAGAAGGACTTTCGTATAACTAGGATAGAGGTTAGTAATCCTCGTATATGGTCTGAGGAAGTTTTGTAGAATGAAAGATGATGTAAATTGGTTTGGAGAATCTCCTTCATATTTTATTTCCTCTAGTTAATACCTAAAATTGATCCTCCAATCATCATCAAAAATACATCTGAGAACGTTCATTTGGATTGATAGTGTGCTAGGAATAACCCTCCTTCTGTTTATGCGAGATTTCGCTAAGCGGCCAACCTGAGTAAGTGCAGGAACCTTATAACTCGTTTTGGCCTTGCTCCACCCAGGTCGTCAGTTTCATTCTAGATAAGGGGATCTCAGGCGATTAACCATCACAGATAAATAGACTCTTCTAGATAGCCTTTCTGTTACGTTGCCAGCTGTCTCCAGCTAATTATCGCTAATTTGGGTGCCTGCTATGAGGGAGGAGTTTCCTCTCATTATGAGTAACTCGCGCTCTAGCTCACGTTATTAGAAAATAATATATTATCTAATATACATTTGGAAAATATTCCTTTTCAATCTTTTTAATTTGTTCAGGATTCTGTTTTTCACTATATGATTTTAGGATTTCCAAATTCAGTTCTAAAAACGTGTGTCCCCATCTGAATTTATTCAATAATTCTTCTGCTCTGGATTGATATCCAAGAATATAAAGAGACCCTGCCAAGGCTTCAGCCGTTGTTAATTTTCCCAACTTAGCATAATTTACTGGATTTCCGGCAAGTAGGAGAGGAAGACGTCTGTTGATTCTTTTTTTTATGATCTTAAATTTATTTAGTGTTTCATGGATATAATTCCACGAACAATCGATAGCACATAATGATTTTCCATTATTTAGATCGTCTTTCGACAGGACCATGTTAGAAAAAGCATTTAAAACAATTGTGTTTTTAGGTATGAATGTTGTTGAATTAATTAGATGAAACTTTATCAACTTTGCAGCAGTACATTTACTCGGATCGTCTTGCCTTAACATTAAAACAAATACATTCATTGAAAGATGTAAAGTATTAAAATAGTCGAATAAATAATCTTTAATATTGTAAACCATGAATTGAAAGTCTACAATAAGCATCTAAAACAAGTTAATTTCATTAGGATTATTAATCACATTAGATATACTTCGGTAGTAATTGTCAGAAATTACTTCTTTAAAATTTCCATTTAACTTAGAAAAGGATCAGATAGAAGCCGTAAATTCCTGGTTAAAAAATCAAAATAGAGGATCTATCATCTACAGTACAGGTACTGGAAAAACAGAGATAGCATTTGAATGTGCTAGAAGAGTAGCAAAAAAAGAAAATTCTGACACTGCTTTTAATATTCTTTTTCTCGTCCCACGGATTGTATTGATCGCACAAAATATCACAAGATTGAATCAATATGGTATAAAAAAAGAATGTATCGGTGTTTTCTATGGCGAGAAAAAAGATATCAAGGAAATAACGTTTAGTACATATCAAAGCATTATAAGAAATTTTGATCTAATCCGAAACTCTAAAATGGTTATACTAGACGAGGTTCATCTTGTTTCTTCCACTGCCAAGAAATTAAGCAATATTTTTTCAATTTTAAAAGAAGATTCCAGTAAAGCTATCTTGGGTCTAACAGCTACAATAGATGAAAGAGATCCCAAATACTCCAAAATAATTGCGCTGATACCGCCTGTGAGAAAATAT
The DNA here is from genome assembly GCA_035250975.1 of Nitrososphaeraceae archaeon. Lineage (GTDB taxonomy): Archaea > Thermoproteota > Nitrososphaeria > Nitrososphaerales > Nitrososphaeraceae > TH1177. The sequence continues at coordinate 106,702 of DATFEP010000061.1, read as the reverse complement.
ATGATTAAGGAAGCTATAGATGATGGAAGACTAACTGAACCGGAAGTAATAATCAGGCCTGTAAAACTAAATTTTAAGGAAAGAAAAGAATATGAAGATATTTCCAAATCAATAAGACAAATATCATTGAAATTGAAATCTTCTAATCCGATTGAAATTTCTAGATTATTAAAATATGGAGGTATAAACTCGAGATTAGCAAAACAATGGTTTTCATACGTTCAGAAAAGAAAAAAATTACTGAATGAGACTCTATCGAAATTGGATGAAACTATTAACATTGTTAAAAACCATCCAACTGAGAAAATAATGATCTTTAGTGAAACCATTGAATCCATTAATAAGATCAGAGAGATGCTTAGCAAATACAATATAAAGGCAGAAGTAATTCACAACAAAATTAAATCTCGACAGAGAATGACAATTTTAGATAATTGGGGCAAATCATTTTTTGTGTTATTATCAGTTCATACTTTGGAAATAGGATTTGATCTTCCTTCTGTAGGCATAGCAATAATAGTCTCAAACACACAAAACATGATTCAATTGATTCAGAGAATTGGAAGAGTAATTAGGAAATCTAATAATAAAAATAGTGCTTTGATTTATGTAATTTATGTAGAAGAAACTAAGGATAAGAAAATTTTAAAAATGTTAGAAGAATCATTAGAATATCAAAAAAGAATTAAAGATAATAGTAAACAGAAAACAATTTCCGCATTTTTCTAGAAATATTTGAAATTATTTTTCACGTATACAAGACGATTAAATAAATATTGTTCATTTATAATACTTTTAAATTGATAGCCTAAGTTAATGTCTAATGATCCACAAAATATTTGGTACAAATTTTTTGGTTTGTTGAACAATTAAGATTCACATAATAGTAATAAAAATCCAAATTAATTCTAGGATAGTCGATAATAATTATGATTTTAGCCCCACAAGAATTAGAAAATAGTGCTAGTAAATTTGCTGCAGAAGCAATAAGGTTAGACTCTCAAGGTTCTAGGATAAAAGCTATTCAATTATATCAACATGCGATAGAGGCTCTTAATAAGTTAATTCAGATTTATCCGGAATACAAATTAAATAAAATTTACATGGAAAGAGCTAATGCTTATATGAATAGAATAAAATCATTACAAATGTCCAACATTCTGGAAGATGACAAAAGTGATGACCTGATTTTAAATGAGCAAGAAAGTCCTGGAAAAAAAATGGCAATGGACGGGAAAAAGCCTAAAGATCAACTTGGTGATGAATTTGATAATCTGGTTATGAGAGAAAAGCCCAATGTTTCATGGCAGGAAGTTATTGGGTTAGACGACGCTAAAAGAGCCATACGTGAATCTATTGTTTATCCAATGAAAAGATCTGATCTTTTTCCTCTCGGATGGCCACGTGGAATATTACTATATGGCCCTCCAGGATGTGGAAAGACTTTATTGGCTGCAGCTGCTGCTGCTGAAATAGATGGATATTTTATAAATGTGGACGCTGCAGCAATGATGAGTAAATGGTTAGGAGAGGCTGAGAAAAATGTTTCCAAGTTATTTAAGATGGCCAATAAATTACTTGAAACAGAAAATATCCCGATATTACTTTTCATAGATGAAATAGATTCGCTATTAGGTACAAGAAATGGAGAGGTCGGAGGAGAGATAAGAGTTAAAAATCAATTCCTAACAGAGATGGATGGAATAAATAACAAAGCCAAAGAATCTAAATTGTATGTGATAGGCGCAACAAATAAACCATGGAGCTTGGAAGCAGGTTTTCTGAGAAGATTTCAAAAGAGAATTTATGTTACATTACCAGATAATGATTCAAGAAATTATTTGTTTAAACAATATACAGCGCCCTTGAAGAAGGAAAAAGGTCTTAAGATTGAAGATCTTGCTAAACTTGTTCAAGGATATAGTGCAAGCGATATTAAAGATATTTGCCAAGCTGCACAGCTACGGGTTGTGAATGAACTATTCGATAGCGGTAAGGCATTGGAAGAAGATTCTAATCCTCGTGCAGTATCGATGAACGATTTTAAGGAAATAATAAAGATAAGGAAGCCTAGTGTTAGCATAGACATGATCAGAGCTTATATGAGATGGAGTGAACAATTCAAGGCATTATAACTTATTACAATTGTTTTTCCACTTCAATTATGAATCTAGTTTGAGTTAGAAAATCTGTCAATAGCTTCTGAAATCTTTTTTTGAGCTGCCTCTTTGTTTCCCCATCCAGAAATTTTCACATATTTTCCTCCTTCTAATTCCTTATAATGTTCAAAGAAATGTTGGATCTGTTTTTTGGTAATATCTGGTATATCATTAACGTCATTTATTGGTGAAAAACTTGAATCTATTTTTTTTATGGGGATAGCAATAATTTTGGAATCTTGACCTTCTTCATCCTCAGTATATAGGACACCGATGGGAACTGCCCGAATAACGGAAAGTGGGATTACTGTGAATTCTCCCAGTACTAAAACATCAACAGGATCACCGTCACCTTCAAGTGTAGATGGGACGAAACCATAATTGGTTGGATAAAACATTGCCGTAAATAATTTCCTGTCAACAAATAGTGCACCAGTTTCCTTATCAATCTCATATTTGATATTACTGCCCTTAGGGATTTCAATAACTACATTAATATTGTCTATCGTTCCGCTTGAAATTTTATTTATAGGTAATACCTTGTCGTTCACACTTCCGATTCTATATTTCCCATTTATAACTTATCTCAGAACTGGATTGTTCGTTGATATAATTTAGGAATATATAAAATTTAGTCTTTTATGCTATCTGACTTATAATTTTACAATTTTGCCGTATTTTCCTATATTGAGGTTATTTTCTCCCCTGAACGCGTGAGTATACCCATTTTCAATCAATATCATATCACCTTCTTCAATCATATTGATTTGATCATCCCATAACGATAATTTGATAACGCCTGTTTCATCAGACACTTGAGCATCTGCTACCTTGGCTTGGCCACCAGTTCTTAAATTAACATTCCTTGGTTCAGATATGCTATCTACTTTTACTTTGACATTTATTCCTCTCATTCCTGGTCTTAATTCATTAATCTTTTTTTCACTAATACTCATTTTATTGAAATATAGAAATAAGAATAATAAAAATGAATAAGTAGCTACTTCTGCCAAATTAGGATATTCGGATAAGTAATGATGCTGTTATGTTAAAACAGAGGTAAAAACTAGAGGTTAACTATTTTCTGATACTCTATTGGGTTTATCAGAACGTGAAACTGCATCCAGCCAGGTAATCATGTATGAACTATATTTGTATTTTCTGGGATTCAGTTTTCGTATTGTAACAGCAGGATAAAACCATTTGTAGATAAAAAGAGATGTTATGAATCAGGAATGATTACAAAGTTCTTCCAAAACAAATCTATCAATGAAGAGTATCTAGATTGGTAAAAAACGCAAAAGCAAATGATGCTTATGAGTAGCATTTCAAGCAGTATATAAATGGTAATTTGTGCTTGCATTTCAAGGCGTAAAACATAGTTGCTAGTAAACACTTTCTATATTCGCGAGTGGAAAATATGGAAGAGGTATGATTCTGGTGTTTGTAGCTATTATTTTATTCTTATAGAACTTTCAGGTGTTTCTTTTGTAATCACTCAAAATATCACTATATCTAGGATCTTTGTATGCGATATATTTAACGTATTCCCCATAACTTAGTTCAAGAGAACAATACGTGCATTTTACTAGAGTAAAATCATCGGTTAAATGAGCAGTTTTTTTACAATCTGGACATATTATTTTCATTTTATAATATAATATAATCTTAAGAAGGCAATAAACTATACTATAGCCATTTAATTTAAATTTCTTTCGCTATTAAAGGACCCAAAATCGATTAGATTGCCTTGATTTGTTTTACTACCGGTTGTCTAGCTTTTCTAAATACTCTGAAACCGCAAATGCATTTTATTTCGGGTAATGTCGATAATTCCTCAATTGTGACACCAGTCCCACATCTCATGCAGTCATAGGTAACACTCCCTAGTCCTCCAGTACTCATGTGTGTAAAAGGAGACAGACCAAGATTTAATTGTTCTGAACATAATCGACCTGTTTATGAGCCACATGATTAATAAGAAGTTTTATTGTATTCATAAAATATGAGGAAAAAAATTGTAATAGCGAGTATTACACTGATGGCAATAATGTTTGTTGGAACTTTAGCAGGTTTTCTCAATTTTGCTCCAAAAAATAATTCCATTCCAGATTCTGAACAAGCTCAGGATATCATTCGTAATTTGGTTCAACCAATAACTGCTAATGCATCTGCTATAGGAGAAGACAAATCGAAATTAACTATAGTTGAATTTGGAGATTATCAATGTCCCTTTTGCGCACGCTTTAATAAGGAAACTAAGAATTCTTTGGTCACAAATTTTGTGGAAACTGGAAAAGTTAGATTTATTTTCAAAGATTTTATAGTAAACGATCTTCCTAGTGATAAGTCATCTACATTAGCAGCTGAGGCATCGTATTGTGCAGCAGAACAAGGCAAATATTGGGATTATCATGATGAATTGTATAGAAATTCAAATGGAGAGAATACTGGGTGGGTAACTAAAGACAGCTTGAAACAATTTGCTAATAACGTCAGAGTGCCTGATTTAATGAAGTTTTCTGACTGTGTTGAATTACATAAATACAATTCCCTAGTAAGTGAAAATGATAAGCTAGCAAGAAGTATTGGTTTAACAAGTACTCCGTCATTTATTCTATACAATGGTACTACGCCAGTTGCAATACAGGGAGCATATCCATATTCAGTATTTGATCAGGTTATAAATGAGATGACTTAAATACATCTTTTTATGGATAGACCTATCTTATTTTCTGTAAAGGCTAAGCATAATACATACATATTTATTTGACTCTTGAAGTTTTACTGAAAATATTAAGTAATATTTTGATAAAAATATTTGGATATTATAACCGCAATGAAAATACCAACTGATAACAATACAATCATGCCACTTGGAGCAGTATTAAAATAATATGAAAGAATTATCCCAAAAAAAACAGAACATGCAGATATTATTATAGAAATAAAAAGAGTTCTTTTAAAACCTTGATTTAACATCAACGATGCAATATTTGGAATGACTATCAAGGAAGATATAAGAAGAATTCCAACTAACTTCATAGAAACTATTACAGATACTGCAACCAAAACTATAAATAAATAATCAAGTTGTTCAACATGCAAACCACTAATTTTTGCTTGATCTTCATCAAAAGTAACATAAATAAATTTTTTGAAAAATATACCAATTATAGACGTAACAATAATAGCGATTCCAACAGTCATTAATACATCTTCATAGCTTACCAACAGGATGCTTCCAAAAAGAAAACTGAATAGATCAACAGAAAAACCATCGGATATGCTTATCAAAGTTACTCCCATTCCAAGACCAAAAGATAACAAGACAGCAACCATTGAGTCCGAGGTCAGCTTAGTATAATATCGTATTTTATTTATCATCAGGGCAGATGAAGCAGAAAAAATTATTGCAGTCCAGAAGGGGTAAATATTCAAATATGTGCCTATAGCTATTCCACCAAAAGCCATATGAGAAATCGCATCCCCAAAAAGTGATTGTTTTCTTAAAACAAGAAATAATCCAATTAATGAACACATTATTGCAATTGAAATGCCTGAGAATAAGGCTCGTTGAATATATCCGAACGAAAAAAAATCAAAAAATTCTTGCATTTAAATCAACATTCAACTTCAAATCTCATTTTATTAATAATGACTATGCATATGAATTTGCATCTGTGATTCAGAGTATTTTTTTAAATTGTTATCATTAGAGAAGAAGTCGTCTTTTGTTCCATGGTAAAACATTTTTTTATTAATGCAGGATATTTTATTAGAGAGTCGATTTACTGCGTCCAGATCGTGTGATGTCCATATAATAGTAATTTTTTCTTCATCATTCAGTTGCTTTAAAAGGAGATAGAAATTATCTTGACTTGTTTGATCAAGTTCGTTTGTTGGTTCGTCTAACATCAACATTTTAGGATTATTAACGAGTGCCTTTGCAATTAAAACACGTTGTTGCTGTCCACCTGATAATTGACCAATTATTTTATTTCGATTATCATAAAGGTCAACATATCTTATGACTTTATCCACATTGTCAACATATGATTTGTTTGTAATTGAAAGAGAAACCAATTCTTTTATAGTAAGTGGAAACCTTCTGTCAATAGATTTTCTTTGTGGGATATAGCCAATTTGTTTTAAAATTTTCTTATTTCTTCTAATATTTTCCCCAAATATTTTTATTTCGCCAGTATATCCATCTATTAAACCAAGCATACAAAAAAATAAAGTGGTCTTACCCGCACCATTTGGTCCGATAATCCCCAGAAAATCACCTTCATTCACATCGAAAGAAATATCGTCTAGAATTTTCTCCGAACCATATTCGAATGATACAGAACTAACCTTTACTATTTGCATTTTTCGCACCCAGATTCCGTAGATTGATTATAATATGTAAAAAATCCTATGTTACGACGATAACGGTTTATGAACAATAAATACATAATAATATAAATAAATAATATTAACTATATATGCTTTCTTTAATAATCCTTATAAATTCACATTATTTGTTTTAATAAACTTAACATCACAATAAATTTTTATGATAATCAGATTAAATATAATCTACTATTATATTTAATATCGAATTTCGTATCTGAAATAAAAATAGTATAAAAAATGTCAACCAACATGAAAGAATGAAATTGTGATAGAAATGATTATAGAACAAGGGTCAATCAAATCTCGTGAAATGAGCAAGAGGAGATGGGTATTGAGATATCTTATACTTGCTGCTATGGCGATTATTTTGATAATAAAAATATATTTCATGATTTTCATTATAGATTTTACAGTTGGATTTTATAGTGTCCTTACAACATTTATTTTATTTACCTTATTTTCTTTGTCATACTTGAGATATAGAGATCCCTTTAATGAGATTAAGAAAGACAATCCGTCAAAGGAGAGCCCGTTAGTATCAATTGTTATTCCAGTTAAAAATGAAGAAGGAAATATAGAAAGATGTATAGAATCTTGCATAAATTCGTCATATGGGTATAAAGAAATCATCATAGTTAATGATGCAAGTACAGACAAAACACCAATTATTCTAGAGCAGATAAAAAAAAGTAATGCAAATTTAGTTATAATACATTTGCCAGTAAATTTAGGCAAAAAACACGCTATAAAAGAAGCTATAAAAATAGCAAAAGGCGAGTTTTATTTTTTTATGGACAGTGATTGCAATATGGCAAGAGATGCTATCACAAATGCAGTTAAAATATTTCTATCAGATAAGGAAATTGGAGCTATTACAGCACATGGAAGAGTTCGGAATGCGGAAAAAGGCAATTTACTAGAAAAAATTCAAGATGTTTGGTTTGATGGTCAATACAGAATCCTAAAAGGAATGGAGAGTTCCTTTTCATCTCTTACTTGTTGTTCTGGTGCGTTATCGGCTTTTAGAAGGGAAGCAGTGAAACAATATATGGATAAATGGGCTAACGATCGTTTTTTAGGGATCGATTTTAGATTTGCCACAGACAGAAGACTTACTGCATTTGTCCTTGAAAAGGTGAAAGATTTGGATAAGGATATACACAGAAATAAGACAATTATTGAATTCAATGATAATAAAATAAAGTTATGGAAATTAAAATATAGTTTAAAGGTTAATGTAGAGATAGGGGTTCCAGATACCTTAGGTTCCCTAATCAAACAACAAATACGATGGAGGAAGAGTTTTATTAGAAGTATATTTGCTACTGGTTCAATATATTGGCAGAGGCCGTTACCTGCTGCCATTTTTTATTATGTCACTATAGTGTTGAGATTATTCAGACCATATATAATTATAAAATCACTTATTTTGTTACCGTTATCAGGAGATTATCTTAGTGGATTACTTTATCTTTCAGGTGCAGCATTTGCAGGTTTAATGTATGGTATTGACGTTAGATTGAGAAGACCGGGTTATTCAAGATGGTTTTACAGACCATTGATGAATTTATTATCAACTTTCCTTTTTACTTGGCTGTTAATTTATGCTGCAATCACAATAAAAAATAAAACCTGGAGGTAGAATACATATTCTTACAAACTCTATAAAAATCTGTTTGATTTATTAATATTCTGAGATCAATAAACTATAATAATTATTGGTTTGTTTCGCAACTATGATTTTCATGAATTTTGAAAAGATAAATCCACCTTTATATAAGAATTGAAAAGATAAATCCACCTTTATATAAGAAAAAATTTTTGTTAATTTGTTCCTGCCAAAAATTTAGTTCATCTTATCGATTATTGAGTCGTGGCATAAAGCAATAGATAATTTAAATAAACATACTAGTATCTAGTTTTTAGCGTAACTAATTTAGTTTCCTAATTTAGGATGTGTTTTATTGTCTAAATTAGACTTAGATAATGAGTATAGAAAAGATGCAAGTATAGAAGAAAGTAAGCTGTATGTAACAAGTTTTGAAGTAGACAAGCTAGAAGCAGTTGGGTTGCAGAAAATCAATTAAACAAATCGACTTTGCGGACGGATAGATCATTATATAAATTTCATAAAGACTAAATGGAGTAGAAGATATAACATGAAGTGGTAGATCTACGGATGTAAAGGTTACAATATTAAAAATATGACGGGAATTAGAAGACAACAAGAGAGGATTAGATTCAAACAAGTAATGAATCTGATTTACAAGAAAATGGCATTACGATATGATCTATCTTTGTATGGCACTATTTGATAAGAATGAAGAAATGGATTTCTAAAAATTAAATACCTTCTGTAACAGCTCCAGATCCATGTAAAAAGAATAGAATACTTTCTTGTTAGTTCACTAGATTTTAATGCCGTAGAGAATTGCTGGAGTCAAGGCAAGTACCTAATACTTTCCTGTTGTCGTCATATTTCGTTTGATGATTTGAAATATTCATTCGTAGTAACTAGAGATACATGATATCATGTGAATACTGTAAGATATCTAAAGAGATTAATGGATTAGCGAAATTATGTTATCTAGAGTACTACTTCTTCATAGTATCTCAGAATCGTAATTTCTGAAACTTCTCGAAGTACTATTTCTTTATTACAAACCATATCTAAAATTAAAGCAGGAAAATTAATTCCAGCAAGTGTAGAGAAAAAAGTACCTCCACCAAATCTGGGATTGATTTCAATTATTTTCAATTCTCCAGATTCAGATTGTTTTAATTGTATAACACACGGACCTTTAATTCCGAGATGTTTTGCCAAATCCATACACAAATTCTCAATAGATTGATTTCTGATGATTTTACCTTTGACAGAGATTCCTGCTTTTGTTTGAATCCGTATTCTTGGAATGGCAATAAGAGGATTTTCATTTAGATCAGAAAGAACGTCAACTGAATATTCAACTCCTGGAAGATATTCTTGAAATATCATATTATTATATTTTGCAGTCACATAGTTTAAATCAGTGAGATCTTCGATTTTGATAATATCTTTACTACCCTTTCCAAAGCGAGGTTTAGCTATAACAGGAAATTTATCAATTTGCTCAAAGTAAAGTGTTGAAAAAGCAAATGGGAATCTGTTTGAGAGTTTTTTAAATGATAATAATTTATCTTGGCAGACATCTAAAACTTCTTTCCTGCTTACTACTGCTTGCACACCCATTTCAGATAATAACTGATTATGAATACTATATTGATAGATATCATATCCTGATGAAGGCATCAAAACTTTAATATTATTTTTTTTAATAATTTTTATCAATTTATCTATAAATGATTTGTCGCTTACAATAGGAACAACATAATATGAATCACTAAGGAAAAAACCAGCTGAAAGTGGATCGGAGTCTGTTGAGACTATCTGTCCATCAAATTTAGATAATCTTAAGGATTTTATTGTATTTATTGCTGCAGGCCCACCGGCACCTGGAACCAGCACATTCAAATTTATCATTACAAATTTAAATTAATACGTAATAATTAAATTACATGTTCATTTAATTATGTATCTTGCATATTTGTAATGCATCAAATATTTACATAAAAAATTTTAGGGTTTTTGTGATATTATAGATTTTTATAAAATAATTATTTAATTGCTTGTATGAACATTAGACAAGATTTTCATATTCACGCAAATTATAATGATCACTCAGAACTTAATTTAACAATAAAAAATGCTATTGAAGAGGCGAAGAAAATAGGATTAGAATGTATTGCATTTACAGAACATGTAAGAAGGTCCTCTGAATGGATTAATGATTACATTAAAGAGATAGAACAATATAAACAAAAAAATAAAATTAAAATAATAGTCGGATTTGAGGCAAAAATTTTATCTGATGGAAATATAGATTGCAATGAAAATGTTGCAAGAAAATTTTTTATTGTTGCAAGTTTTCATACAACGTTTCAAGATAAAAATAAATGGTTAGAGCTCCTCAAAAAAACTATTAAAAATGAGCATGTTGATGTAATAGGACATTTGGCTCCCGAAAATTATTTTGAAATATATGATCATGAAATAGAAGAGATAGGTAAGCTCATAAACGAAAATAACAAAATTGTAGAGTTAAATGCAAAATATCGTAGACCCCCTGAGAAATGGATAAGAATATTTTTAAAAAATGGTGTGAAATTTCATTTGGGGAGCGATGCTCATTCTCTTAATGAAATAGGTAGATTTGAATCAATAAATAATCTTATTCAGATAGTAGATGAATTTAATTTCAATCGTAATAAGGACTGAATGTAGATGATTGGGTATGCTCCATTTTAGAGAATTATTTAAATTAGTTTGAACAAACCTAACAAAGATAAACTCATCTTGTTTTGCACGGAACCATGCATCAAGGCGTGTACACGTTCTATGCGATCATTATACACCTAGCAGTTTCTCCTAGGCATTGTGAAAATAATACCTTTACAAGATATTAATGGTCCATACTATAATTAATGCTTAAATTCTTGAATTTCTTTGTGTCTATAAAAAGTACTCGTATTTTCCATAAATTAGAGGTTAAAATTCCAACTACAATAGCCTATTCTAACAATTTATCGGCTATTTTGCTAGTCATAAGGTATGAGATTGGCATTTTTTTACAAGATCTTAATTAAATATTTTGTTTCATAATATAATTTTTTAATACGAGCCAGTCGAATTATTATCAAATTTTTATCGTATTTATTGTTAAATTTTCTGTTTATTTGAATATAGTGAAGCTTCTGAGCGTTTATTATCTCTTCATAATATAGAATTTATATGCGTTAATTCTGCTAAATAATATGGTAAATCCGTTTGGACAATGAGTTGGACTTATATGTTAAGTGTTTGAGATGTGAACACCAAAAAGTTGATCATGATAGGACTTCAAAAGACAAAATGAAGTGTCTTATTGGCAATTGTACTTGTAAGGCATTTAAACCAGATAAAAAATATTACAGGTCTAGTAAAAAGTGATCTTTTTTTCTAAAAACCTGCTGTAGCGACCGTAGGTTTTATATAAATGATTTGCGTTCACACAACTTCTGCTTTTGCGAATCTTTCTCCGATACTGGTGATTCTTATCTTCACATTCTGCCCAACTTTTCCTCCAACAACGAAGATTACAAATCCTTGGATTCTGGCAATTCCATCTCCCTTATTACTTATTTCTGATATTTCCACTTCGTATTCTTTTCCCATTTCAACTGGTTTTGGACTTGAGCCAAATGTCCTTCTATTGTCTCCGCCTCTACCATATCCTCTTCCACTATAATTCATTAATAACAAAACAAATGATTCTTGTTCCCTAATATGAACTCTGTTTATGATGAAACAAATTTTGTGCAATATTCGTATCCTTGCAAAAGTTGTGTCAATTTGACCAAATCGGTTTAAGATGTAGCCCTACTAATTATCTATAGTCATTCAATTTAGAACACAACATACACAGTTAAGTAATGTATAATTATACATGTACTTTGCCTAATTTTAAGCGATACCATCAAAGCTTTGACAACTTTTAGAAAAGAAAAAGAGATTATGTAGGAAAATCGACCGCGATTTGTATCATCTCACACCTGTGAAAAAAGGAGAATTTCATGAGATATAACTATTGTTCATATTGGAGATCATCTTTATTGGTTGTGTTTTGATTTAATATGAAGCTAATCAATAAGAAAGTGCTTTGAATATAAGGGCAAAAATTGTTAGTAGGTAATATTTTGTCAGGTCCCTTCTATCCAACTATCGACGACATATTGTACATGCGGAGGTTGACACATTGTATTATGGAGCATGTAATTCGATTGAATTAAAAATTTATCCATTATTTAATATTGCATAAAAGTTTGATGAAATTAGTCAGTCAATTTCTCAAGGATAGAAACGAGAATTTTGACGAATACTATAATTATATTCAGAATGAATGTATTCTATTGTATGTACGTATTAGAATACAACTTTATTTTAATATATATTGATACGTAGTTTGTAGCATTATTATCCAGTAATTTCATTATTCTTCTAATGTCCAAGAGAAACTGGTCTGCATATAATGAATCCCTCATAGAACGTGGTCATATCCTGATGGATATTGGATTTATTAAATCACAAAGAAGGGAACTATCAAAGATGAACAAAAACAAAGTTGGTAGACCGTTTCTATATCCTGATAGTTATGTCCAATTTCTAGCATTTCTCAAAATTGGATTTTCTATTTCATACAGAACAAGAGTACAGGGAATTGTAAGGGGATTAGCAGAATATATCAGAATAATGGAGGAAATACATTTTACTCAATTGAGAAGACGTATCAAGAGAATGTGTACTAATTTTAGAGATAATTACAAGAATGAAAAGATAGATGAGTCAATAACCTTGGTGATTAATGCTTCTGGTCTTACCATATCTAAGAAAGGTACTTTACATTGAAGATAAATGGAAGAAAGAACGTAGAGAGTACCTTAAATTACATATTGCAGTTGATACTAAATCAAAACAGATAATCTCATTCCTAATAACTAAAGGTACTGTTCATGATAGCAAGAAATTTGTACCCATGATAAAAGAGATTTCCAAAAACCACAGAATTGCAAAAACATATGCGGATAAAGCATATGACAGTAAGACTAATTTCAATATGTTAGACAAAATGTATATTGAACCTGTTATAACTATTAGAAAGAACGCTAATGGTAGAACAAGAAAATGTAAATCAAGCAATGAACTTGTTCATCTGATTCAAAAAATTGGTTATGAAAAGTACAAACAATTAAAAAACACAGGACAACGATGGATTGCTGAAGTCGTCTTCTCATCATTAAAAAGAGTATTGGTAGAACATTTACTATCAAAGAAATTTAATATGCAAAAAGTAGAAACTGCTCTAAAGATAAGGTTGTATAACAGGTTTGTATCGATGTAGCATAATTATTTGTTTGTGATTAAATGTATTCTAGTTGAATTAAGCTACACACTTATTGATACGAAAAAGAATAAGAATGATGAGTTAAAGAAAGTGAAAATTATCTTTAAATTAATAGTCAAAAAATATTATAAATATACTGATTAGGTATAGATATAAAGATTATTACATAAGTGATTTTTCACTTAAAAAACTGCATAATGATTTATCAATGCGTTCTGAATAAAGGACAAAAGGAAATTTAAAAAAGAGTAAATTAGATCATTAGTTTAAAATCTACTGGATTAATATCATTATACAGGACGAATCCAATATTTGTATACACTTATTTAGTCAGAAGAAGGAAACAAGGATCTGTTGTAGCAGTTATAGGATCTCCCAAAAGAATAATTGTTTTTAGTAGTCTATTAATATAATAGGAAACAGTTATTTCAACAATATAATAAATTTAACAGCAAGAGTTTCGTCCACTAGTTAAAATGGGTACACATAGAAAGATTTTGTAATTTGTACCTTTTGTAGATAGAGCAAACCACTTTGCTCTGAAATTACGGGAAAGTTTCTAGATCCAGATAAACATGCTCTCAAAAATGGAATATTTTCCAGTAGGATAAGAAGAATTATTCATTGCAGAAGATGCCCAAAGCAAGTAAAATACAAAATACTTCCTTGTTTTTATCATTCTAGGTTTGATGATCTGAAAGACGCTAATTGTGTTATCACAGAACTACAAGATTCAAACTGGATTTTGTAAAATATCGGTTGAAAACTATGAATTAATGTTTTTAAATATCTAGAAGACATTCTATGAATAAATTTCAAAATATAATAAAATTTATGTTAGATCCTTAAATTATGATGTTCTTCTATCTCTCCCTCCATGATGCTTGGGAGCATTTCTTTCAATTTTTCAAAATTAACCAGAAATTTATTTCCGCTTTCAGTAATAATATAATACCTTTTTTCACCGTTTAAAACCTCGTTAATTAAACCACATTTTAATAAAAATTGAATATATAGCTTACATTGATCGTTACTAAGCATAGCTTTGTACATAATTTTTGTTCGAGTTTCCATCCTTATGCATGATGATATTATAGCTGCAATAACCTCGTATCGGCTGCGGTTTTTCATCCTTAACTTATAAAGTTTATAATTAATATAACAGATGTGATACTATTAAATAGAACAATATCTTCATTAAATATTAAAAATAAAGTTACTTTTATAACTATTATTCTTTTTGCATAATAGAAATAAATTATACAAATGACTTTATGATTACTTGAAAAAATTTCTTTATAAATTTACATTACATTGTGAAGTCAATTCAAGATAATAAAGTTTAAAGTCAAATTGTTCTGTAAGCAAATATTTTAATGTAATAATAAAATGATAAATTCAAAATATTTGATACTCTATTGTGGATATTTTCCGTTATACCATGATATGAATTTCTCTAAAGTTAATCTTCTATGCGAAAACTTGTTTTTTTTGTTTATAATGTATAATCTGCCCAATGACATATTTGATTTTTCTGGAATAAAAATAGGATCAAATCCCCATCCTCCTTTATAAAGTCGCGTAGAGATTTTTCCACAAATTTGTCCAGAAAAAAGTTCTATTTCAATTCCATCATTATAAACAAAAATCGATCTAAAAAAAGCAGATCGATCAGATTCTCCCTTCATTAGTTTCAAGATTCCTCTATTTCCTATTGTAGCAAAACTATATGACGAATATTGGCCTGGAAAGCCGTTTAAAGATTTAATGAACAATCCATCATCTTCTATTATTATTGGCTGTTTAACCATATCATACGCATATCTAGCTTTTTCTAAAGCAATTATTTCGATATCATCAGATTGTATTTCTATAATATGATGCTTATAAAACTGTAATTTTGTCGAATTTAATCTTTTTTTTAAAATTGATTCAACCTCCAAAAATTTATTTGAATTACTAGTTACAAAAAACAGTAAATTAATCATATTCTATCTATAAATATTATAAATAAAAATATTTTCAAATGGTATATAGTATATACAGATTAACATAAATTCTTAAATCTTTGTTATATAAAAAATAACAATTCCAAGAACATAATACATATTGCATGAAGTAAATTGTAAACCAACCTATGTTAGGTAATATGATACTATTATTTCTGATATTCTAGTAATTTTAATTTTAGCAATTTTGTCTAACTTATTCTTGCATATCTTCCTCTTTTCTCTATTTCACTGACTACTCGTAATATTTTTTTCATATTGTTATTTGTATTGTTCGAATATCCTGTTATGAAATTCTGATATGCCTGATCGAATATATCTATATGTGCACTACTCAAAATCTCTTTAATTAATCGAAAGTCGACCGCTCTATCTTCAATCCTCTCAGAAAAAAAAGATAATCCAAAATCTATAACTACAAGATCGTTACCAGATTTTATAAAATTTGAAGTAGTTAAATCACCGTGTACAATATTATTATTATGTAGTAAGGACGTATATTTTCCCATATCTAAAGCCAATTGACTTGACATTATATCCTTTACATTATGTCCATCTATGTATTCCATTATTATTTCAGCTTTTAGTGGATCCAAAAATAACAAAGATGGTGTTTTTATATCCACGTTCTTAACTGCACTTATCATATTGGCTTCATGTAATGTTCTTTTTTTTCTTATATTTTCGTCAAGATATTTGTTCCTATATTGCTTTGGATTTCTCATTTTTGAAATCGCCTTTCTTCCGTACCATGCTATTAAAAAAATATCGGCTTCTGCTCCTTTCTTAATGAGTTTTCGATGCAATGATAATATATGCATATTCTATATAATAAAAACGTGAGTTCTGTCAAACCTAGAAAAGGAGAGAAATTAATTCTTGAAGAAGATTGTGCCGAAGACAGGCTAAAAAACGGAATACTTACACTTACAAATCAGCGAATTATTTTTGAAAAAACTGAAGGTACCCTTGCAACCCTTTCAAAACAAACTGGCGAATTACTTTTAGATTTACCTCTTGATCAAATTGCTGATTGTAGGGCTGAAGGATTCATCATAAAAAAGGTAGTAATTACCACCTTAAAAAATGAGATATATAAATTCGGAGTTTTCAGTAATTCTAAATGGACAAAAGAGATTGAAAAAGTTAAATCTAATAAACTATATTAGAAAAGTATAAAACTGTTTTTTTAGTTTATTGTGTATATTTCTAGGTTCTCCAATTAACATCTACTGAATCCAATCTCCATGATTGGTTAACAAAAGATTTTTTGATATCTGTTTTTTTTCCTGTAGTATGATACTCGCATAAACCTATCCATGCAATTTGTGATCCGTTATCACCTGAGTAAATTAAAGGACATGATCGTAATTCTGCTTTCTGCCTTTCAGACGACTGTTCCAACATATCATGTAGACGTTTATTTGCTGAGACACCTCCTACTATTAATACCTGTTTTTTTCCTGTAAAAGATAATGCTCTTTCAACTACTTCTGTTAACATAGCAAAGGCAGTTTCTTGCAAGGAAAAACATACATCAAATTCATTTTTACCTTCAGTAATAAGTGATTTTGTATAAGTCAAAAGGCCCGAAAAAGAGACATCATTCCCTTTAACTGAATACGGTAATTGAATATACTGTTCTGATGATTGTAATGCTAATTCCTCTATTTTGTTTCCACATGGCGAAGAAAGCCCCATGTGTCTGCCAAATTGATCTAATAATTGTCCTATTGTTATATCTAGCGTTTCTCCGAAAATTCTCCATCGCTTATTTGAGAATGCTAAAATCATTGTATGGCCTCCAGAAACCAATAATACTAGAGGATCTTTGCATTCAGTTAACATCATTCCTAATTCAATATGTCCTAAAGCATGGTTGACTGGAACTAATGGTTTATTATAAAACGATGAAAGAGTTCTTGCTACAACCGCTCCTACTCTTAGGCACGGTCCCAATCCTGGACCCGCAGAATATGAAATGATATCTAGTTCTTTAGGAGCAACTTTTGCTTCTTTCAAACAATTTCTCAAGATTTCTGGTGCCTTGTTCATGTGATGTCTTGAGGCTTCTCTCGGATGAATGCCTGAGCCGGATGGTGCTTTATATATACTCCTTTCTTCAGAAATAATCTCGCCTTTTTTTTGTGGTTCCTTAAATTTTATTACCGAACAACCAAAAGTGTGAGCAGTACTCTCTATTCCAAAACCTAGTTTTTCACCTGAATCATTAAAAATCATTTTCATTATCCCCTTGATGTAGATGAAACTATTTTAATTACATCATTATCATTCAGTTTATAATCTGCTCCTATTCTTTGTTTACTTCTAACATCAATTGCAAACATAAACCCTTTTGCCAAATCCGCATGTATCGCTTGAGCAAGATCCTTTGCAGTGGCACCTTTAGGCATTAGTAACGCATGTGGAAGTACGTTTCCATTTTTGTCTGATAATTTAACATCATCTTCTACGGGGTAAACAATAATCATCTTCATGAGATCAAAACATATAGTATTGATGGCATTCTGGACTCCGGTAGAACCATTCTCCATCAATATCGATTTAATCATCAATATCGCCTTTTGTTGTTGTTCGTTGAGGTCTTTTTTCTTTATTTGAAAATCTTTATCACCTGGTAAATAATACCATAGTCCCTTTTCCATTCCTTTTCTTAAAGCTAATTCTGCTTCTGAAGCACATGGAATTATTATTCTGTCTATTTCTTTTTCAATCTTTATTATATTTTTCATAGAAGATTTTATGTCTATTTTATTGGCAACAATAAGTAAAGGTTTAGATTTCATTCTAACTATTCTTACAAAAGATAGTAATTCATCCTCTGTCCACAAATCAGGATTCTTGTTCTTTAAATTCAACTCCATTAAGGATTCTACAATATTGTCCATATTTATAGACAAACCTGACAATTTTTTTGTTAGTATCTGTTCAATTTTCATTTTTTGACTAATCATATCTCTTGAAATCTTATTCCATTCTCTGCTGACTATAGAAAATAGCCAGCGATCAAATTCTTCTTCTACAAATTTTATATCATACAGAGGGTCTCCCTTGGATTGATCTATTATATGTCCCTCGGGGTCGGTCGATCCAGACGCATCTACAACATGAATTAATGCATCGGCCTGTCTTGCATCATCTAGAAACTTATTGCCAAGTCCTTTTCCTAAATGAGCTCCTGGAACTAAACCAGCTACATCTATTAATTTCACTGGAACAAATCTATTCCCATCAACACACACTGAATGGATAGGATTATCTTTAACACCAAATTCTCTACAAACACATTTTTTTCTTACATAACTAATTCCTATATTTGGTTGTATTGTGGTAAAAGGATAATTTGCTGATGTAACAGCTTGATCTGTTAAAGCATTAAAAAAAGTTGATTTGCCAACATTCGCTTTCCCAATAATTCCAATTAACATATTCTAATTTACTAATATAACATTAAACCATTTTTTTATTTTGCTAAATTCTTTATTATAATTATTTCGTAACATTGCGTCAATTTTCCTTATATTATTTTTATGAATATTATTTCCATTTTAGGACTCGATAACTTTTATATCTTTTCTAACAATCAAAAAACAGATCTTTGGCAGGATTAATTGCAGTTTATAACTACAACGGAAATAAATCTTCTGATACGACCATTTTTTACCTTATACGTGGTATGAGGATGCTTCAACATAGAGGAAAAGCTTATTGGAAATTGATGATTGGTGACAATGTCATCGAAAACCAAGGTTCTATACCTTCTGACGATGTTTTATTTGCTTCCATCAAAAAGAAAAAGTTATCTGGATTCTGTGCAGTAGGATATCTTTCAAAAAGATCTCCCCTTTTTCCTAGTATGAATTTACTCGATATCTGTATCGATGGTTTTCTTGTAGATACAGAAAAGTTATATCTTCATCCACACATCGGATCTGCAAAAAAACTCGATCCATTGTATCAAATTTTTTATATTTTTATGAAATTAATTACTGAAAAAAAGAATAGCGAACAGGCAGCAGAGTTTATAGATAGACATCTCAGAGGAAATATTATTATTAAAAAGAAGAATGAAATATTTATTTTTCGAAATAGTACTGGATTTAAACCTCTTATTATGGCCACAGATGATCACATTGTAGTTATTTCATCTGAGAATTCATTAAGGATATCTTTTCCGCATTTAAATTATGAAAATATAAAACCCGGACAATTGATAAAATTAAGTTTAAAAAATTATGTTCGGGATTTAGCTACACTTAAAGACCACAAAATATTACTAGATCCTTTTGAATTTATACGAGAATCTCATGTAACTTCCATGTTTAACAATAAAAGTATTTATTCAATAAGAAAAAATATCGGAAAAATACAAGCTGATCGTTTGCCCCTCGAGATGGATCTAGATAGTATTTATGCAGAACCAGATTATACTAGACCTATGGCATTGGGAATGGGATTAAGCTTACAGAACAAATTTTCAAAATTTGAAATATCCGAAGGAGTAATAAAAGACAGGTATGATGACTCTGATCATATGATAGATTTTTCTGAACAAGTCAGTAAAAATAAACTTTTAACAACAGGCAAGTCGTTAAAATTTATAATAGAAAATTTAACTAAAAATAGAAAAATTGCTACAATTCAAGGAACCATACAAACAGGTAGTACAGCCAGAGAAACTATTTACTATCTCAAGAAAAATGGAGTAAACCAAGTGAATGTCATAGTATGTTATGTTCCCACTATTGATGGAAGACAAGTTGGTTTGTATACTCATAATAGGGATTTTCTTGCCAACAAATATGTAGGTAAAATATCCAATTTAGATCAGCTCAATTCTTTTGTTTCTAGGGAGATTGGTTGTGAAAAGATATTCTATAATTCTCCTTCCCTACTCGCTAAAGGAATTGGCATTCCTGAAAGTAACTTGTGGTTTCCAGAATGGATCAGATTTTTAGAATATGAAAAATAAAAAAATAATACTTGACTTTGATATTCACAGAATAGAAGGAAAAAACCCAACAAAATCAGAAAAAGTTCTTTCTAATATCAAGTACATTCATGAGTATTATATAGAGGAAATAATATTAAGTCAGTATGTAGAGAATTATGACACAAAATTGGGAAATTACTATTTATTTGTACTTTATGTTAAGACAAATAAAGGGATTGTATTGATGAAGTACGATGAAGGATATAGAGGTGTTGATTCGTTTGAATCTACAATAGAATTTATTAAAAAGTATACAGGTGTTTCCTCACTTTTAAACCGAGCAATTATAGAATTGGAATTTTCTTAGCTAATTTGTACTACAAACAAATAACTGTTCTTATTTCTTCTAGGGAGTGAATTCTTCTAGGCCAATTAAAATTTTTATTCCATGGTTGATCAAACAATATCCCTTTTTTTGGAAATTTAATATCTACTAAATTATTTGGATAATCATCTATCAAAAAATTGAATGGATATACGCTTTTCGGAATTTCATCAGGCACAAATAATAAGTCGTCATATGTTATATTATTATACTTCAGCCACTCATATACAAACGGAATTGTATCCTTTTCTCTTTTAGTTATTATCGAAATTCTATTTTCCTTATTCAAATCCCTTATAATTTTTTCTATATTTTTATTTGTAGGCGGTATTTCTTTCCATCTATTTTTCCATACTATTGCAAACAGAATATTACATTCAATTTTATTTATAGGCAAAATGCTGTGAATATCCCAAGCAGTAATATCATTTTTGATGATGTTGGAACCACGAATTCTATTATATTCCTCAATCCAAATAATCATTACATCGGCTAAAACTGAATCTAAATCGATCGCGATTGTCTTCAACTATGTGTAATATTTTTTGATCCCATATGTAAAAGTAATCAATGTATTAAAGATTTCATTATGCTATTCGAACAAATATTTATAAAAGACATTTTACTCTGTCAACCTAGTTTTAAAGTATAAATTAGTTTGACTATCTTTAATGCTATAAATGAGCTGTTCTGATGAACATGTTTATCATGAAAATGAAAATAATCTTATCCATATTACTTCGAGTTTAGAAGCAAGACTCAGAAAAGCTAAATACGGCATTTTCAATCATTCGGCTGTAGAATTATGTCATTGGACGAAAAAATCTTTCTATAATGAAGGTAATTGTTATAAACATAAATTTTATGGAATTTCAACCCATCAATGTATGGAAATGACTCCAACTGCAATGAACTGCGAAAATCGATGCGTGTATTGTTGGAGACCAACTGAATTTTATGATACTTTATTAATGCCAGAAGAATTAGTTGATGAGCCCGATGCTATTGTGACTCAACTATTGAAAGAAAGAGAACGATTAATTGTTGGTTTCTATGGAAATTCAAAATCAGACAAAAAGAAACTAGATGAATCTTTGTTTCCGCTGCATTACGCAATATCTCTTTCCGGAGAACCTACCATGTATCCTAAACTACCAGGTTTGATCAAATATTTGAAATCCTTAGAAAATACTAAATCCATATTTCTTGTTACTAATGGCCAAGAACCTGAAATGATAAAGAAATTAATAAAAGAAGATGCACTTCCAACACAATTGTATCTCTCTACTAATGCATCAAATAAAAAAATGTTTTATCAAATTAATAGACCAAAATATAAAGATGCGTGGGATAGATGGTTAAACACTCTTAAAATTATTTCTGAGATCAGTACAAGGACAGTATTACGAATAACACTTATTAGAGGGTACAACGATAATTTGGAAGATGTGTCTGATTTTGCTGAATTAATTAATATTGGTAATCCCAACTTTATAGAAATAAAATCTTATATGCATATCGGAATGTCTACCCAAAGATTGGAACAAAAACATATGCTTGAAATGAATGAAATAAGAAATTTTGCTGAGATTATGGTAAAAACACTTAATGAATATGAATTAATGGATGAAAGTGAAATTTCTAGAATTGTTGTTTTGCAGAATTATTCTAGGTATACTGATCGATGGATCAAAGAATATTTTCAGGATAATAGAAGCTGCCAATAAATTCTGGAGACAATATTTTATATAAAACAATTAGGCTTTTAAGTCACTCTAAATATTCAAAAAATTAATGTTCTTTTATGTTAAGGTCAGAATCATCGTTTTTTAGTCCATGTTTTTTAATAAATTTCAATAATTCAAAATGATCCTCAACCTGAAAATATCTCTTCATATTTTCTAATGTCAAGTCATCATAAAAATTTCTCTTTCTTCGTTCTATCATAATAATAATATACATTCAAGATACTTAAATTTTTTTTCTATTAAATACTATAAATAAATTCTATTTTTTTATAACAATCTTCTTTCTGTTCATTTTTTTAATTCGCGATTTAATAAATTGTCAACTATTAGAAATTTAGCACATATACTCGAATCACGAAAGAAATTCTAAGATGTAAATAATATAGTTGCAACTAATTTCGAATATACAATCAAGTGTATTATCCTAAAAATATTATTTATAATGAAAAATCAAATAAATTAACTTTGAACAATTTTCTCGTTTTTGTTTCTATTAAAAAATAAGAGCAAAAACAAATAAAATTGCTGATATGAGAGGAAGTATCTTAATATATACGTCAATTAAAAAATTACGCTATATTTCGAAATAGGTCAAATTCAAATTATATCTTTCAGTAACTATACACGATAATCTGTCTGCAGTCAACCACACTAAAGGACCTAATTAGATCTCAATACATAAAGGACATTCTGAACCAGACTTTGGTAGTTTAATCGTAAATTCATCAAATTGGGACGCACTTTATAAGGGTGTTATTTGGTTACTCCTGTCTCCTTTTTTTCAATATCATAAACAAGATAGACAGATAAATGATAAT
Source organism: Nitrososphaeraceae archaeon (assembly GCA_035250975.1). Classification (GTDB taxonomy): domain Archaea; phylum Thermoproteota; class Nitrososphaeria; order Nitrososphaerales; family Nitrososphaeraceae; genus TH1177. Next base: position 83,251 of record DATFEP010000061.1, on the reverse strand, counting down.
AGCTTCCAAACAAAAAATATTAAAATTCGATCATTTGTCATAGTATATCGATTGAAAGGAATTAGTACAGAAGAAATTATGCAGATAGGTCTAAAACTCGCTAGTTGGGAAAAAGTCCCCCCTGATAGCACAATTCATATAAATGGAACCGATATAAAAAAGATATTTGTTTCTGTAGACATAAATCAATCTGACATCTATCTAGCAAAGACTCTTAAATGTGATTGCGTTTTAACACATCATCCGATAGGAATATCTCTACTTCAATTTCATCATGTATTTGATAGACATGTGAAATATATGGTTGATAATGGAATAAAGAGAAAAAATGCCATTTCATTAGTCAAAAAACTAAAAGAAAAAGTAGAATTACGATCACATTCGGCTATTTATGACGATATTGTGGGTACGTCAAAACTCCTTAAAATGCCATTATTGAATATTCATCAACCTCTTGATGAATATATGCGGCAAGTTATTCTAAGGAAAATTGAAATGTCAAAATTGGTATCGGTATCTGATTTAGTAAATGCAATTGGAGCAATACCAGAATTCAAGAATTCATTAACCCGTATAACTGTATGTAATGGAAAACCTACAAATAATTTGGGAAAATGGGTTTTAGTTGTTGGAGCTGGTTCAAACGGAGGTTTTGATATTGCTAAATCATATTTCGAAAATGGAATAACTACAGTCATTTACCTACATATTGATTATAATGAGTTGATTAAATTACGACAAGCAAACGGGAATTGGAATTTAGTTGTTCTTGGTCATCTAGCTGGTGATTCTATCGGAATGAACGCTATTTGTAATGCGTTAGAAAAACTAGGACTATCTGTAATTAAACGTGGAATAATAGATTCGTGAATTAACATGACAATTCCGAGGATATTATAATCTAAGTATATTTAACTAAACTGAAGATTAATTAATACAACCTAATATCAATGAATGCGTGGCCTTCGTAGTATAGCCTGGTTAGTATAGGCGGCTGTGGTCTTTTCTACAAAAGATAGAAACCGCTTGAGGAGGGTTCAAATCCCTCCGAAGGCCTTTTTCTTTCATTATTTGCAATCAAATATACCAACGTATTATTTATTATGAATAATCGAAATAAATTTTAAATAATGTAAGAAACTACATATATCTCCTTCTGCCAGAAGTTTGTGTATTTAATATTGCGCAAAAGATATTTTATCCAAAAATTTGACTATTTTACCAAATTTTGTAGAGGGGCTATGATTTGTCAGTAGAAAAGAAAGTTGTGAAAGTAACCAACCACATTTATCAGCCTAAACATGAAATTCTTTCTAAAGAAGAGGCTGAACAAGTAATGAAAAAGTTTAATGTCAGGACAAATCAGCTTCCGTATATTATGTCAAATGATAAGGGCTTAGAAGACTTGGACGTACGTCCAGGTGATATATTACGAATAACTAGGAAAAGTCCTACTGCAGGTGAAAGTGTATATTACAGGTATGTGGTGGAAGGTTAGAGATGGTCAATATAATGAATACTTCTGTTGATATGTGGCCAATCATAAACGATATATTAAGACGTGAGGGAATAGCTAGACAACATCTTAATTCTTATAATGAATTTATGGAATCTGGACTTCAAAGTATTATTGATGAAGTAAATGAAGTAGAGATAGAAACAGCTGAATTTCCTTATAAACTGAAACTTGGTAAAATAAAATTACAACGTCCTCGAATTATGGAACTGGATGGTTCGATCACTCATGTTGCCCCCGTCGAGGCACGACTAAGAAATTTGACTTATGCCTCTCCAATTATGCTTGAATGTAGTATAGTGGAGGATGGAAGAATAATCGAATCCAGATTTATTCACATCGGAGATATGCCTGTAATGGTAAAATCCAATGTCTGTATCCTCCATAATTTGCCAGAATCCAAATTGATTGAATTAGGGGAAGATCCACGAGATCCAGGAGGTTATTTTGTGATTAATGGTTCTGAAAGAGTAATTGTCGGTCTTGAGGATTTATCTTACAACAAAATAATTGTAGATGCAGAAGAAACTGCAGGTACTCTTAACTATAAGGCAAAGGTATATTCCTCAATTGTAGGTTATCGTGCAAAACTGGAACTTATAATGAAACCAGACGGTTCCATAGTTGCTAAAATACCCGGGTCTCCTGTGGATATTCCATTAATTACCTTGATAAGGGCATTAGGTCTCGAGTCTGATCGGGACATAGCTAATTCTGTCTCCTTTAACGAACGTGTTCAGGACGATTTGGAACCGTCGTTTGAGAAAGTGGGGGAAATTCCTTCAAGTAGAGAATCTATAATATATATTAGTAAAAGAATTGCTCCAGGGATGCTGGAGGAATTTCAGATAAAGCGTGCAGAAACATTATTGGATTGGGGACTACTTCCACATTTAGGTAAAAATCCAGAAAATCGTGGAGAAAAAGCTCTATTTTTAGGCGAAGCAGCTTCTAAATTAATAGAATTAAAACTGGGTTGGATCGATAATGATGATAAGGACCATTATGGAAACAAGGTTATAAAATTTGCTGGTCAAATGCTTGCTGATCTTTTTAGAACTGCATTTCGTAACCTTATACGGGATATGAAATATCAGCTTGAAAGATCGGGTCAAAAAAGAGGAATAAATGCTGTTGCCGCCGCTATAAGACCTGGAATAATCTCAGATAAGCTAAATAACGCTATTGCCACTGGTAATTGGGGAAGAGGAAGAGTAGGTGTAACTCAACTTCTGGATAGAACTAATTATATGTCTACAATCAGTCATTTACGTCGTATACAATCTCCATTAAGCAGGAGTCAACCAAACTTTGAAGCTCGAGACTTACACACTACTCACTTTGGAAGGATTTGTCCTGCAGAAACTCCTGAAGGATCAAATTGTGGTTTAGTAAAGAATCTTGCTCTCTCCGCAATAATTTCAGTCAGTGTTTCTTCGTCGGAAATAATAGAAAAATTATATGAATTAAGAGCACAACATATAGATGATGCGGATGAAAATTTAAGAGAAAATGGATGTAGAATTTTTGTAGATGGAAAATTGATAGGGTATATAGAAGATGGTTTGCATTTGGCAATAACTCTTCGAACTCTTAGAAGAAGCGGAAAAATACATCCACACATTGGGATTTACTTTTATTCTTCTCTGAACTCAAATGCTATGAAGAGATTGTATATTTCTTGTAATTCGGGAAGAGTTTTGAGACCACTTGCAATAGTTAAAGATGGAAAATCTTTAATGACATCGGAAGTTGTAGAAAAGATCAATAAAAAATTTCTTTCGTGGGCTGACCTAATTTCTATAGGAATAATTGAACTTGTAGATGCCAACGAGGAGGAAAACTGTCAAATTTCAATTGATTCTGAATCTATAGATAATAATACGACACATATGGAAATATATCCTCCATCTATTTTAGGAATAGGTGCTTCAGTTATTCCATATCCAGAACATAATCAATCTCCTAGAAACACTTATGAAAGTGCTATGGCAAAACAGAGTCTAGGATTTTCCACACCTTTAATGAATGCTAGTACGTATGTGCGTCAACATTTCATGTTGTATCCACAAGTCCCCGTGGTGAGTACCAAGGCAATAAATCTTCTTGGACTCGATGAACGTCCTACAGGGCAAAATTGTGTTGTTGCTGTTCTACCTTTTGAAGGATATAATATAGAAGATGCAGTAGTTTTCAATAAATCATCAGTTGAGAGAGGATTATGTAGAACATTCTTTTATCGTGTGTATGAAGCTGAAGCAAAACAATATCCTGGTGGAATGAAAGATACTTTTGAATTACCTTCTCCAGATGAAAATATCCGTGGATTTAGGGGGGAAAAAGCTTATAGATTATTGGAACAAGATGGTGCCATCATGCACGAATCAATTGTCTCAGGTGGGGATATATTGATTGGAAGAACATCTCCTCCAAGATTCATTGAAGAGTATAAGGAATTTGAAGTAAAAGGACCTTACAGGCGCGATACCTCGATAGGTGTAAGACCGTCTGAGAATGGTGTTGTTGATAGTGTAATAATGACACAATCTGTTGAGGGTGGAAAAATGTATAAAATTAGAGTGAGAGATATGCGAATACCCGAAATCGGAGACAAATTTGCGTCACGACACGGACAAAAAGGAGTTCTTGGCATGTTGGTAAGTCAAGAAGATCTCCCATATACTAACGATGGAATAGTTCCTGACATTATGATTAATCCGCATGCTTTTCCATCAAGAATGACAGTTGGACAATTCATGGAATCATTGGCGGGGAAAGCCGCTTCACTGCGTGGTAAAGTTGTTGACGGTTCAGCATTCTTAGGAGAAAAATTAAATGATATTAAAGATGTTATGGAACAATACGGGCTAAAATATAGCGGCAAAGAAGAGATGTACGACGGGAGAACTGGATTAAAGTTTCCTGTAGATGTTTACATCGGTATAGTTTATTATCAAAAACTTCATCATATGGTAGCAGATAAAATCCATAGTAGAGCTAGAGGTCAAGTTCAGATGTTAACAAAACAACCTACGGAAGGAAGAGCGAGGGGAGGCGGTTTACGGTTTGGAGAGATGGAAAGAGATTGTTTGATTGCTTATGGGGCTTCAATGATGTTAAAGGACAGATTACTTGAAGAATCTGACAAAGCAGAAGTTAATATATGCGAACGTTGTGGTCTGTTATCTTATTACGACATTAAACAAAGAAGGCATGTTTGTAGAGTTTGTGGTGATAAGTCTAAAATTTCAACTATTGTGATAGCATATGCATTTAAATTACTATTGCAAGAAATGATGAGTCTTAATATTGCTCCACGACTTATTCCTAAGGATAAATTATAAAATAGGTGATAATAATGGAAGAGTCTATTAAAAATCTTGGTAGTATAAAATTTAGTGTTTGGTCGCCAGTTGAAGTACGTAAATTTAGTGTAGCGGAAATCACCGCGCCTGAAACATATGATGAAGATGGAATGCCGGTTCAAGGTGGATTGATGGATAACCGTCTAGGTACTCTTGAACCGGGTCAAAAATGTATTTCTTGTGGTAATACATCTGCAAAATGTCCGGGTCATTTTGGTCATATTGAGCTGGCCGAACCTGTATTACATATCGCATTTGTAGATGATGTGCATAAATTGTTACTAACTACATGTAGATCTTGTAACAGAATAAAACTAGAAACTGAAGAATTAGAACGTTATAGAAATATAAGGACTGGAAAAGCTTCATATGCTGTAATTACTTTAGAAAACATAAAAGATGAGATTATAGAAAAATCTAAAAAAATAAAAATCTGTCCCCATTGTCAGAAGGAACAATATGATCTTATCTTTACTAAACCTACGATTTTTGTTGAAAAAACTGAAGCGGGAGAAAATAGATTATTACCCATTACAATTCGTGAACGCCTTTCTAATATCAAAGATGATGATTTGAGATTATTAGGATATGACCCAACTACCGCCAGACCAGAATGGTTTGTTTTACAGGTCCTTCCTGTTCCCCCAGTCACTGTAAGACCGTCTATAATACTTGAAACAGGCATTCGTTCTGAGGATGATCTTACTCATAAACTCGTTGATATAATAAGAGTCAATCAAAGACTCAAAGAAAGTAAAGAAGCTGGAACTCCTCCACTAATTGTTCAAGATTTGGTAGACTTGTTACAATATCATGTTACGACATATTTCGATAATGAAGTTTCTGGAATTCCACAGGCTCATCATAGATCAGGACGGCCATTGAAGACACTTACCCAAAGATTAAAGGGAAAGGAAGGTAGATTTAGAGGTTCATTATCTGGAAAACGTGTGGATTTTTCAAGTAGAACAGTAATTTCTCCAGATCCAAATATTGCTATTTCAGAGGTTGGCATTCCATATGAAGTTGCAAAGAAACTTACCATCCCAGAAACTGTCTCATCATGGAATTTAGAAAAATTAAAGAAACTAGTTTTTAACGGTCCTAACTCATACCCTGGAGCTAATTATATCATAAGACCAGATGGGGTAAAAATAAGACTCGATTATGTAAACGATAGACAAATGGTTGCGGATTCCATAGTTCCTGGTTACATTATAGAGAGACACTTATCTGAAGGAGATATCGTTATTTTCAACCGACAACCTTCTTTACACAGGATGTCAATTATGGCTCATTATGTTAAAGTTTTGCCATATAGAACATTTCGATTACATCCAGCTGTTTGTCCTCCGTATAATGCAGATTTCGATGGTGATGAAATGAACCTTCATGTACCTCAGAGCGAAGAAGCACGGTCTGAGGCAACGTTGCTTATGAGTGTTCAAGATCAACTAATTTCTCCAAGATACGGCGGTCCAATTATTGGTGGAATACGTGACTTTATTACAGGCGCATATCTTTTGACAAGAGATGAAACTATATTATCACAAGAGGAATTCTTTAATTTAGCATTACTAGGTGGATATTCAGGACCTATCCCCGAGCATAAAGGTGAAAAGGATGGGAAGAAGTTTTATACAGGAAAACAACTATTTTCCTTATTTCTTCCAAATGACTTTAATTTTATTATTACATCAAAATGGAACAAATCAATTAAAAAAGAGGGAAAGGATGTAGTAATCAAAAATGGGGAACTAATAAGTGGAGTTATAGACAAAGCATCAATTGGAGCAGAAGAACCTGACAGTGTTTTGCACAGAATCGCAAAGGATTATGGAAACGATGTTGCCCAAAAGTTCCTAAATTCAATACTTATCATGTTAAAAACATTCATTACTCATCGTGGTTTTACGTACGGGTATTCTGATTTATGGCTGACAGAAGAGACAGAAAAAGAAATTACTGGAGTAATTAAAAAAGCCTATGATAAAATTGGTGAGCTAATTGTTCAATATAAGGATGGAACTTTGCCACTAACTAGAGGTCTCGCCCCTGAGGAGGCACTAGAATTGTACCTAGTAAATGAGTTATCTCGTGCAAGAGATCGCGCAGGTAGAATTGCAGACAGATCTTTTCCGAATGATAATGCGGGTGTGATAATGGCATCTACAGGTGCTCGTGGGTCAACCCTTAATATAGGCCAAATGACTGCGGTTTTAGGTCAGCAATCAATACGAGGTAAAAGAATTCACAAAGGCTATCGGAATCGTTCTTTGCCCCATTTTAGGATAAATGATACTAATCCAGACGCTAAGGGATTTGTAAAATCAAATTACCGTGATGGACTAACTCCTTTAGAGTTCTTTTTCCATGCTATGGGCGGAAGAGAAGGTCTTGTTGATACCGCCGTAAGAACACAACAATCTGGCTATATGCAAAGAAGATTGATTAATGCTCTCGAACATTTGAAAATGGAGTATGATGGAACAGTTAGAGACCCCCACGGTAACATTATTCAATATCTTTATGGAGAAGATGGGATTGATCCAGCTAAAAGTGATCATGGTGAAGCCGTTAATATTTCAAGAATTATCGAAAGTGAGTCTGTAGTAGATGAAGGTTCGAAAGCAGACGAATCTGAAATTAGACATATATTAAATCAATATGTATCACATTTTAATCCCAAATTAAGAACAAATATTGAAACTATATTACTGGATAATAAACTTAGTAAACAAGGCATAGAAAAGGTAGTTAAAAAGATTATCGATCTTGTGGAAAGAGCACTGGTAGAACCAGGAGAAGCAGTCGGGGTTGTCACTGCACAATCTATAGGTGAACCTGGAACTCAGATGACTCTCAGAACATTCCATTATGCGGGAGTAAAGGAAAGAAATGTTACTCTTGGACTACCACGATTAATAGAACTGGTAGACGCACGAAAGAAACCTATAACTCCTACAATGGATATATATCTAGACGAACAACATAGGTTCTCCAGAGAACAAGCATTAAATGTTGCAAAAGAGATTATCCATACAAAGGTTATAGATGTTGTAGAAAAAACTGACATTGATTATGGAGGTATAATCAAATTTAGTTTATCTTCTGACAAATTGATTGAAAGAGGCTGTAATATCAAAGATATATTCGAGATTCTAAAAGGTTCTAAAAAGAAATATGATACTATTCTTGATGAAAAGGAATTGAGCATTGTTATGAAAATGAATGAAGAATTAGATGCACAAAGTCTTCTGTTGTTAAAGAATAAAGTTTTAAACACAAGGATAAAAGGAGTACCAGATATAGAAAGAGTAACTATAGTTAAACAAATTGATGAATGGGTTATACAAACTGCCGGCTCAAATTTGGCTAAAATTATTTATGTAGATGGTATTGATCTTTCTAGAATAACTACTAACAATGTATACGAAATATGGCAAACTTTAGGAATTGAGGCTGCAAGGACTGCTCTAGTTAAAGAGATCACAAATACACTCGAGGAACAAGGTCTAGAGGTAGATATTAGACATATTATGCTTGTTGCAGATCTAATGACGTCTAAAGGCTACCTTCAACAGATAGGTAGACATGGCATTGCAGGAACTAAAACATCCGTTTTAGCTAGAGCAGCGTTTGAAATCACTGTTCCTACTATTGCTAGAGCAGCAATGGAAGGTCAAACGGAAGCATTAAAAGGAGTTACTGAAAATGTAATTGTGGGTGCAACTGTTCCTGTTGGAACTGGAATGGTTGAACTGTATATGAAGGTGAATGAACAAAATGAAGATTTTGGAGAAAATAATTAAAGAATCAATATCCAATAACAAATACAAAAGGGGAATTAAAGAAGTAAAATCGAATATAAAGGGATCAAAATTGTTAATATTGTCAAATACTGTAACTAGTAAAGATAAACAGTTTATAGAGACACAGGCATCCGAATATAATGTGCCGATTTATTATCTGCAAGAAAATTCGGTTAAATTAGGAAGACTCTTTAATAAATCCTATAGAATTTCTTCTGTCTCTTTAAAAAATATTCAGGACGAAGATATAAAAGAACTAATGCAAAAGCAATAATTTTTTTATTTTTTATTTTATTTGGACTTGTCTACTACATTTCTATGTGTGGTAAAATTTCTTAAGAACATTTTTAACAGTTTTTAAACTTCACCTCTCATTTCTGAAAGTACAGCAATTAATAAGAAAGTGTATAACCTAATTTATCCAAATGAACATTATTTCATTAAAATTTAAATTATACTTTATTACACAGCATGTTAATCATTTGACGAATAATCTATTAGGAAAAATTACAAATAGAGGTATGTATAAGATTGACTGAAAAAATAAAATTAACCTCAGATGAACTCCGTCTTATTTCTCTTTTTCAAAGCATCACAAGTGCAACAGCTAGAGATTGCATATTGGATGAAAAAATGGATCGTGTTATTTTTGTAGTAAATAAGGGACAAATGGGTTTAGCTATAGGCAAGGGCGGATCTACTATTAAACAGCTCCAAAATGTGGTTCCAAAAAGAATTGAACTCGTAGAATATTCTGATAACGTTGATGAATTTTTAAAGAATATACTTAATTCTAACATGATAAATGAAATAAAGATTAATAAGAGGATGGACGGTTCTAAACAAGCTATTGTTGTTGTTGATTCCAAAAAAAAAGGTGTAGTAGTTGGAAAAGAAGGTAGAAATGCGGAAAAAGCTAGGTTGCTTGCGAGGCGCTACTTTCAAATTTCTAATGTTCTAATATTAAGCCCAGAACAAACAACAAATAATAATAATAATAATAACAACGGTGTGATTGTATAAAATGGCAAAATCTCCTTTAGGCTTGTTTGCTGGACGTGTTTTAAAATCAAAAAGAAAACGTTCCAGATGGGCTAATAAATATTATAAAAGAAGGGTACTTATGCTGGATAAAAAAACTAATCCAATGGAAGGGGCACCTCAAGCGAGAGGAATAGTATTGGAAAAAGTTGGGATTGAATCAAAACAACCTAACTCTGCGGTGAGAAAATGCGTGCGTATACAATTGATAAAAAATGGAAAATCAATAACTGCTTTTCTTCCACGGGACGGAGCTTTAAATTTTGTTGATGAGCATGATGAAGTAGAGGTTGAGGGAATTGGTGGCTCTATGGGGGGAGCAATGGGTGATATTCCCGGTGTAAGGTGGCAGGTTTTCAAAGTTAACGGCGTGTCATTAAAAGAATTAGTTTATGGAAGGAAAGAAAAACCAAGGCGATAAAGATGAGTGGAAAAGAATATTCAAAAATAATGTTATTTAATAAATGGGATGTGTCTGATATAGAAGTAAATGATCTTGGTCTAAAAAGGGTGATTTCTCTTAATCCATCCATGGTTGTTCCTGTGTCATTTGGTAGACACGAGCATCAAAGATTGAAGAAGGCTGAAGTACATGTTATCGAGAGATTGGCTAATAAATTGATGCATTTTGGTAAAAAATATGCAAAAAATACAGGAAGGATGGGTGGAAAGAAAGTAAAATCACTTAATGTAGTAAAAACTGCATTCGATATAATATTTCTCGAAACTGGGAAGAATCCTGTAGAATTGCTTATACGCGCAGTGGAAAATTCATCACCTAATGAAGATACAACTAGAATTGTTTATGGTGGTGTAGTTTATCATGTTTCAGTAGATGTGTCTCCCCTCAGAAGACTTGATTTAGCACTGAGGTTTATTGCAGAAGGAGTTAGAGAATCAACTTATTCAAATCCTCAAATGATTGAGGAAGCACTTGCGAAGGAAATTATTTTAGCCTCAAACAACGACATGACTAGTCATGCAATAAAGAAAAAGAATGAACAAGAAAGAATTGCTATGTCTTCAAGATAGAAATTTAAAATCATTATTTTGTTAATTTCTAATATAATTACAATTAAATTTTTTTAATTATTATGTGAAAGTTAATAAATACTGATAATTACTATTGAAATAACCATACATGAGTAGCAAGGATGATTTTGTATTCTCAAAAAGTGCCCTAATGAGCACTAAGGCAGGTAAGGATATTCTTAAACAAGTATTGCTGAGGGAACGTGGATACAAACAATATAACAAATATAAATTAAAATATGAAATAGAATTTGAAGATTTTACCAAACGCTTTCTTCTCTCTTTACATCGAAAGATAATTTCAGATTCCACTCCTAGTAACACGGTCTCTCAATTTGTGGAAGAAGTCGGTTCACAAGAGTTGGGATTAGATTCATCTATGATCGAGAATGTGAAAACAAGATTATCCAGGCCAGAAATTTTAGCAGATCGGGTACAGCGACTTTTAAATTCTAATTTTGTGAAAATGACATTTCCAGTTTTAAATGCTTTATTTGATGGCTCTGTATCTTATTTTAAAGAGGATTTATCTAATGAACTGAGGACATCTGTAATTGATGGTCATATAATAGCCATCGACCTTAGTGAACCTATGGACAGAATTCTCGATAAAGACGAAGATTTAGAATATCTTGATGATTATCGACTAATGAATCCGTATATTTTGGATATTGCTAGAGAAAAAATCACTCAAGGTGGTGATCATGTTCTCAAAGCTTTCGAAGATGGTTTTAAAGATGCGCGTATAGGTCAATTTATAGACCATAAATTAAAGATCAAGCCAGAATCTATCACAGATGAACATATGATTGGATGTTATAAAAAATATCGCTCCATTATGGGTACAGCTGGCCGAAATATGGCATTAAATCAAACACCATTGAATGAAATATATCATATTGGGATGGCAAAGGCCAGTGAAGCAGTAGGATGTGGTAATGAAATGCAAGATTCTATTAACGAAGGTGCCATTAAGATCCCTTCATGGCCGTTATATTATTCCCTGATTGCAAATAATGTGAAGAAAGGTTTTGAACTAACACTAAAGAAAAGCGAAATATACCTTGATGAAGCCAAATTAGCATTAGAATTCCTTCCCAATGAATTTGAATTAAAACCATTTTTAGAATTTCTCTTTCTTACTGTTAATCATTATAATCAGTTTTGGTATAATGATATAATTAAAAGAGATCTGTTCAAATATTTCGAAAGGACGATCAATCCATTAACCAGAAAATTATCATAGTCGATATTCCATGTATTGGACAGAAATTCATCGACCTAATAAATTCGAGCAGATGATTGGAAACGAGGAGGTTAGGTTGTCTGTTCTAAAGTGGCTCTTAAAATGGTTTCCTGGAACAAAACCATTATTACTTTTAGGTCCACCTGGCGTAGGGAAGACTACTCTGGTAAAAATATTATCTGCTTTGTTGAATTATGATCTAGTTGAACTTAATGCTAGCGATACAAGGAACAAAATCCAATTAGAAAAAATGGTAAACCCTCTCCTTAATAATTATAGTTTACTTGGGAAAAAAATATTGTTATTCTTAGATGAAGTTGATGGTATTTCTGGAAGAGAAGACACGGGAGGATTAGATTTTATTATAGAAGTTATTAAATCATCCTCACACTTTCCTATAATACTAGCCGCTAATTCTACAAATCAAAAAATGAAAAATTTGTCTAAATTATGTAAAATAATAAAATTTCAATTGATCTCTCCTTATTTGCTGTTGATGTTTTTAAATTATATACTAGGTTATCATCATCAGCGTATTTCTTTAGGGGAAAAGTTAACCATTGTGAAGCTGAGTAAGGGTGATGTTAGAACAATGATAAATGTTTTACAGTCTAGATGTTCTGGTTATGATAATCAATTATCAAACACGGGATTTCAAATAGAGATATCGGCCGGTATCAATGGGTTGTTCTCTTGTGAGAATAAAAATGAATTTATCAAGATACTGTATAATCTCGATGGGAATTTTTATGATCCTAGGTATGGGTTATCCAGTGAAGAGCGGAGAAAAGACATAATTAACTCTCTATTTACAAGTTTTGTTTCCTCCAAATTGAACATAGGAGATCTATCAACTTTGCTGGATAGCTTATCTAGTATTGATATTTTTGTTTCTCGTATCCATGAAAAAAGATTATGGAATTTGTTAAGATATATGAATAGCTTGATAACAAAACACTTCTCTGAAGAATGCCAAAACAAAGGCATTGCATACAATCAATATGGTTTGAATTGGTATCAGATAGGAACGATTTTTTCTAGAGGACAATCGATACGAAATATTATTCTTATTCTTTCCAAGTATTTCCACGTGTCATCAAGTACATTTGGAACCCTATATTTTCCCTTTTTATTGAAAATTATGTCCAATAATAAAATTGATATCAACGAGTTTATTTTTACTCATTCTTTAGATTCTAAATATCTCGAAATTTTTTCAAAGGAAATAGAGAGGATGAAAAAAAGTTGAGTCAATCTGACTGGATTAAATTGTTAGTCAAATTCAATGGTAAGTGTTCTGTATGTGGGAAATTAATTAAATCTGGCGAGTATGCTTTTTGGTCCAAGATCTCGAAATCTATTAAACATCTCGATTGTTACGCCCAGAATAATCTTCCATTAGAAGAGCATGAAGTAAAAAAGTCATCTCCCCAAGCTGAATGTTTATTTTGTAAAACGTCAAGTTCTTTATTCATAGATGATAATCACACCATGGGCGAAGAGACTGACCCAAAATTTTTTTTTATCTGTAATGATTGTGTTAATGATCCTGGTTGCTATGGTAGATATCAATATCTACTTCTTGAAAAAATGGATAGGATCGTAAAATTAAAATCGTGAGTTTTATTATTAGTATATGAATGTCAAGTGAATATGAACATAATGTTGGTAAATTGCTTTCGGAAAAAAGATCTCGCCTCGATACCCTAAAGAAAAATGAAGACCAAAACAAATATGAAATACAATCATTAGTTTCTGAAATCGAGACTTTAGAATCATTGTTTGAAAATTACAATCTTGGAATGAACGTGTTTAGACGTGCCAAGGGCGGAAGATCGGGTCTTCGTGAATAAATTTTTAATCTAAAACGATACTTTGTAGATATTAGCTCATTTTATATTTAATTTTTTATTATGTAAATTTGTACTTTTGAAATTCTTGTTATAATTATATATATATGGTCTGTGCCATAATGATAAACGAATGCACGAAGATAAATCTGAGAAGTTGTATGAAATGAAAAAACTAGCAGAGGCTGGAGGAGGCCAAGAAAAAGTTGACGTACAACATTCAAAAGGCAAGTTAACAGCTAGGGAAAGAATAGATCTTCTGCTTGACGAGGGAAGTTTTGTTGAACTAGATAAATATGTAACTCATAGAAACGATGAATCGGAAACAAAAAAATTCTTTGGAGATGGAGTAATTACTGGATTCGGCAAAATTAATGGAAGAAAGATCTTTGTGTATGCATATGACTTTACGATTTTAGGTGGATCACTCGGCGAAATGGCATCCAAAAAGATTGTCAAAATAATGGATAAGGCAATTAAGGTAGGTGCCCCCTTAATAGGTATATTGGATTCTGGTGGTGCGAGAATTCAAGAGGGGGTTATGAGTCTGGATGGCTATGGTGATATATTTTATAGAAATACTACTGCTTCTGGTATTATTCCTCAAATAACTGCAAGTATAGGACCATGTGCTGGTGGTGCAGTATATTCGCCAGCAATGACCGACTTTGTAATTATGGTAGAAAATGTTGGCCAAATGTTTGTAACCGGTCCTGAGGTGGTAAAAGAGGTATTGAGTCAAGATGTCTCATTCGAGGAACTTGGAGGAGCAATAACTCATTCTACGAAATCTGGGGTTGCCCATCTTGTTGCAAGTAACGAATATGATTGTATGGAAAAAATCAAAAAATTATTGACCTATCTTCCCCAAAATAATCGTCAGGATCCACCAACATTAGAATCAAACGATGATCCTAATAGACTTGATTCAAACCTTATTAACATTCTCCCGGAGAATCCATATCATCCTTATGATATTAAGGAAATCATTCTTAACATCGTTGATAATCATGATTTCTTTGAAATACACGAAACATTTGCCAGTAACATAGTTGTGGGTTTTGCTAGGTTGGGTGGAAGATCTATAGGTATAATAGCAAATCAACCAATGATTCTAGCAGGGGCCATGGACATTGATTCATCAAATAAATCTGCTAGATTTATTCGATTTTGCGACTCTTTTAATATTCCAATTGTTACTCTTGTAGATACTCCAGGATATTTGCCAGGTGCTGATCAAGAACATAATGGCATAATACGACATGGAAGCAAATTATTATATGCCTATTGTGAAGCAACAATTCCAAAAATTACTTGTATTATAGGTAAAGCTTATGGCGGTGCCTACATTGCCATGGGAAGTAAAAATTTGAAGGCAGACATCAATTATGCTTGGCCAACAGCAGAGATAGCGGTATTGGGACCGGAAGCGGCAATAACAATCATTCACCGGAGAGATTTGAAGAGCTCAAAAGATCTCAAAATAACAAAAAAGAGATTAGCCGATGAATATAGAAAAAAATTTGCCAATCCATATATAGCCGCTGAAAAGGGTATAATAGATCTTGTTATTGATCCAATGGAAACAAGGCCCATGATTATACAGGCACTCGAATGCCTTTCAGGTAAAAAAGAAATCGGGCCATGGAAAAAACATGGGAACATAAATTTGTAGGAGATTGGATTATGTCGAAGATATCTTCTATTCTAATCGCAAACAGGGGGGAGATTGCTCTAAGAGTGATCAGAGCGTGTAAACAATTGGGAATAAAATCGATTTCTGTTTATTCTGATGAAGATAATCGTTCAATTCATGTTAAGAGGGCAGATGAATCATATCGCTTGGGTCCAGCCCCCGCTTCAGAAAGTTATCTACGTATTGATAAAATAATAGAAATTGCAAATGCTGCTGGTGCTGACGCTATTCACCCTGGATACGGCTTTCTTTCTGAAAACGATGGTTTTTCAGAAGAATGTAAAAAACATGGAATCATTTTCATTGGACCTACTGCAAAAGCGATGCAATTGGCTGGGGATAAAATGAAATGTAAAGAACTAATGAAGAAAGCTGAAGTACCTACGATCCCTGGAAGTGAAGGAGTAGTAGAGGATGTTGATAAAGCTGCAGAAATTGCAAAAGACGCTGGTTATCCTGTAATGTTAAAATCTGCTTTTGGAGGCGGAGGGAGAGGTATTCGATTAGTTACAAATGAAAAAGAGTTAAGACAAGAATTTGAATTGGCATCAAATGAATCTAAATCTGCTTTTGGGAAATCTGCTTTGTTTGTTGAGAAATACCTTGAGAATATTCGACACATCGAATATCAGCTAATAAGAGATTCTAGTGGAAACGGTCGACATTTGTTTGAAAGAGAGTGTTCTATACAACGCCGTCACCAAAAATTAATAGAAATGTCTCCATCTCCTGTTGTAGATAAACACACCCGTGCTAAAGTTGGAGAGATTGCAGTACGTGCAGCATCCGCATTGGATTATTTAAATGCAGGGACAGCAGAATTCTTATCCGATTTATCAGGAAATTTCTATTTTATTGAAATTAATGCTAGGTTGCAGGTAGAACATCCTGTAACGGAACTAGTAACAGGCAAAGATCTTGTCAAATTACAAATTCAAGTTGCTGAAGGAGAAGATATAGAATTCAAGCAGGAAGATCTTGAACTAAGAGGATGTGCCATAGAATGCCGTATAAATTCAGAAGACCCATTTGATGATTTTAGCCCCTCCGTAGGATATGTGCCAACTTGTAATATTCCAAATGGTCCAGGAGTACGAGTTGATACTTATCTATACCCAGGATGTAACGTGTCTGGATATTATGATTCGCTAGTAGCGAAATTGATAACATACGGAAGTGATTTTGAAGAAGCCCGACTTTGTATGAGAAATGCATTATCAGAATTTAATATTGAAGGAATTAATACCACTATTCCAATACATAAGACAATTATTGAAGAACAA
Source organism: Nitrososphaeraceae archaeon (assembly GCA_035250975.1). GTDB lineage: Archaea > Thermoproteota > Nitrososphaeria > Nitrososphaerales > Nitrososphaeraceae > TH1177. The sequence continues at coordinate 66,410 of DATFEP010000061.1, read as the reverse complement.
AATTTCATTGATGGAAATATGTCCACAAATTATATTGAAAAATATGACATAATGCAAAAATTGCTACAGAGAAGGAGTCGAGAATACGAAAGTAAATCGCACGCGGCTGTTTCAGCTTTATTACTACAATCAGAATACGTTAAAAAGTATTATTCAGATCAAAATCAAGACAAAATCATACATAATTCTAGTAGAGGTAATGTCTAGTGGAATTCCAACTTGAGGGTGAGTCTGGTCTTATTAAGGCAGAAGTAATACGTAATAAAGGTTCTGGAGAGATGGTATTTAGAATAAATGATAAAGATTATGAACTAAAACTCTTGAAATCAAGTACATCTGATTTTGAATTTATTTTAGGCAATACCTTTCATGATGTAAAAATTTTACATTCTGATGGACCAAAATATAAGGTTTATGTGGATGGGGTCAACATAGAAATCAAGAAACATTCAAAATTATTAACAGAAATTATTGAAAAGTCTCTTAAATCAAAAGGTTCCATAAGTCAAGCAAATATTGTTAAAAGTCAAATTCCTGGTCGTGTGGTCAAAATTTCCGGTACCAAGGGAGAACCAATAAAGGAGGGAGATCCAATAGTGATTCTAGAATCAATGAAAATGCAAGTTGCTATAAAAGCCCATAAAGACGGTGTTTTAAAGGAAATCAAAGTTAGTGAAGGATCAACAGTATCAAGGTATGAAGTTGTTGCAATAATAGAATAATAGACAAATATGATATTATTATCATATTATTTTTAAAGCCATTATTTATGATTATGACTAATTCAAAACAATCAATAAAAATATAATATTTGGAGAAAGAAATAACATATTATTTGCATTTGATCGATTACAATTATAAAAGAAAAAATTCATGTAGTTGAAAATTATCACTTTTCGATATTAAAAGTGCGTTAACAAGTATATAACATGCGTCCAAAAATCGTGTGGTTATACTTTATTTGGTTTTCTCATGATATATATTTACAACATCATTCAAAACTCAGCATAATACAAAATTTTTGTAATCTCAATGAAATTTTAGTAATGTTGGTATTATCTAAACAAAATAGTTATCGAATCTCAAAGAACTAGCAAAAATAATATAAAAATTTTTATAGATTTTGCATAATCTCATCATAGTTTGGTTCTATCAAAGGATTATCAGAAATCCATTTATATGATATTTTTTTATCTTCATCTAAAATAAAGATTGCCCTTTTTGCAGCATTGTAGTCTTTTAATACAGCCAAATCCTTCATAACTACGCCATAATTCTTTATTACTTCTCTTTTATAGTCACTTAATACAGGAAAATTCAAATGACGATTTTCAGTAAAGGATTTATTTGCAAATGGTCCGTCTACAGAAATTCCAATCACTTGAACATTTTTATTATTGAATTCACTCAGAGTGTCTCTGAAATTACACATCTCTGCAGTACATACTGGGGATTCTGCTGCTGGAAAGAACGCAAGTATTACTTTCTTGTCTTTAATATCACTCAATCTCATATTTTTCAAATTTATATCTGGTATCTCAAAATCTGGAGCAATATCCCCTAATTTCAAACTTATCTGATGTTCCATATTGCTATAAATATTTTAACAATCCCAATAATAAATTTTTTCTATAAAGAATATTTTGATTTAAATGGAGATATCTCTCTCAATTCTTGTACTCTCTTTACTAGAATCTCGATCGTTTTATCTAACTCTTCTTTCGTATTCTGTATCCCAATTGAAAATCTAACAGACCCTGAAATCTCCTCATGATCTAGCCCCATTGCTTTCAGGACATGAGATGCTTTCTTTTTATTCATAGAACATGCAGAACCAGTTGAAGCTAAAATTCCATATTCATCTAACTTTATTATTAGATCTTCTCCGTTTATGCCAAAAAATGTAAAATTCGTATTGGTCGGGATTCTCTTGTCAACGGATCCATTTAAATGGGAACCTGACACCTCACTGAGGATCTTCTCAATCAGATAGTTTCTCAAATTTGTTAGAAAATCATAATTTTTTTTTAAATTTTTTAAACTAATTTCACAGGCTTTTCCAAACCCTATTATTCCATGTACGTTTTCGGTTCCAGATCGTAATCCATATTCTTGTCCACCTCCGTGTATCAAAGGTTTAAAACCTATCTCATTTCTGACATATAGTGCACCTACTCCTTTCGGTCCATTTATCTTGTGTGAAGATATTGACAAAGAATCAACATTTAGATTGTTAATATCTATTGGAATTTTACCTACACCCTGGACCGCGTCAGTATGAAAAATAATGTTTTTGTTATATTCATGAGTTAATTCAGCTAATTTTTTAACTGGTTGGATAGTTCCAACTTCATTATTCACCAACATTATGCTCACTAAAATTGTTCTTTTACTTAGGAATTTTTTAATAGTTTCGGGATTGACTACACCTTCTCTACCAACTTCTATATACGTAACTTCAAAACCATCACTTTCTAGCTCTCCACAAGTTTCTAAAACTGCATCGTGTTCCATAACGCTGGTGATAATGTGATTTTTATCTTTATCGTTATCTCTGTAAAATTTGCTCAAACCCTTTAGCGCAAGATTGTCAGATTCCGTTCCACCAGAAGTAAAAAAGATCTCATTGGGTTTTGCTCCTATTAAATCAGCAACTTTTTTTCGAGACCTCTGAATAGCCAGTTTTGATTTCCTACCAAATTGATGAATTGAAGAAGGATTTCCAAATAAATTACCAAGATATGGAATCATTTCGTCAATTACTTCTTGGATAACAGGTGTAGAAGCTGCATTATCCAAATAAATAATTTGTTTATCGGTCATCATTTCGTTCAAAAATTATTCTATCACAACCAAATTGCCAGATTTATATCCTGCTAAGTCTAAAGTAACATATTGGAATCCAATCTCTGTTAATTTGGAATTCAATATTTTTAATTTATTGGAATCAAACATTTTTCCAAATTCATCAGTTCCTATCTCAATTCGTGCAATCTTCTCATGATCTCTTACCCGTACTTGTTCAACCTTGAATAATTCTTTTACTATCTTCTCTGCGTTCTCTATATTTGTTAACTTTTCTTGTGTAATCTTTTTGCCATGTGGTATCCTTGATGCAAGACATGAATTTGATGGCTTATTGGAAATGGATAGACCAAAATTTTTAGCAATTTTTCTTATCATATGTTTCCCTATTTTGATGTCTAATAGCGGACTTTTTATTCCGTATTCTCTTAGGGCTTTTATTCCTGGTCTATAATCCATCAGGTCATCCACATTAGTACCGTCAACTATACACGAAATATTGAATAATTTTGAATAAGATAAAAGATATTCTGAAAGGGATTTTCTACAATAGTAACATCTCAAATTATCGTTTCTTATGAATTTCGGATCATCGAGTTCACTATATTCTATTATTATATGTCTGATACCTATTTCCTTAGCTATATTTATTGCAGTATTCATTTCTGATTCAGCTAAGGTCTTATAATTTGCTGTGATGGCTAATGCATTATCGTGTAGTGTATGTTTTGCAGCCAGAGCAACGACTGCACTGTCTACCCCTCCAGATAACGCTACCACAACTCTGCCATCTGTATTTTCATTAAACCATTCTTTTAATCTAATGAAACTCATTTCATAATCGCGCATGTCAACAATCACTCATCAAATTTTGACATTGTCTGACATGTAGCGTAATTCATAACTTTTCTTAATGACATACCACTAGCCTCAGCTATCTTTTTCAGATCGTCATATTCAGGTTTTACGTTTATTATTTTATTATATGGATCTTTTACAATTTTTACTCTTACATTGTAAGTTTTATTTTTTACGGATATCGGCATAGTTATAATATTTCTAAACAATGCTATTCTATTCAAGTCTTGAATTCTAATGCCTGAAGTGCCGGATTCAATATATATTTTCTCAGCAATGTCATTTATTTTCAATCTATCAGTAATTATTCTTAATATGTGAACAGGTCTATTTTTCTTTGTTATCCCAGGAATTACTGTGACATCTTTTGCTCCTTCCTTCATAATTACCTCAATCAAATTGCCTAATATTTCCCCAGATAAATCATCAATATTAGTTTCTAATAGTACTACATCTTCGTAATTTGTTTTAGAATTAATAGGATCCTTCGCTATTATTACTCGGAGAATATTCGGATAGGTATGAAATTCCTTCTGACCATTACCTAGTCCAATCCTAATCGGAACAAATTTAGGGTAATAATCTACACACTCTGATGCAAGATTTACTAGCATAGATGCCCCAGTTGGTGTTGTAATCTCTCCAAGATTGTTGCCAGATAAAACAAATGATCTGCCTCGAAATATTTCTAAAACTGCGTTAGTAGGATTAGCAACCGTTCCATGAGAAAAATCTGTTAGTCCGCTACCAACTGAGATATGAGTCGTAACTATTCTTGAGTCAAAAATTTTCAAGTTTTCCAGTGCAATAGAACAACCAATTAAATCCACAAATGTGTCTATGCTAGATGCTTCATGCAAATGAATCTTTTCAACAGGTTTGCCATGAATTCTAGTTTCCGCATTTATTAAAGTTTTTAAAGAGTTCAGTAAAAAACTATTTGCTCGTGGGTCTAGATTTAAATTTTCAGCGCACTTCGATAGAATCTTGTACATGTCAATTGCTTTTCTTTTCAAAGTTTTATCCTGATATTTAAAAAAAAATCTCGTTGCCTTAAAACCATGAACAGTTATCTTTTCAAATTTAGCATCAACTATTTTACTTCCAGTAATATATTTTTCACATTTGTATATAGAATCGATAATTTTCTTTTTATCAGCGCCTGCATCCACTAGTGCAGACATTAACATGTCGCCTGAAATCCCTGAGATCTGAGGGTCAATTATTGTAATATTTGACATTCTGTACTCCTTTTAATATTATTTTCGAAAGTACATTATCATGCTTATATATAGTTATTAAGATACTATAAAGAAGTTATTATCTCAAAGTGACTATTTCAATTAGGAACTATTTTAGTAAGATTATAATTTGTCTAAATGAACAATCGATCAAAATGACAATTACAATAATAGGATCCGGAAGAGTTGGTGCTTCTGTGGCATTGAATTGTGGATTAAGAGAATTAGATGATGTTTTATTGTTAGATGTAATCGAAGGACTTCCCCAAGGAGAAGCTATGGATATTAATCATCAATTATCTGAAAGAGGTTTTGATCCAAGAATCAAAGGTTCGAATGATTATGAAGATATGAGGAATTCGAATTTTGTAGTCTTGGTTGCTGGCATAGGAAGAAAACCAGGAATGACTCGAATGGATCTTTTGAATAGAAATGCTACTGTTGTCAAAGATGTTTCTAACAAAATATCATTGTATGCGAAAAATAGTAATCTGATCGTAGTAACAAATCCATTGGATCCCATGACCTATTTAGCTTTAAAAACTACCAATTTTCCTAAAAGCAAAGTAATGGGAATGGGTGGTATGCTTGATTTATCGAGATTCAAAAGTTTTATTCATGACGTTAAAGGCTATTCCAGGGAATCAATTCAGGCTATGGTAATAGGTGAGCACGGAGAAAATATGTTACCTTTAATAAGATTTTCTTCTATCGGTGGAATACCTCTAAAAGACCTTTTATCTGATGAAGAATCAAGCAAAATATTTGAAAAAACTAAGAGTGTGGCAGCTGAAGTAATTTCTCTAAAGGGTGCAACTGTATATGCTCCCGGGAATGCTGTTGCAACTATGATTGAGAGTATTGTAAAGGACAAAAAGATGGTTATTCCCATCTCGGCATATATGGAAGGAGAATATGGTTTATCAGAATTGTGTATTGGAGTTCCAGCGGTGTTAGGATCTCAAGGAATAGAAAAAATAATCGAACTTGAGCTAGACAAATCTGAAAGGTCAATATTTGATCTAGGAGTAAAAAGTGTTAAAGAAGCGATAAAATCATTAGGACTTTAAATATAACGATGGATTTAGATGTTCTTCTAAAAGAATACAATACTGGAAAGATTTCTCTCGAGGACTTCAAAAAAATAATTACATATACCTATGTAGAAAATATCGGAAATAACATCGCAAACTTGGATATACATAGAGAAATAAGAAGAGGTATTCCAGAGATTATTTATGGGGAAAGAAAATCATATTTAGACATTCTTGTTATTCTAAAGAGGATTATAAAAAAAAATGAAAAGGTAATTATCAGTAGAACACCAAAGGAATACATCAAGAAGATACGAGAATTTTCTAGAAAAAATAATCTATATTTTGAAATTGGTAAAAATAGTTCTACTATTCTGATATCGAAAGATCGAGTAATGAAAACTAATCCGAATTGCAAAATCGGTATTATTTCTGCTGGTACTTCAGATGTGGGCATTGCCGAAGAAGCAAGATTAGTATCAAAAGCAATGGGATGTAATGCAATTGTTTCATATGATGTAGGTATAGCAGGTATTCATCGAATTTTTCCGTCTCTCAAAAAAATGATATCTGATAACGTGCATGCAATTGTTGTAGTCGCAGGAATGGAAGGAGCTTTAGCTTCAATAGTGTCATCATGTGTAGACATACCTGTCATAGGAGTACCTACTTCTATAGGATATGGTTTTGGCTCCAATGGTGTTGCAGCACTTTCCACTATGCTTCAAAGCTGTGCATTGGGACTCGCTGTGGTAAATATAGATAATGGAATTGGTGCAGGAGCATTTGCATCTTTAATCGCCAATAGAATATGTTCTAAGACTGTTTAGAAAATTGTTTTAATAAAACGTTTATAAGTGATTTTGATACTCAGCATCTAATATTCAACAAATTGGAGATGATATGTATTGACGTATGTTCACACTTTAAAGCGAATAAGGGAGAAAAAAACTAATTATCATAAGCGTTCTTCGTTATTGCAAAGTAAACAACAATTTATAACGGTAAAATTAAGTAATCAAAATATTCTGACACAGTTGCTTGAACCTAATATCGCCGGAGATAAGGTGATTGCCTTTGCTCATTCTACAAACTTGGTAGGTTATGGATGGAAGGGTTCCAATAATTCTCTTCCAGCTTGTTATCTTACTGGCTTGCTATTAGGCAAAAAAGCCTCTTTTAAAGGCGTTGAAAATGCAGTACTGTATACTGGAAGAGATAGATTTACTCCAAGAACCGCTGCCTGTCTCAAAGGAATTATCGATGGTGGCATCAAGGTACCTTCATCCGAAAAGTCATTTCCAGCAGAAGATAGACTTAGCGGGGAACATATATCAACTTACGCTTTTTCTTTGAAGGGAAATAAAGATCAGTACATGATAAGGTTTTCCAATATAATAAAAAAAGGATTAGAGCCTGAAGATTATAAAACACATTTTGAGGAAATTAAAAACAAAATATCTAATTTAAGTACGACAGATTTTGAAATGTCCTCTAACAATAAAGATAAAATAGCGGATAATAACTCGTAAGGGAAAGAAGATGAAACTTGTATTAAGAATGGAGATATCTAACAGATGAGTCAACAATTTACGAGAAATTCACAATATACAAGAAGTAGGGACGAAAAACAAGTGGAATGGAAACCAAGGACAACCTTAGGGATAATGGTTGCTGGCGGCAAGATCACTTCAATGGAACAAGTCTTTGAAAATGGAATGAGGATTCAAGAATCAGAAATAGTTAAACATCTTCTTCCAGATATCAAAAGCCAGGTAGTGCATGTAGGAATAGTGCAAAAACAAACTGACGCAGGTGAAATGACAAGGTTCGCTGCATTAGTGGCTGTGGGTAATGAAAATGGATGGTTTGGAATTGGAAATGGGAAAGCAGCCCAAATGCGAAATGCAATTGATAAGGCAATTAATTCTGCATATCTAAATGTTATTCCAATTAAACTTGGATGTGGAAGTTGGGAGTGTAGATGTAATCAACTTCATTCAATACCATTTAAGGTATCAGGCAGAGGTGGCAGTGTCACAATTGAAATATTGCCAGGGCCTAGAGGTCTCGGTCTGGTTGCTGGTGAAAACATTAGATCATTACTCAAGTTAGCTGGATTGAAGGATGCTTGGACAAAATCCTTCGGATCGACAAATACAATGGCGTCTACTACAAAGGCTATTTTTGATGCTTTAAGAAGTACGTATGCAGCGGGGTAATGATTAAGATGGTTTATTTAGTAATAAGAATACGTGGTTTGGTAAATGTGCCAATTTGGGCTGAAAAAACATTAGAGAATCTTAATCTCAGGAGAAAATTTAACGCTACTATTATTAAAGAGGATTCACAGGCCTTGGGGATGTTAAGGAAGGTTAAAGACATCGTGGCCTGGAAATCTGTAGATGGTTCTATAATCAAAGAATTATTAGAGCGAAGAGGAAAAGTTAGTGGATTAAGAAGCCTCACTATTGGTAATCTCCCTTCATCATTCAAGTCATTAGATGAATTAGCAAAATCTATATACGAAAATAATCTTAGTTTATCCGATATTAAAGAAGTTAAACCTTGGTTCTCACTAAATTCTCCAAAAGGTGGTTTTAAAAGAAAAACAAAGACTCAGTACTCACAAAAGGGAATACTTGGCGAAAATGATGAACTTATTGATCTTATTAGGAGAATGATATAAATACAGCAAAATTTTATTTATCAAAGAATAAGAATGATTATGCTAACTGTTTTTAATAATTCAATATGTTTGAGGATATAAGTTATGGCCACTAGATTAAGAAAAAGCAGGAAACAAAGAGGAACTAGGTATTGCGGCTGGGGTCAGATAGGACAACACCGTCAATCTGGATCTAGAGGTGGTGTTGGACAGGCTGGAAAGCATAAACATTTCTGGATAAGAACTGTTATCGAGGAACCAGATCACTTTGGTCACAGTCAAAGTAATTCTCATCATAAAAATTATGTGAAAAAATGGGTAAATTTAAGGGATCTTGATTCTTTATATAATAAAAATAAAGATAATGCAAAGCATCAGAATTTTTTTGATTTAACATCTCTTGGATATGACAAATTATTGGGTGCAGGAAAAATAAATGCAAAATTAACTATCAAAATTGGCAGAATTTCAAAAAAAGCCTTGGAGAAAATTCAGGCAGTTGGGGGGAACATAATTTATAATGAGTACAGTTCAGAATGAGGGATTTATACGTAAGTCTATTAAAACTATATCCCGTTATATTCCTCAGGTAGAAAAGCCAAAGAAAAAGATAACTCTTACGGAGAAATTTGTTTGGTGTGGTATAGCAGTATTTGCCTATCTTGTTATGGGTCAAGTACCCCTTTATGGTGTCACTGATGAACCTCAATTTGACTTCCTAGCATTTGCTCGAGTTATATTTGCTGCACAGCAAGGAACTATTCTGGAACTTGGTATTGGACCTATAGTTACGGCAGGGCTTTTAATGCAATTACTTAAGGGATCAGATATTCTAAAATTAAATTTCAAAAATCCCGATGATAGAGCACTTTTCACTTCCGCAACTAAGCTAGTTACTATTATTGTGATAATCGCAGAGGGAGGTTTATATGGTGCTAGTGTTTACGGTCCACTAGTAGAGTCTCCTGATTATACCTATATTCTCATTGCTCAGTTGATATTTACTAGTCTAATTGTAATGTTGCTAGACGAATTAATACAAAAAGGCTGGGGATTGGGTTCTGGTATTAGTCTTTTTATTATGGCGGGAGTCGCGCAAACCATCTTGTGGAGTGTATTTACCCCTGTTGCAGGTCCAGATGGACCAGTTGGTATAATACCATTCATAATTGACTCTGCAGCACAAGGGGATCTTTCTGATGTTTTCTTTAGAAGTGGTCAATTACCAAGTCTTTTCACATTCATCCTAACCGGTGGCGTACTTGCTATTCTGGTGTATACTCAGGGAATTCACATTGATATTCCCATCGTATCAACAAAGTATAGGGGTTTTACGGCAGTTTATCCAATAAAACTGTTATACGTATCTAATATCCCTGTAATTTTGTCCACTGCCTTGGTAGCTAATGCAATATTTATGGGTCAGATGCTTTGGGCAAATTACAATCCAGAAAACGACAATCCTTTTTTTAATTGGATAGCGCAGTTTGATCCGGCACAACAACAATCTCCTATTGGTGGGTTATTGTATTATATCACTACCCCTAGAGGCCTTGATGTTGCTGCTCAGGATCCAATTAGAGCTGTAGTTAATATCATATTTATCACTGCAATTGTTACTGTTTTTGGTAGGTTATGGGTAGAATTGGGCGGACTCTCTGCAAAATCTGCTGCTAAAAACCTCCTTGATGCTGATGTACAAATACCAGGGTTTAGAAGGTCACAAAATTCTGTTCAGAATGTCTTAGATAAGTATATTCCGTCAGTAACTATTATTGGTGGAGTAGCGATAGGTCTATTAGCCTCCGTGTCAGACGTATTGGGCTTATTTGGCGGGGGTATTGGATTGTTGTTAATGGTAGATATTCTTGTAAATTACTATAATCTCCTCATAAGAGAAAAAGTAGACACTAATATGCCCAAACTGGCGGCTTTAATTGGTAGAAAGGATTAAACGAATTATTGTAGTTGGAATTCCCGGCGTGGGAAAAACAACTGTTGTATCAGAAGTAAAAAAGGCCTTGGAACAACTCGGGATAAAAACAACATTGGCAGAATTCGGAAAGATAATGCTTGAGGAAGCCAAAAGAGTTAATATAAAAAATAGAGACGAAATTCGAAGGCTTCAGATTGAGGATCAAAAAAATCTTCAAAGATTAGCTGCAACTAGAATCTCTGAAATAATATCTGAGATTGTAATAATTGATACGCATTTGTTTATCACCACATTTGAAGGATATTACCCAGGTTTACCTCTTCACCTGCTAAATCTACTTAAACCTTCAAACTTGGTTTTGATTATCGCAAAGCCTGAAGAAATATATCATAGGCGACAAAATGATTCTTCAAGGGATAGGGATATAATTTCAATCGAGTCAATTCAAAACGAAATAGATGTTTCGAAGATGCTTATTTCAAGTTGTTCAGTAATCTCTGGCGCTCCTTTTAAAATTGTTCACAATAATGAGAATCACTTGGAACATTGTACTAAGAAATTACTTAATTTAATAATTAGTAATTCGTCAGAGTGATTGATATGGATATTAGCGATCTAATTTTACAATTGCCTGGGTTAACACCAGCCTATACAAAACATCCAATTTTTCCAGATTTGGTATCTTCTATGATTATGGCGACTCTTATTGCTGTAGGTTTGAATTTTGCATTTGCTCTTTTGCGAAAAAAAACAACGGATATCGATAGATTGACGAAAGTTATGCAGGAACAAAAAAGCTTCAATAAAGAGTATAGAGATGCGATTAAAAAACAAGATAAACAAAGAATCAGTGAACTGAAGAAAAAGCAGGCATATATGACAAAAATGGGGATGGAAATGCAACAGCAACAGATGCGTCCTATGCTATTATACATGATTCCATCATTCATGTTATGGATCTTGGTGTTCCCTTCAGTTTTTGGATCAACTGTTGCTCTTTCGCCACTTCATCTTCCATGGATAATGTGCACGTCTGAGAATGTTGCTATAGATACTGTCCTAGATGATAAGGGACAACCAAAAGGTGCTTGTACTATTCCAGGAGAAGTTTTTTTATGGGGATGGTTTCTGATTACTTCACTGGGAACTAGTGGTGTTGTGGCCAAACTTACTAAAACTTCTCTTCCAAGTATGACGTGAAATGCATGATTATATCTCCTATGAAAACAAAAAACTAAATAGTATAGTAATTTCAGGTTGGCCTGCTGTAGGGAAAACAACCCTTGCTACTGCTTTGGCAAAAGAACTTGGATATAGACAATATAATGGAGGAGATGTTCTCAAGTTGCTTGCATCAGAAAAAGGATATTCCGTATCTGGGGATGATTGGTGGGATACAGATGAAGCAAAAAACTTCATGGAAGAAAGAGAGTCGAATCCATATTTTGATATAGAGGTTGATAGGAAACTCGTTGAAATAGTTAGACATGGAGATGTAATAGTTACAAGTTATACACTTCCATGGCTTGTCCCGGAATCGATAAAAATATGGTTAAAGGGATCTCGAAGTAATAGAATTAGAAGAATGGCTAAAAGAGACAATCTGAATGTTAAACAAGCAAAAGAAATAATATTACAGCGGGATGAAAATAATGTAAGAATATATCATAATCTCTATGGTTATGAATTCGGAAAAGATTTGACAGTTTTTGATTTTGTATTGGATACGGACCTCTTAGATCTCAACTCTCTAATTTCTATATCAAAACATATCGTTAAAAATCTGAGAATTTAATTTTCATTTACTATTTTGAATAGTCTCAATACTAAATAAATAATTAATTATGGGAGGTTTAAAATACTACTGAAAATGACTGAAAAGAAATTCGGCAATTTATATCAATTTCATGATTTGATTACATTAAGTGATAACGTTACCGATGACAGATATGGTTATAGTCCTTTTGAAAGACCACTTGATAAATTACTAGATTATGGGATTATATTAATTGATAAACCTTCTGGACCAACAAGTCATGAGGTAGCCTCATGGGTAAAAAGAATGTTGAATATCCAAAAAACTGGACATAGCGGAACATTAGATCCAGCTGCAACTGGATTGTTACCAATGGGGCTAGGAGAAGGTACTAAAGCACTATCGGTGTTATTACTGGGTCCGAAAGAATATTATTCAATAGCAAGAATTCATTCTGACTTACAAAAAGAAAGGATAGAGTCTGTTCTAAAAGAATTTCATGACGATATTTACCAACGACCTCCGCAACGTTCCTCCGTTAAGAGAATGACTAGAATAAGAAAAATCTATGAACTGGAATTTGTGGAATCTGGTGACAGAATTATCCTCTTGAGAATCTTGTGTCAAGCTGGAACTTACATAAGAAAATTGATTTATGATATCGGTGAAGTATTAGGTTCAGGAGCCACAATGGTGGAGCTTCGACGTACCAGAGTAAGTAATTTTTTTGAGAAAGATGGATTGATCAAACTACATGATTTGAATTCTGCATATTTATCTTACAAGGAGAAGAAGGACGAAGAAAAACTACGAATTATGATAAGTCCAATAGAGGTATGTCTAACTGAAATTCCTTGCGTGGTTATTAGAGATACCGCAGTAGATGCATTATGTCATGGTGCACAACTGGCAATTCCGGGAATATCACAAATATCAAAAAAACTTGATACTGGAGAGTTGGTTGGTGTGTACACTTTGAAAGGGGAAATAGTAGGTTTAGCTGAATCTCTGATGTCTGTCCGCCAAATAGCCGTAAGTAAAAATGGAATTGCATTAAAGATGAAAAGGATAATAATGAAACCCAATACATATCCTAAAGGTTGGAATTCGTGATCTTTGCTCTTTTAATCATTACCTTTAATAGTGACCTATAAGATACCGATTTCCTATCCCGTAAAAACAAATTGATTTTATATGGTCTCGCCTATCCCAGGGATAGTTTTATCTAATTTAGCGATTTTTTTTGCTAAATTTTCCATTGTTCCTGGTATGTGACAATTACACATACATTCATTACATTCAACATGTTTATTCTTCTTACAGTTTTCTGATATTTCTAAACCTGTCATTCTCCGTTATTTTTCATCTTGTGCCATATTTTTATTTTATCTCGAGAAAATTCATACAAATGGTCGTTGAGTTTAGTTCAAAATTTTACTTTTGGAAAAATAGAATCAGTAAATCATCCAATAGATTATATTTTCGAAGGATAAATAAAATGGTTCAAGGTTATTGCATATTTTAGTGCCGGGGTCGCCTAGCCTGGAAGGGCGCAAGCCTGGAAAGACATCAAGAAAGCCTGTGACCGCATGGTCCCGAGGGTTCAAATCCCTCTCCCGGCGCCATACCTAGCATTTCATACGATAGTTTTAGTAAGATAAGATTAGTTTTTCAAAGGTAATTGCAAGTAATAGATAAGATGACAATATAGCAAAGAATCGAATCTTTGACCGGATTGCAAAGTCCTGACATTAGGGCCGTATTTAGGAACTTGCGGAGGAAATCCAGAAAATTCAAGATTGATCTCCCATTATATCACTGACTGTCCTGTCATTTTGATTTAAGGAATAAAATAAACTAAAAAACTAGCAGCGATTATTGTAACAACTATTATTGCTGTTATTGCTATCCCTTTTTTTGTAGTTTTCCTTGCATTTGAATTACTTTTTTTCAATAATTTTCAATAGAAAAAAATAGTTATAAATTTTAGGTTGGAAATATATTTTTTGCCAGAAATTACGCTTTTGGTTTTTTTCTAATTCTCCGTTCTAATTTTCCAATCTTTTTACTTCTAGATCTCTTTTCACTGTATGCATATGTTTTACGGTTATCTTTTGACATAATTTTAATAAAGTAATAGATCCATAAAAATGTAGAAAATAAAAAAAGTTATTTTTTGCTTTTATTATTGATTGATAAAATTATATACAAATATTATTTTTCAATATAGATAGTGTCTAACATTTTTATAATACACACAATAAATCACTGAAGTGAACAAGGTCTGCATTTTAGGAGCAGGTAGTACAAAATATGGTAAATTAAATGAAAGTATTATTGAAATTGCATTAAATGCCTCTGTAGATGCAATTGAGTCAGCAGGAATTACTCCAAAAGATATCGAGGCTGGGTATATCTCCAACGTTTTCGGTGTTGTTGATAAACAAGTACATATGGCTCCTGTCATAATGAGTAATCTTGGTATATCTCACGTTCCTGGTCTTACTATAGAATCTGCATGTGGTTCTGGTTCTGTGATGTTTAGAGAAGCTTATGCCAATGTTGCCGCTGGCTTTTATGATTGTGTTTTAGCTCTGGGAGTGGAAAAAGTTACTCACACCGGAACGACAGAGAGTACCACTCTCTTTTCTTACTGTTCTGATTTCTTTTATGAAGGTGGTAATGGTGCTTCCTTTCCTGGACTTTTCGCGTCCATTGCTAGAGCCTATATGACTAAATTTAAAGCAAATGAAGAGGATCTTGCACTTGTAGCGGTTAAAAATCATGAAAATGGACTATTGAATCCAAAGGCACATATGCGTAAGCGAATAACGGTGGATGATGTATTAAATTCTCCAGTTGTAGCTTCTCCCTTGAAACTTTATGATTGCTGTCCTTTTTCTGATGGTGCATCAGCAGTTATTGTTTGTAGTGAAGATTTCGCAAAAAGAAGTGGCAGAGAATATATAGAAGTGATTGGATCTGGTCGCGGAGGTTCACCCGCAGCGGTCCAAGGACGAGCAGAAATAGCCACTATTCCAAGCACTGTTGCTGCCGCAAATCAGGCATACAAGATGGCAAATATTTCGCCCACAGATGTGGATTTTGCTGAAGTTCATGACTGTTTCACTATAGCGGAAATAATTGATGTTGAAGATTTAGGATTTTTTCAAAAGGGAAAAGCTGTAAAAGAAATCAGGGATGGTGCTACATCAAGACAAGGAAGAATTCCAATTAACCCATCTGGGGGTTTGAAGTCCAAAGGTCATCCAATTGGAGCAACTGGTATAGGACAAATAGTTGAAGTATATGAACAATTTAGTGGCAAAGCAGGAGAGAGAACGATTAAGAATGCCAAAATAGCTCTTACTCATAATTTTGGAGCTACAGGTGCTAGTGCAGCAGTTCATATTTTTAAAAAGGTGTAACCGAGTAAGGTGAAAGATGTACTGAATTCTGGATTAAGAGAGAAATTCATTTCTTCTGCAAAGAATTCCAAGATTTTAGTTAGAAGTTGTAGAAATTGTCATACACTTATTTTAGAAACGATGGTCTATTGTACTAAATGTCAAAATAATAAGTTTGATGTAATAGAATTGGATGGTATTGGTAAAGTAATTACTTTCACGATCCATGCAGTCCCTCCCGAAGGATTTGATGACGTAGAAAGTTATGCTTGGGTAGTATTTTCCATTGAAGGTGCCGCTATTAGAGTGTCTGGTTTTCTTCCTGGGATCAAGTCACCATCAGATTTGCCTATCGGTTCAAAAGTAAAAGTAGCTGGATTCGATGAAAAACATGGTCTAGTAATTAAAAAAATCTGAATTTAACTATGTCGTGTTTTGGTAATTTATAATGCTTTATCAAATTGTCTACATTGGTTAACATCAAAGTTAACATCCTGAAAATTAATACGATGTTGTGGAAAAGTATCCCCAGCTTCAAAACAGACTTGCTCATGCAACCGTGGTTGTTAATACACAACTTGCCAAAATGAGGATACTTGATAAAAGATTCGTCTCACTTGATAGGGAATTATCAGGTAAGGTTGCAATTAACATAAAGAACGGTGATACTAGTAACGCTAAAGTCATTGCTCGCGAATTGGTAAATATTAGGAAAATAAAAAATATAACACAAAAATTGTCAATAGCACTGGAGGTAATAGTTATTAGATTTTCTACTATTTCCGAATTTGCTGGAATTTTAGATACAATAAATCCAATGATTAATACAATAAAAGAAGTTCAGATAGATATAGATAATACAGTTCCACATGCAAAACAACTTTTCTCAGAGATGTCATCTTTAACTGATAATGTTTTGATAAATACCAGCCTAAACCTACAGTCAGATACTATTCACTTTCCTGTAAACACTGAGGCATTGGACATTCTTAATGAAGTACAATCTGTAATGGAAGAGGATACCAAAAACAAACTGCCGGAAGTACCGACGCGTATACATAAAAAACGAATTCACAAGGAACAAGATAACGAGTTTCATGAAAGTCAGCCAGTTTTGATATAACAGTTATTAATTTTATTTGTTCAATTGGTTAATTACAATACATTATATTATTTGTAAAAAAAACTTTACAAGGTAGTTTTAATTACTTGTTAATTATAACGGGTGCAATGGAGCGAGTACAATACCAAACCACGAATAGGACAAGTTTGAAACGTGGTGGAATTTTAGAATCAGCTTCAAGACGTGTAAGAATGATTTTTTCAGTCATGGCGAGTCCTAATCGTATAGATATTCTCAGAATTTTAAATTCTAAGGGGCCATTAACTTATTCTGAATTAAAATCATTAGCAGGATTTAAATCAAAGAAAGAATCTGGCAAATTTGCTTATCATCTAAGAAAATTACTTAGACAATCTTTAGTGTCTCTTAATAAGGCAGAAAGAAGATATACTATAACTAATCTCGGTAAATTAGTTTTAAGTCTCGCTCGTCAAATAGAGGAAAGATCGATAATAGAAAGCGGGAAGTTGTATGTTAGGACTACGAAACCTTCGATAGAAGAATTTGATTCTAATAAAATTATTCAGTCTTTAGTACGTGAAGCCAATATGCCTTTGGAACTTGCAAATAAGATTACGGAGGAAGTGGAGAATAAGATCTACAAAATTCAAACATCTTATCTAACATCATCACTAATAAGGGAAACTACCAACTCAGTCCTAGTAGATCATGGATATGATGAATATAGAAATAAACTTGCACGATTAGGAATACCCCCAATAGATTTGATAAATATTATTAATGATACGGGTTCGAATGTAGAAATTTCCGATCTTTTCATAAAGACAGCCTCTTCAATTTTTACTGAATATCTGCTTAATAATTCTCTCCCAAAAGATATTGTAGATATGCATTTGATGGGTGAAATTAATATTGGTAAGAGCGGGTTCTGGAATTTACTTCCTGATACAATTTTCATAAATCTAAATTCTGTAGTAGATAGTCTTTCTGATATTAAAGGGAAGTATCTAGGGATTTCAAGGATAAGTTCCTTATGTAACGCACATGATTATGATTCAATTATTCCTTTGTTACTCTCCCTTTTAACTAGAGAGGTTTCTCGTGAAGTAGTTTTAGAGGGATTCATTGAGTTTCTTGCGAAATATGCTCAGAGCGACGAAAACCTTGTTAATAAAGTTTCTAAAATCCTTTTTCTTTCATCTTCAATATCATCTGTTTCGTCATTTTCCCCCTACATCACGTTGCCTATCAATCTAGATGGCTCTAATTCTTCCCTGATAGATATTGTAATTGATGGATACTACAGGTACATAGTAAATACTCCTATTCCCAATATTGGTTTGTCTCTCGTCTGCGAAGACCGAAACAGCATTTACAAATATACTGATAAAATTGCAAAGATTTCTAGACTTGGTGGAATTATGTCATTTTCTCAACAAAAGATACGGGGAAGGTACGGCCTTTGCAAAGCAGTTCATCCTTCCGTAAAAACCACGGTAGTAACACTTCAATCTTTGTCAATAAATCTCCCACGAATAGCATATCAATCAAATAGAGATGAGACATATTTTAGAGCAAGACTTGCGTTATTGCTTAAACCGCTAATATCTGTCATCTACCAGCGTGTCAGTAATATATCCGAGCATATACAAAAGGGAACAACACCACTACTAGCAAAAATTACTTCTAATCTACAACTTGGCAAGATAGATGCTATGATAAATTTAGTTGGAATTAATGAATCAATTTATAATATTTTAGGTTACAAGTTTGGAAACGACGGTGAAAATATTGTTTGTAAAGTGATACAGACGGCTGTAGATATAATAAGTGAACAAACTAAAGAATTATCAAATTCAAGTCTAGGAATAGCCATATTAAAAGATGAAAGTTCAAATCGATTCAAGAGTCTAGACAACGAGAAATACGGTAAATCTACCGCAATTTCTGACAATTCATCTAACGATAAAGACGAGCTTTATTCACAAGGTTTTCAAATTAAGGGCACAGATGTGCTATCAAATAATCTTTCTTTGAAATCAATATGTGATCATTACTGTGCTGTAGAAAATATTCTGAAAGGAAATCTTTCTATTGATATCGATATTGAAAATATTTCTACCGATAAAGATGTTAGAACTTTAATTGAATCATCACTCGATCTCCCTTTTGTTCGGATGACCTATGGGTTGACCCTATGCAATATTTGTGGAAAACGATCCCAACGTGCTAATAATAGAATTTGTGAATACTGTGGTTCCCATAAGATTTCATTAATATCTATATAATAACAAATGACTATAGAATCTAGCTATTGACATGTATGGTTTACATCGATAAATAACCCAAAATCTATGGTTTAAAGATTGTATCTAACCCCCTGATATAATATTTTTATTGGTATTTTCAATTCACAATTCTTATAAATAATGATGATTGTTAAAAAATTGGAAGGCGAGCTGTATGGGAGTATCTGAAGTAAACAAATCAAAAAATAATTCTATTTTTCAAATAAAAAAACGAGATGGTAGAGTTGTTAATTTTGATGAAGCAAAAATATCACATGCCATTTACAAGGCATTGGTTGCAACTGGTAAACCAGATTTTAAACTAGCTGAAACATTGAGTCATAAGGTACTAGAAAAGATCACTAGGAATTCATTTGAAAAGGGCTTAATTCCAAGTGTTGAAGATGTTCAGGATATAGTTGAATCAATTTTAATAGAAGATGGTCTTGCAGATACTGCGAAGTCTTATATTCTCTATAGACATGAAAGAAGAAAACTAAGAGAAGATAAAATGAAAATTCTCAATAAAAAAGATTTGGATGAAGTTGACAAGTCTTTTGATATCAATTCTTTACGCGTTTTATCATCCCGTTATCTCTTGCGTGATGATAATAATGAGATTATTGAAGGACCCAAGGAGATGTTCGAAAGAGTTGCGATTCTTGTGTCTATTGCTGATATATTACATGACCCTCTTATTTTCAATTTGGCTGGAGGATACAATCAGGATATTGAAGAAGCAACCAATTACTATGATAAAATAAACGAGTTCGATCTGAAATTGAAAATAGGTGAATATTATCTTAATAAATATCACTTTGAATCTCTGATACGATTATTTGTTCAATTATGCTCCAGAGGACAAATGAAATTATCATTTAAGGAAATATTAAAATTAATTGTACAAGGGAAATTTACATGTTTTGAAGACAAAATCAAAGAATATTATGAATTAATGGTCTCAAAAGATTTTCTTCCCAACACACCTACATTAATGAATGCTGGAGCAAGATTAGGTCAACTTTCAGCATGCTTTGTCCTAGATATGCCTGATGATATGGGTCTGATCATGAAAACATCTTCTGATGCGGCCATGATTTTTAAATCTGGAGGTGGGGTGGGAATAAATTATTCGGATCTCAGACCTGAAGGTGACATAGTTGCATCTACATCTGGAGTTGCATCAGGACCTGCATCCTTTATGAGAATCATTGATACCATTACTGATGTTGTAAAGCAGGGAGGTAAAAGACGGGGTGCAAACATGGGGATATTGGAAGCTTGGCATCCTGATATTGAAAAATTCATTACTGCAAAGACGAAATCAGGTGTATTTGAAAACTTTAATGTAAGTGTAGGACTGTGGGATGATTTCTGGACATCTTTGATAAATAAAAACAGCAATAAATTTACACTCAAAAATCCAAGAACCCACGAACCCGTAAAACAGATAGATTCGCATCAATTGATAGATCTTATATCTTTAAGTGCATGGAAAAGTGCCGAACCCGGTGTGATATTTTTTGACAATATTAATAAATACAATCCATGCCTCAAAGCTAAAAATGGTCCATTGAGGGCTACCAATCCGTGTGGCGAACAATCATTATATCCTTACGAATCCTGTAATTTAGGATCTATAAATCTCGCAAATTTTGTTAAAAGAAAGGCAGATGGTATGTATGAATTTGATTGGCATAGATATGAGCAGGCGATACGTTTGTCATCGCGATTTCTTGATAATGTTATAGATGTGAACAAATATCCAATAGAAGAAATCGATTACAATACTAAACTTACGAGAAGGATAGGATTGGGAATAATGGGAATAGCAGACCTATTGTTTTTGTTACGCATTCCCTACACATCGACAGAAGGTTATGAATTTATGAATAAACTAGCTGAAACATTAACCTATTATAGCATGGAAGAAAGTGTTGCTGTTGCTAAATCTAGAGGACCTTTTCCATTGTTCAAAGAAACTGATTATGTGAATGGAAAAATACCTATATCTGGATGTTATGAAATACCAAAAGAACAGCACGCTTATGATTGGGAATCTTTAACCGAGAAAATCCGAAAATTTGGAATACGTAATTCTTGGACTACTACAATCGCTCCAACCGGTACATTATCCATGATAGCAGACTGTTCTAACGGTGTTGAGCCTGTTTTTGCACTGGTTTTTGAAAAACGTGTTACTGTTGGAAGATTTTTCTATACTAATAAAATATTTGAAAATATATTAAAAGAAAATGGTCTTTATAATGATGAAATATTAACAAAAATAGCAAATAATTATGGATCTGTTAGAGGTCTTGATGAAATTCCTAAATGGATACAATCCATATTTACAACAGCAATAGATATTCATTGGACAGATCATATCATGGCGCAGTCAATATGGCAAAAATGGATAAGTAATGCTATTGCAAAGACAATAAATATGCCTGGAGACGTCACAGTGGAAGATGTAAAATCTTCATATCTACTTTCTCATGAATTGGGATTAAAGGGTGTTACTGTATATAGAGATGGCTCAAGAAATGAACAGGTTTTACATATTCCAGGAACAAATACATTCGAAAAATCTTTCATTGTAAAACCAAGTGATTATGTTACTAATTATATTCATACCCAT
The DNA here is from genome assembly GCA_035250975.1 of Nitrososphaeraceae archaeon. GTDB lineage: Archaea > Thermoproteota > Nitrososphaeria > Nitrososphaerales > Nitrososphaeraceae > TH1177. The sequence goes on along the minus strand of DATFEP010000061.1, from coordinate 44,692 downwards.
ATAAAAGAGCCATATATAGTTCAATATCTAAGTAAAATATTTGATAACGTGAAAAAAGAAGAACAAGAAGTTTTGATAACTTCAAATTTTAACAAGAATATGGAATTAATTCAAAAGACAGTAATGGAAATAGACGAAAGTGAACTGTGTCCATCTTGTAAATCAAAACTCGTTATCACTGAGGGATGTAATGTGTGCATAGAATGCGGATTTAGCAGTTGTGTATCTGGATAACGCACAATTAACCATTTTCCAAATTTTTATGTATTATAATTTAAAAATCATAAAATTGTTTCATTCTATAAACTATACCGATTAGTATATTTTATCTTGACCTTGAAACAGGTAGTTTCTCATATCCAGGTGAAATCTTTTTGTTCTAAAATATTTGGATATTTTACTTCTAAAATCTGTAGAGCCAGTAATAATATAAAACGGGAAGATCTTTTTGTATTTGTTTCGCGTTTCATCAGGCATTATGAATTCCAGAGATGCTGTTGGCAAATAAGTCAGATGTTTTGTTGATGTCGTATCTTTCAACTAAAATAACTACATTTTTGAATATCTAGACATAAAATTTGGAAAGATGGTGTGATGATATTCATGACGACACCTGACTTATATGAATCAGAATCTTTGAATGTTTATCAAAATATTTCAGTACTTTTTTTGATCTGTAACTATGTTGTTTTGCATTATCCAAGAAGGAATAACATTTTGGAAATTTCCTCTGAACCTGTTTTAGATAATCTAATAAGATGTTGAACGATTCATCAGTAGATACTAATGTGAATCAGTTTTGGATATTATGGTGTGTATCTTTATGTTATTTTATAAAACATTCATTATCTTTTTTTAGATGCAGTGTTTATATGTACTTTTCTTGGCACTTCTGTTCGAATCCCAAACTGTGAAACAAACAGTATATGTGAGGATATCTAATTTCACTAGTTTTGACAATTAGATCTGTAACATCTTGGCTAGAGGATTTTCAATTTTTATTTTGTATAATCATTTTACATAATTCTGCTAGTCTGCCACTTTTACACGAAATTTAATCCTTCTTCTTTACGTTCTTCATGGTATCTTTTCAAACAATTAGAACCTTGTTATACTTTTGTGAAGATCTCTTACTAATTCTGCAGGAATCTGTTTATCATATGCTATAACAAGTGGAGTTCCTTGCTTTACATTAGTATCGTGTTCAGATTTGTATATTTTTTCAAATTTTGTTTTTAATATTTTGCAAGTAATAGTCAATGTGTTACTTTATGTTAATTATATCAGCTAGTGACTAAATGTATTACTTGACAGTAAAATAATGTCAGAATACTTGTCGTAATTTTTATAATCGAATTCTAAAAAGGATTTTCATTTAATATGACTGCTAACAAAGCTGCTCTTAACTCTTTACCATATGCAGCCTGTTTGAAATAGATTGCTTTTGGAGACACATCAATCGAATGAGATATTTCATCGAATCTTGGCAATGGATGCATTATGGACAAATCTGCCTTTGTGTTATTCAAGATTTTTTCATCGATTCTATAAGTGCCCTTAACTTTTTCATATTCTTGAACATCTGGAAATCTTTCTTTCTGTATTCTAGTAACATATAAAACATCCAGTTTAGTAATCACGTCATTTAAATAATTTTCTTGTTTTATTTTTATCTTGTTCTGAATTTCATAAATTGATTCTTTTCTTATGTTCAGTGTTGGAGGCGAGATCAGATAAATATTTACTCTATAATTTTGCAATCCATATAACAACGAGTATACTGTTCTTCCGTATTTCAAGTCACCTACTATTCCGATAGTTAGATCATCTATCTTTCCTTTTTCTTTTTTTATGGTGTATAAATCAAGCATTGCCTGTGTTGGATGTTCTTCGCTTCCACTTCCGGCATTGATTATGGGATTATTAGAAAGCTCTGCTGCATATCTGCTTGAACCGTCTCTAGGATGTCTTAAAATTATTATGTCTGAATATAAATCCATTATTCTTACAGTATCAGCTAGACTTTCACCTTTTTCAATAGATGAAAATTTAGAATCAAAAATCCCAATCGAGCTACCTCCAAGGGATGCCATCGCTGCTTCAAAACTCATTCTTGTTCTAGTACTAGGTTCATAAAAAATGTAACCTAAAGTTCTACCTTTACCTAATTCGCTTTTCTCATCAGGATCTGATTTATTAATTATGTCAGTCGCTTGAAAAATAAATTCCAGATCTTCCCTAGAAAAATCTTTGATTGATACTATATCTTTTCCAAAAAAATGATTTTTCCTAGTCATAAATTGACAATACAAAATAAATAGACAATTCAATAAATATGTATTTCATTACTTTATTAACAAATTTTTATATACGTTGTCGACAGCATTTAGAAGATATAATAATTCAAAAGGAATAGATTGAATATACTTTTAAAACTACAAGATTGGCAAAATCAACTTGCATATCTTTCGAGATAATAAAGAATAAAATTGATGAAATAAAATTATAAATGAATTGATAAACAAATTATCAAAAATCTATAATTATGTTTTTATTCGCCTTTTATTAAAAATCTTCATCAACGTTAAAAAACAGAAGAAAAATTGTATTATTCAAATTCTAATCCTATATTCCTTTTTTCTATCACGGAATTAAAAATTTGATTTTTTTTGATTATTGAAATACCTGTTAAATTACCAATCACTTGTATTAAAATAATCCAATCGGGATTATCCAGGGAAACCTTAAACTGCAATTTATTCGCAATATAATTTATTATTTGATTTGTACTTAACTCCGTGTGTCTTTTTTCCACTGTAATTCTGTACGTATCATTAAATGATATTTTTTTCTGCACTAAATTTTCAACTTCTCTTTGAATTGTTTTTAGATCTGTTGTGGTCGATCTCTCTATTGGTATAATTCTTAGAATATATCTGAATTGCCAAGGCTCATCCATCAATATCTTCCTAAATTTAGACATAATTTCAAATTGATCAAGATTTGTATACCCTAAAACAATCCCAGAAACTTTACTTATAACAAAATCAACATTCCTATCACCAGCCCTTTCAAATAATATTATCGCTTCTTCAATAGCTTCTTCTTCTTTATGTCTATAAGTTGTGATGATTAGGTTGAAATCCACTACTTTGGTCTAGATATGATTTCGTAAATATCTTCCGATTTAATTGGTCCTTCTCTTAAAATTTCAAGGGAATTTTGAGTAATGTCGACTATTGTAGAGCTTAAAACATTCCTTTTCAATATACTATTTTCTCCAATTAGAATCGCATCATACCCTTTCAGGTCGGATTCCAAGATTTGTTGAGCAGAAACGCTCGGATCTGTGTCAGATATATTTGCACTAGTTCCTAATAGAAAATTACAACCTTTGAGAAGTTCAAGTGTACATAAATTGTTTGGAATTCTTACTCCCAAAGATTCCTTTCCACCAGTAACAATTTTTGGAATATTATCATCTATTAAATGTCCAATAATGGTTAATTGTCCTGGCCAGAATGCTTTAGCCAACTTACTTCCAATTTTATCTAGATTGATTATTTTTTTTACTGATTCTACATTATGAGTCAAGATAGGAAGGGGTTTGGTTTTACTTCTTTTCTTAATCCTAAATATCCTCTCAATTGCCTCTTCATTATACGGATCACATCCAATCCCATAAACTGTATCGGTGGGAAAAACCACTACGCCGCCTTGTTTGATGATTGAAATACATCTAGTTATATCTTCTTTACTATTACACTCAAATGTCAACAAATTTTAAAATTTACACCATTTTTCGGTTATTGTTATTACTATTTAACCAATGTTTTTATTATAGCTTTTTCTACCTCTGAAATCAGATCTTCCGTATTTGATAGTCCAGATTTAATATTTCCACCTGCAGCAAATTTATGTCCACCACCATCAATTAGATTTTCTGCTATTTCATTACATGCAATTTTTTCATTACTTCGTCTAATACTTATTTTTCCATTTTTATCGTAAAATATAGCCAGGTCAGCTTTAGTAATATCAAAAATTTCTTGAGCAAATAGGCTGGTTTGTAAGTAAGGTGATGATTTTACAAACACTACATCTAAATCCATCACGTCTTTTCTTATTAGTTCTGTTAATGCATATTCTTTTTCCTTCTCATAAAGAGGTATGTATTTTTTGTAATCTTTATCCATATCTAGATCCCACAATATTCCCTTCGAGATTTTGGTACTCAATTCACCTAATCTTGTGTGTGAATCATTAAAACTTAGATAATATTTAATTAGTTCTGATATTGGAGTAAGATATTGGTCTTTCGTAAAGAAATCCATGGAATGTGCTATACTTGCCAATTTCTCTGCATTCTCATTTCCTTGTAAGAATCGTTCATACATTAATTCAGCAGCACATCTGTTACCTGAATTGTTTAAAACCAGTTCAATGATTTCTTTCAGTTCATTTACGGCATTTGTTGACCAAGGATGATGATCAACCCATATTATTTTATTTTCTCTAGTTCTAACCCGTTCAAAAATATCCCTTAACGAATTGATTAAATTATCATTAAGACCAAGATCCGAAATAATATATAGATTGTTTTCACTTGAATTATTTGAAAAATCCATTACCTTGATCATTTTCATGAAACTTTCTCTGGTATAATCCATAAAGACAATTTTTGCCTGTGGATAGCGGATCATTCCAATTGATGCAGAGATTATTCCATCCAGATCGGATTCATGAGAAAATATGGTAACCTTCATAACACTTTCTCCTATCGTATTTCTTATAAGTATTCATTTCAAAGAATCTTTTTATTAATACTCTAAACACACTTTATTACGTTTAAAATATATGTTATTTCTATTTTTATTCTGATATGAATAATAGAATAACTATTGTTCCTCTTTATATTACTTGTTTTCTAATGTCTATTATATCGAAGGAACACAAACATCTTATTATCGATTTGGAGTATGTGATGAATATTAATATTGAACTATGATAATTATTTTGAGGCTTGTCAGCATATAGCACGAGAATTGCAACTTAGAAAAGATCTATCTACAAAAGATATTTTTAAAATAATCAAATCAGCTTCGTCTAAATTTAAGCTTTCTATCGTTCCAAAAAATGAAGATATACTATCATATTTAACTACAAACGATCGTTATAGGGATATTCTTCTTGTTAAACCTACTAAAACTGCATCAGGAATAGCAGTAATTACAGTAATGCCTAAACCGTATGATTGTCCACATGGCAGATGTATATATTGTCCTGGTGGAGTAGAATATAATACTCCCATGAGTTATGTTGGGACAGAACCAGCAACACGAATAGCACAATCCGTATATTTTGATCCATATTTGCAGGTCAAATCAAAATTAGAACAACTTCATAGACGTGGTCACAATATTAGCAAAATTGAATTGGTTATAGTTGGTGGAACATTTCCATTTATGCCAGAAACATATCAAAAGGATTTTGTTAAATCATGTTACGATGCTCTAAACGATTGTCAGTCATCTACATTAGAAAATGCATTAAAGACTAATGAACAAGCCAAAAATCGCTGTGTAGGCTTTACTGTTGAAACTAAACCTGATTATTGCAAAGAGAAACAAATAGATTTAATGTTAGAAATGGGAGTAACTAGAGTTGAAATAGGAATTCAAGCTTTAGATGATAATGTCTATCGATTAGTAAATAGAGGCCATACTCTTTTAGATGTTAGGGAATCTTTTAAATTATCGAGAGACGCTGGATACAAAATCGTAGGTCATATGATGCCAGGATTACCTGGTTCAACGCCTGAAAAAGATATAGATAATATTAAGATGCTATTTGAGAATCCTGATTTTAAACCCGACATGTTAAAAATTTATCCCACCCTTGTTCTTCAAGGAACCGGATTATATAAGTTATATAAAAAGGGACAATATTCTCCTTATTCTGAAGATGATATTGTAAATATCTTGATGGAAGTCAAGAAGATTATTCCTCCATGGGTTCGAATTATGAGAATTCAAAGAGAAATAGAACCTGTAGATATTGTAAATGGTACTAGAAGGGGAAATATTCGTCAAATTGTTCTTAAAAAATTAAAAGACGATGGTATATTTTGTAAATGTATAAGATGTAGAGAACCAATGATGAGAAGAAATATGTTCGAATCTTATCAAGATATTAAATTAAGTAGAATAGACTTTCTTGCTTCAGGAGGAAAAGAAGTATTCTTATCTATGGAAAGTAAAGATAATAAAATAATTTTTGGTTTTTTGCGACTAAGAAATATACTTAATCCCAGAAGGAAAGAATTGCAGGATAATTCTATTCCATTGAATGCCACTGCTATAGTAAGAGAATTACATGTTTATGGGAAGTTGATAGATATTGGTCAGAAAAATGATAATGGATATTATCAACACAAGGGTTTAGGTTTGAGATTAATGCAAGAAGCTGAAAAAATATCAAAAGAAGAATTTTGCGTAAATAAAATCTCAGTTATAAGTGCCGTAGGAACAAGAGAATATTATAAGAAAATAGGCTATATTCAAAATGGTCCATATGTTACCAAAATTTTAGTGTAAACTATTTCTATTTGTTATAGTAACAGAATTTAATAAACAGATTCTAATAAAGAAATAATCGCATTTTTTATCGTACTTGTTAATTAAAGAATGTATTGTTACGTACTCCTTAAATTGTATTTGGTATAAATCTGATAAAATATAAACATGTAGAATACATTTAGACGATGGGGGGAAGCTTCTGTTTCTTTTAAATGTAATTATTTCTATGAATTAGAATATAACATACATAGCAATAGACCTTACTTCTTAATTTAACTTAACGGTGTGCTTTTCGTTTGAAAAACAACTTTATACTCTCTACTACACTATGAAATTAATGCAGAATTCAAATCATTACTATAGTGTTAATATAAAAATTACTTGCATGTTCTATATCGTATAGACTTTGTATGGAGACGTCATAAATGAAAGATAAAATTATAGGAAAAGGAACGTGGTTAGACAAGGTAGCAAATTCGCTAATTATTAGGGAAGAAAAATTGGGAAGAAGTATAAATCTAATAAAAGTAGAAAGTGGACTTGGGGCATCCGGAATACCTCATATCGGAAGCATGGGTGACGCAGTACGTGCCTACGGGATCGGTTTGGCATTAAACAATCTTGGTTTTAAATCTGAATTAATAACATATTCAGATGATATGGATGGATTAAGAAAGATTCCGACCGGTTTCCCACCTTGGCTTGATGACTATATTGCAAAACCTGTTTCAACAATTCCTGATCCGTTTGGAAATTGTCACAAGTCATATGGTGAACACATGAGTAGTCTTCTTTTAGAAAGTCTAGATAAAGTGGGTATCAAATTTAATTATAAAAGCGCCTCAGATGTGTATAAAAGTGGTATTCTTGGGAGAGAAATTGATTGTATTCTCAGTAACAATGAACTACTGGGAAAAAAAATATCCAATCTTGTAGGTCAAGATAAATATATTGACGTGTTACCTTATTTTCCAGTATGTAATAATTGTGGGAGATTGTATGTTGCACGTGCTGAAAAATATTTGTCCAATGAACGCAAAGTACTTTATTCTTGTTCTGGTAGTAAAATAGGAACAAAAGAATTATCGGGGTGTGGGCATAAAGGAGAATCTGATATTTCTAAAGGTGAAGGAAAACTAGCTTGGAAAGTTGAATTTGCAGCAAGATGGAAAGCATTAGATATACGATTTGAGGCGTACGGTAAGGATATTATGGATTCGGTACGGGTAAATGACTGGGTATCTACTTCTCTATTGAATTTTCCACATCCATTGCACGTAAAATATGAGATGTTTCTGGATAAGGAAGGTAAAAAAATTAGTAAATCAGCTGGTAATGTTTTAACTCCTCAAATGTGGTTGAAATATGGTACGCCGGCGTCTATTCTATTATTATTATTTAAGAGGATTTCAGGAACTAGACACATTGGATTAGATGACATTCCAACACTAATGGACGAATATGATTATTATGAGGATATTTATTTTGACAAAATTAAGGAAAATAATAATTCTAAAAAGATTAAATTAAAAGGAATCTATGAATATGTTAATAAGCTTAATCCTCCTTATAATAGTCTTAAACATATACCGTACAGGATATTAGTACAACAAGCCTCGCTTTTTACTGGTGAGGGACGATCTGATAATATCTTGTCAAGGCTTAAAAAATATGGACTGGTAGAAGAAAAAACAGAAGATTTAATAAATAAAATAAGTCTTGCCTCGAATTGGGCTGATGACTTGATTTCAGAAAAAGCTTTCGAAATTTCCATCGAACAAAAAGAAAAGAATGCTATAATGGAATTAGTGAACAAATTTAAGGATCTAATTGGAAAAGAAAGCGAAAATCTGTCAAACGACATACAAACCATCATTTTTGAGATAACAAAAAAATATGAGATTGAACCACGTGTTTTCTTCAAGTTACTCTATCGGATGTTGATAAATTGCGATCGAGGTCCCAAACTAGGAAATTATCTTGTTGATTTAGGATTGGATAGGACGTGTGAAATTATGGAAAAATATATTTGATATTGTCAAATACCCGTTATAACATCTCTATATTTTTAGCTATATCTTAATGATTTTTAAGAATAAATTGGTTTGAATAGTTAATGCAATGTGTTTAATTATTAGGAACATAAATCTATGCAAATATATGTTTCTTTCCATTTATCTTTCCAACTACATTACCTGTTCCACTTGAATCGATTTCTCCGATATCAAATACCCTCATTTTGTGTTTTTCAACTATGCTTGTCGTCTTATCTACAGAATTCTTGGGCATAATCAAACAGAATCCTATCCCCATATTGAAAGTTCTATACATTTCTTTCACATCAATTTTTCCATCACTTTGAATCTGTTTAAAAATTCCCTCAATCTTCGGAAGTTTTGAAAGGTTGAATCTTACTTTGCTATTTAATCTTTTTAATTTTGTAAAGGATCCTCCTGTTATGTGTGCAAGTCCATGGACAGATATGTTTTTATCTTTTATCAATTCCATTATAGGTCTAACATAAATTCTAGTTGGAGAAAGTAATTCTTCTCCAATTGGTTTTGTTAAGAATCTTGGAATATCATCTATCGAATATTTTGATAATACTTTCCTTGCCAATGTAAAACCATTTGAATGTAATCCATTGCTTTCTATCCCTAATATCACATCTCCAGTTCGTATATTATTGCCTAAAATTAATCTATCAGGAGCGGTTAATCCTATAGCAGTTCCAGCAAGGTCAAATGCGTCATCTGATTCTCCAGATAATATCTCTGGAACTACTGCTGTTTCACCCCCCACGATCGCAACTCTTGAAACCTTAGCTCCGCTAACTAATCCTTTTAGTAGTTTTTTGACTAATTTTTCGTTGGCAGATTTTAGTGCAATATAGTCAACAAATGCAAATGGTTCAGCTCCTGTACAAATAATATCATTAACATTCATTGCAATACAATCTATTCCTATTGTGTCAAAACAATTCATTTTTTGGCATATGAGTACTTTGGTACCTACTCCATCAGTATGGAGCGCTATTACATTATTTCCAAGTTTAATTAATCCAGAATAATGACCAAATCCACTTAATATTTTCCCAATATTTTGGTAAGAATTTGATTCTGCAATCATTTTTCCTATGTTTTCTTGTACCGAACGTATTTTTTTTACGTTCACACCTGCCTTAGTATACGAATTAATAAATGCCTTGGCCAAAGATATTATACTTATTTTCTATCACTAATTAAAATTCTTTATTTTTACCTTCGGTTCATTAGTTCAATTATTAATATCACCTTATTGAGAGTTTGATTATACTTTATTTCTTGTTAGAGAATTCTCTTTATTACATTTAAACAGATTTATCTAAAATTAGATCTATTTAATAATCATGTCATTATTCCTATTTCAATAACGTTGGACTTTGAAGAGATTGTTATTAGAATTTCTAAATTTATTAAAGAAGAAGTAAAAAGCTCCAATACTAAGGGCGTTGTTTTAGGATTAAGTGGTGGAATTGATTCCAGTGTTGCTGTTTATTTAGCGACTAAAGCTATAGACACTAAAGATATTATTGGTTTAATTATTCCGGATACAGATATTACATCTCAAAAAGATATTGAGGATGCTTTATCTATATCAAGAATACTAAATGTACGTTACCGTTTAATAGATATAAATGATCTCAAACAAAATTATACTAAACTTTTACCAGAAAATCAACTATCGATTGGAAATCTAACCGCACGAATTCGTATGAATATAATTTATTATTATGCAAATCTGAATAACTTACTAGTAATTGGTCCATCTGATAAAAGTGAGCTACGGATAGGATATTTTACTAAGTTTGGTGACGGTGCAGCTGATATATTTCCATTAGGCGATCTTTATAAAACTCAAGTACGTGAATTGGGAAAATATTTAAACATTCCTTCTTCTATCCTAAATAAAAAAAGTAGTCCATCTTTGTGGAAAGGTCAGTCAGCAGAGGAAGAGATTGGAATGAAATATTCTAAAATCGATAAGATTTTGAAATTCCTTGAAAAAGAAAACATGATGGACATATTAAGAAACAAGTATAATCATGATCTTCCACCAGGAATAGGATTCGATATTAAAGATTTGTTATTTATTCAGAATTTAATTTCAAAAACACATCATAAGAGAAATCTACCAAAAATCTGTTTCTTAAAATAATGGTTGATTAGATTATTTTATAATATGTTGAAAGGTACTTATGTTGATGATTTTCTAATTTAAGAAATTAGTAGATTACTTTAAGTAGCTCAATTATGTCCTTCAATCCTATGGTCTCTGGAAGAGACATTCGCACAAACCGAATTACAAAAGATGGAAAAATGTTATGTATTCCTATGGATCATGGAATAACTGATGGCCCCATAAAGGGTTTGGAAGATGCTCATGGTATGATTTACCAATGTGAGAATTCAGGATTAACTTCAGTAATTATTAATAAAGGAATCCTCAAATCCATGGCAAGACCTGTAAATATCGGTTTAATTACTCATCTTTCTGCTAGTACTTCATTAGGTCCCTATCCAAATAAGAAAGTCTTGATGGGAAGTGTTGAAGAGGCAATACGTTTAGGTTCTGATGCGGTCTCTGTTCATGTAAACATAGGTGCAAAGGAGGAACCAGAAATGCTGGAAATCCTTGGAATGATTTCAGATGAGTGCCAATTGTGGAATGTTCCATTGTTAGCTATGATGTACCCAAGAGGTGAAAACATAAAAAACCCCTATGATCCAAACGTCGTTGCTCACGTTACTAGAATAGGAGCAGAAGCAGGCGCTGATATAGTAAAGTCCGTATACACGGGAGACATTGATTCATTTAAATCTGTCATAAAAAGTTGTCCAGTACCTGTGGTGATTGCTGGTGGTCCAAAAGCAAAAACTGATTTAGACATTCTTGAAATGTGTTCAAGTGCAATTAAAGCAGGTGCAATGGGTGTAACTTTTGGCAGAAATATTTTTCAGCACAGAGATCCCCCATCACTAGTTAGAGCATTACATGAAATTATTATTAAAGAGAAAAATCCCAGAGAGGTATTAAGAAATCTTGGAAAAAACAAAAGGTAAAGAACTGATTATCAAACCTACAGTAAATGATTCAGATCTTAAGAACTTCCTAGACGCTATAATTTGTATGAATGGTATAAACTTGTTCTATATCGATCCATTATTAAATCAGAGTCAAAATTTTAAGACGATTTATGAATCTAATGCTGCTGATATTATAATATGTCAAACACATGCTCTCTTGCAAAAGAATAAAGATTCAGGTAAATTTCTAGCATACTATAAGAAAGTTCTCTCCAATAGTGATATTGTAGATATTCAGACTGCAGAATCATTGGGTGCGAATTATGTTATCATTGACACAGCTGATTGGAAGATAATTCCATTAGAAAATATTATAGCAAATCTTCAAAACACAAACACCAAGATAATCACTATGGCAAAAAATTCTGATGAAGTAAGGACAATGTTTTCTGTATTAGAATTGGGGGTCGATGGGGTTATACTCTCAACTGGAAATCTGGAGGAAATAAAGGAATCTAAAAGATACCTGGAAAAGAAGAACGTCGCTATACAGTCATGTCAAATCATCGAAGTTAAGGATGTTGGAGTCGGAGAGAGGGTTTGTGTCGATACTGTTTCTATACTAGAAAAGGGAGAAGGAATGTTAGTTGGTAGTAAGTCAAACTTTATGTTCCTATTACATAATGAATCATCAGGATCCTCATTTACATCACCACGACCTTTCAGAGTAAATGCTGGCGCAATCTATTGTTATACAGTTCTTCCAAACGGCACAACCAAATATCTGTCTGAATTAGAATCGGGCACGGAAATTCTTATAGTTAATAGAGAAGGTAATTCGAGGGTAGTATCTGTAGGTAGATGTAAAATAGAAACAAGACCATTAAAACTAATTAAAGCTATTGCTGATGGTATAGAAGGTACTGTTATTGTACAAAATGCGGAAACTATTCAATTTATACGTGAAAATGGAGATCTGCTTCCAGTGACTTCTATTAAGAAAGGTGACAAAGTATTGGGTTTCTTAAAGCAAGCAACCGGTAGACATTTTGGCATGGAAGTGGATGAATTCATTTTAGAAAAATAGTTTGTTTATTGTTTAACAAAATTATCTTTTTATTGGATAGTGATAATATTGGTAATCATTCGAATTATAATAAAAGTACAACTGGATTTAAAGTTAAAATTTTTTATCTTCTGGTCGATAATTTTAAAGTATTCTGAATATTGAGGGTAATTACATTTTTTATTATGCGTATTAAGAATTATGTCGATAAAATTTTATCAGGAGATTGTAAGGAAATTATATCTAAACTTCCTTCTAATTCAGTACAATTAACTATTACTTCGCCACCGTATAGGAATGCCATAGATTATAACGCACACGTTTCAAAAAATGGTTCATACTATAGAGGAAAAAGCAACACAGATACTCAAGAATATCTAAATGAAATGATATATCTTTTTAATGATAAAATTTTTAACGCCACTAAAGAAGGTGGTTATTGTTGTATAGTTATAGCTAATGAAGTAGTAAATGGCACTCTGTTGGCCCTTCCTCATATGGTTTTGTCCCAGCTAGTTGAGCCATTTGGTAAGTGGAATCTCCATGAAGAAATTATTTGGCATAAAGTTACTGGAGGTACTAACCGTTATGGATCGTTTGTAATCAATCCTTATCCAAAATATTATAGGGCAAACATAATGCATGAATTTATTTTAGTCCTTCGTAAGGGTAACGTCAACAGTGGAAGAACAGAAAGGAAGGAAACTCTACCTGCAACTCATGAAGAATGGACTAAGGAGATAGCTAATTCTGTATGGCATATAGCACCTATCCCCCCAGGATATATAGACCACCCATGTCCTTTTCCAGAAGAAATTCCATATAGGCTCATGAAATTATATTCTTATGAAGGGGATCTAATTTTGGATCCATTTAATGGAAGCGGTCAGACCACAAAAGTAGCCTTTCATTTACAACGTCACTTTGTTGGAGTAGATATTATAAATGACTATGTAAAGTTAGCTCGCTCACGCTTGAGTGAACCTATACATATTAGATCAGAAGCATTGATAGCCAATTGGAAAAAGGTTCGTTCACACCATAACATATAGTTTTATTTATATTATTTGTTAATCCCAAAATACCAAATTTTTTAGTTTCAGATTCTATTAATCCAATATATATTTGAACGAAATTATTGGTTTTACTGTGTTTCTAGCAATGGTCTTTTTTAGATAAACTGAAATATTTTCAAAAACTTGTAAATATCTAAATAAGAAATATGATTGAAAATCATCATTGACAAAAATATGTGTTTCTCTAGCACCAACTTCACTTCAACAATTAAAACATCTTCTTGAAAAAGCATTATACTTGGCTGATTTTGTTGAAATCCGTTTTGATTTTTTAGATACATCAGAAATTGCGAATGCTATGAAAATTGTTTATCCTTTTAAATCCAAATCGGTATTTACCATTCGTTCAAATGCAGAACAAGGAAAATTTTCTGGCAACGAAAAGCAAAGAGTTGATCTAATTAAGTTTCTTTCTGATTCTCATCCCCTATTTATGGATGTTGAGATTTCTACGTTGGATAGTAATCCATCTCTTTATGAATATTTACATAATAATTCAAGTAGTTTATTGGTGTCATGGCACAATTTTGAATACACCCCTCCGAACTCTGAACTTGAAGAAAAGATGGAAAAAATGAAATCGTATAGTAACATTCTAAAGATAGTCACAATGGCCAAGAGCGCGCGTGATGCACTTCGTTTATTGGAACTTTATAATAAATATCCTGATATCAAACTAATTTCCTTTGCAATGGGTGATTTAGGAATAATATCTCGAATTTTATGCACATTGGTAGGAAATTCTCCTTTTTCTTATGCTTCATTGCAAAAACCCATAGCTCCTGGTCAACTATCTGTAAAAGAAATGCGACAAATTTATGAAAGGATCGAAAGACATTTCTCACGTGATGTCATCTAAATTTAAAATGTATTGTGTAATAGGTGATCCAATTGATCACTCTCTATCTCCTATTATGCATAATTCAGCCTTTAAAGCGCTTGGGATCAATAGTTCCTATATCTCTTGTCGAGTTACCAAATCTGAATTAAAAAGCGCTGTCCAATCTTTAAGATCTATCGATATCTCTGGATTTAATGTCACAATTCCACATAAAATTGATATAGTAAAATACTTAGATGAATTGGATGAATCCTCCTCTCACTCTAGCGCTGTAAACACAGTTAAAAATTCACATGGAAAATTCATAGGATATAACACAGATGTATACGGTTTTGTAACACCTCTTCATAACCGTAATATCAAATTTAATGGTATGAAAGTGTTAATTTTGGGAGCAGGTGGGGCAGCCTATGCCATCGTTACAGCATTATCGCGAGAAAGCGGGATATCGAGGGTAACTGTTTTCAACCGTTCAAAAATAAATGCCTTAAAACTATTAAAACATGCTTCTCAATTAGGGTTGAATTGTGATTTTCAAGAACTTGATAGCTTACAAAATGTAGCATTTCGTTCCAATCTCATAATTAATGCTACGTCTTTGGGATTAAATAATGAGCAAAGTCCTATCTCTTCAAAATATATTGATAAAAATACCATTGTTTATGACATCGTTTACAGCCCTATTTACACTAATTTAATAAAAAATGCAAGAAAAGTCGGTGCAACTGTGATATATGGCTATGAAATGCTGTTAGAACAAGGTGCCCAAGCATTTAAGATATGGACTGGTTTAGATGCTCCCCTGGATGTCATGAAAAAATCCTTACTAGGAATTTTTGGAGAACCGCTATGATTCCATTATCTTGTCAGGCCACAGTTCACGGCGCAATTTCCATCGTAAATGCGATCGCAACGGGAAAAGGTTCTGCTTTAGGGATTTCCCTCAAAACTACTGCTAAAATTAGTTTAATGAAAGGAGGAGGAAAAATAATATTCCAGAGAAGAAATAACGATCTTTTTACTTACATTATTGATAAAGTAATACCAAAACAAATTAGAGAAGACAATGATATACACTTGTCAATTTATTCTGAAATACCTATAGGATTCGGTCTTAAAAGTTCTAGTGCTGTTTCTTCCGCAGTATCCTTAGCTTGTTATGGGCTTTTAAATGATGAGTTAAATGACTTTAAAATACTAAATACTGCTGTTGAGTCATGTCGTTTAGCGAAGGTAACAACGACCGGAGCTTTCGATGATTCTACTGCTTGTTACTTTGGAGGGTTTGTTTTGACTGATAATTATTCTAATACTTTAATACGTAGGGAAAATGGTCCGGAGGAACTTTCAGTTATTATATTGATTCCAAATAACGTACACAGAAAAAATATTTTAAAATTAAAATCTTTTCCAGATCTTTTTAACAAAGCATATGAGTTAGCAGAGCAACTTGACTATTGGACAGCAATGAAGTTAAATGGAGCATTAGTATCCTCAATCATGTCATATGATTATGAACCGATAATTGCATCTATTGAAAGTGGGGCTTTATCTGCTTCTGTTTCTGGCAATGGTCCATCTGTCGCAGCCATAGTTAAAGAAAAAAATATTGATAATGTGAAAGTCAATCTAGAAAGATATGGAAGAACCTTCATTTGTAAAGTTAATAATAGAAAAGCAACGGTAGAAAAAATATTTGGTTAATATTAAAATAGAAAGATCAATTCTTGATGGTAAAATAAAATGCCCATCTAGTAAAAGTTATACTCATAGAGCCATTGCAATAGCTTCATTAGCAGATAACAAATCTATTATAAAAAATCCTTTAGTGAGTAGAGATACATTAGCAACTATTCGTGGTTGCAAAATGCTTGGAGTGGAAATTGAACAGTCCGACAAAATTAATTCAATATCTATTCGTGGACGACATGAATTTGAAGTACCAGAGGATGTAATCAATACAGAAAATTCAGGAACAACTATTAGAATATTATCTTCTATGTGTGCGCTAGTAAAAAATGGCTATACAGTATTAACGGGAGATGAGAGCCTAAGAAAAAGACCTATGAGTCCATTAATTTCTGCCTTGAATCAACTTGGAGTTGAATGTTTTGCAACTAATAATCTCGGGACTCCTCCTCTAGTCATCAAAGGTGGAGGTATAAAGGGTGGGACTGTCATTGTCAATGGTAAAATTTCTAGTCAATTTATCTCCTCATTATTAATTTCATGTATTTATGCTCAATCCGAAGTAACGTTAAAAATTGACGGCAAGCAAGTCTCTGCCCCTTATATTGACTCAACTATAGAAACAATGAGAAATTTTGGAGTTAAAATAGAATATGATTCTAGCTATTCAAAATATATAATACCCAAAACTAATTACAAAAGTACTAATTTTACAGTACCTGGAGATTTTTCTTCAGCATCTCTTCTAATCGCGGCAGGTATATTGTGTGGAAAAAAAATTATCATTCAGGGTTTAAATTTTGGAATGACTCAGGGTGATGAAAAAATTATTGATGTAGTTTATAAAATGGGTGGAAATATAATAGTAGATAAAGAAAAGGGAAACTTAGTGGTATGTGGTTCAAATGAATTGGATGGAATCGAATGTGACTTAACAAACACACCAGATCTCTTGCCGGTTGTTTCTATCCTTTCTCTAAAAGCAAAATCACGTATGAGGATATATGGTATATCTCACGCTAGATTAAAAGAGACAGATAGAGTATCTAACATTGTTTCTGAATTAAGAAAGTTGGGAGTAAATGTTTCTGAAAAACAGACTGAAATAACAATTCAACCCACAAAAAAAATAAAAAATGCAAAACTCGATTCTCATAATGATCATAGGTTATTCATGGCGTTTACCATCGCCTCCTTTCTTACCGAAAAATCTATCGTAACGGACGCTGAATCTGTTGATGTGTCATATCCTGATTTTATTAGCGAGTTAAAAAAGCTAGGAGCCAATGTGAATATCATTGATTGATTATTCATAATTATCCAGTCACGATCAAATCTGGATTTCAATCTATTAAAAGTCAATATATAAGGTGTTTAGTAATATATAAGGTGTTTAATAATTTATGATTTGATATCATGGTGGGAAATAGTCTAGGAGAAAGACTTGTTGTTACTAGTTTTGGTGAGAGTCATGGAAAATGTGTGGGAGCGATACTTGATGGATGTCCTGCAGGACTAATATTATCTGAATCTGATATCCAGCCGGATCTTGAACTGAGAAAACCTGGACAATCAGCAATCACAACTCAGAGAAAAGAAGATGACAAAGTCGAGATTCTTTCAGGAACTTTTAATGGATATACTACCGGTGCTCCTGTCTGTATGATTATTTGGAATAAGGATTCAGATTCTCGTCCTTATGATATAATAAAAAATACACCAAGACCAGGTCATTCGGATTTTCCTGCTATGGTAAAATACGGTGGGTATGGTGACTATAGGGGGAGTGGAAGATTTTCTGGAAGACTTACCGCTAGTTATGTTATGGCGGGGGCGATAGCTAAAAAATTGTTAAAAGAAACTTTAGGAATAGAAACCATAGCTTATACCATTGAAATAGGTGGTATAAGATCCCCTGACATTTCCTTTGAATTAGCTAAAAAAAATAGATACACAAATGAAGTTCGTTGCCCAGATCTGAAAACAGCCGAAAACATGAGACAAGCTATTCTTACTTCAAGACAATCAGGAAATTCAATTGGCGGTATTATAGAATGCGTTAGCACGGGCATCCCTGTAGGTCTGGGAGAACCGGTCTTTTCTTCGTTAGAATCTGATTTAAGTAAAGCGTTATTTAGTATACCTGCTGTTAAGGCAGTCGAATTTGGCTCAGGTTTCGGAGCAACTAGAAAATTAGGGTCAGAAAATAATGATTTATTCGTTAGCGAGAAAGGTAAAATAATCACCCTAACTAACAATTCGGGAGGTATTTTGGGAGGTTTATCTACTGGAATGCCATTAATTATGAGGATAGGATTTAAGCCTGCAGCTTCTATAGCAAAGACACAGAAAACATTTGATTTTGCTACAAAAACTCTTGTGGATTTGCAGGTACCGGGAAGACACGATCCTTGTGTTGTTCCGAGAGCTCCTCCTGTTGTTGAGGGTATAGTATCACTTACATTGGGAGATCATGCTATTAAATGTGGATTTATTCCAAACGTATTACGAGGTGTTTAAATGGGTAATTCAGAACTAATTGGTTTGCGCAATCAAATTAAGGAAGTTACTATCGAAATAATTAGATCAGTTCATAATAGAATGGAGATTGCCAAAAGAATTGGCAATATAAAACAAGAGCTCTCTATTGATGTGGAAGATGAACAAGTAGAGAATGATATAAAGGAATCAATAATTAAACTTGCTAAAGAACTTGGGATGGATTTAGAATTTTCGGGTAAATTATTAAATATTCTATTATTAGAGTCAGTGAAAGTTCAAAATCTAAAATCTGATAGTCACAAAATATCTCCACATATGGCCGTTTTCATGAAAGCTAAGGAAATGGAAAAACTTGGTCAGAATATTTTTCATTTGGAAGTAGGCGAACCTGATTATGCTCCTCCATTATCTGTGAGAAACGAACTATTAAAAATATATGATGATAAAAAATATCATTATACAGAAATTTCTGGAATACCAAGACTTCGAAATGCAATAGCAGAAAGAACAGGATATGGTACCAATTCTGAACAAGTATTGGTTACTCCTGGGGGTAGATTTGCAGTATTTTGCGCTATTACTTCTCTTTTAAAACCAGGCGACGAATTGATAAATATTGAACCATCTTGGCCTGCGTATAAAGAATGTGCAGACTTTATTGGGGTAAAAATTAGATCATTAAAAACATCATTAGAAGATAAATGGATTCCAAATGTTTCAAAACTTGAAAATCTAGTCAATGCTAACACAAAAATGATAATATTAAATTATCCGAACAATCCCACAGGAAAAATACTTCCCAAAAACATTCTTGACAAGATTGTATCTATTTCAAAAGATTATAACTTATTTTTACTTAGTGATGAAGTATATTCGGCTTATTCATTCGTAGATTTTACTAGTCTGTTAGAGTATGAATGTAGCAAAAAAATAACGATCTCATCTTTTTCCAAAACTTTTGGTATGACTGGATTCAGGGTGGGATATGCGATATCTGATAAAGAAATAATTAGAAAGATGAGTTCAGTACAGGCAACTTCCATTACTTCGGTGGCAGAACCAATGCAATATTGCGCATTGATGGCTTTAGAAAGTAGTATCCATGATAATGTGGATTTAGTTAAATCCCGTATAGATTTGATCACCAAACGAATAAGAAAAATGAGAACAGAATTTGTTTATCCTGATGGTGCAATGTACGTATATCCCAAAATTCTCTCAGATGTCTATAAATCAGATATGGCTTTGGTAGAAAAATTATTAGAAAACGGAGTTGCTATTGCTCCCGGAAGTGGATTTGGTAGCTTTTATAAGCACTTTATACGAATATCCGCATGTCAACCAGAAACTGTATTAAATCAGGGATTAGATATAATGGAAAGAATTCTTACTCAGGGTTAACATTTAATGAACACAGAGATATCAATAATTGGCGCTAGTGGAAAGATGGGATCTTGGTTCATAAAATATTTTCTTCATAGAAAAGATGTAATACTAAAAGCATATGATATAAGAACTAATTCGTTACGATGTTTTCCAAACATTATAATTGAAAATAATCTTCAACAATGTGTTGAAACTTCTGATGTTGTGATTCTTTGCGTTCCTTTGAGAGTCATCCCCAAAATGATAAAAACATGTTCTAAATTAATGAAACCTTCGTCTAAACTTGTCGAGATTTCATCTATAAAAAATAAATCCTTTATAGAGTTAAGAAGTATTTCAGATTTTATTGTTCCCATTTGTATACATCCAATGTTTGGTCCCGGAGCATCTAGAGAAAAGGATTTAAAGGTTTTATTTATTCCGATAAGAAATCGGGAAAATGAAATTAAAGTAGTTAAGACTATGTTTCCTAAATCAAATATTTTGGAGGTTAAAAATGTAAATCTGCATGATCAGATGATGGCAGTTGTATTGGGGCTTACTCATTATGTAAATATTTTATTTGCTGATATTTTACACGAGAAGAATTATTATGATTTATTGACTTTTGGAGGAACTACCTTTAAAATTCAGTGTATTCTTTCTGAGAGTATTTTGAATGATGAACCTGACTTAATTAATTCACTTTTTTTTGATAACCATTTCTTTAAAAAAGAATTATTGAATTATTTCAAAATGAACCAAAAATATAACGAATTAATCAATGACAAAAATGAATTGAAATTATTAGAAAATCTAATAAATATTAAATCTTCTCTCCGAAAATATCATGATATCAAAGATTCATATGAGAAAATGTATGAATTTATGAATATATTAAACAACAAAGAAAAATGATATTAACTATACGGTATAAATTATTTCTTCCTTAAAATAAACAGCAAAATTCCAACTGTTCCTAAACCAACTGCTATATAGCTAATGAAATTAATTTTATCCATGTTTTGCTGAATTGATTCGTATTTATTCAAAGCTTCCTGCAACAATGAATTTGTAAAATTTAATTCCTTCTTTGAATTATCTATTTGATTAATCACATCACTTATTATTGGTTTGATTTGCTTGCCAATGATTTCTGTAGATTCAGAAGTATCTTGGATAGCTGGAGGAAAAGAAATTTGTTTTGTATCCTCCACATCCTCAATTTGTAATTCTGTTTTAATTTTTTGATCTTTTAATTGACCGTCCATATGGATATAATAGGTACCGGTTTTTGAAGGGATTATTTCTGCCGTGTAAATTCCTGGGGATTCTTCAGAAGGAACGAAACTCACTTGCTTTGAAATTCCTCCATATTGAATAGATACCGTCATGTCCTTCAAAGCATTTCTCACCGGATTATCGTTCTCAGAAATTGATATTACAATTTGATTCAACGTGTTTAATAGCGGAGGTTCCTTCGTCCATCCTGCTCCCACAGTAATATTTCCCAATTTAATTTCTTCATGAGCAAAAATAGATTGCAAATTAAAATAACAAAAACATAGAATTACTAAAATAATAAACAAGCTTTTCATTATCACTATTCCTCTCTATTCTCCCCGTTATATTCTTAAAGTTTTAAACTCGAGTTATCCCAAAAATAGATCGCAATATAGATACTTTGGTTTCATTATCATAATAGCAATAATTGAATAACAACAATAAGACAAAATGCTAGGTTAGAACAATTGTACGTAATCTAGAATATCTGTGGAATGGAATTAAAAATATTATACCAGATGAAAAGCCAGAGAACAAAATCAGTCGTTACATTGTTCCCTATAGAAAGGTACTATATTGAATAATGTTTGTCTTGAGAACTTGATGTCAGTGGAAAATGTTACCAAGAAAACATGGTTCAGGTTCTACATGGGATAGAAGATTTCAAGAGTATCTACAATTAGGTATATTTGTCAAATTATGGACAAGATTACTAAAAATATACGATGACTAGAGAGGAGTTAAATGGAAATGGCAGTCACTTGCCAGTATATCTATAAAATATTCTTTGGGAAGACGAAGACATGTCAAAATAGTAGTGATAGACACCAATTAGGAACAAAAACATATTTTAACGGATAAAAAAGGAATTCAGCTGTCAGCTGTTATAGCATCTGCCAGTACTCATGATTTTACTGTTGTAATAGATAAAGTTGATAGTGTGGTTATTAAAGACAACCACCACCAAAGATAAAATCTAAAGACAAGAATACACAAAAGAAAAAGCAGAATTTATGTGCTGATAAAGCATATCATTCCTAAGAAGCAGAACAAGAAATCATTAAGTAAGGATACATACTACACATAAGACATAGAAGAGAGGAAAAGATAATTGGTAAGCAAAATCCAGCAACAGGATGGGTTTCAGAAAAAAAAAATTCATGACATAATAGATTAAGGAAATTATTTAAAGTATGAAAAGAAAAAAGAGAACTATGTTGGTATTGTGTAACTAACTAATACCATATTGTTTAGAGGAAGATATTTTTGGGATAGACTCTAAATTGTAGAAAGAAATAAAATTTTAGAAAGTTATTAATATCTTTTATTAACCTAAAAATATCAGGTGAAAAATAAAAATTTTTTTATAATTTTCTGTATCTCCACTTTTACGGTTTTACTTTTACAAAACTCTTTGATATCTATTTATGGACATGGCCTAAGTACTGACAGCTCTGTTCCTGTTGACATTTCTGGTAAAAGTATAGTTGTTGAGACAACATTAACTCCGGCATTTATTGAAGATCCTGTGGATTTTTCAAATACTAAGTTTTTACTTAGAATTTTCGATAAACTAATTAATCAAACTATCTCCAATATTGATTACGATATCAAGATTTATTCTGGCCCAGAATCTCTTTTGAACTTGTGTATTAATTCAAGTAATGGGTTATTTGTCTCTGACCTCGTACCAGAAAAAGAACTTCTACAACCTATTATAAATACACCAACTGGGGACATATTAAATCCTGGAAGTTGTCTCCTAGATATAAAACCAGGTGATATTTTTAAAATAAGAAGTAAAGTTCTTTCAGACGGCGGTTTATTTCACATTAGTGTTACTTTGAAAAAAACTAGTAAAGGATTACAACTCGATAACGACATAAAAATGGACTTATTCATAAGCATTGGAAAGAATTATTTTTTCGATGTAATAAACTACGATAGAGAAAAGGAAAAATTAATAATAAAGAGTTATTATGATTCTATAAAAAATATTGATTATCATGTAGAAAATAAAACATTATCATTTTTTATGCCGTTTAATTGGGACCCAATATACATTCAACAAATCCCTTTCTTACATCTAGAATTCGTAATACCCAAAAAATTAGATCTTTCAAGAACTAATAGTTATAACGGTTTAATTTTCGATAAGAATCTTCCAACAAGGTCGATGGTTGTGGATGATTTCACTGATCCAAATTCACGTATTGTTCATATGGTTCTCAATAAAGACCAATTAGATCAATTATCAAGGCAAATATACTTAAAGGACATTATTAATAATGATAATAATCAAACACTCACGCCATTCAAAATTTTTGCTATGGAAAAGCCAAAATTTCCTTTGGACATTTTGACTAGTAATGAAAAATATTTGTTTCAAATTTCTTGGAATCCTCCAATAATCACTCCTCTGACTCCAATTAACTTCGTAATGAATCTGCAAGATCCTACTAATGGAGATCTGTTAAGGCATTCTAGTTTTGATTTTGTAATAACTGATGAAAATAAAATCATTCATACAGAAAAATTAAAATCTCCATTTGGGGGTTTTGCATATCAGTATACTTTTAATAAAGCTATTTCTAAAAATCCTTCAATTATTATTGATAAAATAATGGAGGATCCGAAAGAGCAGTGTTGAATTTATTCATCCAAAAATAAATATTGCAATTATTATAAAGTGACCAAAATAGCTTTTTCTCTTAAGACATCTATTATTATTCTTTCATTAAGAAGATGATTCTGAAATTCTTTTTTAAAATAATTTAATTTTATTGCCTGTTCTTTGCTGTCTAACAATAATTTATCAAATGAATGACCAAACCATAAATATAATTTTTCTCTTATTTTTTTTGCTTCCAATTTATCATCACTTAAAGCAACAAGTGTATTGTATTGATCATATTTTATTCCTCCAATTTTTATTGCATAAGAAATTTGACTGGTTCCAATAATCCGCATTAAAAAATCCATCTCAATTTTTCTAGCAACCAAAATGTCTCTCTCTTTGGCAGAAAGAGAGATTTTTAAAACCTCAGATATGTGTTCGAAATTATAAATCAATTTTGTGTTAATGATTTGGATATTTGATTTAGGACATTCTTCTTTTAATCGTTCTATTATTTTTAGATAATCGCTATTTTTTTTTACAAAAGAAGTATGACAATAAATATATTTCTCATTAATTTTTTTTAAGATCAAATCCGTGTGAAGGCTATTTTTAACCCCCATGTACAATTGTTACTGCCACAATTTTATCTTGCTCAGTAACTGAGGCATTCCGACCACCCAACACATTAGAATCTATACCATTAATAGATATCATGATATTATTATCAACGATTTTTTTATCTTTTGATTTGATTTTTAAAATGTCTAAAATCTCCTTTATAGATGATTGCGATTTATCTATAGTTAATTTATTCTGACCAATAGCATATATCAACCCTCCCATAAGATTCAAGGTGATCAAGCTTTGATTTAGTTCCCTTCTGTTTGATCTTCAGCATATTCAGTCTTTTCCTGATCCGCATCCCTTTTTAATTTTGACGTAATGTATCCAGCTATCTTGTTCCTCAAAAGCTTGGATGGAATTGTAGCTAAATCAGAAATACTTTTTTTATTTTCATCAAAGTTAATAGTAAATTTGTCATGATATCTCTCTAAAAGTTCATTAGATAATCTCTTTATCCTGTCCATGTATTTAGTATTATGCAAAATTTGACTTATTTTATCTTTGTGATTAATACGATAAGGTTTCTTCAGTGAAAATTACACTCTATACAATCTTATTACTCTGATATTTTCCTCTTTTTAATTGTGTTATGAATTTTTATCATTAATAATATTTATAAAAAAACAATCAGCGATTATTAGTACACAACCTAGTATTTTAGAAAAAAAATTTCCGTGGATGAATCTAGTTAGGTTCCACGCTATATCAATTTATTATTACTTGCACAATAATGATACAACCGTAAACGGCTGGTTTAAACTTGAATAATAATACAGTTAAAATAACATAACCAAATAACAATTGTTATTTATCAATTAGATTAGTTATTCTTTATTTGGCAAATGACAGAATTCCAATCTCTTTCCTTGGTGAAAATTATTTCAAAAAAATGGTCAGAATTTTATTAAATTTTATTGGAAGAAAATTTTTTTATAGAATAAACCAACATTGGGGATGTTATTATACTGATTTCATTATAGTGATATTCTAGGCCCTCCACCAATCAAACGCTATAAACTGTACACTCTTATCCTTCATTTTAGGAATTGCAATTATGAATTGTTTTTTAACTGTAGTAGCAAGTCTTCCTGATAAAATAATATTTGTAGCCGTAATTAACTCGTCGGCATTTAATACCTGCACTAAAAATGGTGCATGGTCTATTCCCGGACCATGTTCATATACTGCAAAATCACATCCAAATTTTATTCCAGGTGATACCACATATCCTCTGTCCCTCAAATTCTGAAATACTGTATATTTTAAATCGAATTTATCATATTGTTTTCTACAAATTTCCTTCATATCGCGTAAAGATAATAACTTGTCTCTTGAAATAACTTTAAGTTTTCCTTTCTGGATCAGATAGTAACTTTCTACTAAATCAAGTATCAATGGAGAGTCAAAATTAATTCCTTTTGGTTTGGGAACTCCCAGAGGTTTTCCAAAATACCCATTACCAAACAGATCCCTTGATTCTAAAATGTTCCAAACTATAACTCTGTTTTCGATTAATTCGCCTATAATTTTTTTATCTTTCATTACTTTATAGGCTTAATGCTAGTATTGTAAAGGAATCAGAGGCTTCCTGACATTTATCAGCCATTCCTTCTATTCCCTCTACGGTGTCTTTCAAAAGTAATAATTCTTCTGTATGTTCTGTTTCCTTAAATGCTTTTATGATCATATTTCTATATTTTGCATTTACTTCTCTCTCTAATTTTTGTACTTGAGCTAATTCAATAGTATTTACAGGATTGATGCTCAATGCACGCGCCATTTCATTCAGTTTAAAAATAGACTCGACTACTTTATCTATTAATGTTTTAATATCTTTATCATAGTTTGATTTTTTAAGAAGAGAGATGTTCATATTAGACAATCTAAAAGCAATTCCACTAATATAGTCCACGATATCATCTATTATGTAGGCTGATCTAAGGACGTCTTCTCTGTATCCCATCAATCTACCAATTTCAGCTACTTCTCGGATAATTTTTCTTCTTATATTTTCTACTTCATCCTCTGTAGCTCTAATTCTCTCTAAACTTGTCTTGATATCATCATTTTCTTCGTTAATTAATGATACAGTCAAATTCGATAACTCGCTAGCAGAATTTATTATTTTGTTAATTTCATCAAGTAAAACTGCCAGTGCTTTTCTCTTAGCTTGAACTTCCATTTCTTCGCTGTACATTTATTTAAGAAGTCTAATTCTGGCTAATAATCCTTTTGACATTGACACCAAGAAACAATTTTGTCTACATTTAAGGTATTTAATTTTAAGTTTTATACATTTATTATATTATCTCTTATATCTATAATGTCTCTTAATACTGCACTGGCGGTCTCTATTCCTCCAGCCCCTCTCCCAATTATCGTTTGATCGCCAGCATATTCTAGTGTAAACGTAACAGCATTTAATGTTCCACTTACACAGATGGGATCTAATTTTGATACTTCCAATGGTTTTACGGATAATCTTTTTTTCTCGCAACTAGCTATCAATTTTATCGAATTCCCCCTTTTTTCTGCTTCTATTACTTCATCTGTTTGCACTTTAGTAATACCGGTTCTCTCTACATCATTTAAGGTTACTTTCATATCCATCAACCAATTCGACATAATTACCAATTTTGCAGCAGCATCAAAACCATCGACATCTAACGAGGGCACAGTTTCTGCATATCCTTTTATTTGTGCATCATTTAAGGCTTCAGTAAATGTCAACTTATCTTCCATTTTGGTTAAAATATAATTTGTTGTTCCATTTAATATGCCCTTGAAAGATACAATTCTATCTCCTTTTAGACACCTTTTTGCAAATTCTAGTATTGGTGTTCCTCCTCCGACAGTTCCGCTAAATCTGAACAATATTCCATTAAAATTAGCCAATTCTATTAAAGAAGGGAAAGCCACAGATAATGGACCTTTATTTACTGTTATTACATTTTTTCCACATTTCATTGCCGATATTATGTGAGATAAGCCTGGTTCACCATTCTTTAAATTTGTAGGAGTCAATTCTAATACTACTTCTGCATCAACAGATTCTATAATTTGCAAAGGATCGATGACCTTTAAGTTGTTATCAAATCCTCCTACAGTACCAGTATTTTTCTTAACTTCTAACAATCTCTGAAGGTCGAGACCAGATTGGTCTACTGCGGATCCTTTACTGTCCACGCAAGCAACTATCCTAGGTTTCATTCCATATAGATTGTATAAATCGACTGATTTAGAAAGAAGGAGTTTTGTAAAACTTTGACCTATAACTCCAAATCCAATTAATATAATTCTCATTGCTGACTAGTATTATCCTAAATTATAATATACTTATATTTTATAATAATCCGATCATCTAACAATATTCTAAATGATATTAACCATTAAGCGATCTCATGAGTTTAGTTAATGAAAGCTATATTTTTTCCTTCAACAAAATTAAATAACATACATGATTTTAATAATTTGGAATTGATGAATATTTTATTACCAGTGCTTTCCAGACTGAAAAATATTATGGATTAGTGTATGAATTTGTTCGAGTTTATTTTTATTCTATTAATTACCATTGGATTTGGGGCTGGTCTTTTAGGAGCGCTAATAGGTGTAGGAGG
The DNA here is from genome assembly GCA_035250975.1 of Nitrososphaeraceae archaeon. Lineage (GTDB taxonomy): Archaea > Thermoproteota > Nitrososphaeria > Nitrososphaerales > Nitrososphaeraceae > TH1177. Next base: position 16,361 of record DATFEP010000061.1, on the reverse strand, counting down.
AGGTATTATTATGACTCCTGCTCTTGCGTTTCTAGGATTTCCTCCTTATGTTATTGCTAGTTCCAGTCTTTTAGCGGTGACAGCAACCAGTTTATCATCAACCATAACCTACATTAAAAAAAAATATATTAACTATTCTTTGGGATTGAAATTAGCTCTACCGGCCATCCCTGGATCAATAGTTGGCAGCTTCTTATCAAAAGATGCGTCATTAGATTCATTCAAGATTTATTTTGCAGTTCTACTGATAACGGTTGGAATATATATATTATTTAAAGATAGAATGATCTATACTGCTAATTTTCATATTCCTAAATACATGTTTTACCCACTATTCGTAATCGGAACATTTACGGCTGGCATTATTTCAAGTTTTTTTGGTGTAGGAGGTGGTATAATTTTTGTACCAATTTTGGTAATTATTTTTGAGATGAAAATGATAAATGCTAGTCCTACTTCTCAATTTACATTATTGTTAAGCTCGGCTACCGGACTGGGAACTCATATTATCTTGGAGCACCCCGAATATTTTTTGGGCATTGCATTGGCATCCGGATCTTTTTTGGGAGCACAGTTGGGGTCAAAGTACCTTCATTCCTTCAAAGAGAACCTGCTGAGAAAAATTTTCTCAGTAGCATTGATAGTTGTCGCTTGTAGTTTATTGTTATCGCTTGTATAAATTTAGATACTTAATTTTGCCATTTGGATACTACTGATTCTAGAAAATCTTGATTATCTTTGTTAAAATCTAGTTCTTTTATTAGGGTATTTTTATTATTAATGTGTTGCTTAGAAGAAACATGTTGTTCTAAATTGTTTTCTATAATTAATTTATTGCAAATATTACAATTAACTTTATTTTCCATAAACTAGACTTATTAGAATCATATTTAATACCTACTTCCACTTTTTACAATATTAATTGCTCAAAATAAAAATTCCATTAAGAAATCACCGGGAACGTTGGGAAAAGTTAAAATCTACCCAATTTTCACCTTTTATAATTAGGATCAAGATTTAGAATGAAATATCCGAAAGTAGTTTTATCTGCGGACCGTACGCTAATGTCCCCTTATAGAGGAATCTCTTTAGCATCATTTTTTGGTTGTGCCCCAGCTATAGATAATAGTAGAACGAAGGATTCTTTCTGGTATTATATTCTTAAAAATCAGGTGACTCCAAGAGTGTTATTTGATTTCATCTGTAATCCAATAGGACATAATGATGGAATCGCAAACTATGCTCCTTATGGGTTACGTAAAGTTGAAGCCTCTCTTCTTCGAGATGGATACAAACCTGAAGATGTAGTAGTTGCACATCCAGATCATATTGATAAATTTATTGGACCAGAAACAGAAGTAGTAGGGACTTATGAAATGGATCCTCTTGGAATGGGACCTGTAACGATGACGTTTACATATGGCAGAAAAACAATGTCTTATGACGAATTTTATAATAGAGAGTTACATATGAAAATAAATTCTGCCAAGGCTAAGAATGGAAGTAAAGCCAAGGTGGTTGTCGGTGCTTCTGGAACCTGGCAATATAATTATGATCCAGCGAAGATCGAAGAATATGGTATATATGGAATAGTAGAGGGCGATTTGGGTGGTATTGGCCCTGAAATAGATGGGGCAGGTGGCAGTTTTTTTGATGCTTTGATAAATGGAGACCTAGAAACAGCAAACCCATTTAAAAAGAACAAGTTTAAGGTTGAAATAAAAGAATTTTCAAAAAATGATAGGAAATATCATGGTAGATTTATTCATTATTCTGATGAACCTTCTGTTGATGAAATTCCTAACATTGTTCATCCTAGTATGCATGGGATGATTGAAGTGATGAGAGGCTGTGGTAGGGGATGCAAATTTTGTGATGTTACTTTACGTCCTCTTCGATATTATCCTGTAGAAAAAGTACAACAAGAAATCGAAATTAATATGAAATATGGAGGTTTGAAGAATGCTTGGATACAAAGCGATGATATTTTCGTCTATGGATTAAATCCAAGAACCACAAAGAACATGCAACCAAATAGAGAAGCTATAGAGGAATTATTCAAAGGAATTATGGATACAGGAATTGAACACACGAATCCGACTCATGGAACTTTGGCAGGTGCGATTGCAGATGAGAGACTGATCCCAAATATTTCAAGAATAATAAAGTCTGGGCCAGATAACTTCATCGGAATCCAATGTGGATTCGAAACTGGCAGTATTAGGTTAATTGGAAAATATGCCGATAGAAAATTAGCTCCTTTCAAACCATCAGAATGGCATTGGGTAGTTAAAGAAGGGGTAAAAACTCTGAATGAGCATTATTGGGTTCCTGCTTTTACCCTCATAATGGGACTAGATAATAATGAAACTATTGATGACAGTTGGGAGACCATTCGATTAATTCACGAACTAGAGCAAGAGCAGCCCGACTCAAAGTTTACTGTTACACCATTAACTTTTGTTCCTATTGGGTTACTTGAAAAATCAGATTTTTTTGATATTGGAAATACAATGGATGCAGGTAAACTCGGGGTTATGTATAAAACATGGCAACATAATTTCAGTCATGGAATTCAAAAGTTCATGTCAAAGGTAGGGCGTGAGAATCCAATTAAAAACACCTTCTTCTCGGGATTAGCTAAAACATTAGGAGGTATTCCCTTGTCATCTATGGAAAAGTTCGCAAGAAAAAAAGGTCCCGAACACGAAAGAGCAATAGAAAAAATAAAAGCGAATTACTGGTAGTTTTTTCTTTTTTACTATTTACATTCGAACTGTATAACTATAGTTTAATAATTCGATCTAGTATTCAATAGTAATGTCACTAGGAAATCTTATTTTTTAGCACCTACATTTCTATTCTTTAATCTCATATGTTGGCTGTGGCATTTTCGACATCTGCCGGATGAAATAGGATTTCTACCACCGCATTTAAAACATATTTTATAAAATAATCTCCTTTGTTGGGCTATTTGCTTTTTTATGGCATCGGTTATTGGCATGATGTAAACACATTAAAGGTTTGCGTATTTGTATTTTTCTTTTATTTCTAGTTAATCAAATGGTGAATAATATAAATTCAGTCATTCTATGTTTTCAGTTTTCTTGTATCACTATCAGGCATTAAATTAGAATACTACTATCTCATGACATTTAGTAGTGAATTTTTACCAAAAATTTTTGGAATCAATATTATTTAAGGACTAATTGAATATCCACACCATTTATATCTAACACGGCATAACCAAATATGACATAACTGATTTCATAAAAATAAATAGGATTCTAGAATGTCTATCTCTTCTTTAATCTTCTTATCCAGAACTCGATGTTATCCGTATTTAATACGTCTACAAATGATTTGGACGATTGATTTTCGAAAAACTTTTTTCCATTTATAGCATAAGGTTGATAACAGATCTGGTTTTATTCTAATCAATTGTGGTGACTATCAAATTAAAACGAAATTTATCATTTGCTTAACTGGAATGCCAGGAGCTGGCAAAACTACAGTAGCAAAAGCATTGGAGGAAGAAGGTTTTACTCTCCTAAATATGGGTGATTGTGTTAGAATGGAAGCAAAAAAAAGAAAATTGGAACCTACCGATGAAAATTTGGGCTACCTTATGCTAAAATTAAGAAAGGATTTAGGTCCGGGAGCTATTGCTACTTTAATTATTAGTCAGATATCCGAAAAATACAATGATGAATTGCATTGTAAATTTGTAATAGATGGTATAAGAAGCATTCATGAAATAGATTTGTTAAAGACAATAGGTGTAGTGAAGATCTTATCAATTCATGGGTCTATTGACACGAGATTTAGACACTTAAAAGATCGTTCTAGAAGTGATGCTCCCTCTACTCTAAAAGAATGTTTACTAAGAGACAAAAGGGAGCTATCTGTTGGAGTGAGTGAAGCAATAGCGTTTGCAGATGAAATTATCTCAAATAATGAAATTTCCTTACATCAATTAAAAGAACAAGCAAAACAAATATCACGAAATTGGTTACTATCAATTAGATGTTAAAAATGTCATCATCTGAAAAGATAAGCAAATTTCCATCTGATCTCAAATTAGAAATACAGGTTTCATCTTCAATAAATGCATCAGAAGATCCTTCTAAGGTATTGGATGTCATTAATTTAATAATTGGTGAAGTTGGCATTGAGTATAGGAAATATGGAAACAATTTGGTAATAGGAAAATCCAATAACTATAAAGTTCTAAATTCCATATATGAACAAGTTAGAAATAGATCGGTTATATCTGTACTTCGAAGACTATTATTATCTCATCTACAAGAAAACGTGACTTGGTTTTATATTAATAAACAGGCAGCCACCAAAGGGATAATAGTCTTAGTTGATAACGAGGAAGAATCACCATTGGGACCAATTAAAATATCAATTAAAAGTGAAAATATATTAAATGTTATCGGTTGGCTTTGTCCTGAATAAATATTTATTATTTTCTAGTTCTATCAATCTTTATCACTAGATTCATCATTAATTTGAGAGAGATAAAAATCTGCACAATCTGCCATATAATAAGACTATAAGAATATTAATTAATCTAAATGTCTTGAAAATAAAAAAAATTTTAGTCTATTAGTGGGAATGAGACTAATCACAATTCTGCTAGGCATTGCAATTTATCAATAGTCTGGTCTTCATGTAAAGCATGCTGAACAGAGGATAGGTGGGAAAATAATGTTTCGCTTTCTTCGTCACTATTGGGTTGGCAGCAAGACGTGAGACTAGCAATATCGCTAGAGTAATAGACATCTTTCCTATTAAATAACTTTTATTTGAAGAGCGATACAATCGGACTTGGAGGTAACCTAGTTATATTTGACTGTAATCGATAACTAAATCACATTATAGTAGATATTTGTAATAGTTTCATGTTTCTTTTAAGGTTTGATAGAGCTCTCAAAAAAATGATTTACCATCAAATATTTTTTCATTACAAATAAAAAAACTGATTATATCGTAAAGAAATTTTTGTAATTATCAGTCTGGAAATAGATTAGATCATAATATCTCAGGAATCAAATCAAAACGACATATTTCAGATTTCGGATTTGCGCTCACTTCAGTTTTAATTTATTTAATCTTACTATGTCAGTAAAGTTATAGATCTACCTAATAAAATTTTTCAATTATAGTTTAAAAGAAATTAGCTAGTGTTTTTGACTCCAGCAATAGTGAATTATTATTTGAATCATTTCTTACAAATATTATTAAGGTGAATATTCATACCTTCATAATTTTAAAAAAGCCACTGAATACAAAATTTAGAAAAGCATTTTAATTGAGAATATGGTTGATCACGCCTCATATCTTGAAAAATGATATTATAAATAGACATTCTATTGTTTTCGCGTTTTTTTCATAGGAACCTAATTGAGAACACATTTTTCATAATATTATTTGTTGGGAAAAATATAAAAATAAAAAATCCCATGAGGAACTAACAACAAAAATTTCTTTTAGAAAAATTTTTTTGAAATGATTATTTTCAGATATAGCAAATTACATGATGATAAAAAATTAAATCAATAGAAACATGATTTGTTGAAACAAATGAATTGTTTTAAATAATTTCCTGAACATAGATTAATGGATGAGATTTCATAAATATCGTTACAGTTTCGACAAATTCTTAAAGCTAAAAAAAGTGGGATTCGTATAAAGACTTCAAGTAGGGATACAGATATTACAATATCCCTTCATCAGGATATTATGAAAACCAGACTTGGGGTGCTTTACATAAAGCATGGGTAGGATATTGGATAGCCATAGACAAATTTGAATATGATAGAGAAGAGTTACAAAGGGAATTGGGTTTAGAAGTTTCAGAGTTTGATTGTTTAACTTGATGATAGAAGGTTATGATCATTTTGCTAAAGCAAGACGAAAAGACGAGTTAAAGTAGTTTGTTTCTATTCTCTCTCATAGCTTGCAAGTTTATGGTATTTGGAATAGGATCTACTTCTGTAATCTTGCTTTATTATGTAATGACCATCATATGTTCAAGTTCAATTTATGGTCTTATACAAGAATTATTAAACTGATTCATTTATGACTCGGGCCCGGAGGGATTTGAACCCTCGACCTGACGCTTAGGAGGCGTCCGCGCTATCCATTTTGCGCCTATGAAAGTCTGCGCTACGAGCCCTTGGATTAAAAATCAATATATCTCAATTTGAATTTATTGTAGGAACACAATCTAATACTCATAAAATTCAATAAATCGATTTGCAAAAAAGGGTAAACCTAATGACACCTATTAAAAAAGAAATTAATTAATATAAAAGTATTAATTTGCATTAATTCTTTGTTGAAATAAATTTACTAATAAGCAATTTAAACCTCATATAACTAATACACAACATGAATATTGATCAAGAAAACCTTTCTGAAAAAGAAGGAAATACTAATATTCTAGAAACTAATATTAATAACATTAATGCAGATTTGACCGAATCCTCAACGGGTAGATATTTGTATGGTGATTATTCTGAATTTGAAGAAAACAGAAATTTTATTAACATTTTAAATGATTATATATCCATCTCTAATAACATATTTGTTATTCATGATAAAATTATAAAATTAGATCAGCATATTGAAGAAACATATAACTTTCAGAAGGATTTACACAATAGATTTACAGATTTTACTAAGGCCATGGAATCATCTATTTATAATTTCTATTCCACGCATCATTTGAAAGTCTTACAAACATTAAATGAGAAATCTAATGAAGGTAAAATTTTTTTCGACACAAAAGATTATCTGATGAATTCATTTCAAGTAATGGAAAAGGAATATTCCAGAAATCTAAAGAACTATCAAGAAAATATCAAAATAAAAACAAATGACTATTATAGAAACTCAATTAAATTAATTCAAACTTGGTTAGCAAAAGGATTGGTAACCTTTCCTTATTCATTTTTGGTGAACTTAAAAAACAGTTTTGAAATGAATTTAATAAATGATGATGGAAAGATTTACTATAAAATAACAAACACAAATTCAATTATTATTGATAACAGAGACGGGCATGAAGATGGTTCTAAGGTTTTAACATATTCTTTCTCGATGGATGAATCACCGAGTAATTTTTTTTATCAGAAACAAAAACTGTTAGATTTCAATACACATAACTTGGTTTTCCCGATAGGATATAAAGTCTCAATATCTAAAAAACTAAAAAGATCTTTCAAATTGGTTTCTACTATTGAAGATGATAAAGAAAATTCAAATAAAGAACCAGAAAAGATATTTCTGGATAATTATTTCTTGTCACATATTAAACTAGAAAAGAATAAAAATATTATTTTACGAATAGCAAATGAAAATTCAAATTCCAAAACTGATAAAATCATTGAAATTACTATTAATTTAATGAGTAACGAAATTGAAAAATGTTTTAATGATACATTTGATAACGAAGAATTAAAAACATGGATTAAGAAAAGCGATCTATTAACTATTGATTATATTGTAAACAACGAAAAAAAGAACATTATACCTATGATAATAGATTTTTTTGAGACTGTGGATTTTAAACAGATTTTTAACCTGTGTAAATATATTATAAAAAATATCGAAAAAACAATAGATCCTCTGAACCTCCAAAATGGGTTTAAACTAGAATATATTGAATTATATGGTAAAAAAGCAATCGATCATTATTTAGATAAAGATGGAAACAATGAAAGGATTTATTATGATAAAACTTTGATATCACGGTTTCTAGAAATAATCGCAGAGTACCTAATACCCCAGATAGAAAAAATAAAAGAAAAAAGTCCTGTAGTTGGCGAATTGATATTAAGGTATGAAATGGATGATCAACCAAGAAAAGAATATGTATTAAAGACTGAAGACATAAAGGGACAATTGAACAATTTTGAAGATGGAAAAAAAATTCTGAAGATTTTCATGATTAATTGATAATCATAAATTTTATTTAAGTATAAAATAAAATCTTATTACAATTTATTCAATAATATTTTTTTATTAGTGATTCATTTACAAAGTATTGTCAGACCCACAAGAAATTTTAAAAAGGATGTACGATGAATCAGGAAGTACAGGAAAGGTTTTTCCAAAACCGGAAGTAAGTGAAGTTAATTTTGAGGATATTTTGCAAACCAACATATACAATGTAATGTTAAATAGAAGGTCACAGAGAAAATTTGAAGACAAACAAGTAGAAGATTGGAAGATGGATATAATATTTGCAGCCGCAGATACAGCTCCAACCGCCGGAGGTTTCCAGGGCTTTGAAATCTTTTATGTGAAGAACAGAAACACTAAGGAAAAATTGGTTGAAGCCTCAAATAATCAGCCATACGTCAATTCTCCCGTTGTTTTAGTATTTTGTATGAACCCAGAAAGAGTAAAAATGAAATTCCCGGTAGAAATTATTAAAAAATTTTCTCTTCAAGATGCAACCTTAGCAGCATCATATGCTCAATTAGCTGCACATTCGTTGGGACTAAGTTCAGTTTGGATAGGCATGATAGATGAGACGAAGGTGAGGGAGGCAATAAATACAGATCTGGTTCCATCCTCTATTTTGTGTATTGGATATCCTAGGAAGATTTTACATCCAAAACCAAAAAGGTCACTAACAGATCTGATAAAAACAATAGAATAGAATTTAATATAGACTGTATTGTTACTACATTTAGAAACCTAATAACAGTATTAAAATGTCAAAAAAATATGCACTGTCAAAAGAGGGTTATCTAAATACATTTAACAGTTGATAGACCAAACGAAAGAGACTTTTATCATTAAAAGTAACTAATAAAGAAGTACATAATGGGAATGCTTCCTGACCTGGTAGATGATATAACAATAAAGCGGAATAAAAGAGTAAATATTACAATTGGCGATTATTCCTAATGACAGTGATAAGATTTTTCACTTTCAATCATTTAAAGACATCCAACCAGCAATTATAAGGTAAAGAAGGATTCCAGATTTAAAAGTAACAATCACTATCTAAGAAATAAGACTGTAAAGAAGCAGAAAACTGACGGTGATAAATGGAAAGATAGCAAATATTATGGTGGTAGGAGATGATTGCAGAAAGTATTTTTTCCATTATCAAGTGAATGTATGGAGAATATGTTACTGCTATCATATCAGAGAATATGATTAGGAAGATGATTTGAGAACTTGGTAAGAGAGATGATGCTAAAAGTATCATTGTATAACTGGTTTAATGGTATAATTGTAACGTATTTGTTGATTGGATGTATAAAAAGATTGTATAAACGAGTTCCGAAACAGAGCAAACACAAGCAGCAATTGGCGAACTAATCGTTGATATTTTACTTTCTTTTGACATTCTAAATACACCCATTTTGTATGCGGGTTATCATATTCCTATCGTTTGGTGTTAAATCTGATGGAAATGATCCTCTTATATGTTCGATACGTTTTTTATATTTTATATTTTATATCTTATCTATTATATGGAGAAAAAAATGTCAAGAATCTTAGTAGCTATCGATGGGTCAGAAAAATCATTTGAAGCAGCGGGATATGCTATCTCTTTATCTATCAAGTTCGATAGTCAAGTAATCGCTCTATATGTGGTGGTTTCAGAAACTGGATTTAGCTATTCATCTCTTGGGTTAGTTCCTGATGATTCCATCAATAAACTACTTGAAATGGAAAAAAAAAAGGCTGAAGGATGGTTTGAAAAAGTTAAACAAGAGTCAAGTTATGTAGATCAAACAAAAATTATTAAATTTAAGTCCCAAGTAATTGTCGCTTCGTCAATAGTACCTGCAATCATTAATTTTTCGGAGAAGGAAAAAATTGATTTGATAGTGATGGGAACGCGTGGAAGATCTGGTCTCAAAAAGCTACTATTGGGAAGTGTTGCTTCTGGGGTGATTACACATTCTCATTGTCCAGTTTTAGTAATAAAATAGTGATTTAAAGATATAGCACATCTCATGATGAAGAAATCATATCTATGTCATTCATTTCTAACATACTTGTAATGACTTCAATTTTTTTGACGTTTTAGTAAAATCTAAATAAAATGTATGTAATAATATATTAAAGGAGAATAACACTAGTAAAGAATGTTTTTTAATAAATTGGAAAATGGATTAAAACAAAATGATGAAGCAGAAAGATCTTTAGATTATAACAAATATACATTGAAGTACCTCTATAATTCAAGCGACATCTTCTTCCATCTTTTCATAAATACTAAAATCTATGATAAAAAAACAAATCAAAACATCGAAAATCAAGGAATATTACTAAGGAGTTGGAATCCAATAACCAAAAGAGGAGAAAGATATGTTTTTAAAAAGGGAGAAGAAGGAGAGGGTGATCTAAATATCAAAAAAGTATATTTACCCGATACAAAAACGGTATTTGAATTTTCACAAGAGGAAAATCTGAATGAAGGGAGTTATAAATTAGCGAAAGAAATAATTCATGTATGTCCCCATAAAGATATACAATTAAGATTTTCTGATCGCGAACAATAAATATGACCTGATAATCAAAATTTTTTGTTTAATATAGTGACAATTTCTCTATTTTAAAACAAAATGATCACATTTTTACACTTGTTCTGAAATTAAAGTACTTTTTTTCCTATTTAAAATATAGGTTAATATGATTTGGTTTATTTATGATAAATTGCTTAATTAAAATAAGAAAAGAAAAGAATTTTTTGAATCTCTATGTGCTATACTTTTTAAATAAATTCTCAATAAAAATCTGCATCATAAAAAAAAATACTGCCAAATAAGTAAATAAATTTCGTAATCACATAATTTTTTTAGTATCGACAGCATATTGATTTCAATAGGATTGACGGTTTAAGTGTAAAGAATTAACAATTCTGAAAAAACAGATTTATTGTGAAATTTAAATCGTGTTTTTAGGACAAAAGTTCCATATATATAAAGATATCCTTGACAAATGGAGATATAAAAAAGATAATGCCAATTGATTCAGGATCACCAATATATTCACTTCATTAATATTTTATACTTGAGAATATATTTTTGAAAATAGATTTATGCTGGTAATTGTTTGATTAAAGATAATTAGCACAATATTGTTAGGAACCGCTAGTTAATGCTAGAAGCTCTTCATTTCATATTCTTTTTAGTTATATCTTTCATCTTCTTGGTGTTTAAGACTTCGTGCAAATACAATCAAATCTACATAAACTCGAAACTAGTAATAGCTAATATTAAATATACTCATCTAGCTTGACAAATTATTTTAAACCTTAAAAATAAGATATAAACTCTTGACTCTCAATATTGCGGTAATTATAAAACTTGAACCAGATTTTTCTGAAGGTAGTATTAGCTATAATCCGGACGGTACTCTTAATCGAGCTGAGACCAAGAGCAAATTAGGTGCTCATAGTGTAATAGCATCGTTAGCAGCCTTTTATGCCAAGGTTAATTATGGGGCACACATCTCAGTTGCTACCATGGGACCCCCAATGTCGGACATAGCGCTAAAAGAAGCACAAATGTTATGTGATGCGGACTCGCTTCATCTTTATACTGATAGAATATTCGCTAGTGCAGATACTTTAGCTACGGCCGAGGTATTAAGGGCAGGAATAAAAAAAATGGGTATGAATGATGATAATAATCGCGGAATTGACATAATTTTTTCAGGTCATCGCGCCTCAGATGGTGAAACTGGTCAAACTGGACCTCAAACAGCGTGGAAGCTTAATTATCCGTTTTTTGGAAATGTAATAAATTATAGTATAAATCTAAAGGAAAGACTAATAATTCTTCAACGTCTTATATCTTTGTATGGAATGTATAATATTGTTGAAGAAATTGAAGCACCTCTTCCCGTGTTTATTTCCGTCGATCCCTCTTACAAACCATCCTTTAATACTTTATCATCAAGATTGATTTCTACAAGGTATCAAAAGGAAGCTAAAGCTAGGGGGGACAATTATAAGTCTTATCTTAAAATCTTTAATCACGATGATTTAGGATTGGATCCAAAAACAGTCGGTTTATCTGGTTCTCCAACTATTGTATATAAAGTTGAGAGGATTCCTAAGGGTCAATCGAATAGAAAAGCAGATATTATTGATGGAGATAATCAGGAACAAATTAAAAATGTCGCGAAGAAAATATTATTAATGACCGGAAATCATTATGTCTCTTAAACGGTTGATAGATATGACTGTTGATAATGGCTTAAAGAACACCCATGGTTTGGATAATATCGGTTCCACCCAAAAGTCAAGTCATTATATTAATACAAACAAGTACCGTAACTTGTATGTTGTTATAGAAATAGTTGATGGAGTGACGATTCCTGTGAATTATGAAATGTTAGGAGAAGCTAGACGTTTGATGGATAGTTTTAACACAAGATACAATTCTAATGAAAAAGTCATAGCCTTGGTGCTGGGAGAAAATGTAAAAGAAATGTGCAATGAATTTATTTATCATGGTGCTGATGCGGTTATATATGCAGATAATACTAACTTGAAATATCTATTGAACCAGACTTGTACAAAAGTTATTTCACAGATGGTGGTTGATAAGAAAATGATTGCAGTTATCTCACCAGAATATGCTTCTGAATTTGAAAAACCACGATACATGTTTTTCGCTGCAGATAGTATTGGTAGACACTTATCTGCAACAGTCCTCGCTGAACTTGACTCGGGTCTAGCCTCAGATGTAAACAAGCTCTCTATTGATGATCTGGATATTAAACACCAATACAAAACAAACGGTCAAACAGTTAGATATGAGAAGATTTTAGAAATGTATAGACCAGATTTCTCGGGTTTTTTATGGACTACTATTTTGTGTCTTGATAATAAAAGTTCAGAAATTAAAAAAGATTATCACCCACAAGCTTGTAGTATAATTCCAGGGGCTTTTATTCCAATCAAGCGCGAAGCGAATAGAAGAGGAATAATTGTTGAATATACTCCTAAATTTGACGAACAAGATCTTAGGATAAAGATTTTGAACAGAACGATAATCAAAGACAAAATTGATTTTGATTCTCATAAAATAGTAATTAGTTTCGGAAGAGGAATAAAGGAGAATCCAGAAGAAAATATAAAATTAATTGAATCGTTAGCTAAACTCCTCAAAGCAGAAATCGGTATATCCTTACCAATATCTAAGAAAATTTTTCCCCTCGATGAAAGAATAAACTCAACATATATTATCCCTAGTAGGGTTATAGGCACAAGTGGAAGGAAAATAACACCTAAAATTTACATATCAATTGGAATAAGTGGTGCAATACAACATCTTGAAGGAATGAAAGAATCAGAATTTGTTATAGCAATAAATCCTGATGAAAACGCTCCTATTATAAATGAATGCGATGTGTTAATCAGAGGTAAAATGGAAGACGTTATTCCAGTTCTTATCGATGAAATCAAAAGAATAGTTTCTCCACTAGAAGTTCAGGCTTCAAAAAAATGACAACGGATGCATTTGTTACCATTTTTTGGTAGGTTTATATAGATGGATAGTTTTGATGTTATAATTATTGGCGGAGGCTCTGCAGGGTTATCTGCACTTAAACATATTTCGACTTTGGGAAAGCAGGCTATCTTGATAGAATCAGGAAAGCAGATAGGATCAAAAAATATATCTGGTGGAATTTTGTATTCTAAAAATTCTGCATATGGTAAAGTGTATAATGTGGAGGATCTCTATGGAGAAAGCTTTCTGAAAGAAACGCCCTTTGAGCGTCGCATAACTAAATATATATTAAATGCAACCTCAAAAAATAAGGTTTTTTCTATTGATCTTACTCCTGTTCATGATTATAAATCTAATTTTGGTTATTCTGTTCTTTTAAACAAATTAAATTCCTGGTTTGCAAAAGAGGCTAGCGAAGAGGCGGAAAAACAGGGCGGCGGTATAATATCAGGTGTCCACGTCAACGGTATTTCATGGAAAGATAAAGAGGTAACAAATTCTTCAAATTCTGCTCCTTCCATGATTGTCGAAACTGACGAACTTGAGGAATTTGAGACTGATGCAATAATAGCTGCAGATGGAGTTAATTCAGAAGTTGCATCAATGGTAGGTGCAAGAGACAAATTTTCCACGGAACAGCTTTATCAGGGAGTAAAAGTAGTCATAAAATTACCAGAAGAAATAATCGAAAAGAGGTTTAATATAAGCCCAGAAGAAGGCATAGCCCATCTTTTTAGCGGAGATATTTCGTTAAACCAAATTGGAGGAGGTTTTCTTTATACTAACAGAGAATCTCTGTCAATTGGAGGGGTATATCATCTTGATTCTTTGCTAAAAAATCCTGTAGAACCTTATGGTCTTATTAACGCTTTACTTAATAATCCAATGATAAAGGAACTCATAAAAGATGAGGTTCCAATAAAAAATATAGCTAGGGATTTACCCAAAGAAGAACAAACCAAGAGATCGTTTGCAATAAGTAAACTAATACACACTTGGAATGAGTTAAAGTATATTTATTATTCACCAAAAAATAGACAAAAATATATAACAGACGGGAAATTCAAGTCTCTTGAAGATATAGAAGAAAAGATGACTTTAACTAAAAACAAATTGATCGATGAATATAATACCAAATTTGTTACTAATTACGTAGAATTAGAATATGGTGCAAAGTTGGTACCAGATGGAAAGAGATGTATGATGACAAAACCGTATTACAAGAACATTTTGTTTATAGGAGATGCCGCTGGGAGAGGAGTTTTTATAGGTCCAAGAATTGAAGGTTTAAATGTCGGTATAGATGATGCTGCGAGGGCAGCACAAGCTGTTGCGAGATCTATTGACAGAAATAATTTTGAATCTGACTATATGGGAAAAACTTATACCGACTCTTTGGGTGAAAGTCCTTATACAAGAGATATGAAAAAAATCGATAAGGACTATGTCAAAACACTTGTTAATACAATCAGTCAAACGCCTTTACACAATTTGGGTTTTAAAAATAATTTTATTCTCGAGTGCATGTCCAATGAATATCTGCGAAATTTAGGAATAACTTTGATTAACAGACTTGGCTACAATAGATTTTTATCCTTTTTGGAGTCAAAAAATACTTATACTGATGTACCTATATTGCTAGCAGAAAAACTTGGCAAAATCATCTCCTCTGAATATGAATTAAATATTCCTGAAATCGACGAACGTATTTCTAAGTTGAAATATTATGAAGATAGTTCGCCTCATATCTTAGTAACAAAACCGCAAATTGAATTCATGAAAAAAATGACAATCCTGTGCCCAACAAAATGTTATAGTATGGAGGATAACAAAGTCGTCCTTCAACATGAAGGATGTATTGAATGCGGAACTTGCTCAAAAGAGACTGAATGGAAACATCCAAAAGGTGAAAAGGGAATTTTCTTCAGATATGGGTAAAAGTCGAAATTTAATAATCGTTATTCGATATATGAAGCCGTACTGATTGAATTAATTTCTCTTCAATTGAAATTTTGTTTCAAAATTAAGAAAACACATTGTACATTCGTCAAAATTTAGATATTAAATGATTAGCATATATTTCAAGTTAACATGGATTATTTATCTCATTTTATAACAAAAGTAGCAATATAAGATATTTTAGAAAAGTTGTACAAAAGACTCGTCAGATAAAATAAATATCTGTATAAAACAAGTAAAAATGTAGCTCGAGGAGCCCGGTCGAATCAGTTGTTTCATGACTGATGCCGAATCTAGCGGCTAAACTCCATGGTAGGGCTAAGGATTTCAGGCTCTGGATCTCAGAAAAGAAACCTGGAGACAGCAGTTCGAATCTGCTCCGGGCTACTTTTGTTCCCTCTCTCCTTATTTTCAAATTCATGTTTGGCACACAATACTGGACTATATTTTCGATTTATCTAACTTCTAGATTAGTCCCGTTGTAAGGTACTTTTTCTTCTTTAAATTATTGGACCCGCTTTTTGAATTTCCCTGGGCACTCTGCCAAATTTTTCAAAGTTCTTTCCAAAAAGCCTTGCTAGCTTCTTTGCAGAAGAATCGTATTTCTTCTTATCTGGCCACGTTCTACGGGGGTCGAGGATTTCTGATGGAACCTCGGGGCAAATCAATGGAATTTCCAGGTTAAATATACCGTCATTGACAAATTCGACCCTATCTAAACCACCGGTTAAAGCAGCTCTTACCATTGCCCTTGTTTGATTAAGATTTATTCTTTTACCTACACCATAAGGACCCCCTGACCAGCCTGTGTTTACCAAGTACACTTTCGTATGATGTTGCTCAATTTTTCGACCAAGCATATCTGCATACACTTTAGCGTGTAGAGGCATAAAGGGA
>DATFEP010000048.1:0-9669 GCA_035250975.1 Nitrososphaeraceae archaeon | reverse complement strand
ACAAAAAGATACCTCTCCAGAAAATGATTGTGAGAATATAAAATATAGTGATAAAAAAAATATTGATAAAAATAATAATACAATTGCAAAAGATAATGGTAAAGCCAAAAATAAGCCCTTTTTCGGTTTATTTGGATGACTAGAACTGATGTTAATTCCTTCAGGGCTACATAAGCCATAAAAAATATGTATCCTCCTATTATCATACTTCCAATAGCATTCATTTAATTTATGGTATCCCAAAATATGCTGCTAGAACAGTTGCAAATCCACAAATGAAGCAGAACGATCCATTCTTTACAGAACTTTTTGGATCCAAATGCAAAGTTCATCTGGTTGTTTTTTGAAATTTCTAGAAAATTGCAATTTTTAGATACTGATTAAACGTTATAACCTAAAAGAGCGCCCGGGCCGGGATTTGCACGCTAGTTTCGAATCCCATTGTTTAGTTGAGTCATAAGTTGTAAAAGATGATAACAAACAGATAAACTTTTTGAATTTTAATGTTTCTAATAAAATTATTTACATTAATATTAAGAAACTATTTGTAAGTTGGAGGACGGAGTCGCTTATTTCAATGATATAGATATATTTGAACGTCATGGTATAGTTTTGAAACAAATATAGCAACTTTGAAAGTTACTACAAAGCAAGTTCCTTTATTACTTTGTAAAATGACTACCTTTAAGAATGCGGTTTTTAATGATGTAAACATAATTCAATTTCTAAAGAAGAAAGGAACAATAAAATTACCTGAAAATTCAAAAACCAATATATCAAAAGCCTATGTTATATAAAATATAAAATGGCATGTGATTTCATGGTGTTAGGTATTATAAGTGGATTATCGATAACAGCTGCAGCTTTGGTAATACAATTCTTCTCTGATAATAGAAAAGAGGAAGATGAATTAAAAAAGAAGGAATTATTCTTTAATACATAACTAATGGAAGTTGACATTTATAATCACTGTTAACTATAAGATATATTTGATTAACGTTTTAAACCATTGGACAAATAATATTATTACCAATATATGTAGATTGTTATACATATTTATTCTAACATTTGTGTTAGCAGTTAATCTTTTGACAAATATGTAGATTGTTATACATATTTATTCTAACATTTGTGTTAGCAGTTAATCTTTTGACAATAGGAATAGAAAGTATTGTACATGGAGTATCAGGTAAAAGGAATATAGAAACTTCATCATCTACTACTAATTCTCGTGGTAAATGAATAATAGAAAAATCCCTCTTTACTTTTAGTTTTATAACTAATAGAAAATAAATAGATATGTCTATATATTTGAAATGCGCTTCTACTTTTTAACTAAGTTGATTCTAAATATACTCAAAACTATGAAAGCTTACATTCAAAGTAATTTGAAGGCTCCACATCCAACATTAGTAGCATTAGGTATCAGTGCTGCAATTACAGTCTTGGTAGTCGGTATATTTTACATTGCTGATACTGGAATGATGGGAATAGAAGATGCTGAAGCTGCAAGAAAATTAAAACCACAAGATGGCCGACCATAAAAATAATGAGTTTTATATGTAATACCAATTTTACAGAGAATAAAAAAATATTTTGTATATAAGATTATTATTATATAAAAGTATGAAAGATGAAAAATTTACATTTATTATTATTGTTCTCGTGATAGTGTTGTTTTATTACCCATAACCCTGTTGAATACATCTAATTCTTCTTCATATAATATTTCAGTTAAATTAGAATTTATTCTTAAGGCTTTCTCGTAATATACTCTGGCGTCATCATCTTTTCCCATGTTAGCTAGTATAAAAGCCATAGTACTTTGCAAATATTCATCATTAGGATTAACTCTAGCTGTTTTTTCTATAACTGAAAGTGCTTCTTCGTTTTTTCCTATTTCAGTTAAGGCTTCTGCTTTGTTATTTATTGCATAAACATCAGATGCATTAATAGATAGAGCTTGGTCAAAGTACTTTATTGCCTCATCATTTTTTTCTAATGCCAGCAAAGCACCTCCTTTATTAATTAGAGCATAAACATTTGATGCATTCATAGAGAGTAGTTGGTCAAAGTACTTTATTGCCTCATCATTTTTTTGCAATCCCAATAAAGCAAGACCTTTATTATTTAAAGCCTTTATATTGGATGGATTTATCGTCAGAATCTGGTCAAAATACTGAAGTGCTTCATCATATTTGTACAAGCTCCATAGAGCAATACCTTTGTGATTGAGAGCGTCAATCTCTGATGCATTTATCGCCAAGATTTTGTCATAGAATTTGATTGCTTCGTCATATTCTTTTTGGTTAAACATAGTATGGGCTGTCTCTAACAATGTATCTATTTCTGTTGAAGTAATAACATTTTGAGCATCAGCCAGAGTAATAGTAGTAATAGAAGCAATTACATAAAAAGATGATAAAGCTACAATAATCGTACTAAAATACAAAAATTTCAAATAATTAATTCTTTTCGATAGTGTTAATGATGGTTTGTAATATTTACTTGTCGTATTTTGTTCTAAAAGAAAGAATAATATAATTTTATCTAAATCAGAACAAGAAAAGATCAAGGTCTACAAAATCTTTGAAACCGAATGAATATAGTTCATCTTTTACTTTTTTCAAATTATATCGTTCATTATTATTAAATAAATGAAAGGAATTGAAAAATAAACAAAAGAATATATCGTAATAATCACAAATTATATGAATAAAACTTGACCAAGTTTAAAGTTTCTTTCAATGCTATAGGATTAAATGGAATTTTTAGAGATAGAAAACAATATTTAGATTATGAGAATGAGGTTTTATACGCTCTAACAGAAAATAATCAAAAACAAATAACAGTTACAATAGAAGCTGATACAGAAGAGGAGGCAGAGTCAAAATCAAAGTCATTAATTCATAAATCTTTAGCAAAAATATGCTTTGCTTTTCATGAAGAAGGTTCAATTATTCAAGAAGGTTGCTCATCAAAGATTTAGATAATCCTGATAAACTTACTCGTGTATGTAAAACTATTACTTTACGATTCAACATAGAGGATAAAAATTCAAAAAAACCAGTTGCAATTGTCTCCATGATTGAATCATTAAATCCAGCAAGAAAAAATAAATGAATTTAGCCAAATTATTAAGGTTAGTCCAAATGAATTGAAAATAAAAAAATTGAAAAACAGGTGGGGTAGCATAACAAAAAATAAAAAGATAGTTTTAAATGTAAATTTAGTGAAAGCTCCTAAAGATATTATAGATTATATAATTATTCATGAATTATGTCATCTCAGAATAGAAGGACATTCTCACCACTTTTGGAGGTTTTTGAAACAATTTGCTCCTGATTAGGAATGAAAAATCGACTGGCTTCACAAAAATAATGAAAATCTGATGTCTTGAAAAGATTTCCTAATGAATATTTTAATTCAATAATATTGAATCATTTACTTGAAAGAATTTTAACTTTCCTGGATAAGGAATTGGCTTCTTAAACATCTTTGCATTTCTAATCAAGAAACCATATCTATAACCTTCAAAATACTTGGTAATTAAAGAAAAATGTTTGTGTCTATCTCTTTCAAATTCTTCTCGATTACTATATTCTTTGACATTATATAGAAAGGCAGAACCTATTATTGCTCCTATCACAAATTTGTTACTATTCATATCGAGTCTTTCACAAGATTCCTTATCGATGTTTTTAGAAGCATGAATTAAAAATTCGCCTCTAAATGAAGTATTCCATTTTCTTAACTCTATTGTCTTTTCACCATGAGCTAAAAGGTCTGCAAAAGGTTGTTTGAGTGATAAACACTTCATAATATAATATATATTTACAAAAAACTTGTAGATTTATCTTACCTTTTTTGTCTTGATTACCACAAAATAATTCGAACATTCTTGCAATCTGATGTATAAAATTATAATTATTGTAAGCTATAAAATCGTTGATTTAATGTTTCCTTATCTTACGTTTAATTACTATCTATGGAATCTAAAATAGAACCAAGAGAGATTGTTATTGATGGTTTGTTGCTTGTTACTATTGATATCGTTGCAATGTTGCTGTCTGCTCCGTTAAATATCTGTGGCTTTAAACGTAAATTCATCCTCTCCTGTGAATTTTTTATTAGGGGCATAACTGATTCCAGCCGAAAAAAGTACACATCTGGGCTTCTGTAAGATACTTGCAAAGATGAGTTGCACGAGAATGCCTCAATACGTATAGTCTTTTATCTTTGTTGTCAAGTCCTGCTTTGTATAATGCTTCTTTGATTATATTTTCTGCTCCTCCTAGTCCAAGCGGTTTGTTCTTATAATTTGTGGATTCGGATATCCATATATGAAACTCATTTTGATTTTTGAGAGGATTTATGTTCAAGCATTCCTGTAATAATTTAGCAAAGGATATAATACGAACCCTTCTCTCTCCAGTTTTTCCTCTAAGCATTAGTATCGCACCATTGGTATCAATTTTACAGTCTAAATTGGTAATTCTCAAAAACTCTTCTGGACGCGCTCAGCTTGCATACAAACATGCTAGAAATGCCTTCTTTTGTATATTTGGAGCTGCATCAAATAACATTTTTATTTCTTCCTCTTCTAAAAATGCTGCAATAGAATTTTTTTAAAACTGCTCTAAATTTTTCTTGTGTTTCTACTTTATACTGCTTTTCGTATTCCATCTATCTGAACAAATTTTTAATATCATCTTTTGTCATCTTGCAAAATGATTTTTTCAAATACTTTTGTACTTGTGTCATAATACTAACGCACCTGATAATTGTCAGCTCGCTTTGCTCTTTTTCTTGCATTATCTCTAAAAATTTCAATAAATCTGTCTTATCTTTTCCGCTAAAATCAGAATGTATTCTATTGATACAACATTTCAATCGCTGTTTTCTGTTATAAAGGTCACGCATTTCGCAACGATTTTTAGATATATCAACGAAAGCCTTACTATTATCTATGTCTGTTCCTTTAATATCTATTGTCTTATCTAATTCTTTTATCCTTTCTTTTTTGGTAGGGATTCGAAGTCTAGATTGAACGCCCGGGCCGGGATTCGAACCCGGGTCGAAGGAGTGACAGTCCCCCATACTGAACCGGAATATACGATGTTTGATTAACAATAATCGTTAAAACATCTCTATACTACCCGGGCGCATTAAGGATGTTTTATTAAAGCACTTAAAATATTTTTCTTTTGCTAATGTGAAGTCATTATCCTTGATTATTAAAATAGGTGCAAAATTAAAGGAGCTGATTAACAATAAAATGAAATTAAATTGAATTATCTGCAAACAAGTTTTAAATGGTAGATTTATCACATACTATATGATAATATACAAAAAGTACGATTTTTTTAGATTAGAAGCATATTCCTTTTATATATCACTATTTTATTAGGAAACACTAGTTTTTATCTTATAAATCTGCATCGATTGAAGATTCTGATATGAATCAGACAAAACCGCTTGTAAGTTGCCTACTTTTTAGAATGGAATAATCTAATTTGGAAAATCAAGTCAAGAATTACCCTCCACCATCAGTATCACTAGAATTTGATTAAGTACATGCTTCAATCTATGATCCGATATTACAAGCAAAAATATGGAAATAGATAGCAAATAGCAATATAATATTCTGCACCCCAAGTAATAAAAATACTTGTTCCCTTAACATAATGAACAAGTTTTTTTCTTTAGAACACATTTATTTTCTTGTTATGCTGATTCAAATACATACACGAATAAAATTTCTTTAACAAATATTTCTCGAACCTGATATCTCTAATCGGTATAAATGTGACTAAAAATACGTTGATTTGATTATAGAAGTATTTCTATATTGTACAAATTTTATCTTATTGATTATAATAATGATATTAATATGGTAAAATATTTCATTACCAAAATTTTTAATTGTTGTTGGGATATTGTAAGATATCATACGATATTACATACAGCTTTCCACAGTTTTTACAAATCAAATTTTGGAATGTGACCAGATTTTGGATCTGTGTGTGATGAACGTCGCATGCTGCATGCTATGTATCATATTGCTAAGCATATTATGTTTGAAGAGATCAAACGATGCTATCATGCGGATAATGCAGAAAGATATAATTTAGAAGACATTATAAATTCGTTCAATAATGAACTTCAAAGATTACATAAATCTATAGGCTGAGTAAAAATAATGCATACTTAAAGGAAACATATGTATAATATATTCGAGAGGGGTAATTTAGGATAATTTTAATTTTTATTACTTTCTTGTCTTTTATGATAATTTTTTATATCTTGTATATAATATAAAAATATTATAGACTAATTAGTTTTTAAAAATGATGCCTATTTATGATGAGCAAAAAACATGTATAAACTGTTCGAAAGATGATATGCACGCTGAAATAAGATAATTACAATAAATAAATTAATTCCTTGTTGTCGCTTTATCTTGTTGATTTTAAAGTTAGATTAATATTTATAGCGATTAAAACACACAGTACCAAGTTGCGTATACTTGGCTTTTGAAGGGCCCGTAGCTCAGCCAGGTAGAGTACCGGACTTTTATCCTTGTGGAAGAAATCCGGCTGTCTCGGGTTCAACTCCCGACGGGCCCGTGCTGATATGAGTGCTAAAATAGGACTCCAACATTTATAAAAGTGAGAAATATGGTGGAATCAGCAAAAATAGAGGCATTAAAGTATGAAAATCATAATGATATTATTTATGAGTTTCAACCAGATAATAGCATGAATATTGACCCATATACCATGTTTTTACATGCTATGAGGTCTCCTGTTACAAAGAAAAAATATAGTAGACGTCTAGAATTATTTTTTGATTTTATAAAGATTCCTGGAGACAATGTAGAAGAACGATGTTTAGGTTTTGTCAACAATGGACGAAATAATATTAATTGGGTATTTACAAATATTTTGAAATTTGTACTATTTCATAAAGAAAGAATAGACAAAAAACAAATCTCAGGTGCAACTCTCATAAACTATCTAAAAGCAATTAAATTATTTTGTGAAATGTCAGACCTTCCTATAAATTGGAAAAAGATTACTAGGGGATTATCTCGAGGCAAAAGATATGCAAATGATAGAGTACCGACTTTAGATGAAATAAGAAAAATAGTTGATTATCCAGACAGGAGAATAAAACCAATAGTCTATACTATGTGTTCCTCGGGCATCAGATTAGGAGCCTGGAATTATCTAAAATGGAAACATATTATTCCAATACTGAATGACAAAAATGAGATTCTTGCTGCTAAAATTAGAGTATATGCAGATGATGAAGAGGAGTATATCTCGTTTATTTCCTTGGAGGCCTATTATCATTTAAGATAATGGATGAATTATCGTAAAGAAGCAGGAGAATTAGTAATAGAAGAAAGTTGGCTGATGAGAAACCTTTGGGATGTAACAACACCTACAGGAAAGGGCCTTGCTACAGTTCCAATAAGACTGAAGTCATCTGGAATAAAAAGACTGATGGAACGTGCATTATATGGCCAAGGAATAAGAACCAAACTTGAAAATGGTAAAACTTTGTTTATATATAGTGATTGAAGTATAACCTCGTATCTTTACCTGAAAGTTACATAGAAGAAAAGGTATAATACAATCTTCTATAGACAATATATTTTTCTATAAAGAGAATAATCAGAAATTTATTATAATATGTTTATGAAAGTGTTTTTACTATGAAAAATGTATCAATATTCCTAACTTTAGGAATTCTCTTAATAACTTCTGTAGTACTTACAGCTGTTCCTAGAAATGCAGTTGCACAAGCTGATACCATGGACTATACGATAACAGAAGAAGGGATCAAGACAAAAATCGCAGACTTCAAGGCAAAGCATCCAAAATTTGCTGCTATAGTTGAAGAGATACCCAACCTAGACTTGAAAGAAACTGTCAAAGCGTACATGGCTGCTGGAGGTATACAAAAAATGCTAAAATTCCATGCTAAAAATCTAGTTGAAGAAAAAGTAGGCAATCAAACTAGTACACCATTAGAAGAAATGATGACAGACGAACAGATTCAAGCAAAGGTAGCAGACTTCAAGGCAAAGCATCCAAAATTCACTGCTTTAGCTGAAGGAATATCTACTCTAGACCTGAAAGAAACTGCCAAAGGTTATTTTGCTGCTGAAGTTTTGC
The DNA here is from genome assembly GCA_035250975.1 of Nitrososphaeraceae archaeon. GTDB lineage: Archaea > Thermoproteota > Nitrososphaeria > Nitrososphaerales > Nitrososphaeraceae > TH1177. Next base: position 1,483 of record DATFEP010000048.1, on the reverse strand, counting down.
AGAAGCTGTTAAAGGCACACGCGAAAAATCTAGTCGAAGAAAAAGTAATGTAAGTAACTAAATTTTGGATATAAAAATATCTAAAATTTTTATATTTTTTTTATTGTATTTTGAAGCATAATATTATTGAACCATATAAGATCTTGTAAACTAGAAATATTATTTTTTTGTTTTAATAAACATGTATATTTATTTTAAACACGTATTGTTATTAAAACACGTATTGTTACCGAAATAATAATAACAAATATATACAGGATAAGTATCGGATGTATTCTACAAATGATAAGAGAATCTGATTCAAAAACTCATGGATGGATGCGATTTGCTCAAATTGGCTTAGGATCTATTGCTATAATTATATCCTTAATTGTTATGACATATCCTGGACTTACTACTATATCTTTGGTATATTTTCTTTCTATTCTGTTCTTCATTGTCGGGATTGAGAAGATTATAACGGGGATTATCTTCAAAAGTAAGTCACGTCTTGCAAGTATAGGTTTCGGAGTTCTAGTTTTAATATTGGCTGGTTTGGCATTAACATTTCCAGTTAGTGCTACGTCTATACTTGTACTGTTTATCGCTTTGGCCTTGATGTTTGATGGTTTTGCTCGTATAGCTCACGGGATTGGTGAAAAATCAGAGAGCAAATTCAATAGGTTCTTTAGTATAGGTGTAGGAATAATATCTATTGCTATATCTACATATATAATGGCGTCACCACTATTTGGTTTTGCATTTGTAGGCTTTTTAATAGGAATATCGATTTTTATAACTGGAATTCAAATTTTGGTGGCAGGCTTGAGAGGAAGAAAACTATCATTAGAAGCTACAAGAATGGATGTTGAAAAATAAAATAGAGTTACTATTTTAAATTTTTTAAATCTCATCTGTATTATTATAGCTATATAATTAAACATAATATTATTTTTTTGAGATTCTCAATTTCTACCTCTAAGTTTGTAATGGATTAACATTAAATTTATTTATTACAAATATATATGCTATTAAAATCTTTATGTTAATACTTTGGTTATAGGCACAACAATAATTATTCAATAATCGAAATAAACCGGTTTTTGTTATTGACAAACAAATATAGATCGAGATTATCAAGCAAGTATTATAATAAAGATCACTAAATAAGATAATTTTAGTTACATCTACAAGATTTATCAATCGTTAAATTGAATGCATTTTTAAATCAAATAGAATTAGGATACTATCTTTTGTGAAACACTTATCAAGTAAATTTGTCTAAATATTTGGAATTATAATTTTCTAAAATAAAAAATTAGGGTTTAATTTTATTTTTCTGTAAATCTGTATAATCTTTGAGCAAAAATACTTCTCCTCCATTAAATCCTTCAACATCGTTTTTTGACACTTTATATTCATAGCGACCATCATGTATTGTAACAATATCTCCTTCTACACAAATGACATTTCCAACATCTTGATTATCTTTTGAACGTACAGG
>DATFEP010000047.1:0-82962 GCA_035250975.1 Nitrososphaeraceae archaeon | reverse complement strand
ACAAAAAGATACCTCTCCAGAAAATGATTGTGAGAATATAAAATATAGTGATAAAAAAAATATTGATAAAAATAATAATACAATTGCAAAAGATAATGGTAAAGCCAAAAATAAGCCCTTTTTCGGTTTATTTGGATGACTTGGTTATCGATAAATAATAATGGAAATAATCAAAGAGAAATAATAAAAAAGAAATAATAAAAAATTTTAATATCTCGGTAGAATATAAAATATAGAATATAGAATAAAGTTACAAAATAAAGAATCTTATTAAACAAAATCTAGAAGCGGTACAATCAATGTATTTTCTGATTTAAAAGTCTTGACTATAATTTCTTTAAAAATTTGGAATATCTTAATACTATATATAGTTTTATCCATTAACTAAAATAAAAGTTAGCAGCAGATAAAAATTGCAGAATCAAACTAATAGATATACAGGACAAGATCATTCCTTAGGGTTTTTCAATTTTTTCATTTGGTCGCATTTCATATTTGCTGATTGTATGAGTAATCATCATTTATAATAACTTACATATTCGTTTTTGTGCTGTATTTTATAATTTAGGTTCTTTTAAATGAACTATTTTTTTTGGTAATTGATTAATCTATATTTATATAAATTAAACCTCTCTATAAAGTTATGAATCAAAATAGATGTTCGCACATTGATCAAGTTAATGATAACGTAAATGGAAATACAAAAGGTTGTGAAGAATGTGAAAAAATTGGCTCTACTTGGGTCCATTTACGTCTTTGTCTTTCATGTGGTCATATTGGCTGTTGTGATTCTTCAATTAATAAACATGGAACAAAACACTTTCAAGAAACAGGTCACCCAATTATTAAATCATACGAACCTGGAGAAGACTGGAAATGGTGTTATGAAGATAAGATCTATATAAAATAAATAAAATGAAGTAAATAGTTATTGAATATAAATAAAAAAATGAAAGATAAATTAAAGTACTGATAAATTATTATATTAATATTGGAGAATAATAGTAAAAAAACCGATAATAAACCAATGATTATACCATTACCAAATGGTCCATTATATTTAATCAATGATAGAGAAATTAAAGTTATAGAAAATCTAGAAAATTCCAAGGGTGAAAGACTATCAAATATTCAAGGAATAGCACTATGTAGATGTGGGGCTTCAAGGAATAAGCCTTTTTGTGATGGGACTCATGGTGTAATAAAGTTTTCAAGTGAAAATGCCGATAATAATAACAACAAGACAAGTTCAAAAAGAAAAAGTTACGTAGGCAGCAAAATTACTATTCATGATAATAGGAGGATATGTTCCCATGCAGCTGAATGTGTAAATAATTTATCATCAGTATTCAGTTTAAATAAAAGACCCTGGATAGATCCAGATCGAGCAATAACTAAAGAAATTATTGAAACAATAAAAAAATGTCCTTCAGGTGCACTTAGTTATTCGATTGACGGGATTGAATATAGAGATTACGATGGAAAACAGTTGGTTAAGGTAAGCAAAGATGGACCATATTATATTACTGGTAGCATAGAACTAGTAGGAACGCAATTTCCAGATGATGCGTCAAAAGAACATTATACACTTTGTAGATGTGGCACATCTAATAATAAACCATTTTGTGATGGCAATCATTCCATAATAAATTTCAAAGATGAAAAAAACTAATTTTATAAAATTTGAATATTTTTATAATTAAGTTATAAAAACACATTATTTAACAAGTATGAAACGAAACAACATTAATTAGCCTATCAATGTATATGATGTTTAATAGCTTTCTATTTACAGAACTTTTTTAATTTTACAAGAAATTCAATAGTTTCGTTTACATCATAATTTTTTTCTGCATTCATGGCAAAAATTACTGGGTCTACGCAAAACTTTTGAGTTTAGATAAATCAGATGCAATTTCCTCTATTGTTCCGTTCATCATAGCTCGTTCGTTTTCAGGACTTTTTTGTCAGAATATATGGAAATGTTAAAATAGGTAGATCAAAATCCTTCCTTTCTCTTGTACTTTTTTTAATAAAATCATTGAACATTTTAATGGAGTTTTCAAAATATCCAAAAGATCCTCCTAAGGCTCCATATAACCATCTCCATATTTTGCCATACGTTCAAACGTTTTTGGAGAAAACCTCCCAGCAAAATTTTAGGATGTGGTTTTTGAGTAGGTTTTGGACCTATTTTTGATTTTGGAATTTTATAAAATTTTCCGTCAAATTCTACAATATTCTCTATCTATATCTTTTTCATCGCTTGGAGAATTTCGTTTGATCTTTCTCCTCTCTTCAAATAAGGAATGTTTGCTGTAAGGTATTCATCCTTTGACCATCCGATGCCTAAACCACAAATCATCCTGCCTCCAGATAAGATGTCAATCGTAGTGAATTCTTTAGCAAGGGTTACAGGATTGTGAAAAAGCATGTCAATAATACAAGTTCCCAATTTTGCGTTTGAAGTATTAGCTGCAATAAATGCTAGTGTTGTTAATGGATCTAAGACGTTCTGAAAATAATCAGGCCATTCTCTTTTGTCTGGTGTTCCAGGATATGGTTGTTGAGGATTCAGAGGATATAGCATTCGATCATAAACCCCAAATGATTCAAATTTTTCTTTTTCCGCTAGTTGTATAAATGTAATTAAATTTTCCTTTGTTGAATTTATTCCAGATTGAGGGACAACTAATCCTACCTTCATTATATACTTATTAATTTTATGCTATATATATCAGATAACTAAATTTGGTTAAATTTTATATCGTGAACAAATATGTTTTTCTATGAGTATAAGTAATATATGAAAATCAGTCATGAACTTTCAGCCAGAATATATTTAATTCTTTAATACTACTAATTATACAAATAAAAATTATTCAAAGCATATTTTTCTTGGTCTGCTTCTATAATATCCTTTTGCAACTATGATATTCTTGTTAAAAACCCATCAAAATACAAGGAGGTCAACAAAATAATAGTCAGCGGATCTGCAGGTATTTCTACCAGCGTTACCTGGACTATATTGAAAAATATGATCGACCCATAACTATATCTTATCCACTAAATGTATATAAAATGATTTGTGAAATGGGTTACACAATAAAGTATTCCAGTAGATAGATTGGTCAAAATAAGCTTAGCATATTCTTTACTTTTTCCTAAACTTACAGTGTTGGTTTTATCTATAACTTGATTTCCAGTAGATAGATTGGTCAAAATAAGCTTAGCATATACCTCATTTTTTCCTACATCTTCATCTAAAACACCTTCTGATAATATTTCTTTGAATGTAAATGTTTCGGATATATTCTGAGAGACACCTGGATAATATTTTAACGGATTAAATGTATATAATTTATCTTTAGCAATCGTATCTTGTCCCCATAATTCACATCTTAATTTAAATAATCTTTTCTCGGATGTATTCATTTGATGCAATTCTTGTGGAGAAAATCTTATTTCTCCAGTTACTGTTACATTTGCTAGTTTTTTATCGTGATGATGATTAATCATCAATTTTTCATCTACTATAATAACCATGATTTCTATATCCTGAATTGTTAGAGTGTTACTCCCTTTAAATGTACTTGTAATTTTCAAATAATTTGATTTTTTAGTATTTTGTAAATGGTTTACTATGGAATCATAATAGTATATAAAACAATCATCTACAAAATGACATCCTAGCTAATAATAAAGCTATGAGTCATACATAACAATAAAATACCAATATACAACCATAGAACAATTTAGTATTCAAATAGAACAATTTAGTATTCAAAGGAAAAATAATTTTTCCTATAATTAGTTCAGAAAACTTTCCCAAATTAAAAAAGATATGATTGTAATCCACAACTTGTGATGTCAATCTATTAATATATTTTATCTAGGTGAATTTTGGTAGCTATCCTCCTGTTTTCAAATATTTTTTCAAGAACATGTATTATGTAAAAATTTACTAATCTTCCAATTATTCCATAAGATAATTCAAAATCGATTTCATCTATAATTTCTGTCTCATTCCTGCCAATTTCATTAAATTTATGAACATGCTTCCATTTCTTAAAAGGCCCTTCTAACATTTCATCGGTGTATTCATAAGGGGTACATGCTACAATTTTAGACCGCCATCTCTTTCGTGTTAGCATTTTTGCAGATATAGTACATTCCTGTCCTGTAGAAATTTTATCATTTGTTGTATGCATAACTTTTAAATCTAGTTTTTGTGGAGTGATAATTTCTAAATGTTTTATATCTGTATAAAAATTCCAAACTTTTTCTATTGGAGCCCTAACGATAAATCTATTGCTAAATCGACTCAATCAGTTGAATAAAAGCATTATCTAATTCAAATGTTATGTATTTGTATTTTTGCAACTTTATTTTAAACAACGTAATCTCAAATAATATAAAATTATTTCTACAAAGTATTCATAGCTATTTATTTTCTATATACAAGACGAAGCAAAAACAAAAAAATCTCTTGAAAAAGTTTTCAATATATATAATGTATTAAATTACTGATATAAAGCTAAGTTAATTCTATTTTATTTTGTGTTTATCCTATTTTAGGATTAATTCCTATTCTTTCTTAGCCCGTCTTAACTTCGGTGATCCAATCAGATTTATATCGATCTTAGAATAATGTATTCTACTGCTTTTTTGTTAGATACATCTAAAAGACAATAGCTATATCTCATCTCTATTGAAAAAAATGCAATATGTGTAACGCCAAACTCATCCTTGATAGATCTATTAAATCATATACATTCTTCTCTAAAAGGAAATGTTCTGGATGTCTACAAAAATAGACATCGATAACTTGGATAACTGTTATTTTTTCAGAGATGTTTTTACAAAATAGACATTAATTTTTGATTGAATAGCCCAAAATAGTTTAAATTTGGGAACAAAAACTTCGTTAATTTTAAGTCACTTTACCATTTTGAATTTTTATAATACAGACAAAAATATTCTAAAATTATCTTTTTGAAGTTGATGTGATCTGATTTACTTTTATTTTCTGATCTTTGATAGCTTTATATTCTAAAGGCTTGTATCTTTCTTGAATTTGTCTTTATCTCTGCCCGTGAACCATCGGATTTTAGTAGTTCAAAATATTCAATGCGAACACCTAGGCAGGTTTAAAAAACTTTTTGAATCTGATAAATACGATATTTCTGTGATTGATGCTAGAAACATAAAAAATATTTTTCCAAATATGTCTGATTATTCGGGCATCATAATTTTAGGTGGTCCAATGTCTGTTTCTGATAATTACGAATATTTACAAGAGGAGCAAAATTTGATAAATAAAGCAGTTGACATGAATATTCCAACCTTAGGGATTTGTCTAGGGTCTCAATTAATTGCGCAAGCTTTAGGAGGTAATGTTCATGCTGGAAAAACAAAAGAGATCGGTTGGTATGACGTAGAAATAACTAATGATGGTAAAAAAGAAATATTTAGTGGTTTATCTACAAACAACGTTAAAATTTTTCAATGGCATGGAGACACATATGATCTTCCAGACGGTTCTACCATTTTGGCAAAATCACGTTACTATGTTCAAGCGTTTAGGATCAAGAATGCTATAGGAATACAGTTTCATATTGAAGTAGATGTCAATATGATAAAGGATTGGATAAATCAATATTCAAAAGAAATTGAGGATTCCAAAATACCAGTAGATTCTATCATGCCCAAAAATATATCCCAAATCGAGGAGCTATCGAGTCTATGCAAATTAGTTTATGTAAATTTTCGTGATATGATTGAAAAAAGCAAGAAAAAAATAAATTGACAATTTAACCAATTAACCATTTAACACCAGATAATGAAACATTATTAAAATTTTGTAAAACAAGAACATTTTTTATTTTCAGCTTTTTTATAAATTATTTTTTCTGATACCAGGAATTATGTTCTTTGCAATTTTGTTTTGTAACCATAAATCGCAATAAATTCGGTTAATTTGATATTTGTTTTTTTAATTTAAAAAGCAATTCAAATATCTAGGATATCTGGGTTGTTTTTCATAATATTTACCAATTTCTCTAATTTCTTTATACTTTCTGGATGTAAATGGTGTTCGAGACCTTCTGCATCTTCATTTGCAGTATTTTCATCAACCCCGATTAATCTAAAAAATTCTGATAAAAGCCCATGTCTATTTCTAATACTAATAGCGATAGAAATTCCATGTTCAGTCAATCTTATTCCTCTATATTTTTCATAAATAAGCATCTGTGCTTCATCCAATCTTTGTACCATTTTTGTGACACTTGGAGAACTTACATTCAGATATTGAGATATGTCTACGGTTGTTGCATATCCTTTACTTTGGACTAATTCATAAATAACTTCAAGGTAATCCTCCATCCTTGGAGTTCTATCTTTTGTATATTTCTTGGAGGAATTAGCATTACGTATGGAAGTCAATCTAGTACTTTCTTCGATACTTTTGCTGCTACTTGATAGACCTTTTGTATTCATTATATTCAATTTCGTATTACCTCTTTCATCTCCTTTTTTTATATAAATAATCCTGTTAGATACATAATCATTATTCCTACAATAAATCCGCTGATAATATATCCATTTGTTAAAGTATTTTTATTTCCTAGATAGGATGAAAACCATGAATATACTTGATATGCTACCTGAAAGATTGCACCGGCTCCTATAGCCAAGAAGATCACAGAGGCTATGGGATGATAAAGGAAACCTCCTATCCAAGCTCCAATTATTGTTGGTCCACCTGCTATTACTCCAAGCATTATTAATTTTCGTATCGTTATCTTTCCGCTTTTAGTCAATGGTGCAACTATTGCTAAACCCTCTGTTGTGTTATGAATGGTAAAACCTACTATAAGAAAAGTACTCAGTGCAACCTCACCAATCAAAATTGCAGAACCAATAGCCAATCCTTCTCCAAAGTTATGCAACCCTATGCTTATAGCTATCATCAAAGACAATGTAATTGGTTTGATGATGTCTTTTTGTTCTTGCCTGGTAGACATGGAAGAAAATGATGACACAGATTCGTTGTAGTCTGTATTCTTACCTTCAATTAACGATTTACTCTTTTGAGTTCTTTGTGTAAATCTATTTGAAATGTAAATTAGTACCAGAAAAGTGATAATACATCCTATTATGATAAGCATTTGTCCATTAAAGATTTTAGAAACATTTGAGACTACAATCTCGTTACTTTCTAACAAGGCATCTAATCCAAGAAAGACTAGTAATCCTACAGTAAGACTTAGAAAGAAATTATACTTATTCTGATTTAACTTTTTTATAAAAGGATACCACAATAAACCTATCATAATTGGTATGATTCCAACATATGTACCTATAAGAGCAAATATGGCGAATTGTTCATAATTTGGATTTGGAGTTGGGGCAGCAGCTTCAATGATTTTGCTAAATCTTGTACCATCACTTGTTGTAATTCCTATCTCATAGGGTTCGCCTACATTCCAAGAAAATGGAATGGTTATTTTTGCTGATTCAAATCTTAAAAGGTGTTTAGATGGTTCTACACCCGCAGGATGAATTCTATCATTTATATCGGCCTGCGAAATAACAGTATCGAACTGTCCTGTGTTTCTGACATGTGCAATTATAAAATCTTCTTGAAATTCTATTTTCTCTATTGTAAGATTTGGTAGTGCTATTCCTGCATTCAGAAAGACTTCACTATTTGGACTTAAGAGAAAAGCAATTAGAGTAGCTAGTATGATAAAAGGAATTATACCATAGAGAACTATCTTTTTTTTAGAGAATTCTATATTGTTTTTACTTTCCTTTTTTGCTTGTTTGTTCTCTATGTCTTCCATTCTTTTTAGTTGCCTCCATTGGTTAAATTTTTCAGAATCTTTGCTGCTGATTCTTTTTGTGTTATCTTATTATAGGTTCCTGTACTCAAGTTCTCGTCATTTTCGTCAGACAGAGTATCCGCAGTATTTGTGTAGCTTGTATTATTTTTTTCATTAACTGATTCTTTTACGAGAAATAAACCCATCCATCCTTTCTCAGCAAATTCCGTCTTGTGAGCATGAAACATATATTTTCCGGGATACGTGTAATTGAATTCTAAGATACTCCTTTCTCCCTGACTCATGGTTATCATGTCTGTATATTCGTCTGGAGTTGTTTTTGTTCCGGTCTTGTATACATTATAGAGATTTGCATGTAAATGGAAATTATTGATAGGATCAAATTCCAACATATTTACTAGATAAATTCTAACTAGATCATTTTGCTTAATCTGAACAGGATGATGCATGTAATAATATGGAATGCCATTTACAGTATAGAAGTTATTTTCAGTATCAAAATCGGTATCATAACCATTCATTACCATGACCATCTCATCAGCTTCAGGTCTAGGAATTTTGGGATCAACTATGTAAACTCCATACAAACCATGACCTATGTGTTCTTCCAGTGGTTGGATATGACAGTGGTATGGAAAGAGTCCGAATGGCTCGGCTATAAATTCATAAGTAAATTTTCCTCCCGGAGCTACCCCTTCAAATACTCCATCCATTTCTGCCTTATGAATACCATGAAAATGCATTGTATGAAATTTTGATCCATTGTTTATGAAATTGATCCTCACAATATCTCCTTCAACAGCACGGATTGTTGGTCCAGGTACTGTTCCATTAAATGTCCAAACATTATAAAATACACCTGGAGAAATTTCCTTTATGTCTTGATCTGAAGCGACAATTGTAAAATCTCTTATTGTCGTGTCATTATCTGAGACTGATACTCTTCCATAATTAAAATCTCTCAAGTATTTATCAGGATCTATTACTGCATCTTTGATTGGTATCATTTGAGAAATTGGATCAATAAGTTCTCCATTTGTTGTTGAAGTGCTATATCCAGGGGTGTGACCTCCAATAATTCTTTGTACATTTTGTTCTTGAGAGTGAGATGATATATTTGGATTAACTAATTTGATACCGGTATATAGTATAAAAATGAATGCTAAAGAGAAAAGAAAGATAAGGGATTTAGATAATTTCATAGAAATATATAGCTTTCATGCATAAATAAATGTTAGCCTCGGCTAACAAATATAATGAATGGAATTATATTTATATGAATATAAATAATTATAATACTTTAACTAATAAACGAAAAAATTTGAAGTCCAATATAAAATAAATATAGGAAAATAACGGTTTTCTAACTCTTCGTTTGATTGATAGGTGGCATAGTTACTGGTCTACTCTTCAACATGATCTCTTTTTCCAAAATCTCTCCATCTCTATATATAGATAAGGTGGCATTCTCGTTTACAGCTTTATTGATCTCCAAGTAAGAAATCAAGTCTTCAATTTTTAATATCGGCTTTCCATCTATGGCAGTAATCAGATCTCCTCCTCTCTTTTCGCCATATTGATTCACCACACTTCCGTTTAATCCGGCCAAATCAGCAGGACTTGCCTTTACTATAGTGTCAAGTAAAACACCTTTGTGACTTCTATCCAATTGTTCTCTCTTGGCGAGCTCTGATGTAAGTGTGGTTCCTGTTATTCCAAGCCATGGATGGGTATAATTTCCTTGTTCAATAAGTACTGGAATTATGCGCGCTACAGTATTGGAAGGAACCGCAAGTCCAATTCCTCCTGGAAAAATTCCAGCAGTATTTACTCCTATTACCTCAGCTTTCATATCTAATAATGGCCCTCCAGAGTTGCCTGGATTAATAGATGCATCGGTCTGAATTGCATTTGGAATTGAAAATCCTTTCTCATCAACAGACAAAAGCCTGCCTATTTGACTTACGATACCTGTTGTCATCGATCCTTCTAATCCAAATGGATTTCCTATTGCAACTACTGGATCTCCGACCTTAAGCTGAGATGAATTTCCAAGAATTAGTACCAAGGGTAATTTTGTAACATTTTCATTAATCTTGATTACAGCTAAATCGCTAAAAACATCCGTCCCAGTTACATTGGCAGTATATCTATCACCGTTAATGAAAGTTACATCTACAGATTTTGCATGTTCTACTACGTGATTATTTGTAACTATATGTCCATCCTTGCTGTAAATGAATCCTGATCCTAGAGAAGTACTATTCTCGTTCTTTGGACCAAATGGATCTACAGAAGGTATTGTTTTAGTTATCTGTACAACGGAATTTTCAACTAGGTCAAACAAGTCATTAAGGGTTAAATACTCTTTTTCTGTAATGTTGGAGCTTTGAGCATTAACAGATTCCAAAGTGTATGTAACAAAAAATATTGACATCACAACAAAAATAATAGCATGATTGATCATTTTTGCCATCCATGAAATAATTATTATTGCTGTTTCTATATGTTTCTTTTATAATCAAATTTCTGGTATTATCCTATAAATTATATATTTGGACAGAGATCTGTCGACAGGTTATCTTTCATCAAACATGCTTTTTGTTATTTGGCATATCAAAAATATGATACTAAAATTTTTACGGTCCAACAACTAGGAGAGAAATTTTGGTATATTTTTAATTGACTGTTAGCTTTTTCTTTTACTATTAGAGTTTGTTATTGTCATTTTAAATATTAAAAGTATCCATCCATATAAAAAAAATCTCGTCATAGTCTCTTAGTTATCCTTATTAGTTCTATCAAATTAGATTTGTTATGAGTGTTAGAAGTGCAAAATCTGTTTTTCTGTCGCATTCTCGTTTTGAAATATCTCTTTTTATTCTAATTGTATCTTCAATCGGTTCTCTTGTACAAATTAGTGGAGGTAGTTGGGATGTGACATCCCATATTCTACAAGAACCAGAATCATTCTTTACATCATCTCATACTATGCTATATACTGGCGTTGGTCTAATCTCACTTTCTGCTCTATTGGGTTGTATATTAATGAGAAGCCAGGAAATAAAAAATACATCTGTTGCAGGAGCATTCAAACTTTTGGTAATAGGATCTTTGTTGGCTGTAATTGCAGGCCCTTTTGATTTTCTATGGCATAACACCTTTGGCTTCGATGGGCTTTTGAGTCCATCACATGTTACTTTGGTTACGGGAATGTTAGTAAATTCCGTTGCAGTATTCATGGGATTATATAGATTAATGAGTTATATCCCGAAAAGAAAGCGTTTGATACAATTCTTTCTAATTCCTTCGCTTACATCATTGTGGTATACATCTATATGGTATACTTTCATGTTTGTATTACCATTTTCTGATTCCGATTTTTTTAACTTTAATCTCGATTCTTATAGTGCAACAATAATTGCTAGCATATCCCTTCCATTAATCAATTCTATAATATTTTTAAGTTCCTCTAGAGCATTAAATAATGGTTTTGGCAGTGGATTTGTCATTGCTTCACTATTGCTTGTTATTAATATTTTTGCAAACATAATCCCTGCTAAGGGTCTATTGTCACCTGTATTGCCGTGGTACATTGTTACTATATTGAGTGCATCTCTTCTTTCGGATATTATATTAAATTCTAGATTGTTCAAAAATGAATTAAAATTTAAGTATAATAAACTGGCAGTGGGAGGAATAATGGGTTCGGTTTTTTATTTTTTCAATTATCCTATGATTACATGGACCTATGGAAATGCATTAAATGCAAATTTAGATTCAATTAATGGAGTATTACCAACCTTTCTCAATACCCTTGTACCACTATCTTTTTTTACGATAGCTATAGGTGCTGTAATGGGTGTGATAGGCTCTCTAATCTTCTCAAAGATTGAACCTCGCTGGTTTGATCCAAAATTTCAAGGTAAAAAAGTATCTTTTGCAGAAAATACAGGTTGACCCATTATTCTTCCAATATGTTTTACCTTATTTTGTTTTCTTTTTAGTTCTGATAAATAATTTTATTCTATTCTTGATTACAGATTTGATCCTTGCTATTATTATTTAACACACCAATTCATCAATATTTTATTTGCAGATTTCAAATTAGTAAATATTCGGTGATTTGAAATCATAGGTTTAAAATCATCATAAGATAAAGGAGTATTATTTAATGTCACAATACATTCTATTCCTGCATTTATTGAAGCCAGTACCCCTAATGGTGCATTTTCAACTACAAGAGCATTTTCAGCTTCTAGATCTAGTTGTTGTAAAGCTTTGATAAACGGCATAGGATTTGGTTTTCCATTGGCAATATCATCTGCGGTCACCAAGACATCAAATATCTTATTTCCAAAGCTATGATTTATGATATTAAAAACGTCAGACTTTGTAGACCCACTAACTACTGCCTTTCTACAAGGTAAACCGGATATTAGCTTTTTAACACCTGGAAATAACTTAAAACTACCTATATCCTTAAAAATCTCACTCTTTTTCCTAACTATTTTCTCTATGATGGATATATCTGCAACATAAATATTTTTAGTAGCAAGTATCTCTCTTACTAATTCCATTCCCCTTCTTCCCTCATTTTTGTAGATGAGTTTACTTTCAACTTGAATATTTGTTACATTTTCAAAAGCCAATTGCCATGCCCGGGAATGAGATGGCATAGAATCAACCAATACTCCATCCATATCAAAAATTATTCCTTTCAAATGTAACAACATCTTAAAGTCAATTCTACTGTATTTTATTATTGCTCGAATCATCTCTTCTAAAAATTGGTTGGAAATGGTAATGAAATATCATCTTATTATGAACTTTTGCTAATAGTCACACGTGTTCTATTTTTATGTTTTAAAACTTCTATAATATTTTGATCGGGATTAATTACTCTTCCAATAACATTTACCGGTGAATAAGGTAATATCTTGTCGATTTTGCTTATTGGCGTTGGACCAAAAAATAAGCAAATTGCTTTTCCTTCAGGCCAGAAAGCGACATCGAAAATTTCTACTTCTTTTTTGGGATTTTCGTATTTGACATCGATTTTTGTATCGTCGCTATAGAATTCCTCTCCCCACTGGTTCATGTACGTTTTAATAGGTAAATTCATAACAATTTTCTTTACAGTTTCTGGAGACCATGAACAATCTAAACGGATATAGATTTTCTTATCTAAATCGTCAAAATATACATCTAATATATCGTTCAAATTGCATTTTAATCTTAAATGATAACCAACATATGTTTTATGCTGTTGTCTTACGTCTTATAATTCATGATATATAGATCTAAATATTTTAAATATAGTATATAGGATAAACTTTTGTTCTACGATGGTCATATACAGGTAATGACTAACGACAACAGAATCAGTCTCATAAAAATATCTCGAGGTTTAAAAGATGCGTTAAATAATGCAGGATTCACCATTGAATCCATATTAGATAAGGAACCGTCAAAGATAGCACAAGATCTAGGAATAGATGAATATGTCGGAAAGATTATTTTTACCGAGACTAAAAAGGAATTCGCAGGTTTTGTGCATGTGTAGTTAATTGATTTTTATGATTATCGGTATGAGTAAAGACAAACATTTGAATTTTATAAATAAGTAAATCATATTAAATATTATTATCAGTAGATGTATATGAAAAATTTTTGGTTGGTATAATTTTCTCTATAAGACTACACCATGTCCTCAATTTTCGTATATGTAATTTAGGCATAAAATAAGAAAATTTCAAGAGATCTTTTCGATTTAAAGTTACAAGTCAGATCCTAGGATTCCACCGTTGCCCCAATTCTCTTTTGATATCTCATAAATTAGTATTCTCATGTTTTCTTCTTTAGCGCGTAATATGCGAGCTGTTTCCCTTGTTAAAACCTTAACCAATTCTCTTTTTTGTTCAATACTCCTTCCCTCGTTCATAGTGATTTGAATTACTGGCATATTTTTTTATAAACAAATCCTATAAATAAATTTAAACACTGGGGTTATTTCGTTTTATAAACTGCCTTGGAAGATATTAAACAAATTTCATATCAAAATAGTTTTATTAGAGAAACTAAATTTCTAGTTCGTAGTTTATGAGTAGCCATTATTATACCCATGATAATATCTCACTTTTATCCATTTTATTTGGAATGGGTTTGATTTTATCTTTGAATAGTATTTCAAATACTAATACTGACAACCATCACCATGCATTTGGTCATAGTTTTACTTCTGATGATTCTGTGACATTTCTTGCAATATCAAAACAAGCCGCGATTCAGCTAGAACTTGCAAAGAAGAATTTTCCGGTAAATATAACACTATCAATGGATCACTCTGACAATGCTGCAAGGCTGGTAAATGATGTCTATTATGTTGACGATGATATAGTCGATGATAACGATTTTATTAAAAGATACAACAAGGAGATATCTAGTAAAAACAGTACTATTCACTCTTTAGTAACAGCTGATCTAATTGATCAAATTCTACGTGAATACGCTTCAGCAATTATTTTGGATGTTGATTTGACCAATATGTCTAACTTGGGCATTTTGGATAATTTTAAAAAATCTATAAATTCTAATATTCCTATCAACTACTCCAGTGCTAACTATAAACAATATCAAAAACTCATTTCAACAAATAATACAATTTTCAATTATGATAATTATGAAACAGCTCTTGCATTGACCACGGAGGTGAAAAATATATTTAATTATTTAAAATCCACAGACTCGGTTTCGGGTGAATCCAAAACTGATTCTTTGTTGCTAGATAAATTGGAAAAGGGCATAGACAATTTGCATAGTATTTTATTAAATACTGGATCTGCTGGCGATCTGATGAGGTTGGTGCACCTAACTATACATCCAGAATTGCAAGATGCCTTCAATTTGAAAACTAGAATGAATATGAATATGAATATGATGGATGGACAGTCAAATATGAACATGAATATGAATATGCCTTAGGGGATTTTTTTCTAATTTACAATTTATTTTTATTAGATATGTCTCTATTTTAGAAATATATAGTTTTTCATTGATGAATAATATGTTATTGTAATTCAATATACAGTTTTTCAATGCTGATATTATATAATATATCTATCTTTCAATTACAAAATTGGTATGTCTCCTTAAATTTATGGTGCCTTGTATAGTCTATATACAATTTTTTTGCTTAGGAAGGTTTATTTTTAGATGAAAATGTAGACTAGTAGTAAATAGTAATTGATTAAAAGATCGTGGATAGTTTTTTTATTTGCATTTGTTTTATCAATAGAATCTATCCTCATAGAGTATCTTACTCGTTTACTAGGCATCTCCCCCTTGTCAATTTCGGCTTTTAGTATTGCTATGTCAGGAACATTACTTCTTTTATTGTCAATTATCTTTACAAAGAAGAAATTTTCGATTTTTCAATCCTGGAAGGATTTCATTCCTGCCTCCATCTTTCTTTCAATGGGTATTTTTACGTGGTATGATGCAGTAAGTAGAATCGGAGCTTCAAAAGAAAGTCTTTTGTCTGGTCCAATGGAAACAATAGCTATATTGTTCTTAGCACGATTGTTTTTACATGAAAGACTGAATAAAGTACAATTTACTGGAGTAGCAGTAGCTATTACTGGATTTGTCATAGTACTATTAAGTGACAATAGTATAGTTGATAATAGTATAGGTGTTCCAATTTTAAGTGTTAATTTTGATCTTTTTCAATTTTCTATTGAATTTGGTGATATAGAAGCCGTTTTTTCAGCAGTCTTCTTTGCACTTGCAGTCTTCTTTTTGACGAGGTTGTCAACAAGACACTCTCCAATAGAAATTTCTGGAATGTGTCTACTGATATCGGGATCAATATTGATTGTAATCATGATAATCTTCTCGCCCGAATTATCGTTTCAATTACTTGTGTCTTATTGGTATATATTTTTTATTTTTTCTCTGTTACCGTTAATAGGAACGATGCTATATGTTGAAGGATTGAAGAGGATTGGAGCTTCTTTGACTTCCACAATTGCTTCATCCAGAATATTGTTAACCTTGATTATTCAAATTATCCTGACTCATTTAGCAATTCAAAATACTCTCCCAGATAACGTAATACTGGCATTATTTGGAGGTACTTTGGGAATTTTTGGAATCTTTATAATACACATGCACACTTATTTTTATCACAGTTTAAGAAGAAAATAAAAGGCATTATTATAGATGGGTACTAACGCATTTGGCTATAATAAACTCATCATATTTTTATACTAGGATTTAGTACAAAATATGATTTTATTCTTGAATCTAGTGGAGGAAGACCATCGTGGTATATAATTTGGAATATACTCATGAAAATAGGATAAATGAAGTTTACAAATTTTACGAGATCTATCATAAACTGTATCTTGATATTTGGGGAAATTATGATAACCTTGCCCTACACATGGGATATTACGAAGACAATGGAAAGGAAATTTCTCATGAAGAATCACTATTGAAAATGAATGAAATTGTTTCAGATACAGCTAAACTTCAGAAGGGTGATCTAGTTTTAGATGCTGGATGTGGGGTTGGAGGAAGCTCCATCTGGTGGGCACAGAATAGAGGATGTAAAGTAAAAGGTGTTTCCTTAGTTGATAATGAAATCTTTCTGGCAAAAAAATTTTCAGCTGCTAAAAAAATAGATAGTATGGTAACATTTGAAACAATGGATATTACTGATCTGAAATTTGACAAAGAGTCATTTGATGTTGTGATAGCTATTGAAAGTTTTTGTTATGCCCTTGATAAGAATAATTTCTTGAAAGAAGCCTTTCGAGTTCTTAAAAAAGGTGGACGGCTAGTAATCTCTGATTATTTTTCTAGAGATGGTTACATTTCTACTTATGAAAACAATGTATTAACCAAGGTTTGCAAAAAATCTTGTATCAATCTTTGCTCACTGGGTCAAATCAGTCTACTCATACAACTGGCTGGATATAGTGATGTCATTACCAAAGATGTCAGCATCAATGTAAAAAAATCTTATGGCGAGGGAATAATACGATTGAATAAATTACATGAAGATATCATCGATCCCATTTTAAGGATACATATTGATGAAGAACAAGACAGAAATATTCTAGAGTGTGACTGCCTTAATAAAGGATTATTACGTTATGGAATTGTTTGTTCAAAGAAGCTATGAGAAACGTCATTGATTTACGTTAACAGGATCTTTTTTATTAATTGCTGTTTCGTATGATAATAGCTATATGTAAGAAAAATATATAATAATATTATTATCTACGATCATAAAATGAGCCATGTGATAAATTGAATTTTAATTATGATATAAATAAAAATTTGTACTACCCTTTATATTCGTTAAAGTGTATAATAATATATCCTGAAATTAAAATGTAGTTTATGTGGTTGTACAATAGAAAATGCTGAGACCATTATAAAAACCTTCAGATCCATAGACGATACTACATACGAGTTTCTTTTTGATAAAAAAAATTGTAAAATTCTCTTTGAAAGGTTTTCAGGAATTTATGGAAATGAATTCTGCATGGATCTGGTAACCTCTTCTCATTAGGAAAATCAAATTTACTATATAATTCAAATAGTTTAAAAAAGATAGAAATTATATATTTAATATTGTACTTCGTGGAAAATGATGAGTAATCATATAAATACTTCAAATAATAAAACTCAGTTCAAATGTTCCCTATGTGGCAAGTCTCTAATAAATAGAGATCCTAACGAAATTATTCAAGAATCTATTTCTGGATCAAAGTACTTTTTTGATACAAATCAATGTGTAACCATGTTCAAAAGACTTGACCATTTTTATGGAAAAAATATTACTAGTTTTACAGGAAATACAGAAATTATTTCAGATCCTTTTTGGAACAAAATTGTACCATCCTATGATGAAATAAGAGAAATAGATATTGAATCAAAAGATCGTTATATTCATGTAATCAAAAATCCTAAAGAGGCACTAGCAACGGCTATTCAACTCGTTCGATCCGCAGAAAAAGAAATTCTATTACTCTTTTCTTCTTCAAACGCCTTTTACAGGCGAATAAATCAAGCAGACGGATTTGCGATTATAAAAAAGATAAAAGAGGATCCATCAAAAAATGTTAATATTCGAATTCTAACTCCTTTTGATGAAAAAATACAAACAACCGTTGATAATCTGAAAAATGAATATTCGATAGACATACAGTATCTGCCAGAACCATTGCATCTCAATATCACTATTTTGATAACTGATAGAAGATTCTCTCTTGCGGTTGAATTACAAAAAGAAAATGATTCAGCGGAAGACTCTATTGATGCGATGGGATTATCGACTTATTCAAATAGCAAATCAACAGTATTATATTATGTATCTATATTCGAGAATTTGTGGAAACAGGCGGATATCTATAAAAAAGCAGATGACCTCTACCACCAATTAAAAGAGACAAGTCAGACACAAAGACAATTTATTAATGAAGCAGCACACGAGATACGAAATCCAATTCAGCCTATTTTAGGTCTTGCCGAAGTTATGCTTTCTAACAAGAATCTTGATCCTGATAAGAAGGATGATCTACTTAGGATAATTGTCAGCAATGCTAAAAAACTTCAGTTTCTTACGGATAATCTTTTAGATGTGGCTCGTATCGATGGTCATCTTTTAACTCTTAATCTTGAAGAATTTGATTTAATGGAATCTGTAACAGTTCTATTAGGGGAGTTAGAAAATCAAATCAAGGGGAAAAATATCAGTTTAGTTTTAACGAGTAAAGAAGAATCAGTTAAACTGGTTGCGGACAAATTACGTGTAAACCAAGTTTTTTTAAATATGATCAATAATGCTATAAATATTTTAGAAGAAGGCCAAGTAATTGTATCGGTACAAAGACAAAATAACGATGTCCTTGTAAAGATCACAGATAACGGTCCTGGTATTTCACCAAAGATAAAAGATAAGCTATTTACAAAGTTTGTAACGGGTTCAAAATCAGGAACAGGCCTGGGACTATATATTTGCAAAAATATAATAGAAAAACATGGTGGAAAGATATGGGCAGAAAATAATCAAGGCAAAGGTGCAACATTTAGTTTTACTGTACCTATAAAAACAGAAGAATAGTTTTCTTTAATCATCTTTCTACATTTCCTGCAATTTCCAGTTTCTTTTTTTCATCATCATCATCTGTCAGCCAGTATCCAATTTGTTTGGTTTGGAACTTCCTAGTTACAATTCTATATTTTTTGTAGAAAATATTTTTATATACAATGACTGTTAACTTTTTCAAACGAGATTTTATTATGGAAAAAAAGAAGATCCTTATTGTTGACGATGATCAAGGTACTACTTTATCCTTCAAGTTAGGATTAGAAAACACTGGTTATAGCGTAGATACCTTTAATGATCCTGAAATTGCTTTAAATAATTTTAAACCTGGAATTTACGATTTATCTCTTATAGATATAAGAATGCAAGGAATGAATGGATTCGAACTAGTTCAGGAATTAAAAAAAATAGATACCAATCTGAGAGTCTGTTTCATAACTTCATTTAAGGCATATTATGAAGGGCTATTAGAGGAATACCCAAATATGGATCACAAGTGCTTTATACAAAAACCTATTTCAATAGATGAGCTCTTGAAACATATCGAAAAAGTATTAGTATGAAAAAACAAAGATATGAACTGAATATACCTATCACAAGTTTATTATTGGGTTTATGGCGTCCTTTTTTGTAAAGATATGACTAGATGCATTGCTTTTCACTCTTACAAAGGCGGAACAGGCAAGACAACAATAGCAAGCAATCTCAGTGTACTATTGGCAAAGAAAGGATATAGGGTATTTCTTTTAGATCTAGATGTTTATGCTCCAAGTTTGGGTTCCTATTTTGACTTAAAAGATCCGAAAAAATGGATAAATGATTTTCTTTTCGGTAATGCCTCAGTTGATGACATTTGCGTTGATATTACTAAAACAATTTCATCTGATATAAAAGGCAAGTTATTTGTAAGTATGGCAAACTCCAATAAGGAAGAAATTTACAAACTGGATGGAAACATATCTAAACAAGGTTCTCAAATGCAATTCCTTAGAAACTTTATACTATTAAGGGAAGAACTAATAATGAAAAAAAATGCTGATTTTATCATCATCGACACAAGTCCAGGAGTGAGATATTGGTCAATCAACGCTCTTGCTGTTTCCGATGTCGTTCTTTTGACATTGAAAATGGGTGACCTTGATGTTGATGGTACCAAAAGAATGGCCAGTGAGATTTATGGCTCATTTACTAAGTTTGGAACAATGTGTTATCTTTTACTAAACAGAGGTTCGGGTTACTGTACCATTCCTCCAGAGCAGCATCATCCATTGATAACATTAGATAATAGAGGAAAAGATGGGTCTTCTTCTCAGCCAACTCCACAAAGTACATTGCAAAAATTATCCCGCGAGATAGATCTGGATATTATTTCAGAAATACCATGTTATTGTGATATCCAGTTTAGTCAAAAAGAATTTCTTACCAGTTTACTATATCCTGAACATCCATTCGCAAGCAAGATTTATGGACTCATAGAAAAATTAGAAACAAATAACTAGAAAATAAAAAGTAATTCTTTTTATAGTTCTTATACAGGTGCAACAAGGTTATATAGTCTGTAACCGAATATTTCACATGCAAAAAATCCATTCCACTTCAAACAGTGTAATTGGAGTCCTAGAGAATGTAGATATCTCAAAGATTAAACCATTCAAGTACTATTACAGAAATAATCTGCATGAGGATATGCATGAATTATGTTATTCTATAAAGGAAAAAGGTCTTCTTCAGCCTATAATTGTAAGGATGACTGATGATTCAAAATACGAAATTGTTGCAGGTACAAGAAGATACAATGCTTGTAAAATGCTTGGATGGCGTAAAATTCTCTGTCATGTGGTAGAGCTTGATGACAAGGATGCATTCGAAGTATCCCTGATGGAAAATATTCACTCTAAAAATCTAAATCCAATAGATGAAGCACGTGCATTCAAAGATTATGTATCTACCTATGGTTGGGGTGGAATATCCGAACTTGCTACAAAACTGGGTAAAAGTGCAAGTTATATTGATAAACGTATAAGGATGTTGACTTTTCCGGAATCTATAATCGAATCAATATCAAACAACGAGATAAAACCAAGTCTTGCAGAGGAATTGCTTCCTATAAAAGAGAAAGAACATCAATCCAAATTGGCTGAATTGATTAAAAAGAGAAAGCTTTCTTCAAGACAGGTACGCATGTTAAAAGATGAGATGAAAAACTCCGAGCATCCTGAAGAAATATTTGATTTTCAAACCAAGATAGTTGATATCGATGCAAGGACTCAGAAATCTTTCGACAAGGCTATCATTGCAGTGAGAGTAGCCATGAATAAACTGGCCTCCATAATTGAAGATGTTGAGGATAACTGGACAGTCTATGAAATATTGATGCAGCACAAAAACATGCTTCATAGCCAGATAGACATACTGATAAAAGAGAAAAAGAAAATCTAGACATTTTCTTTATTTTCGTTATTTTTATTTTCATTTTCATTTTTTATATATTTTTACTATCATTTTGCTTCTGGATGTTTTTTCAAAGGTAAAATTTTTCGGCGCCGAAAAATTTTTTGACTATAATATTATTGTCGGTACAAATTACAAAAAGTCTGATAATAATCATGTTTTCTAGGTAAACATCAAATATGATATTTGAAATTTTTTAATTCAATATTTTTGGTTGAAAAGAATAATAGCACATTAGAAACACGAAAATCATACTGGAAAAAAGAATAAATAATTATCATTAGATCAGTAATATATAACAAGTAGTTGTATAATGTCGAAAGTTCAAAAACAGATGTCCTATTCAGAGTAAAATATGAATTAAAATATCTGTTCTCTGGTTTTTTACTAACTGCTGCCGTAAGCACATTTTTTATCTATTTAATAATCTATTTGATTGATATAGAAAAAACTAATAAATACAATAGTATGGTCACATTAATATTTTTAGGTATATGTACGGGGATATCGCTGCTTTTGATAACTACTCATATTAAAAAAATGGAGATTAGAAAGTTCAAAGCTGTTTTAATCGGAATTGTTTTTTGGTTTTTGGGCGAAGCTACATACATGTTCTATCAATCGGTACTAAATATTCCTGTTCCTTATCCTTCTATTGCAGAATTGTTTTATTTTATCGGATACGGTTTCCTCATTTATCATATTTACAAATCCTTTAATGTTGTTAATAAGAATAAATCGATTTCTCGTAACACTATTATTTTTGTATCTTTTGTGGTTTCTTTAATTCCTGTAATAACAACCGTCCATATGATAATCAGTGGAATTGATTTCAATTCTCAATTTTTAGAAATTGCTATGAATATCTTGTACTATGTATTGGATACAATATTACTAGTTTCTGCTCTTCTTATTATTTACAAGTTACCGAAAAAAGATCCTTTCATTTATCATTGGATGTTATTCTGTGTTTCAATGACATTGGTAACAATTGCAGACTTTGGATATACATATACATCCACTATTAGTGATGATCTTATTTTGGTTACTGAGTGGCTATGGAATTTGATATATGCATTTGCATATTTGTTTCTAAGCGCAGCTTTAATTTGGTACTACAAACTCAGTCAATTACTAAATAAAGACCTTGATGATACGTTTAATGCAGATGAATCCAATAGACAGGTAATTTCTTCTAGAGGAAATTTTAAAGAATTTTTAGGAGAAAATAAACCATTTATAGAAAATATAGAAGATAAAGAAAGAATTCACACTCTTCTTTTTGAATTGGTAAATTATTCAAAAAGCGAGATAAGTATCCTGATTTGTGCACCTAAGTGGTTGGAAGCGACAGAAATAAAAGATCTGTTATATCTTGTTAATAAAAGAGCGGATGAAGGACTATTCATTAGAATTTTGTTGCATGTGTCTGCTTTTGTTAAAGACAATAATTTACAGAGGTTAATATTTAAAAATCCAAATATCAGTTTGAGATACTTTGAAAAACCTTTGAAAACAGATGCCATGATAATGTTAGTAGATTTAGAAAAAGTTATGGTATTGGATACAAAAAAAGATTCTAAACAAGATACAGAGAAATATTTTGCAATTTATACTAATAAAGAAGAATCTATATTTACATATATTAGCTCTTTTGAGAAAATTTGGTTATTAGAGAAAGTCGTAACATGTGCTATAGAATAGAGAAATGTTGTTTTTATCAGATGATTGCTTTAATTTAATTTATCTTTCAAACATGAATTCAGTATTATGATATCTTTCACATTCAAGTTGAATGTCGTGATTATCCTCTGTCACTGATTTTTAATAGATCTAAATTTCTCCAAACGTTATAAAATTTCATCAATCTTGAATAATAAAAAAAAGAATTTTATTAAATTACCAACTGTGAATTTGGTTACTGAGATAAATAACATAGCTATACTTAATTAATAATAATCTGTATTCAATAATCTAGTGTTTAATAATATATCACATTATGATGATGGTAATGATGGGGATGATCATGTTAGTGAATCAAATTATCTTTACTCTGTTGATTATGAAATACATCGTTATTGTGATATTGATATTGCATTTCCAATTAATGAAATCAGTTTCGGAATCAGAGATGCTATTCCAATTAAATTGGATGTAAAAAGTCATGTTATCATAAAAGCATTATGCAGACATCAACAAAGTCATATTTTTAAGTTGCCAGCGGACTCTAAAATAAATTGGAAGATAGAACAGGAAGATAAGGAAAACGGCGCTTTCAAAATTGGATATGGTACGAATGCAGAGTATATGACAAGGGATACTGGAAACTGCGTACTTTTCTATCCTCAGTTGAATGAGATCAGAAATAATCAGGCCACGAAAAATATCAAAATTTTTTTAACTGCCACTCAAATTGGGTTAAAATCTTTCAGGGGACAAAGACAGGACAAGTTTCTAATAAATATAGAAATAACAATTTTCAAAAAATTTCTAAAAAGTAAATGCAAAGCTAGGATCTCATTAGAAAAGGATGATTCTGACCCTTCTAAAAAAAATGATTTATGTTTATCGTATACAACCGATGACAATTTTGAGAACGAAAATAATCAATTATTAATTGCTGAAAAATATGATAATCTTGTGTCAATAAAAACACAAAAAAGCTGTAATATCTGCAATTTAAGAATACTTTTTAGAGCTTTTAACAACCTTGTGCGAATAAATATTTCAAAGAGTTATCTAATTACGTCGGAAATTATAAAATTTACTGCGTTAAGAGAAACTAATAATTGTTCACCTACTACAATAACAGGTTCTAAATACAAAAAACATCCATTATATGATATAGTTATTAGTCCTAGGATATTCTGGACGTCAAATTTAGGCCAGTTTATTTGTGGAGACGACGGAGACTCTGTACTCTATGCTACTCCAGGAGAATCAGGTTTGTCTCGATCGCCTGTAATTTTATCTATACATGCAGACTACGATCTCAATTTTGAACAGTCAGATGAACAACAAATGTCATTTTATGATCAGAAGAAGCTATGGTTATTACGACAACCACCTGTAATGGGTGGCTAATTATTCAAATAACGTCGTAAGAATAGTCCAGGTCATTTTTGATAAAAAATCTTAATAATAAATAGGTATCATTACCAATGTGTTCACAAAAAAGTTCTCCATCAACTGGCAAGATCCTTTGAATTTGAACGAAACGATGTATTGTACGATAGAGGTGATAATGAAATCCTTATTGGCGAGAAAGGAGATGGTATTAGGTTAGAGAAAATGGTGATAATGTCTTGATAGATAAATCAGGAGCTGACGTTTATGTTTTTGGAAATTGTAAAGATACCGTAGTAAGCTTTGTCTTGAATAATATGTCTAAATACAAATTAACCTTTTTTTTATGGCAATATCATATAGTTGACTTAATGTACGTTAACTGATCAGGTCATTTATTTTTCATATGTTAACCAAAAATATAATATGCTTTATATTTTAGTATGTCAACTATAGTATATGCAATTATCTCAGCAGAATTTCTTGGAAGGAGATGGAAAACTTTAGATTTTGAAGTCATGAAAGGAAAGGAACAAGATAGCGATATCCTTCCACTATATATTCACAAATATCATGATGATGGCGATTGTGATGATTCTCTCGTTTTTTTATATAAGAGTAAAACATGGATATGAATATTACAAATCTTTCTGAATCAGTCTGTTCCTTATGTGGCAAACCACTATCATGTACTGACGATAAAGATATTATTATCGAATATATTTCAGGATCAAATTATTATTTTGATAATAAACAATGTCTTGTTATTTTCAAGAGATTCAATCATTTTTATGGAAATAATTTTAATAAGATGATACAGTTGTGATAGTTATTTTATTGTATAAAAAGAACAAAAAAAGAAAATGAAGTAAAAAATGTTGTAAATAAAAAAATTAAATGGCAAAAATTGCGATCTAACGAAAATGAGTATATGAAATCTTTGAAAGCCTGTTTCTTCTAATGCATTTTATCATTGATGATATGATGCCTTTTATTACTATATCAAAAATATTTGTTAAATTTCTTTACATCGGTTAGATTTTTAATTCTACAAATTTTTTTATATTTACAACACTAATTAAAAGTTTTTTATTGTGTTCATTTTTCCAAGACAAATTTTCAATCACAACTTTGATTTGAGAACATAATAAATTATACAATTCAAAATCAGTAAAAGTATTTTTAGTTAATTTTACTTAATCATGATTAAGATTACCGTTATTATTTCTAGTAATTAGATGTCAACATTTCTGTAGAAAAATTAAATGTTTCCGGTTAATAAAATTAATGAAATTAAGGTTTCTGCTAATTAATAGGGATCGGGATCAAACTTAATTATTTTGCAATTTCTGCAATAAAGATTGCCTTTATCAATTACTTCTAATTTTCCGTGACATTTAGTACATAAAAGACGTTGTTGGGCACCTAGTTTTGTTTTTATGATATTAATGATAAATGGAATAATAAATGTAATTATGGCATATGCTAGTACTCGCATTAGTAGAATGATAAAAGGAATAATAAATTTAGTTAAAGCGTACCCTAGTAGTCGCATCAGTAGACCATTATTCGGTGAAGTAGAGTAGTTCTTGGATCTTCCCATATTTTTAATATATATTTCATATTAGAAATAGGTTATATTAACGAAGGTTTATTTATAATGATTAACTATTCGTATCTAGTAAAAAATTATTAAATCAATGTAGATTAATGGATATTAGTTTTTAAAAAAAAGAATTAGTTTTATATCAATAAAATCTCTAAACATTTAAGATATATCAAATCAGTTATAGAGAAATAATTAATTAATTGAAGTCAAATAAGGAATTTAAGACAAAGTTCAGAGAGATCTAGACTTCAGGAGAGTCGTAGCCTATCTTGACGTTTTTAAAAAATAAATGATTTTATTATTTAATTTTGATAAATTTGGTATGTATGAACAATCATGTATTTTTTGTAAAATTGTCAGAAAAGAAATCTCAACTAATTTTATCACTGAAAATGACCAAGCTTTAGCATTTCTTGATGCATATCCACTAGCAATAGGTCATACTCTTATTATCCCAAAAACTCACTATTCAAAAATTAATGAGATGAACAAAGCATGTTCTGTAGGGTTATTTGATGTATTGTGGAAAATAATAGAACCCTTAGAAAGATCCTTGAACGTAAATAGTTCTACCATAGCAATTCATAATGGAAGAGAAGCAGGACAAGAGATACCTCATGTTCATATTCATGTCATCCCAAGAACATATGGGGATGGCGGTGGTCCTATTCATTCATTGTTTAAAAAAAATAGACCACATCTAGATAGTAATACGATGAGACAAATTGTTAATAAGATAAAAGAAAACATGAAATAATGCATATCTTCAAGTACTTTTTTTCGTAAATAAATTCATCAATCTGATTACCAAATAAAAGAAATTTGGATATTATGATACATAAATTTTTCATAAAAAAAGTAAGTCGAGATAGATTCGATTTGAATCTTATCTGAAGAAAACAATATAATATCCTAGAAGAGGCTAAAATAAATATTTGTTGCTGAAATATTAAATAAATGACACAAGAGTCTCTAAAATCCATTCTCAAAAATTCAGATAATTTTGTTTTTCTGACTGGAGCCGGGATATCAGAAGAAAGTGGTATACCAACCTTTAGAGGTCCTGGGGGTCTGTGGAAAAAATATGATCCCATGAAACTTGCATCTATATCTGGATTTTATGAGGATCCTAAATTGGTGTGGGAATTTTATCAGGATAGACAAAAACTGGTTTTAGGTTGCAAACCCAATCTTGGACATTTAACAATAGCAGAAATTGAAAGGTTGAAAAATACCACCATTTTGACACAAAATATAGATGGATTGCATAGAAGAGCTGGCAGCAAAAATATTGTTGAACTTCATGGAAATATAATGCGAATAAAATGTACTGGCTGCAATTTTAAGGGTGAATTTCAACAGCAAGATATAAAAAATATTCAAGATTTGCCCCCAATATGTAAATCATGTAGAAATATTCTAAGACCAGAAATTGTCTTCTTTGGAGAACCATTAGATCAACAAACGTGGAAAATAGCGGAGGAATCTTCAGGGAATTGTAGTGTAATGTTTATCGTGGGAACTTCATTGAACGTTGGTCCTGTGAATACATTACCTCTGAATGCTAAAAGAAATGGTGCAACTCTGATAGAAATGAATCCTGAACCTACTATTTTTAATAATTTAATGGATTTTTCCTTGCGGGGAAAGGCAACTGAAACACTGCCTAAGATATTGTCAATGATAAAAAATGTCTGATTGCATATCGGTCTGCCATATGTATTAAGCAAAATTTATTATTTTTTGGGATTTGGTCATATGCTTTGAATTGAATGTTTATTTATTTATTAAACAATCTTTATTTTAATTCATGACTGGTCATTTAGTAGATGAATTTAGCTTTTCAAACAATAAAAAAATCATAATAGTACAGGGAGATATAACAGACAGAAAAGTAGACGTAATTGTCAATGCTGCAAATTCCTTTTTAAAACATGGCAGTGGTGTAGCCGGCTCAATAGTAAGGAAAGGTGGAAAAATAATCCAGATAGAAAGTGACAAGATAGGATTTGTTCCAGTAGGAAATTCAGTTATTACAACCTCTGGGAACCTGCCATGTTCTGCAATAATTCATACTGTAGGACCTAGAATGGGAGAAGGTAATGAAGATAATAAATTGTCTCAATCTATCTACAATACGTTGCAGCTTGCAACGAAGAAAGAATTCAAAACTATTTCCATTCCTGCCATCAGTTCTGGTATCTTTGGTTTTCCCAAACTTAGATGTGCAGAAATTCTTTTAAAGGAAACTGGAAAATTTTTGTTAAATAATAAAACTTCTCTTCATACTGTAGAGTTTTGCATTCTTGATAATGAAACATTAGGTTACTTTAAAAATACGTTTTCAAAATTAAAGAGTAGATGGTAAAGTAAATAATTAAAAAATAACATGGGTATTAGAATTTAAATTTTGTGTGACAAAAAAGACAAGTTATATAGTTATTCATTATTCTTCATAAGATAAATCGAATGTCTCCATTAGAATTTTTCTTTTATGTTATTCTTGTTTCAACGTCTGGAGTCTTCTCTCCTGGACCTTTATTTTTTGTGAATCTATTTTATGGTAGTAAATATGGTTCCATAATGGGGCTAAAAATTGCTGTAGGACATACATTGGTAGAATTTCCATTACTAGTATTGTTATTCTACGGAATAAGCAAATTTTCCTCTATGTCTATATCCGATTCTGATATTTTGAAAATAATAGGAATAGTTGGGGGTGTATTCATGATATTTTTCTCGTTTATACAGGTTTATCCTGTAATAAAAAATAAATCTTTGGAAACAAATAATCAAAATTCCAGATATACAATCAAAAACGCTATATTGGTTGGAATGATTTTCACAGGTCTCAATCCATTTTTCCTTGTTTGGTGGTCTACTATCGGGTTGAAACTTGTCTCTGATTCAGTAAATAATTTTGGTTATCTAAGTGGTATAATCCTTCTTTTCTTTTCACATATCTGGATGGATTACTTTTGGTTATGGATAACATCCTTTATGTCCTCTAAGGGAAGATCAATAATTAAACAAAAATTTTATAGAATCCTTCTCTTATCTTTTAGTACCATTATAGGAATATTTGGGGTAAATTTGTTGGTAAGTGCTTTTTTATAATTTAATTTTAACCAGATTTGAAGCTTGAAAATAATTTTGATTTAAGGATTTCTAATAAAGGAAAAGAAAAATTTTCAGAAAAATTTTTTTGAAAATATTTTTATTATAATCTACAAAACATATAATATAATGTTTCAATTGCGTAGATTATTTTTTGTAGATAAAATACATTCAGTTACAGTTGGTTTACAAAATAAGAATGAAAATAATGACGATATATTTAGTCAGATTGTGGGTTATACTGATATTAAAGATCTGTTAGAACTTGCGTTATTATCGGAATATTCTACATCGATATTATTATCTGGAAAACCAGGAATGGGAAAATCGTTATTTCTTAAATGTATAGAGAATAGCTATCATAAACATTGTATTTATTTGGATTGTAGTTTGATGACAAAGGCAGGATTGCGAGATCTTTTGTTTGAAAATAGAAATCGACTAAAGATATTATTGTTAGATGAAATATCCAGGTTAAAAAAGATTGATCAGGAGATATTGTTAAACCTGCTGCAGGATGGTAGGATAATTGATACGAGGTCAGGAAATCACAGGGAGATAAAATTTAGTTTTCTAAAAGTATTTGCTACCTGTAACGAGCTTTCAAAATTGATAGAGCCATTGCGAGATAGGTTTGATAGATATGACTTGCCACAATATACATTTGAGGATTTTAACAGTATTTGTAATAAAGTAGTAAAAGTAAAAAATCAAGATTTGAAACAGAAAATAATTAGCGCAGTTTGGGATGAATTGGGATCTAGGAATGTACGGGATGTAATAAGTGCATCAAGGTATATCAATACTTATGATGATCTAGATAAGTACATAAAGATAAAGAAAAAATATTCAATCCACTCAGACGATAATAGATTATAAATTCAAATTTGATGGCTGGGAAAATCTCAATAATACCTATTGGAGGTCACAATGTATATATATTACTGTTATTTGGATACACAATGATGCCATGTTAATAGAAATATCTTGTATGATCAATCAAGCCTCAGAAAAGAATTCGAAGGAACCGTAATGTGATTAAAGTATTGTGGATGAATTATCTTTGCCAAGATCTCAACTCCAGAAAATGTTCTTGGTCCTGGTTTACTGAAATATGAACCTGCATCTACAACATATATCTTACCATTTTTTACCGCCGTCAAAGAATTCCATCCGATATCTTTCTTTATTGTTCTATTGTATTCTATTAAAGTTCTCTCTGTATCAAATCCACATGGCATGAGAATAATTTTATCGGGATCAAAATCTTTTATCTCCTGCATTGTAGTACGTCTTGATTGTTCTCCAGTTTTACTTAAACCATTTATCCCGCCAGCTATTTCTACCATCTCTGGAATCCAGTGTCCTGCAGTAAAAAATGGATCAATCCACTCTAAACATAGTACTCTCTGTAAATTTACTTTGTTTTTCGTTTCAATTATTTTCTGTATCAAACTAATCTTTTTTGTAAGAGATTCTATCAATTTTTGACCTTCTTTCACTTTATCTACTTTTTTGGCTATTTCTTCTATATTAGTCAAAATATCTTTTAGATTGCGAGGATCGAGGATAAGAACATCTGGATTATATCCTAACACTGAAATAGCCCGTTTGATCTCTTTTGTAAATGGGGAACATACTTCACATATTCCCTGTGCTACTATTAGGTCAGGTTTTAGATTTGTTAACACCTTGTCATTTACGACATATATGTCCATTCCTTTGCTAAATAATTCAACAATTTTCTTATCTATTTCCTTGCTTGTCATAGCTGAAGCATCAAAGGAAGAATTTATCACTTTAGGTTTTGTTTTTGCATCTTCTGGATATTTGCACTCATGTGTAACACCCACTATTTGAGAACTGCATCCTATTTCATAAAGTATTTCTGTTGCGCTAGGTAAAAATGAAATAATTTTTTTATTTTGAAAAATCATTACACTATCTAAGATGGTTTGCTCTATTAAATATAGATATTGGGTATTGTGAACTAAATGTAAATTTAAACAAATATGAAGAAAATATGTATATGAAGGAACATCGTCTAAATTCATTTTATTTTTTAATTTATTTCTTTATTATTCAGTGCAAAGAAGATAGATATTGAATCAGACCTATTATTCTGTAATGGATTATATAATGTCTAACTTGAAGGATCAACGTTCTGCATTTTTATGCAGTAATAGTATACATCGGAAATTAGCAATTCTTGAAATGCCAATAATGGCTTTAGAAAAACAAAGTATTATTTACAACGAAGTATATAACATCAGGATTGAGGTCATAAATTGGATCTGTTGGAAAATTGAATCAAAATAAATATATTTCTAATTCAAGTTCATCTTCCCTATCTTTCAAATAATAAGATATTTGAATTTTAAGATTGACACTTTATACAACTTTTTGAGATTAATGGATCTAGCTATTTTAAACCTTTCTAGCGACCAGAAATATTCATTGCTCGATAAAATTATTTTTGATAATCAAATGATTTAATATATATTTTATTGAAAGTACCTAATTATGTATTTATTGCCATTTGAATTTATTTATAATATAGTTTAAGTAAACAGCTTTTTAATATGTAACCAACAGAAACCCTTTGTTATTGAAGCCGATTATAGAATCGTAATATTTTTTGGATGTTCGTATCCATATGTTATATTAAATATTTGATTTTGTTTCACATTTTTGCTTATTGTGATTTGCGGTAAATAGATATTTATTATTATTAGATTTACTTTATTATAATGACAGATAAAAATTCTCAGCTAGATATATCTTGGTTCAGTAGCGAATCTTATCCGTATGGTATTTCTTATGGTCAATGGACAGTAAAATGGTGGCAATGGGTTTTATCAACTCCGAAGTCATGTAATCCATTAGTAGACGAGTCTGGAGCAAATTCTAATGTAAACCAGCCTGCTGAACATGTATGGTTTTTAGCTGGAAAACTTGGTAGTGAAAATAAAAGTTTTCCTTTGAGAAATTGCATGATACCATTTGGGAGATCAATTCTATTTCCAGTAATTAACTGTGAAGCCAATCCTATTGAATACCCAGATTTAAAGACTGAACAGAATCTCATAGATCATGTAACGAGAGATGAAAATACTATCGTACAAAAAACATGTCTTCTAAATGATAGATACATACCGTCTCAGCGTGTCAAATCAGACCCACTTATATTTAAGGTTAATCTAAATGGCGATAATGTTTATAACGTGAATGGAGGAGATACCATTGCATGTGCTGACGGCTATTGGATATTTTTGAAACCTCTGCCTCCTGGAGAGTATTTGTTATCTTTTCGTGGTTCATGTGAAAATGGAAGACTATCTTCTGGTGCGGACTACAGACTGAAAATCCAAAGTAATTAGTCTGTTGTAATGACGTGATATTTTTAATATTCTAAAATGTTTTAATTCTGTTTAAAATTCATAATCTGCTACTTTTATTACATTTAAGAACTAATAATTGATCTTATTAGCTTAGATCATAGATATAGCTTATTATCCAGTAATAAGGAATCATATATGTAACAGATACATCATAGTAGTTTTATTTAAATGATAATTAAAAGTGTTACGAGGACGCTTACTTCACTACTTGAAGAGAGTATGTAATATCTGCGAAATGTGGACTAGTACCAGCTGAAGTGAGGGCACCTGTTGGAGTTATACGAACGTTGTAAGATATTGTATGCTCTCCGGGAGGAAGTGGCTTTAGAAAGACCCACCATCCATGACTTCCTGCTCGCCATGTACCTGGTTCAACACCTGCTTGATGGGTATCAGATGGCAGGGTAACGTTAAATCCCCCTGTATATAATTCGGTAACGTTAGTTAGAGAATTTATCTTATAATCCAATGATCCGGATGCGGAAGACAGTTTTACGTCAAGATTGGCAACTCGAACTCCATCCACCTTGACTTCTGATCTTATGTTTCCTAAGTTGTATACTTCTCTCGCACATTTCGTTAATTGTTCATCTAGATTAAAATTCGGATTTTGAATATGTGGTCGATCAGTTCCCATGTCGCACCATGCGATCCACATGGGTATCATGATCCCCTGTTTAGGCGAGATCTCACATACCTGATGAATAGATCCATCAGCTATCGTGTTCAGTAGCATAACCATTTCAGCTGATTTATCGATAATGCATCCGTCCAGTTTTGGAGTAAATTCATCTATATTCATAGAAAAGTCCCAATTAAAATATCTGGAAACCCAATCATCATAAGGTACGGCAAATGGTTTCTCGTCTTTTGAAAACAGTTCAATTGTCGCATATACACTATTGAGTCCAAAAATTGCAAAAAAAATTGAGAAAAGCAAGAATGTGCTGAAGATAAAATTTGATCCCCCAAGTTTCTTAACCGTACAAAAGATGCTATTGCTATTCATGGATTTATTAAATCATTAATGTTCCTGTTATTATTATTATTTTCGATAACCTAAACTAGTGGAATACGATTCTTATTTATATAGCAGCTTGCTAAGATATTCTATTTCGTAAAATGAAGGAAAAAATTATTAGTTTAGCCACTGTAGAGCTAACTAAAAGAAGCTCACTTTTCTTCATTTTAATTTTCACAACTGTTATGGTATTTGAATCAACGATTGTAGACTTTTCTTCGTACAGTGGAGTCAGGATCCCGATGTGGCTAAATGTTGGGATTTTTCTCATCTTTTCCATACTGTTTCTAATAAGTAGTCCCATCCTGCTGAATTATGTGAGAAAGATTACCTCAAGAGACTCATACCAGGCAATGCCGCTAAGTCTTAGGTATCTTCAAATGATGGTTAGTGTTACTATGATCTTGACTGGCTCCATCATATTAATTATTATTGTCCAAATGTTATTTCTAAATAAATACAGTCTCATTTTGTTAGAGGTCCAAACGTATCTTAGTTATCTTTCCGCATTGATATTTCTCTCGTTCCTAGTTTTTATGTTTGTAGGTTGGTTAACTTCCAAAAGAAATTATATAATCATGTTGTATACCATAGCCTTCTCA
Organism: Nitrososphaeraceae archaeon; assembly: GCA_035250975.1. Classification (GTDB taxonomy): domain Archaea; phylum Thermoproteota; class Nitrososphaeria; order Nitrososphaerales; family Nitrososphaeraceae; genus TH1177. Next base: position 48,723 of record DATFEP010000047.1, on the reverse strand, counting down.
CTCGCTTCTGTCAACCTTGTGGTCTCTCTCATATATATTGAATCGTATTTTTCATTTTCAACATTACCCGATGTAAAACCGTATCCTATCACTTCATATATAGTAAACCTTCCGGGGTCACCAATTACTGAATCATTATCCGTAGTATATGATATTCTGTCTCTTTCTTCATTCTTACTTATGTGGGTAGCTACAGCGATACTTCTGGGTCAGTATCGACATAAGATGGGTCGAATAAGATTTTTCTCACTGATGAGCATACCATTGATATATTATATGTTTCCTTTTCAGAATTATTTTGGAGACGTATTTTTCGTCTTGTTACTATCCTCTCCCGTGGTTTTTAGCATAATATATGTTCTAATCTTTAGCGCTACAAAACAAGTTGGGGCATTATTATTCAGTCTATCTTTTTGGACTGCTTCTTCATTAATTCACCATGATCGAGTTTACAAATCTCTTCTTATATGTTCCATCGGTATGTTGATACTTTTTTCTTCCATTGAAATAGCACCATTGCGAAGTCACATCTATCCACCATATGGACTTATAACAGAAGCATTTTTACCGCTAGGTGCGTATCTTCTTCTTTTTGGAATTTTTACCTCAGCCCAACATATATCGCAGGATGCCAAACTGAGGAAAGAATTTTACAAGAGCGCCGAAAGCCAGCTCAGTCTTTTAAAGAATATCGGAGTGTCACAGATGGAAAAACAATTTGAAGACAAAATAAAATTTTTGCAACAACGTTCTAGCTTGTCAAAAAGAATTGAGGAACCACAGTTGGAAGAAGAGACTGTAAAGAAAATATTACATGATGTATTGAATGAACTTTACTATTCAAAGAAGGGTAACGAAAAGAAATAGAAATCATAAAGTAAGTCAATCTAATTCACAAAAATCGTCTTTTACCATTGTGCCCAAAATATCACTAGTTTAGAATGCATTATGCCATCTTGAACTATTCCCTTGTTGTATGGTCCTCATATGATTGATATTGGTTAAGAATTAAAAATTTTAGGCATGCTTGGAATGTGATTTCTTAAGATATAATTTGGATATACAACGATTCTGAGATAAAAAGCACTTGAGTTATTTCCAGAATTGTATGATATTCTATATAACATTAATTCTTAATACAGGTTATGTAGATTTGTAAAATCTTTTGTTCTAGTATTTGATATGATCTCAATCTTTTTTTGACTATAATTTGAGAGATATTATTTCCATAATAATATTTCTAATTAAAACAAATCTAGAACAGCAAAATTGATAAGAACCGAATTATTCTAACATTAACGATGTTGAAGTCATCCTTATCATCGTCAATACATCTTAGGAGTGTAAAAAAATATACTCCAGACGATGGTAATGCATCAACAAGAGTCAAGTCACTGGAGGATACTCTAACTCAAATTATTCCAATCTGTAGAAAGATTGGTATTACAAGAATTTCAGATATTACTTTTCTGGACAAGTTGTACATACCTAACTATAGTGCAATATTGCCTGATACAGAAGACTCAATATGGGTATACAGCGGCAAAGGACCAACAAAAATGCATGCAATAGTTAGTGCTTTAATGGAATCAATAGAAAGATATTTTTCTCTGCCCAGTACCCTTTCCAAAAATTTTATTCAGGGAACTTATTTAGACTTATCAAAAATATATAAAAAGGTATTGCATCCTAATGAGGTAATAGAAGCTATTGTACCAACCTATAATGACAAAGAATCAATTATCGATTATCTGCCAGGGTTTGATCTGCTAAACAATGAAGAGATTTTGGTTCCAGCCCAACTTGTATTATCAAAATTTTCTGCAAAACCTCCGTCTACTAACGCATTTTTATATTCTCATACTAACGGGCTTGCATCGGGTAATGTACTGGAAGAAGCTATATGTCACGCATTATTTGAAGTTATTGAGAGAGACGCCGTAAGTATAGCTGATTTGTGTTCATCTTCCATACCATATAGCATATTAGAAAATATACTAAAATCATTAAGAAAAGAATATAATGTATGTCTAATTGAACAAATTCCTGAAGATAAGTTTGTGGACGATTCAAGCATTTACCCTAATGTCAATATTTCTGAAATTGCAGACGAGTTTAAACCTATTAAATTTTTAGTCAAAAGATTTATTGATGCTAATATTTCTTTATTGATAAAAGATATCACACAAAAAGATATTGGTATTCCTACATTCGTTGCAAGTAGTGTTGAATGGATAACTAGCGATTATGGATATTTCGCTAAAGGTTATGGAACACATCTTGATTCTAGAATTGCGCTGATACGCGCGATAACAGAACTTTCACAAACAAGAGCAGCTAATATTCAAGGTGCAAGAGATGATTTTAAAAAAATACAGTATAGAGATAAGGACGAGATATACAAAAGAAAATGGGAATTCATGTCCACATCATCATCAAACACTTACAAAAATAACAACAAAACTATTAGGTTTTCGGAAATTGAAACATATGTAAAAAAAGATATCCGAGATGATATCAAACTTGTTTTAAATCGGTTAAAGAAGGCAGGATTGAAGAGGGCTATAATTGTTGATTTGACTAACAGTGATATTGGAATACCAGTTGTAAGAGCAATAGTACCGGGTCTTGAAACTTTTGAAATTGCAAAATTATTTACCAGTACAGACTTATTTATGGGAAGAAGAGCAAAAAAACATTATCAGAAAATTCAGAATAGGTAGAGAAAATCATTTTTATCGAGATTAGATTAATTGAAATTTTAGTCGTCATCTCGTATGCAAGTCAAAAATTATAATTAAAAGCTTTTAGTTCTAATGAAAAATTATGTTGCATAGGTATGTTCTACCTATATAAATCAGTTATGACCAACATTTGTTACATCGCCAGGTGTTCTTGAAATATGAGTTTTATCCACTAAATCTACAGACACTCTACCGCTACAAAATGCCTTAATTGTTGCTAATAATTTTCTCATTGTAGTTTTAATAATATTCAAATTAATAAAGATTTCTTATTAGGCTTATGACCGAATCTATTCTTGAATCAGTATTTGTAATGATTAACAGTCTAAGCGTGAAAGGATTTTTACTACGAGTTAACCAACACAATTAAAGAAGAATGGAACGACAAAAAATATCTTCGGAGGGTCCGAGAGCAGAGCAGAGATCTCGCTTCTTTTTCGTAACAGTTGTGGTGACATAGTTAAAAGGAACTGGTTATAAAAAAATATAATGTAGGATTCAGTCTATATACAACATAAGGATTGTCAGCATAATACATTGAGAATTACTAAAAGAGAGATTTTGAACTTGTCTGAACCGTATACATTAATAGATGTAAATAATAATATCCATTGAATAATAATGTCCATTTGAGACTAAATATAAATAGACATAATCTACTTGATCAGCTTATTTCTTATAACTGGTAATGATATCAATAACTTGTCTATCTGTAACTTGGCTAAAATTATTATAATATTGTTCTAATGATTTAAAATTCAAATCAGGACATGTAATAACTTCAATGTGGTCAATGTTCTCACCTTTTAATAAATTTACAGTATATTTTGGCGCTATAGGAATAGCAAGTATAAAACGATGTGGATTTGTATTTGCTCTTATCCATCTAACTGCTACAATAACAGTAGCTCCTGTGGCAGCTCCATCATCTACTAAAATAACAGTTTTGTTGTCAAAATTTAGGTTACCGGACTTTGTAAATTCTCTATTGCCAAAGCAGTATAGAGAAGCTCTACGTTTTATTTCTTCTAATTGATGTAATTTTTCATCCTGAATATATTTTGGAGATATTTCTAGATTTTTAACTATGATTTCATTGAGGTAGGTAGTACCATCTCCCAATATCGCACCTATTGCAAGCTCTTCGTTAGATGGTGCACGAAGCTTCCTAGGTATAATTATATCAAATTCGCAATGTAACTTCCTTGCGATAATGTCTGCAGTTATTACTCCACCTCGAGGAATACCCAACACAAGCGTATTTTTTCTTTCATCTTTTTTGATTATATCCTTTAATGCTTCACCTAGGATATTGCCAGAAGATTCTCTATCTTTAAATTTCAACTGAAATTTGTTGCTTATGACATTGAATATCATTACTAATCAACAACCCATTTATTACAAAAATATTCAAACATTGATAGACATTTATAATTTAGGGATGAAATTATAATGATATAATCTAAAATAACAAAACGGGTAAAAAGATTTGTAAAATCATTGAGCATATGTTCTAATTAAATAGTCCATTTTCTAAAGTTTAGAAAACCAGTACATACGATAGCATTGATTTCAAACCAATTTAACAAAAATATCGATATATGTTGCAGTTAGTAAATAGAACTGTGAATAAATTACATTCTTGTTATAAAGAACCTGCGTTGGTTTAGTTTTATACCATCAGGATATGAGGATGTACTTATTTGGAAAACTGGCGGTAAATATAGAAAAGAGATATTTAATCGTGTTCTACAATAAACAAAATAATGATAAGACTATAGTATCTGTAATAACATACTGATTGGACAATATACCACATAGGTACTTGTAAGAGTGTAAAATAGAGAAATATGTCTCTTATTGTATGTCTATAATGTCGACTAGCTTCTACATTTCTTGTTCCCTCCTTTCTTTCTGATTGGTATTTTATCTCATATTTTGGATAATTTTATTATATTCCATTACAAATTATTAAATTCAGATAATTCTAATTCAGTAAAGAATCTAAACAATAATTTGTTTTTTGGATAAACTATATAATTTAGTAATTTTCAGAAATTATTATGTAAAAAGAGGAATAAAGCTTTAAACTTGTCTATTGCGAAAGCATCTATAATAGTACACATTTACCAGCTGAAGGAAATTTTTGGTAAAATAACCGTATTTTTGTTCATTTTATAAATTTTACAACAATATTTATTAATATCTTTATAAAATAATAGACATGGCTATAAAAATTATTCCATCAGATGGAACTGTAAATGGTAAAACATTAAAAGAATTTGCCAAAATATATTGGCAAGCTCTATGTCAGACACCTAAGAGTCAAAATCCTGCTTGGCAGAATACCGGAAGCAAAGATGACTCTTTTAATAAGAGCGTTAATGCAGATTTGTATATGTTAAGTTCTTCTGTGGATCCCCAAACAGCAGTAACAAGAGATATTGAAGTTCCCAGCGGTAAAGGGCTGTTTATACCTGTAGTCCCAGTAGAAGTTTCAGAATTTGAAACGTCTAGTCCCTTAGTTGGAGAAGCTAATAAAGATCAAGCCGGTATAGTTCCCTCCTCTTTAAGTCTTGAGCTAGATGGTTCCTCGATCGACATTAATGAACTTAATAGATATAACATTAATCCTAATGACATAGGTCAATTCACAGTTAACTTCCCTCCACAAGATGCTATTTTCAATACTAATAATAGGTCAGGTCCATGTAATGCTGTTGCAGCAGGTAGATATGTATGGACAGAACCACTTTCCCCAGGAAAACATACTGTAAAACATCGTGGAAAGCTAGATGTTGAGGGACCTGCAGTTGAAAATGATTTTAGTGAAGATATAACATATAATATCAATGTTCGATAACCTTACTTTTTTTTATGGTTGTGAGTTAGAATAATAAATCCATTGTATTATGTAGAATAGAAAACATAAAATCAATCAATTCGTAAATTAAAGAATTATCAACCGAGGATCAGGAAAGTGTTATTCATTTATCTGTAAAATTAGCTGGTGATAAAGTTGTCTACATATGTATATACAAATTTTGTTACCAATGCGTTTGAGCTCAAATTTCCTCAAGATGCTCATTTTGATGGATCAATAAGTACCTATAACAATTATAACTAGCTACTTATACTCATTAAATCTTTTAATATTATAGTTATTTTAGATTGCCTGATTTATCAATAACATTATCCTTTCTTTTTTTTTCAACGTATATATCATATACTGAATTTGTGTGGTAGGCATTAACATTACTCCCTCCAAATTTAATTCTATATGTTCCCATACTGAGAGATTTTATTAATACAAAATAGCCCACAGTTATTGCAAGATAATTTCCTGGTTTCGGTGGATAATCTATTTTTGTTCTTAATTTACTATTTTTAGGGACTGAAAGTGAATAAAGAGGGGATTCAAATCTATATTCTTTAAGATCCGAAACTATCTTAGTAGTATTATTGCCTTTTTTCGTGATCGTAGCCCATATTGAACTACCATCCGTGTCTTTATTTGCAACGTATCGAAGATAAGGGATACTAGTTATTTTTCTTCCATTATAAAAATCTCCTATGTGATATTGCGATGTAAGAATTGCAACAAGTACTGCAGTAGATTCATCAATCGTCTCTCCCTTGTCTTGTGTTCTATCATATACAGCTTTGGGATCTAAATACCTTGGACCATCTTCCTTACCACCAAACGGTCTATAATCAACATTTCCTCTAAGGAATAGAATATTCTCACCATTATAGCTAGGATTATCAGATAATAACCATTGATGCCAAGCTGCTATCCAATCACCATAAGACATACCTCTAAAATTTTCTGTGGGATGAACAATGTCCAATTTCATGATCTTTAATAAACTAGTTGAAAGCTTAAAGGTTTTCTGCTAAATATTTACATTTAAAACTATTTTTATATAATCATTATTACGTTGTAGAAGAAAAAATATGGTATCATAGTTAGCTTCTATATTCACATAAATAGAGTAAAAATTTATTAAGAATAATAATTTCCAGATAAATCAGTAACTTATGGGTAGAAAACTTCAAGATGGTATATTTTATAATAATAATATATTTAATTCCAAGTCATTTAGAAATAATAAAGATACTTATAATCACACTTTTGCTATTTTATTTTTCAAAATAAGAAAAAAATCAACTATAGATCAAGTTTTTCAATCATTAGAAAATCTATGGTTAATGTATCAAAATTTGAAAAAGGGGATTATTAAAGATTTACCAGACCAAAGAGTTCCACACGGTTCTCTTTCAGTGACATTAGGCTTTGGTCAGAACATTTTCAAATTAAATGACATAAAAAAATCGATTCCAAGGGATTTTAATAACAGTCAATTTTGTCCTCCAAAAAAAAATGGTGGTGGATATATACTTGAAGGTTCACATCTATCTTATTCTAAAGATATTCACGAAAATTTAGGGCTGGATGAAGATATATTTGTTCAATTTGTTGCAAACAAACAATTGGCTGTATATCGTGCCCTAGTGGAAACGTGTAAGAACCTAAGACACAATGCGTTACCAAAAAACCCATTAATTTTTTCAAAATTTTTTACGGGTTTTCAGAGAGACGATGGTCGCAGTTGGTTAGGGTTTCATGATGAAGTTTCAAATATGAGACGTGGAAAAGAACGAAGAAATGTGATAGCGATTCATAAAGAAAACAATGAATTATTGCCTAGAGATTTTTGGACAGAAAATGGAACTTATATGGCTTTTCTTAGAATTGAGATCGATTTGGATCTTTGGGATTCCATTAATAGATCTAAACAAGAATTAATTATTGGAAGAGAAAAATTAGATGGTCGTCCACTAATTGGCGTTGATAAAAATAATAATCCTATAATCTCAAAAAAATTTCCTACTGCTCAAAAAGTTACAGTATATAATACGGGATACCATGATCATCCAGATTTTTTCAAAGCTCCTCAATTATTATCAAAGGAGATTATGAATAAAATAGATATAAATAAATCTTTTAAAGTTCTTAATGAAAGTCACATAGGAAGAACACGACATTTTGATAAAATTAACAGTAAATTAGTACCTTCTAGACGTATTTATAGGCAGGGGTTTGATTTCATTGAATCAAACTATTCATGTAAAAAATTTCTTAAGGTAGGACTAAATTTCATAAGCTTTCAGAATGACCCAGCCCGACTGCTCTTTATACTAACCGATCCTAATTGGATGGGAAATACATCTTTTGGTGGAAACTCCCAATTCAAAGGAATTGATAAATTGTTACATGTTCAAGCTTGTGGTATATTTTACATTCCTCGAATAGAAAAACCATTTCCAGGATCGTGTATATTCAAATAGTAATATAATAACAAAGAATTAAGGCAACTAGAAATTGCATTAAAAATCGTTTGTTACCAACAATCCATTTCATTTAATATATATAAATTTATATATATGGAAATAAAACAACATCGTTTTCTTTTCTTTAAGTAAATAAAGCATAAATTAGATTATAGTTGATTTCAAGTAAAATCTGAATAGTTTTAGATCCATATAACAGAATCAACATATTTATATTTATTTCTATACCAAATTCAAGATCAAACGTTTTTGGCAGTGAAAATTTTATTTCGATTTTCCTTCATTTCTTTTACGATGATTATCATTTTCTGAGTGATCGTTTTCATTTTCTCGATCTTCTCGATCTTCTTTTTTTTCATCACTAGACGAAAATTTGGCATCTTTTGCAAGATTCAGTATACATACTAAAAATATCTGGTGCAGATTTTCAAAATGTAACTTTCTGTTCAACGAAGACTTGATGTCCCCTAAAAATGATAACAAAAAAAGAAGGTATAAGTTTATAAAATTTTCCAATTGCTGTTTGTGGTTTTCTAGAATAAAATTATTCTTTTCTAAATTTATTTTATGTTGTTCTAGAGATTGTATTAATTTTTTCAAGTTTTTATAATTTTCAAGATCCTCAATTAACTGCTGTTTGTGCAGATTTCTATTAAAATAATCAGGTTCTATTAATGACAAGATTGCGTTAATATTGATTATGTCGTTTTCTGTAATTCCTTTTGCTAATAGATTTTGTAAAACTGGTCCAATATACTGATGAGCTAATAAAATAGATCTTGCTGTAGCTATTTGTATATTCAACTTGTTACTCTCTTCTCTTTGCTGTTTCAATTTATTCTGAAAACCAGCAATTTCTTCGTAGTCATCAAGGTCATTGAAAAACTTTTCTACTGCAGTATCAGTCCCTATGTCATTTTCTTTTGCAATTTCTTTTATTGTATTATGTAAATATCTTAATTGTTCAAGACCAAATCCCATCTTTTCTAGTTGGAAGATTTTGGAGAGCTTTAATCTTTTGTCATTTATACGTGGATTCAACTGTGCTAATTGAAATTCTGCAGCTGCAATATCCTTTTTCATTTTTTCGTGTATGTGCTTTTGTGATTCAATTAAATCAACAAAATATTCGTATTCGGAATATTTAGCTAAAACTTTTCTAACATCATAATTAAGGTTTTTTATACCCTTGACGCACTGTATAAATAAATCCAACTCGTTGACTGGTATTCCATTATTTTCAAGTTCTTTTTTTGTTCTATAGTTCCATTCAATTGTTTCTGATGAGATATTTTCATTTTCTAGCGTCTTATTTAGACGGTTCTCAGCTGCCGTTGTTTCATCGTTAAGAGAAATTAAATTTTGATTTTTTTCCTTTAATTGTTGTTCTATTTTTTGTATTTCTTCTCTTTTCTTTTCAAGGTAGTCAGGAATCTGCGAGGGAAACACAATTTTTGACATTTTTACTAATTCATTTAAATAAAGGGTAATTTCATCAGGTGAAATTTCTAGTAATTCACATTTTGCATAAACCTCGTTCATAAACTGGTTAAAGTCATCCTCATGTACTCCGGATTTTAACATCATCCTAGCGGTTCTAAAACCCACTGCACACTGGTCTGGAGAGAGTTTCAGATTTTTTAAAGCTAATGCTAATTCGCGAAGACTATCAGCCTCATAACTTCCTAGATCATTGCGCCATTCTGCAACAATATTTGAAACTGCACCAGTACTGATGTTGTGTTCAATTGCTATTTCATTTCTGAACCTTCCTTTTAGCCATTCACGAATAACGCTTATTCGAATTTTGTTGGGTATTGTAGCTGGTATGGTGTATTTGTGGGTATGAACTATATATGGCTTGCGTCAAATAGGTCAAATAATAGGTCAAATAGGTCAAAAAAATCCAAACATAAATCATATATACATACAATATAATATTAGATATGTATTAGAAAGTTAAGATATCATTTTTCAAGCATAATATTTTATCGATTCATTAGATAAATTACCATACATTATCTAGAAAAACACAACTCTCTGGTTCATTACTAGTATGAAGCTACTAATTTCATTCAATTCACAAAAATAGAATTATAATATAAGAATATCAAGTAAAACGTCTATCCAAAAGAACCGGAGAAGGAGTCAGTGTACAAGCTAGACTTCAGATCTTCGCTGGCTGATTTCCTAATACATCCTGTGTACAACAGATTACACCCAACGCGTACGCTTTCGGGTTTTCTGTTTGACCTAATTCAAAACAATGTACATAGGGATGTATGATATAAAACATCGTAAAGTTGTATTCCACAGCCTGAAAATTATATAATTTTACAAGATTGAGAACTGTACAGATGATAGAAAAGTATTTTTGTCATTTTGAAAAACTTGTAAAATTTTAGTGTTGTTCAAGAATTTAGTACGGAAACAATTTATTTAGGAAAGTATAATGTTTTTGTTCCTAATGGTACCTCTTCTATAGGAAGATGTGAATGACCAACAAGATTTTCTGCTATTCTAAATGCCAACGCGGAAATTGTTAAAGAAGAATTGACTCCAATAGATGACGGAACTATACCACCATCAACAACATGAAAATCATCATACGTTTCTGTTATTGTTAAACCATTTCCTTTATAGACCTGGCCGAAAGTATTAACAACTCCGTTATTCCTATCCTTGCCCATTGAGCAACCCCCTAAATTATGCAAAACAACAGTCAAGTTTTCATTTGTGTTAGAAGGATTCCATAATGGAGTTGAAAAACTTGCTAAACCCTTTTCACCTATTTCTCTTGCTATTTTCTCCATTGAATTTCTCATTTTGTTAAACAATGGTACCAGTTTATTCATGTCAAAATTGACGTCTAAAACATTCAATGCATTCATGTCTCTGTTTGGATTGTTCTTCCATGACTCTTGAAGTTTTATTGTACCATCCGATGTATCTGTACCCATTCCAGCAAGGAGTAAAGTCTTTGAAAGATCTTGTTCAGAAATTTGTAATGAAAAATCAATGTTTGGTAGAGGAATTCCAGCTGGATTTTGAGTAATCATGGATATTATATCTTGTACTCCTCCTTTGCCTACATAGCCAAGAAGTTTTCTGAATGAACTTGACTTTGATAATAATTTTGATACACCTGCAAACATCTTAGGAATATTACTGTCCTCTATAGTATAAACAAATCCTGACCCTTCGTTAAATTTTATTGCCGATGTGACTATTGGACCTCGTGTAGCATAAATGTCTGTCTTGGTAGGATTTATTACTCCCAATAAATCTCCATTCGTTGAATAACCCTTACCAAGTCTATCACTTAATTCGAGTTTCTGACCATTCTGTCTAGTGGTATTTATTGACTTTAACAAAATTTCTGTACTTCCTATAGATCCAGCAGCAAGAATCAATTTTTTACACTCAATTGTTTTTTTCCTTCCACCATCAACTAATCTAAATAACCGTATTGAAAGTTTGTACGAGTTCGGACCATCATTCCAGTCAAAATTTTCTTCTTTTTTATCTCTAGCACCATAATCATTGTAATAAACTCTATATTTGAAAGCACCTGGTGCTAATGGTTCTATATCATAAACTTCACATAAGGCACGTACTAGAAGATGCTCTTTCTTTTTATCATCTTTCAGATAATCAAATAGCTTTTTATTATTTGTATGTCTTGCACCTGGAATACATCCCAATGCACATCTTCCCTGACGTTGACATGCATTTGTTTCTGGAAAATGTTTTCTTAATAAATTTGCTAATTTTTCCCTTAAGAGTTTCGTCATTGCTGGATCTGGATTTGGTGGATCTCCATCAATTGCATCTAATATGGTTGAAAATGAATATTTTCCGGATGTGTCTAAAAGTAAAGGCGATTTTTTAAATAAAGTATCTTCATCTTTTCTATAGGGAATGTCTGTAATAGAAAGATCTACTGCATAAATATCTTCTTCATAATCAGAAGGATTTTGGCCAGGATCAGAAGTGTCAAAAGAAGATTTATTGGTAACAATACCTGGAGATTGTTGTCTTATTTTTTCTGCAGCCTCCTGAAATACCTTTGACTTTGGAAGTTTAATATCACCAATCGATGTTGTAGTTGCAATCTTATTTACGCCAATAAAACCTCGTGCCATATCAAAATATTGTGACAAGTTGGATGCATTTATTCCAAGATCTAGATCACTATCCCAGGAATCGAGGACGCTATCGTGAGGTTTCTCGGTAACATTTGTATAAACTAAGGAACCACCGCCAACGCCACTTGCAGCAAGTGTATGAATTTTATTAGATATTCTATAGTCATATAATCCTCTTCTATCTATTACACGAACAGTTTTAAGAAATTGTGATAATCCATTTAGATTATCTGGATAAGGCCATGTTCTATAAGGCATATCATTTGTCTCCAAGAATTCTCTTATTCCCTTTCCTAGTTTACCTTTTTTTTCAAATTCATGTGAACCTGGGCTTAATGGTAATTCGTGACTAACCCACCATTGTCCACGTTCTAATATAACAACTTTCTTTTTTTCTGAACCGGGAGCTGTAGCATCACTTACGAATTTATTTACCAATGATAAAGAGACAATGGTACCTCCAAATCCAGAGCCTACAACCACAGCCTCACATTGATTAATATCAGCAGGATCAACATATGGTGAAAATGGATCGCTCATTATTCCTGTTTGATGTATTATCTTTCCATCTATATCAAAAATTTTTAGATATAACTCAGGTTCATTGGTTACTGATTCCCAAAATTCAGCAGGTTTTTTAAAATCTTCCTTTGAAAAAGTTATTTTAAACGAGCCATCATCAAGAGTAACAGAACTTCCTAAAGGGTCATCGCCTAAAAGATCGATTAGCGGATCCTTATCAAATGCTTTTATTGTATGATTTGGTATAGCGTTTCCAGTAGAATCAGTTAGAGTTCCTTTAAGTTCAAAGGACATGAATAATTTGATTTGTAATAATATAAAAATAATTTGGTCAAAATATAAGATAATATGAATTTTATTTGAATTATAAAGTATATACTTTACTTTATTTCGGCGCCGAAAAATACAGAAATAGAGAAATAAATTGAAATACTATAAATGAATTATTTTATAGTTGTCTGTATCGAAAAGTAATGGAGAGTGGAATGTAAAGTATCATTCTCGAATTGTAGGAATACATGCTGCTTTATTAAACAATGGCAAAATCATTCTTTTTTCGTATCCAAGTAAGGAAGAGCATGATCATAATGGTAAAGAGCACCCCCATAGTCTCTTTGGAAGTGCGTCACACTATGGTGTATATGAAATTATAGATGTAGAAAATTGGACAGGAGAAGAGCCAAAAAGAATTAAAAAGAACGTATTTTGTGGTGGTCATTGTTTTTTAGATGATGGAGACTTATTTGTTTCTGGAGGTCAATATCAAACAATTCATAATCCTATTTTATTAGTTGATCCACCAAGTATATGTACACATACATTTTCAGTTGATAACGATGAATGGAAATTAACGAAACGTTCTTTTTTAGCCAGATGGTATCCATCATGCGTTTCTGTTTTTGATGGAAGTATTGTAATTGTTTCTGGTAGTTATGGAATATATGGAGTTAAAAAAGTCGGACCATTTAATTTTGTAAATAACAGATTAGAAATTTACAATAAAAAAACAGGACTAAAAAAGATACAAAAGATTCCATTTAGGTTAGGATTATATCCATTTTTATATTTGTTGCCAAACGGACATATTTTTGTTCATTCAGAGCGAACAACCAGATTTTATGATGTTAAAAATAATTTGTGGGTAAAATCTAAATCTACAAATAAAATACTGGAAATACATACAAACTATGAATATTCCAGAACCAATCCAGTACAAGGAACAAGCGTTATTCTTCCTTTCAATCTTAATTCTTTGGAAGCTAAAATAATGTTAATCGGTGGAGGTGGAAAGTCAGATGATCCAGATATCGATACTCGTGCAACAGATACTTGTGAAATAATAAAAATACATGCTAACCAAGATTTAAAATCAGAAACTCCTCAGTGGCAATATACAGCAAAAATGAATTTTACAAGGGTAATGCCTGATGCAGTGTTACTCCCGAATAAGAAAGTTTTAGTTGTAAATGGGACTGAGAAAGGAAAATCGGATGCAGGAAAAGATCCAGTTTTAACTGCCGACCTTTATGATCCTGAAAATGAGTCATGGACACAATTAAATGAAATGAAAGTACCTAGGTTGTATCATGCAAATGCATTACTTCTTGCTGATGGTACCATTATGACAAGCGGTACGGACAAAGAATGGAATGAAGATAGAGAACATGATGAATACAGGATTGAAGTATTCACACCACCTTATTTGATGGAGGATAATATTTCAGGATTATCTCGTCCAATTATAAAAAATGTCACAAAGCAAGTAAATTATGGCAAAGATATGTTAATAGAATCAGATCAGGCAGAAGAAATTACTTTAGTTACTATAATACGACCTAGTTCGGTTACTCATTCACTTAATACAGATCAGAGATGTATAGAGCTTGAAATAATAGATACAAAAAAGAATGAACTTACTGTGAAGATGGAAAATAATTCAAATGTTGCACCACCTGGATATTATATGTTATTTATTTTAAATAAAGACGAAACACCATCAAAAGCCAAATTTATACAATTGATTTGACCTATCTTATACTAATTTCTGAGCTAATTTATGACGATAGATAGAGAAATCAATATCATTATTCAACTAAAAATAAGGAAAATAATAAAGTTTAGTACTTATAAAGCCCTAACATTCAGATTTAATGCTAAGTTAAATCTGAACCTAATATATTTTGCTGGTCCATCTTTATAGAAGGGGTTCAAATCCCACTAATTTCCTTTTTTCATTTTTTCCAGTCTTGGAAATTGTTATCAATTATTAAGTTACCAAACTAATAAATACCAGTTTACCGATCCCAACTATATGCCATAGTCGAAGCCATCTAAGCTTTGAATTTTAGGTATTGAACTAAGTTCGTTAATTGGTCCAAGCAAATATGAATCCTTTTTCAACAAATCTTTCGGCTTCGAAAAATTGATAAGAAAACTTAAATATTATCGACTCAAAGTCTAATAATGCAAACTAGAATAGTCGTTCATACTGTATCAATTTATTTTTTGGTTGGAATTGCTATCCTTGCCACTTTTGCCTTGGTTGCTGAATTGTTACCAGAAGTTAAAGCTAAAATGATTGTTATTCCAACTCTTTCATTAATTATAGGATGGACTATATTTTTTTTAATTCCATTAGCAAGGAGGAAATAATTATATGTCGATTAATGATGATACGGATGGAAACGATCAAATTATTAATTTGAATTTTTACCATAATTCGGGTCATTATGCAATTACAAAAATGGGAGTAATATCAAATTGAGTGCTACTAACGATGAAAAAAATGAAAAAGAAGAAGAAATAGAAAATGAAGAGGATGTGTTCAAAAGACGTGCTCAATGGTTTAAGGATCTTTTTAGCGATCAAGATGGATTTATTTCCCATAAAGATCGTTTACATGCTATAGAAAATGTTAAAAATCTTTCTAAAATCCGATTTAGAGATTTAGATACTGGAGAAAGTCCACTCAAAGGGTTCGATATTACTATAGTTGGTAAAGAAGAAGGATATAAACCAGAAATATATAAAGTTGATAATCCGCGTGCAAATTCTAGTTTTGGATTTGTTTCTGAAACAATGGAAGCAAAAATCGAATCGCAATCATCTAAAGAATTCATGCTTAAAATTATCTTAGATAAGGATAAACTTACTAATATAGAGCCATCCACCATACGCATATTTAGATTTGAAGAATCTACTAAAGAGTGGGTTTTAGTTAATAGATCCTCATTATCCTTAAATGGTGAATATGCATGGGCTATAATCAAAGAACCTGGTAAATATGTGTCTATTGGTTTACCATCAGATCCTTGGTTATTGCAAACAATAATGATAATTAATAGCTCGATGCCATGGCTAAGAGCTGCGCGTCAGTCACAATCTCTAGATAAATTGATTAACCAAATTTGTAGATTAATTCTTTGTAATGATACATTTGAAAGTATTGGCAGGGATCCTCAATTGGCAGCAAAATATGGATTACCGCCAGTCGAAGAGTCAAAATTGAAATACATGTGCGAAAGATGTCAGAGACTTGACTTAGCAGATGGTGGATTACCAGAGACACAGCTTTTTGATTCTGATATATTAAGTAACATTCCCCTAGAACTTCTTTTTGATAAAAGCTCTTCTTGTCAACAATGGAGGTTAGCTGGGCCAAAAAAGGGATTTAGTGGAAGAATAAAATCCCTTGCCATTCATCCTCATCCGATTCACGGAAGTACTTTGTACGCTGGAGCGGCTGATGGTGGAGTTTGGAAAACGGATAACGGTGGTTTGAGTTGGTATAGTACAATGCATTTGGAACTCTCAATGGCCATTGGTGCGATCGGAATAGCCAAAAGTTCTCCTCGGACGGTTTATGCAGCTACTGGAGAAGATACTCCTGGTTGGGCGCCTTCATATCCTGGGGTAGGGGTTTACAAAACAGTAGATGGCGGCGTAGACTGGGATCTTTTATCACCGATTAATAGTGACAGATGTACAAAAGTTCTAGTGCATCCCAATGACAGAAACATTGTATATGTTGCTGGAAACCGTGGATTACATAAATCTATAGATGGAGGATCAACATGGATCAATGTCAGAACAGACCACATTTCTGATGCACTTATGGATCCATTATCTCCAAACATATTATATGTTGGCGTCTGGAATACTGGCATCTTTAAAAGTTTAGACGGTGGAAGTACATGGAGTTTACTGACCAATGGAATTCCTACTGGATACTCAGCTGAATGGATAAAGCTAGCTATGGGATTAAACGGTAAACATGGAACTTCTTTCGTAGTAAGTAAAATGGGTTTAGATTCGGGAGAGCTATATAAATCGTCAGACGCTGGTTTAACTTGGATACGAATTCCAGGAGAACATCAGAAGGCCACCTATAATGAATGGACTAATATGGTTGCTGTTGATCCAAATAACGAGGATATAATTTTTGCAGGTGGCATTGGTCTCGAGCGCAGTAACGATGGCGGTAATTCATTTTCTAATGCTGGAGGAGGAACTCATGCAGATAAGCATATAATCGTATTTGACCCAGCTGACTCAAATATTTGTTATCTTGCTACGGATGGAGGGGTTTATAAATCTGGGAATAATGGATCGAGTTGGACACTTCAAAGCGATAATTTAGTAGCTACACAATTTTATACCATTGGAGTAGGACAGAGCTATCCTATTTTTTTTGGAGGAAGTACTCAAGATGAAGGAATTCTAATGAAAAAGCCCACAACATTTCAAACATGGGTGGATACGAATGCAGGCAATGAAGGAGGTATCTTCGTCATAGATCCTAATACTAACTCTAATATTTACGTAACACCTTGGTCTCATAATTTGCGTAGAAGCACTGATACAGGAATAACTTGGACAACTATTCTCAATGGTATAAAAGATCCTAAAATAGATGTATCTCATCTCGCTGTCAAACATGGTGATTCTAATCTCCTTTTATGTACACAAGCAAATCAAGTATTTCGTAGTACTAATCAAGGAAACGACTGGACATCAGTTCTAACCACAATTGGTGATGCTAAATATGTTGTTTTCCATCCATCTCATAAGTCAGTGTGCTTTGTGGCAACAGATCAAGGTAGAATTTATCGAAGTATAACCAATGGAGATCCTGGAAGCTGGACTGAACCTTATACTCTCAATGATAAACCCCCTTCTGGATATATCACATGTATTGCTCCATGGTGGTATACTATGAGTCTTTTATACATTTCTTATGGTGGGTATGGTAGGCCACATATTTTCCGTTCGGTGGATGGTGGAATACATTGGACAAATGCAAGTGGAATATTACCTACTGATGCACTTCCAGATGTACCAGTTACCTCAATCGTATTTGACCAATATAATCCAGAAATTTTGTACGCGTCAACAAGTATCGGAGTCTTTAGAACACGTGATGGTGGTGATTCATGGGAACCATTTGAAGATGGAATGCCTCGTATTATAGTCACAGGTTTGGGTCTTATGAGAAATAGTAATATCTTAGTTGCAAGTACCATGGGCAGAGGTGTATACGGACGTTTCCTGTAATTTTATTTGTTTTAATTCCATAGATTCAAATTAATCCTATATCTGTGGTTTTCAATATATTTAAATTACTGTTAATTATAATTATCAAATTTGTTTCTTTCTATCTGGATAAAAATTAATGAAAAGTATAAGAATTTTGTCATTAATTCTTAATATCGAATTTTCTGAAACTACGGTAATTATTAAACCAAATATTTATTATTGTGTCACATTTCGTTCATATTTTAGTTAATGTACTAGCTACATACTTGTAAAAAATCCTACTACGTATTTTGACATTTTATAAAAAATGAACTATCTTTATTATTGAATGTAATTCTGTCCCCGAATTTACAACTTTTCTTTTAAAGTTGCTTACTTATGAAATGCAATTAATATCATGGTAAAAAGTAATATTTTGTTCGCATAATACTATTTTGAAATGATTTGTTAGCTATTTTGTATGAAGAAATTGGGTCTATAATAGCGTTATCTTTAAAATTATCGATTAGATTTTCGTATGCATATTCTGACATATTCACAAAATTCTTCCATACCTTTAGATTATTTTGCACACTATTAGGTAATTCAGAGTTAGTATTAAGACCATTCAATACTGGAATACTAACAGGTCCTCCAGGTACTAGACTAGATAATCTTGCCCTGACTACGGAAGTTAATGCTCCTTTTAGGTTTCCCCGTGAAAGTTGTGTAATGGTATCTATTCCTCGATAGACTGGCAACCCTCTAATAAATTTTTTACTTAATTTAATTAATTTTTTTAAAGCCGTCTTTTTGAACTTTTTAATAAGTTTTCCAAAAAAGTATTGTCTCTCTATCTCGTTCATTATTTGATACATTCTAAAATTAAGTTCATTAGATGATTTAAAATTGTCTTGAGATAATTTATATATTTGTTCAGCAAATCGAGCTTGAGAATATAATATTTTACCAGTTCGATTATAATCTTCAACATATTTCTGCATTTCATTTTCAATTTCATTTTCAATTTCATTTTCAAGATCGGACATTTGATAAATTAGTACCAACAACATAGATAAGTTTTTTGAATTTAGGCTATTATTAAAAAGCAGCGGATTCTGTATAGCTTTTAGCTAAAAGTGTGGAATTTGAACTTTCGTGTATTTCAATAAAAAATCTAATATCTTATGTCACCAAATCTTGTCATAATGTAAATTCGAAGCCCTTCTTTTCAGCACTCATGAATAAGTCTATAAATTAATTCTTCTCTAACAGTTTGAATAATTTTTTCACTTCTCTTTCATTATTGAAATTTATATTATAGGTGTAAAATGCAAAACCTTTATTTTTTTCTTTAATGCATTTGTCAGAAAAACATCTGCTGAAAGAATAGCATTACACTCTGAAAGAAGTGCTATAAATATGTGCAGAGCATCAGATGCATTTATCAAATTTATATCTTGGATGATAACTCGAGAGGCGATAATATGTTTACCTTCAATAGAATATAATTCCATTTGATCTTGTTTCAGTTTTTCTTCCTGCAAATTTGTAATCGCATTTAAAATATGAAATGCCTCATTGTTCGTCATTCTTTTTTCAATAATTTTTCTTTCAATAACTGCCATACATTCATTTATTAGCCAATCTGATATTACCAAAAGTACTTTATCGTTATTAGCAAGGTCCTCTAATTTTTGGGCAATATCACTTTTGCTTTCATCTAAAAACAATTTTAAAAAAACGTTCGTATCAAGATTTATCTTTTGTAGTTTCAGTTTTTATATTTCAAATGCTACTTCTTTCTTTCTTCAGTCCTTGTTTTAATAGAAGTATTGGATAATGAACTTCATCTTCTTTTTTAATGACGATGGAAACGGTATAAAAGAGATTGGAATAGTTACTTGTAAAAAGTAGCCGATAAACATTACGGTATAGTATACGTAATTATGAAAAATAGAAATCAGATATTCAATAATTAATGGTTTTAAACAATTCTACAATAACACGGTTTTCACAGATTCAATCCTAACGTTCAAAATGGAAAATTATCTTTAACATACTGAAAAAATGAGATACTTATTATTAAATTTTCAAAAATCTCATTTATAGAAGTAATTATTTTTGACATAATGTTAATATATTATGTTACCGAACCCTGTGATAATGGAAATTCGAAGCCCTCCGAGACCACATGGTATGAATAATCTTACAATGTTTGATATTAAAATAATACATACAATATGGCTCTGTTAAGTTAAAATTTCAGGATTTGTAGTGAAAAATGTTCTAAATTTGAGCTAAGAATAAAATAGAAAAGAACAACATGTCTTTTAATTACCTTAACTGAAGAGAACCCCTAATTGGTATGAAATTACCTCACTATCATCGTTAGTTTCAAAAGATAATTTAGTGTGACTCTAATTGTTATACGTAACAATTAGTTTGGATTCATGGGAAATATTTTTTACGACATCAAATAGAGAAATTAATTTAAAAAATAAAATAAATTAGAAGTTTCACTTGATATATTCATGAAGAAATATTTTATAACCTCTCTTTATCTTTAAATTCCAAAACTGGATTTAAAAGATCTTTTGTACTTTGGTTCTCTATATCTTTTATATAACCAGATAGCCATCGTTTGAATGATTCTTTATCGTTTTCTTTTTGGTCTTGGTAAATTTTATCAAGTGTATCGGTAATTCCCTGTTTAATTAAATGGTTTATAGTTGCTGAAGAGAAATCTAAGGCTTTGCTTGCAATTGTATGTATGTCGTCCTCTCTTTGTATTTCAATTGTTTTTTTAATCTCAAACCTCTTTTGCAAAAGATCATAATAATACCTAGGTTTTTCATCCCTAGTAAGTGTTGTTTGGTTTTTACCCAAGATACCTATGAATTCTTCCTTTAGTTCGGCAACAAGTTTAACTTTATCTTTAATTTCTTCTATTGATTTAATTGCTAATTTTGCCATACGTTCTACAAAATCTTTATAATCAGTTACTACATTAGCCAGTTTTACATCATATTCTGTCTTATCATGAAATCTAATATCATTTTCTCTATCTTTTGTAAAGTCATAATCGTATAGGGACGGAATTTGTTCCCCTTTTTCTTTTGATGGATATAGATTTACTATACACAAGTCCAGGTTAGGAATTCTTTTTTCATTTTTATCTTTATTTTTACGTTTATCTTGTTCATCTTCCTCTTTAAACCATTCTTTTTCCTTTTCATAGCTTAAATCCTTTTTCGAATGTGAACTCGAATCATAATCATCTATTCCCAATCTCTTTACCCACAATTTACTATGCTCACTTAAAACCTCTCTTATTGGTGTATTGCTTAAAATTCCACCATCCCAGTATTTGTTTCCATTTATATCTACATATGGATAATTTTTTGGTACTGCTGCACTAGCCAATACATGATTTATTGTAATATCTTCTTTATAGCTGTCAAATGTGGTACTCTTTGCCTCACTTATATCCACAGCAACAAGAAGAAGTCTTGGTTCTTTTTCGTCGTAAACTGTTCTTATTCCGCTTCTCTTTGTGTTGTTATCTCTCAACATACTTGCTGAGCCTGCTATACTCTGTCTAAGTGGAAGATTACTGTATTGATACCATTTTGCGGTCGGTGAAAAATAATCAAAAAATTTGTTTGGGACTGGAGTTGCAAAAGGATAGATAAATAAGGGACTAAATATATGTGACTCTCCTCGTACTAAGGACATTTGTGTATGATAGTATCTTCGAAAAGATTCTGATGATGGTAACAATTCTCGTAAATAAGGAAATAAATTTAGATAATTTTGATAATTGAATTTCACATAACTTTCTATGAATGATGTATAAAAATCATACAGATTCCAAGGATCCCAGGGAGTATTTGTATTAGATGATACATTCTTCCAAAATTGGATAAGCTTTTCAGGTGTGCCCTCCCAATATTTTAAAGTTTTCTTATATTTTTCTGCTTCTTCTGTTGATGACTTTTCTTGGTTCTTCTTTTCTAAAATATCGTTAATAATTATGGAAGCATTAACCGCTCCTATTGAAGTCCCAGCAATTATATCAAAAACATTTTCATTGTCCGATAAATCTTTTTTAATCCAATGACATAAAACGTGAAAAACACCAGCTTCATAAGCTCCTAGAGAGCCTCCACCTTGAAATACTAAAGCCCTTTGTCTAGAAGGTATATTAATTTCATTTTTCCATTTAAAGTAAAAGAGACTTTTTTAGTATTAATATTACTTTCTAATCAAACTTTGATACTATATTTTTAATTTTTCTTATGACACAGCCATTTGTAATGTATTAAAAGGAGTTTCAAATCAACGGGATGTCAACAAAACGTTTTGAACGATCAACTATATTCTTTTATGGTAACCATGTTATAACTGAGATTAAAATCCTCCGAACAAAAGGATGACAACATTTACAGGTCAAGTTAGAAAGATAGAAGTACTAGATACTTCTAAAACTGCACGTGTGGAAATTGATACTCCTTCGGTCACACTTCCCGATACGTTCAAAGTTGCAAATGACGACGATAGTTCATATGAAGCGATGGTCTCTATTTTGGCTCTTGCAAGAGTAGTAGTAGGTATTAATGTAACTATAGAACATGGTGGAGACAAGGAGATCAATAAATTAACATTCTAAATGTTAGTACAATCAAAATACATATAAAATTCCAAATTTTTTTTAATCAACAAGTTATAGGAAGATTTCATTTATATGTGATAATAATTATGTAGATTATTAATAAATTTTCAAAAGTTAAGATGTTGAATCTTGTTCAAATTAAGCAGATTAGATTTTTTGGTCAATAAATAGCAAAAATCTTAATATATTAGATTGAATACTACTATTTTTTAATAGAAATCGAATAAAAGGTGGAATACCTCCATAACGTCCACATACCCTGCTTGAGTTATAGGTGTACGCATCAATCTTATTCTATATTGTAATTTTATATAATTTGTCTTCATAGATAAATATATTGGTAAAATTTTGAACCATCGAAAAGGTTTTTAATTATTTGATAAATATTCTTAAATAATCAATATCAGATTATAAATTCTATGAATTTGATACCTACTACATGGTCAGAAATTGAAATTTCGCTTATTATATCTTATGATGAATATATACAAAAAATTTTTGCAATTATGATTAATGAGAATGAAAATGCCTTGTAGAAGTTTTTGCATATGTGAGTATTTTTACCATTTCTTCTAAAAGTTGTACTTTCCATGTAAGAATTAATTTTTTATCTTGTTCAGATATACGCATATTTAGATTGTCAATTTTATTAATAAGTTCTTGTATACCTTCCCAATTGCCAAAATTAATCTTATCTAAATTTTCATCCTTCATGTTATTTCTTTGTTCTTCAATTTCTTTTATCATTTTATCGATAATACTTGTCTTCCACATTTTCAAATATTCTACTCCATTAAATGGAAAATCTCTAGAACGCGGCATTTTACTCCAGTCATGATCATCCTTTTCCAATCTGTCCAGAAAATGATTAATTTTTGTTATAGTGTTTTCAATAATATGCCAATGACTTATATCTTCTTCTTCGATAAAATTCAAATATTCTGTAACTTTTAAAAATTGGTTGTAGACCAATTTAGGAATATTAGAACTTGTTGGTCTATACCTATATTCAACGTGAAGCCATGGATAATATCTAGTATAATATCTAAGCATCTTTGTAACAACTTCTTGTATTCTTTCTTTGTTTAAACTGTCTATTTCCCTTTGTGCCTCTTCTAAGTTAATACCATGAAGTACACGAACCGGAATATTGTATTTTATTAATGGCTTTTTATCCTTTTGGTTGTTTATTCTTATATAAACATAGTTTCCATAATATCGATCCCACGGAAGATCTCCATTTAATTTTACTCTTATATTATTTGTATCTGGATCAATTCCTGGAGTAGGATCTTCTATTTCTTCAGAATTCTCTAAATTTCGTGCTTGGATATAACCTGTAGCTATTCCATTTTTTGTATTTATTTTATCGGTCCAATGGGCAACAGTAGGAGAACGATCATTATCATATTGGCCTACTTCTAAATTAATTTCCTTGTTGGAATTTCGATTTTCCTCAAAGATTTTGATCTTAATTTCTCTTTTCTCATTAGATTTGAATATCAAGAACTTTTCATAGTTGATTAATGATAAATCGTATTGCGGTTCTTTAAGATAGGTAAAGAAATTATTATTATTATCTTTTGTAACCACAATTTCGATTTTTAATTTATCAAATTCTTGTATATTTAAAGGAATTTTCACAGTATGTATTCCTCCTGATACAAAAATATCTTTTGGTTTAAGCTTTAATTCTAACTCTGATTCGTGATGATTTTTTATCCTTTTTCCTTTGTATAAGAGAACAATAAAAAAACGGTAATCTGTAGGAATTTTATCATTCTGATCAATAAATGGGATAGCATGTAGATACTTTAGTACTATCATTCTTTTTTCCTCTATTATGTCATAAACAAGTTCTAAATCATACCTAAATACATCTTCAGAATCATACTGAAATATATCTGAAGACATATTATCGGGATCCTTTAAATGAAAATCTTTGATTAACTGAGATTCAATTTCTGGATTAAATAATAACCTTCTTCCACTAAGTCTAATTCTTTCACTATTTTCTTTTGGTATATAAGGTCCAAAGTAACCATTAATTTCTCCTTCAAGTGACTCAAAACTAAATTTTCTTACATTAAAATATATCCCAAAATAATTGATTTGTAATTCGCGTAAATAACGGGAATTAGAAGTTGTAAGAAATGTATTTTCCAAGTAATTATGGTTATAAATTTTGGAATCGAAATCTGCAGAGAGAATTTTAACACCTTTATCAGTATCATTACGAATAGTTTTAAATAAATCTGATTGAACAGCTAATTCTAATTTTCCCATTATAAAGTCAATTATCCTAATTTCTCCAGCAAACAATCTACCTCTCTCTAAATGAGGAGAAACATCTACTAAAAGCCCTTTCAAAATGACTTTTTTTCCAATAATAGGATCTTTCTCCTTTTTTAATGAAAAAGAACCATCATCATAAGTTACCTTTGTTACATAAACATTTAAAAATTCAAATTCAAAATATTTTAATGGGTCTACTCCATCAGTTATTTTGGTAAGTACAGTTTCAGGCTCAAGTGTGGGATTAAAATATCTTTCAGGATTTCTTGGTTCGTTATTATAGATAGGAGGATAGAATTTAAATTTTCCAGAAAAATGTAGAATAGACAATTTATATCTCCAAAAAAGTATTATATTCTAAATTCTCAATTGCAGGGTATTTATCATACAATGTTGGTCTAATTATTGATCGATCTAATGAATTCTTTGGTTTTTCATAATGAGGAATTTCAGGATCCCTATGTGAATTTTCAGGATATGACCAAGGTCTTACGTCTTTAACACCTGGTTCTTCTTTCAACTTTGTTTTATCATTAATATATTCAAAGGGATACCCTATCCCGCACCAGGGCGATAGCAAAGTTTGTATGCCTACAACTACACGTGGGGAAGTAGAACCTAAGGCAACACTCTCTATATCTTCACCATACACTTTCTCTGGGTCCAGTCTCCATTCAGAATTTTTACATGATTGCCAGGCAGCAAAAAGTCTATCTACGTTTGAATGAATAAGAAACACAAATGGATCACAAAATGAAGTATGAGGATCTCCTATTGTACCACCAATATAATTATGAGCCCAATTATGTATATGTTCTAATTTAAATCTCATTTCCCTATAAGTCTGTGATGTAATGATCTCCTCGTCGGTAAAGATTCGAATATTATTTCTTTTCATAAATTCGTGCAATGTTCCATCTTGTTTATCTCTAGTTATTATTAACGGGGGATCTGCTGGATTGCTATGTTCAATATCAAAGGATTCAATTCCACGATAGTTATCGTTTATAGGATATGGATTATAGAAGTTGTTACTACGCCAAGGATCTCCAACTTCGCCTTTTGAATTACCTAAAAGTTGACCTGTAAAAAGATTAATTACTTTAGATTCAGAATTAATTGTTTCTTCAAGATCCTCATTCCAATCCCAATAATGTAAAGAAATATTTTCGTTATGCAATCTTAAGAGTCGTTCAAATCTATTACATAACTCTCTGTGCCAAGTAAGGAAGGCTGGACCACCATGAACATGTGTAGCTTGATGAATTTCATCTTGTTTAAACCAAAAACTAACTCCACCCACAAATGGTTTATCATCCCTATTTCCAGGATAACGAAAAGATGGATTAATATTTAAAGAAATAATAGCATTTATGAAATCTTTTAGCTCATCAGACGAAATCTTTGAAATATTCTTTCTTAATCTTTTAGTTAACGTCATGGGATCAATTGTAGCTATTAGTTAATATACTTTCTTGTTATTATCTTATAATTAATTATTGTTTGTAAGAAATTAAGATTTCTCAAATTAAAAATATAATTATAATCACTGGATAGTATCAGACTTAATATGTCTATTGATTAGAAATTTTTAAATTATGTTTATAAAAAAAAGATGTTTTAAATGAATTGTCTACTATATTAAGGCACATATATCATCATAGATATATAATCACGGAATTAACGACTAAATATGATTTTACTTTTTTTTCGTATTTTTCTTTACACTAATGTAATTTTGTTTCGTTTATTTTTGAAAAGATGTTATATAATTTTTATTGTTGTTAAACTCGATTTAATGCCAAAATTAACTATATTAAATTTTTCGCCGCCAAAAAATTTTGGAAAAATTACTTTATTAAATTACATCTGAATTTGATCATATTTTTTTTAAAAACTATTTTAATCTTTTCTCTATATTGTTTCTGTATAAAACAAAAATAATCTCATCCATTGCGATAAGAACAATGATCAATAGTATTATATTTTTTAGAAGATAATTACGCTAATCTTATGTATTATTAATTAATAAAAAATGGCGTATTACAAATTAATGTCA
Source organism: Nitrososphaeraceae archaeon (assembly GCA_035250975.1). Classification (GTDB taxonomy): domain Archaea; phylum Thermoproteota; class Nitrososphaeria; order Nitrososphaerales; family Nitrososphaeraceae; genus TH1177. The sequence continues at coordinate 21,411 of DATFEP010000047.1, read as the reverse complement.
GCCCACAAAGCTGCATGGTCTGATGCTGCATCTTTTGCAGTTTTGATTTCTGGAAAGTGCGGGAACAGTTTTCCATGGATTCCACCCCAAACACCACGACGTTCAATACCTCCTTGTATCACTTTATTTGTTAGTTTTGGAGACATTAATATATAATCAAGTTTAGTACCTTTCGTTCCATTAAGATGAGTTCCTGGGCGTCCATCTCCGGTAAATTTATCATGCTTCATTATATCAGTAAGATCTGAACCATTCCCTAATAATGGTTGTAATGGTTCGCTTTCTGGTGTATCGTTTAGATCACCAACTACGGCAATAAATTCGAAGGCTTGATTTAAACGCTGATCATAAATCTCTCTAACCCGTTTCGCTTGACGTCTACGTTTATTATTATTATCCGTTTGTAAACCAAATCCCTTACTTTTGAAATGATTTACTAGTATTAGCAATGTATTTCCTAATGCAGTTTTGATATTGAACTCGATACAATCACGGCTAAATATTTTTCCTTGTGTATCGACATCATCTACATGAGTTACTATCGATTGTATATCAAATGATTGTCTAGTCATAATACCTACATCTATTCCACGGTTATCATTGCCATCAATAACCATAATATGATTATATTCTTGACCTCCTATCTTTGGAATAACTAATTTGCTGAATCTATTTGCTGTAATGCGATTTTCCGCTTCTATAATACAAAAAACATCTGCATTAATTTCTTTAATGACTCGAGCAGTATTTTCTATTGCAGTTTCTTTAACAGTTTCATGTTTCAGTTCGAACCAACCTATCCATTCCTTACGTCCATTAGCTAGTATTTCTGCAGGCCTGTTTCGTTGCTTTTTTTTTAGAAACTTGCCTCTTATTTCGTTTAAGAGTATGTATTTGCTTTCACCTTTTGTGGCTAATCCAGTATTTCTATTCATTATGTTTAACATTTCTTGTTTATCTGAATCCAAATAATCTTCTTTTTGTATCAAATTTGAAATACGAGAAAAGTCATTCAGAACCTTTTCACCATCCTTCCACGACGGGAGATTCATTACAGATGGACGCTCAAACATATTCTCAACATTAAATGTTGCCAGACGCAATCTGTTTCACATTATGGTATCTGAAGTATTTATCATTTTTTATTTACTATCTTAATATCATCAGAAACAAGATAACGAAAGATCTAGATGTCAATATTCAAATCTTCTTCTTATTAGGTCAAATCTGTTCCCAAAGGAAAGGATAAAAGCAAGATCCAATTAACTATGAAGAAATGATAAATATATTACTAATTGTCTGCCAGCCAAGCATTAGCGGTTATAAATTGAACTAGATTTCCGACAAGGCTCCGAAAATATATTCACTTATTTCCAATTTCTCTCTTTTTCAATAATTATTTGACTCCAGGTACGATTCTATAATTAAAATAATATTTGTTGTATTAGTGAATGTATCTATACACTGCTTAAAAAAGACAACTGAAATAATAATAGGTTATCATCACAGAATAGGAATTTAGGTATAGTGGATACCAAATAAAAAGACCGTACACAAGTAAAAATGTTCGTTATGAATTTAATTCGTTATACTTATTCTTAAAAAAAGAAGAAAAGAAAAACAGAAATCATGTAATGCTTACAACATAACGATTCTGACTTTTTTTATTTACTGATATTATTATGATGAATTTTTTCAATACATTCAACTTATTATAGAATCTTTAAACTATTGAGAATAATAATAAAACTACCATTCCATGATATACTAATTTGTTAGATATACGCTATAAATGGGTAGTAGACATATAATTATGACATTTTATATTTATGTCATGTATATCTAGATGACTAAAATGTAAGATTAGGGTTAGAATATCACAACTAAAATTTGGTAAATTAATATTAAATCATTACCTCTGTATAACCATAGGATAACCTTCAAAGAGCGAAAGAATGATAAATACATCTGTTAGCATATCCATAAGTATAATATTAAGATGGCAGTATTTAGGCGATTTTCTCCTGTCTTTTTTCTAAGGTATGATGGTACGATAAAAATAATGTTGTCGATAGTTTTGCTAAGTTCTTTTGTCCTTTCAGTCAATTGGTTATTATCCTTTTATTTTTTTAGTCAATACACATTTGCATTTAAACCTATAAACCAGTTAGGACAAGAACAAAAAGAAATAAAATCATCTTTAAATGCTTCTCCTGAAAACTCATCAAATGTAAATATGACATGGAATTATAGGGTTATGGAAGGTTTACAAAAAAGAACATCTAACATAAGTGTTCAAATTGTTTTTGACGCTACATTACTAGGTGATAAGGCATATAATCCTAATCCTTTAATTATTGGGCCTAACACCACAGTAAGCTGGCATAACGTAGATCATACACTACATACAGTGACGTCAGGTTTTGGATTGAAAGACAATAACAAGGGCAAGGAATTTGACTCACCAATAATATTCTCCGGAAATACCTATATTCATACTTTCTCCAAAGTAGGGACATTTCCTTATTTCTGTATATTACATCCAACCATGGTTGGAACAGTAGTTATTGTCTAAGATGAAACACTACAGACGATCTCTAAAAACCTAATAGTTAGATAACAAAGAATGATTGCAGTATTTCTTTGGAATCGATCATCATAAAGCTTAGTCTTAAGGTTGGTAACAGTAGTATAATTATTTATCAGAATTATGAAAAATTTTAAGTAATTCTATATGCTATAGATTAACATGCGAAGAATACGTGTGTTAATGACATCATCAGTATTCACATTATTATTGGTAATATCCGTATTGATATTATCATTTAATACAACATCAGCATTTTTACCGCAGCAGCCTACAGTAGTTCAGCCAAATCAAACTACTAGCCAGTTAAATGAATCTACTTTGCAACTTTCGCAGCAGCCTACAGTAGTTCAGCCACATAAAATATCATTAGAAGAATTGAAAGGCTCTGAAGACTTTGTTGCCAGCGGTATAATTGATTCTGTCATTTATACAATTAATGGTGACTGGGAGGCTATAGGCAATTGGAAGCTAATAGTGTCCGAAGGTCAGTTAACTTCTTTTGATACAGATATGGCATGGAATAATGGAACAGCTGCTCATACACATGAGTTTCAAAATTTTGGGATGAATGGTGATGATGAGGATATATCAGTTGACAATGAAGGTAGTGTAATGATAGAAGGAGAGATGGATGTTGGAACAAATGGTGTTGTAGCATGGCAGAAGGTACCTGCTGAGATTAATATTCAAAAGGGCAAAATTATTACAGTTTCATTAGTGGATGAGGAGACTAACAACCATTTTGGTGGTCAAGCTGTACACGGAAAAGTTATAGCATTTAATTCATGTTCTGTTAAACCAGGAGCAGATATGCAAGTTCCAAGCGGTGACTGTGCGAATGTAGCTAAAGGATAACAATTATGTTTGACAAGAGACATTAATAATAAGAATAAAAAATTCAATATTCTTTTAGCACTCTGGTTAAAATTTCTTTATTTATGATGTTTTAGCTACTTTCTGTTATTATAATTAGATTATCATAGCTAATCTTATTCAATAGAAGATTCAAATCGCATGTATTCACTTTTTCGTTTTTTATAATCTATTAGAAATTGTTTGATTAATATTCAAATAAGTTACCAAATTAAAAAATACAAGTTTACCCGATCTCAATTACACATCATAATTGAAGTCCTTCGAATGATCACTGTCTTAGTCAGATATATTGATCGAATTTAGTATATTTATATAAATTCTTTTAACTCCAATTTTTACTTATTATTTACTAGATTTTCCCGCCTCTTAATAAAATCAAAATCTTTTACTTTATATTGAGAATAAAACTTGAGTTTTATCTTATAATATGTTTCTAATTCTTATCCTACCAGTTATTGCCTCATTGTGGTTACCTAGACCGTTCGTTGAGGCACCTTTGTATGCAAGTGCAATTAAATTATTTAGATCTATCTCTAACACCTTATTAAGAATTATCAGAGAATTATTGTATTTTCCATCAAAAACTAAATCAATTCCTTCTTTGACAACCTTTGTAATACTTCATTTTCAGGATTATTGGTAGTAATATTACAAGGAACAGAGAAAGAATCTGAGCAGTTGTTAAATAACAATACGAAAATAACGAAAAATAGAAAAAACGATAATACGACTTAAGCAGATTTTATGTAGAAATAACACTAATGTACAGCTGAAACTTGTTCTATGTTTTGCTTATTGCGATAAATAATTATATTGTTTAAGCATGGTGTATCTCCGGAACGTCCATATAAATTGCTTGACCTATCGGAGTTTCCATCAATTCTCATCAATTCTCATACGTTCTGTATTCTTATGTACCTTGTATTGATACATAAAGATATTGTAACAATTTTTTAGGCGCCGAAAAATCTAACAAAACTGTGAAATTATCCTCTTAGCGAGCAAAATATTATTCATTCTTTAATTCTCTTTAGTTAAAAGATTGAATTTTTTAGAGGATCATTTATTTATACTACCGATAATAGACTTTTGATATGAGTGGTTTTTCAATAATAGTATTTTCCTCTATATTTTTGGTAGTTTTAATAATTTCTAGTTTATTTGCACATAATGTATTTGGTGAGACTGATTTCTATGTTGCATCATCTCGTAATTCTTTTGACCTGAATTCAGGAAATCTAGTTCAAAAAATTGAAATACCTTCTGCGTTATCTATTTTAAATATTGGCCATTGTCCTGGAGAACTCGCAATTTATGTTCATGGAGTATGGGCAACTGAAGAAAATGCAGAAGAGCAAACTGAAAGAGTATTCTTATCTATCAAAAAAGCTGGTTATAATATTCCCCTTATCGGATATAGCTGGGATTCAAATACTGGATTTTCTCCTGATGATATATCTTTATCTGAACAGGGATGGAATTTAGCAAAAAGTATAGCTAACTCAAACGGACCTTTACTAGGTAAATTTATTTCACAATTTAGTAACGATTGTCCTAATGATAAGTTGCGAATAATTGCACATTCTCTCGGTGCTAGGGTCACATTATCTGCTATCCAATCATTATATGAAAATAGTACTGTTGCTGATAATTCTAAAAAAATTACATCGGTCCATTTATTAGGACCAGCTGTTGATGATGAACAAGTTTCATTAATAGAAAATGAGTGTAGCGAGAACAATCCTCCACTACCATGTTCTGGAAAGGCTATTAAAGATATGGTAAAAAAGTTTTACAATTTATATGATCCTGAAGATAATATGTTAGCGCCTGAAAAAATATTTATTGATGTCACACCTTTAAATTTGTTTGACCAATTTTTTTCTCTTTTTGTTGTATCATATCCTAGTCCTTATATGAACACAGAAAATGATACTCCTCTTGGGGCATATGCAATAAAAAATAAAATAAATACACCAAGTAATTATCAAGAATATAACGTCTTAAATAAGATACTTGACCAGAAAGATTCCGATCAAAGAAATGGATGCGACCTGTTAATAAATCTTAAACAGTTTGGATATTCGTTTGGAGATTTATATAGCTGTACAATCTATAAAAAAGGAGATAACCATTTTGGATATCTTGGCTTTAGAGATGAGAATGACCAGTTACAATATCCTGGAGCAATGAGCATTGTTGTGAAAAACTGGTCATCAGAATTGTAAAAACAATAAATAGCGAAACATTTAAGTCATATTTTAAGGATATACTATATGGTCACACTTGATAAAATACTTCAAATGCCTAGCATCAAGTTTAAAATGAACGATGTGGAATTTATCCGGTCATAGCCCCACTTCAGGTGATTTTACTGATACACTATCAATTGATTGCCAGTTCTACTTAATTCCTTTCTTTATATCATGTAATTTATTTTAGCTATCTTGTCCATAGTTTATCAAAAATACCTGATTGTCTCAATTCCTGAAATCTTCTATGGCATACGGAATCTGAAGCATGTTCTTTGAGTAACATCTATTTTCCATTGACATCTTGTCCTCGGAATAAACATGATTACATCAAATACTTTGCTGTAGGAAAGAATTAAACGAGCTACGGATCTGGTCAAATATTTTTAATTTCATTCCACAGATCATCTAGAATGTGTATCTTTGTTCTAACATACTTTTTATTCTTAAACAAACATTATCCAATATGATAAGAAAGCAGCGAGCTATACTCCTATCTATTTTTGGGATAGACTCAGTCTTCTTTCTTTACATATTCGTAGATGCAAAACAAAACATGATCTCAAGATTGCTTTGAAATATGGTGATGAACATATCTATTTTTAACTAACATATATAACTCTCAATTTAATTAATTTGAATTAGAAAAGTTACAAAATCCGATGAGTCTTCCAATTTTCTTTTATAGGCCATTTTAATATTCGTATTACCACTTTTAAGTGTTTTAAAACAAAATTTTTCATAACCCCCACTACCTAATATGATGTCAGATGGTTCAGGTTCATATGTTTGGGATAAAAGTTCAAGGAAAGATTTATCGTATTGTATTGACCAATTATATCCCGTGGATGGGTTCGATTCACGTTTTATTTCAAAATTACTACCAAGTTTTACTGAGATAGTTTTCTGCTCGTCTTTTTTCATCTATTCTAATCCAAACCAATATTAAATAAATATTGTGTTATTCTAAATATGTTATTCTAAATTGTAATATTTTAGCTTTGTGAAACCCATATAATAATAACCCAATTTTATCATTTTGTCAAGAAGATTGTAAATTACATCTGAAAGTCATCCTCTTCTACATTCTTATCAATAGAAATGCAATATGTTATCCAAAGTGTCTTTGTATGTCTGATACAATAATACTCTAGTACAAGTTAGTGATCTTTATCTATTTGGCATAGGATCGAAAGTATCACGGCCGCTCTTTATCTACTTAAATTTTGTATTATTGTAGGGTACAATTTTAATAATTTCATAAATTTGGTTATTATTTTGATGATTTCTAGAGTGTATTATAAAAAAATTTAAATAATTCATGTAGTTCCAACTAACATGGAGCAAAATTTTTATAGAGAATATGAAATGGTTGAACTTCCTGAAACAAATGAAATAGTTGGAACAGGATGGTTGCCTAGATTTCCAAATTTAGCAGATTATGACGAAAACGAATCAGAGATAAAAAAAGTCAAACAAAAATTAAAAATGTCAAATAAAGATAGCGTGCCTACATCGGTAGATTTGAGAACCTATTGTTCACCCGTAGAAAATCAAGGGAAACTAGGTTCTTGTACGGCTAATGCATCAGCAGGAATTGTAGAATATTATGAAAGACGTGCATTTAACAAGCACACAGATTGTTCAAGATTATTTATATACAAGACTACTCGAAACTTTATGGGGGTTAAAGGAGATACAGGTGCATGGTTAAGAACTGCTATGGCTGCATTAGTGCATTGTGGAGCTCCACCTGAAAAGTATTGGAAATATACAGATAAAACACCAGATTTTGATGAAGAACCATCTTCATTTATTTATTCGGTAGCTGATAATTTCGAGGCGTTGAAATATTTTTCGCATGATCCTTATGGTCAAAATGTTCCTTCTATCAATACACTTAAGAGTGTAAAAAAATACTTGGCAGCCGGAATCCCTTCTATGTTTGGTTTCTGGGGATTTCCATCATTTGACAAATCAAATATTCCAGGTGGTGTTCCATATCCTTGTCCTGGGGAAAAAGCAATCTGGGGACATGCAGTAGTTGCAATAGGTTATGACGATGACAAAAAGATAAAAAATACACAATGTAATAAAGAAACCGTCGGTGCTCTTCTAATTCGTAATTCATGGGGAACCCAATGGGGAGAAAAAGGTTATGGATGGATTCCTTATCAATATCTTCTTGACAAACTAGCACTAGATTTCTGGTCATTATTGGGAATAAAATGGATAGATAGCGGAGAATTTGGATTGTAAAATTAATTCTAAATGTCTTCTTTATCTTTATTTTTGAAACTAAATTATACTTTAAAGTTAACTAGCTGCTTACAGTAAATTTGCCATTTCTAAATCGTGAAAATTCCATTTGCAGAATGAGCTAAAATGTGAACTGTATCTTTTATTACTCTGAATGCGACATTATCTGATTTGATTTTACATGAACCATAATTTCTATTTTGAGGTACTCTCTACATTCTTCCTTCCGCTTAAACATAATTACTTATATTTATATGATAGGGATAGACCATATACATCAATTATTAGGTTATTAATTTATCCTTCCTATTATTGTTGTAAATATGTAAATAGCTGACTGGATATAAAAATGGTCTACCAACATTCTCTATGTTAATATTTGCTCGCTTGCACTTTGATATTTATAAACCTAATGTCCATCAGATATGATCATATTCCATAAGTGGTTCATTATATGCATACTAGTTTTTCTTCAAAAATAGATGAGTGATGAAAATGTAGGATAATGATGCTCCGAACTGGTATAAGGCCACAAAACCTTTTAGATATTAGAATGATTCGAGATTAAGGAGTTATGTTCATGTATGTAAGTTTGTATGTAATATGCTTCCGCGATTTCATTTTTAAATATGGAAGTGCAAAACACAAAAAACATTACTGACTGCACTTGGAAATATAAGAGTTTGATAATTAAGCATAAATATAGCAAAGCACTAACCAAGGCAGGATTTTCTGGAGTAGCCAATTTGTTAATGGGAGATCAACAAGGAAAATTGTTTTATCTCTTGGGTTCTCCATCATCAGTATTAAAAGATGGTAATAACGCATTTGATACTATATTGAATGAGTTCCCAGACCATGAGCTAGCTGTATACGTGCAATTTGTAAAAGGTGTTGACGCTGGGAGAAAGTTTAAGATAATCGAAAAAGATGAGGTAAAGGTACTAAGAGAACGTGAGCCTGATAAAAGTATAGACCTACTTGACCAAGTAGCAGTAAAATCGAAGCAAGGAGAAGGTTTGGATAATATATCCACTAATTATGCTATGCGCCAAATATCAAGACAATATCTAATAAAAGAAAATGCTAAAAAAGCTAAAGAAACTATGGATGATATGGTAAAATTCTTTTCTGGCATGGATCTAAACACGAACGTTATAAGTACTATTAAAAAACAAGCGAAAGAGACATTACAATCTAAAAAAGTGTCACCAAAAGAAAAAAATTAAAAAATCTTGATAACGGGAAAAGGATCAATTCTAACTTTTTTTCTAGTATTTTTAACGTTAGATTCATATAATCCGGATCTGTATCAAATTCAATAGTATGGACACAAATAAAGAATCATTACTTTCTGTAGACTTCCAAGATGGTTTTGTAAATGATTCAATAATTATTAGAATAAACGAAAATGAAGTATTTACAAAAAATAATATTTCTACTGATCTGAGGATTGCATTGGCAGATAATTCTTTTAATACTAGAATATCAAATGGACAAAATAAAATAGATATACTTGTTCCATCAAAAAATTTGAAATTTTCTCAAAACATTGAAAATTAACTCCGATACATACTTGGGTGTATCTATAATTAATTCAGATACCACCAATCCGCAGATCGACGTTAAGACAGAAAAACAACCTTTTAGTTATCTTTAATTTATATATTTGATCTTCTTGGTATGTTAAATACCTGCTCATCATATAGTAAATACCTCAACTTTTTGTAATGCTAATTTTTTTTAAATTTATAGGTTTCCAATTTGCAGATTTTTGAAAGAGATATATGTTTAAGGAATAGATCTATCTTGAAATATTATTTAAATAAATGACTAAATTTAAGAAATTGAGGCAACGTATAGTTCTTCTGTAATCTTCTTTTCGCATTATTGGTATCATCCACAAAGATCTTATAATGTTAACATAATTTGTCATATTATAAACATTGAAAATATACATTTTCACACATACTAACATTTTTTGTTGGATAAATTTGTAAGTAAATTTTTGTCAGTAGGTATAGAATGATTCAAAGATGACATAGGTCCTTATGTTCTTATGGATATATTTCAAGAATATGTTACTTTTATTCCGCTTCTAAACATCGTCTATATCCGTTTCAAAGCGTAGGTGATTATAATTGAATATTGCTATAGTAACAAAGTAATACATAGATAAATATTATAATTGATCGTAACAATACAAAAATTTACATGGTCTCTTCTATAAATTTATAAAGTTTAGGATTTGGAGTAGATTATGTAAATTTTTTCGGCGCCGAAAAAATGTGGTACTTGTTCATTCCAAAGTAGGGACGATCTTCTGGTTAAAATAATATATTTCAAGTAAATTTTCAAAAATTTACATAGAATAATTAATACATCTATGCATATTTTATTTCTAAAATCGGTTCTGTTAAGTTAATACTATTTCACCTCCAATATTGAATAGAAATTGCTTTCTAATTTTGGCATTATACAGATAAATGAATAATTTGATCCAATTGTATACATGCTGTAGATCACATTTTATACTAATCTTGGTACATGGATAGTAATCATCAAAATACTCTGTCCTATCTTTGAAATACTGCATCATCCTTTCAATTAGACTTTTCTCTAAAGGAAAATATAACATATGTTTCAGATTCAAAAAGCTACATGCTTGAGAATATCATTTTTAGTCATCTGTATACCCTATATATTTTCCGTATTGCGATACAAGAGATCTATTTTCTGCAACAAATATGTTTCCTCCTTCTCAAATGTATATTGCAAGTACAAATTTGCGAATTGGTTCAATACAGGATCATAACCAAAAATCATGATTATCGATTTCAATGATAGTTTCATTTATAATAAAGTAGATACTCTTTTCCTTTTATATATCTGACATGACCCAAATCTTTGAATCTAGTTCCACACAGACACGTAAGTTCTTTGTTTATATTTAAAGAGTAGTGATGCATTAGACGTATTACGTAAACTTAAACCAAGAAAGTATGATAAAGAGAGTAAATCACAATCTAGGTAAATGTTTATTTCTTTCAAATGCTATTTACATACTATAAAATAGCAAGTTCTTAGGTACAGCTTTTACTCGTTAAGTTAACCCAGTCTAAGGAAATGTTTAAAAATCATATTTTTATTATTTTTTTTTATCTCCAAAATGGTAAAAAAAAATGTAACACATAATATTCAAGGTAGAAATGAAAAACATTCAAAGAGCAGAGGAAAAAAACACAAAGAAACTATTAAATTTAAATCTGACTACGAAATATTTGAAACTGTTCTAAAAGACGTGCCCTTCCAACGTGAAAAACTAACTAAAATGGATAGAATAATAGATAATAGAAACGAATCATTTGCAAGGATTCGTGTTTCTGCTTTTGATTTGTGTAAAGAATTTAAAAGTAGAACATCTGATTTAAATCATTGGATTCAGCTTGGACCAACATGTATACCTGATGTGGATACAACATCAAATTTATACTATTCTGCTGGTTTCATTCCTCTGAAAGACGTCAAAAAAGCTAATGCAACAGGACGAGTTACTTCAATAGTTGTAGACCCTTCTAATCCCGATTCTAAAACTATCTATTTAGGTACTGCCTTAGGTGGAATATGGAAGACAATAGATGGTGGAAGAAATTGGTTTGCAACATCAGATAAAGCGGAATCTCTTTCTATCGGAACTATTGCTATATCTCCTACTGATCCTAACATATTATATGCAGGTACAGGAGAAAGTAACTTTTCAAGTGATAGTTACTATGGTGTAGGACTTTTAAAAACCATTGATGGAGGTAAAATCTGGTCTTCCTGTGGACAAAAACAAAAAGAACTCTTTCTTAATTCACGATTTTCTCGTATCGTTTTTCATCCTCAAAATCACAGTACCTTATTCGCAGCGATTAGATCTAATGATACTTCAAATTCTGCTTCTGGAATTTATAAAAGTACTGACGAAGGTATAACCTGGTCAAGGCTAGATAAAAATCTTCCAGATATAAGAGGTTATGGGGCAACAGATATTGTAATTGATCCAAAAAATCCAAAAATTGCCTATGTATCTTTTCATAAGGATCATATCTATAAAACTATAGATCTAGATTCTGATCAACCAACGTGGGTTAAACAACAAATGCCTTCTTTTAATGCATCTAGAATATCGTTATCGATGTCAAAATTATTTCCAAACATTATATATGTTATCGCATCGGACAAAAATAGTGATCTCATTAATCAATTTTATCGTACATTAAATGCTGATTCTATAAATGAAGAAACTCGATGGGAAAAAATTGATATCCCTGTAAGTAAAGATTCATCCCCTTGGGAAGATGGGACTATCGGAGGAGAAGGTTCTTATAATTTAGATATTAAGGTTGATCCAAAAAATCCAGACATTATATACTTGGCTGGAATTTCTATTTGGAAAGTTATCTATAATAAGACATCTAATACATGGATTTTTCGAGATATTGGTAAATCAATTCATTCAGATAACCATGTAATTGAATTTGATCCAAACAATAATTTTATTTTATATGTTGGGAATGATGGTGGAATTTACAGATCTAGAGATACAGGTGAGACATGGGATGATACCATTAATGAAGGATTATGTATAACACAATGTGCTTTCATGGGAGAACATCCAAGATCAGATAGTGTTTTCTTTGTAGGAACACAAGATAATGGCACCTTACAATTCAGAAATAGTTCATTATTTGTTTATTCAGATTCTGGAGATGGAGGGTTTGTGTCTATAGATCCAGACGAGCCAAATAACATAATACATCAATATATAGAAGGAAACCTATTTCACTCTAAACAGGCTGGTAAAAAAGATAGCTGGATAAGTATAAATGTCCCTAGATATCCATCTTATTTTTATTCACCGTTTGCTTTAGATCAATTAAATCCCAAAAACATAGCTTTCGGAGCTGCTGATAGAATTTATTTTGACAAGAATCAAGGATTGGATGGGTGGAAGAAATCTGATAAAGATGACGACTTTGTTACTTTAGATGGCATGATATTAGGGGTTGATTGGATCACATCTCTCAACTATGTTAATTCCAATTTGATCTACGTTGGTACTAACCGTGGTAAGGTTTTTAGGTTAACCAAAACAGTGGATGGATGGAACAAACCTGAAGCAATACATCAATCGCCTCCTTTACCAGAAGGATGGATATGGGATGTTGCTCCATATCCGGATGACGATAAGACCTTTCTAGTGGTGATGGCAGGCTTAACTTTTGATTTTGTTAAAGGCCCACATGTTTGGCGAGGTACTATCGATAAATCAGGTAAAGTAATATGGAAAAATGTCAGTCCAAAAAATGATAAGGATGAAATAATCGATATTCCAGTCTATTCTGTTGTCATCGATAGGAAAGAACCAAATACAATTTACATAGGAACTGATGCAGGTGTATTTAGAACCACGGATAATTGTAAAACATGGGAATGCTTCAACGAAGGTCTTCCGAATTCTGCTGTTTTTGATATGCGAATTTTATATGAACCCAAAAAAATATTACGTGCTGTAACACATGGTAGAGGAACATGGGAAATAAGCTTAGATGAGTTACATCCTAGAGAATTAGATATATTTGTGCGTGATCATCTAATGGATACTGGAAGGTATACGCCCTCGGTGGAAACACGAGCGGCATTCGAAGATCCATTGCAACATGAAGATATTTCCAAAAGCATAAAGTTAGGATCCAAATTGCCTTGGTATAAATCGCCTGATATTAAAGTAGATTCCCCCATAGGAAATGATTCTATGTTCCAATTTGAAGTTGATGATGTTGATTATGTAAAATTTGAGAGCAAACTGTACCATCGTAATATAAAAAGAGCTAGAATTAACCATATTTATGTACAAATACACAATAGAGGATTTCGATGCGTAGATCTTGGCACAAAAGATAAGATAAAAATAAAATTGTTGTATTCTGATGTTGTTAGTAAAGATATTGACAAAAGACAATATCGTGATTTGCCACCTGATTTTTGGTCCAAATTTCCAGATGATCCTTTAGATACTAGCTATTGGAAATCTATCGGTGAAGTAAAATTTCTTCCTGATCTTCCCAAAACTATGTCCAATACAGAACCTACAGTAGTAGAATGGGATTGGAACGCTCCTCCTGATATTGGATCAATGATCTGGTTGTTAGTTATTATAGATTCTGCTAAGGACCCAATCTCTCAATCGAGTAAAGAATGTTATTCCCTACAAGAACTAGTAAGGAGTGAAAAACGTATTGCTGTTAGAGTTGTAAATGTAGATCAGGTCTAACTAATATTGTATTTTAATCCCATTTTTATAAAAAATTGCATATTTAATTGTTCTACTTGCACAGATAGGTAACAGATTCACTTACCAACATAGGTAACAATTCCTAGCAATTTAGGAAGTATAAAAAATAAAAATAGAATTGCAAACAAAATTTAATCTAATTAGGAAAAAGAAAGGACTGGAGAACTGTAATAGATATCTGAAATATATATCAAATATTCAGAAAGTCGTACTACAAATGTAAGAACAGGTACCAAAAGTATGAATAGATGGTCTAGGGATAGAAATAGAAAACTACCGAACAATATACAACCTGGAAAAGTAATGCATATACAGATATAATGCAGAATTATCTAATACTAAATTTTGTTGATAACAAAATAATGATTTACCTTATTAAGTTTCTAGAATTTTTTTCTTATTTCTTTTCCAAACAATATTTCACAAAGGTATAAAAATATCGTTCATTTATATAATGTGATGAATATAAAAAAAATAATAACGTTATATTCTGGTCTTTATAGTTTAATTGTTATATTTTTGTTATCTTTTTATTCACTAGGAATATCTACTTCTTTTGTTGTTCCTACGTTCGGCCAAATAGGTACCATTGCAGGAGAGTCTATAGGAGAGTCTAGTATTACCCAGGTAGGACCTAATGAAATAGTTGTTAAAGATAATGGTTTCCTAATTGTAACAACTGGTGTTAACGACCAAACGACCAGAGACATAGACGACAAATTTACAGTCGACGATATCGTTATTGAGATAACAGGAGTAGCTGCAAATCCTCAAATATTTCCTGCAACAACACAACCTCAGACAGTGAAACTTCAACCCGGCGGTATTTATGGAACAACAATATTTTTAAAAGTTACTTCCGCCGATGAAACATTAACCCAGTTGGTTGACCTTGGAAAAATAAATGATATAATTAAAGATCAAGGTCTTGATGACGGCCAGTTACCACTATTACTTCTACAATTAAATGGTCAGGTTACAGATGAATGTAAAGGTCAATCTCGAACAGCAGTAACAGACTCTTGTAATGTGTTTATCACTTTTTTTGACGAATATCTGGATGTAATAGAGGACTTTGTTAATTTTGATATTAATGGAATAGGAGGAATTGGAGGAACTGGAGCAGATACTGAGGAACAATTAGAATCAGCTAGCGGTGGTGTTATAAGCACATCCATTTCATCGGGACAATTGCCGGTGGACGTGTGTCGATTAGGACCGACCGCACCAGCAGGCACCAACCCCTTGCAGCAAGCTTTTAGACCAATAGGTGCTACATATTATTTTGATGGAGTTATCGATATCTCAAAAGTTAAGGAAATAGCTGACGATTCCGATTCATTTGTAGAACCATCTTATCCATCTAAGGTTTTACAACAATTGATATTCGAGATACTTTTTGACAATCATAATCCCAACCTTGCCGTTCCCGCTACTACAGTTACTGCTGACTCAATAAAGTTAACGCCAGCAAATTCTATCTTTCAGGCTAGAGTCTACGGAGATCAGGAACCATACAATCATGAAAAAGCTCCATTTACTATAGATAAAATATATACTGAATGCAAATGGATTTCTATCGCAAGTGCACAGACGACTTATGAGGGCTCCAAACAGAGTTCAGCTGATGGTACAAAAATTTTCGCATTGGGACAACTTGATGAAGCACCTCCATCTTCTAAAACAGATGTACCCTCTAGACTTGACAGAGATCCTTCGATGAAGTTAGGGAGCCAAGATAGGGGATTGATATCTGCGACAAATGAGGCTACCTCAGGCCTATTGGGCAGCTTAGGAGGCGGGGGCACTGAAACGAATATTCTTAATCCACCATTTGTTCAATGTACTAACACTTTTGCGTCTGGAAATCAGCCAAATGTTTTGTCTGACTATAAACTGGTAGCAGGAATAGATAGAGATGATTTGAAGGGTATACATGGAACCAAGGATGTATCTTTAAGAGTCACGGTAGATTTGATACCAACAGATCAAGCACTCATAACGGAGAATAATAATGAGTTGATTAAAATGAACTTGGTAATAAATCCTGGCGAAGAAAAAGACAAAGTAGATGTGATTGAACTTGGCCTTATAACCATTTCGACAGATTGTTTGTCAGTTGCGTTCTCCGATGATATAGTAATGGATTTCTAACCTGAAAACAATCTTGATTACTTCTTTTTACCATCTATCATCTAGATAATGTATCTTCTATCTAAAAAAATATAAAACCCTTGGTGATGATATGAAAATTTTCTCTATAACTATGTAAATATGTCATTATCTATAACTATGTAAATATGTCATTATTTTATGATATTAATTATATTTAGGAGATTTCTGAGCAAGTTATTATATTATAATAACGATATTTACCTTATTCAACATTTTAGATATTCTTTATCTCATTTCTTTCATTTTAGAATGTAATTAACTCCTTTCGATATGATAGAACTCAGAACATAAACTAGTGGAATAATAAGTTCTTCTGTGCCATTCTTTATTATTTATTATTTATTATTTATTATTGTAAATATTTCCAAACTTATTTGGTTTTTGGTAATGCCACTCAAACAAGTAAAATTGTTTCATCTATTCAGATCTACTCTAGTGCTCTTTTAACAATGCTTTGTATTTCTTATGAAATAGTAATCTAAATTTGAGATACTAGAAGTTCATTATGGGGACCAATATAGAAAGTGAACATTAACTTCTATATCATTTATAGATTAAGATCAAAAACTAGGTAGAGATATAGCTATTTTTTTTGTAGTCGTATCAGTGTGACATTTGACTGAAAGTAAAAATATATTACTATAATTGCAAGTATTCCAGATGATCTGTAAAATGAAATTAAAATATTTTACCAAAAGAAAAGCCAGAGAATAAAATATTTGTTAGGTTGTTACGTATAGAAAAGTATTTGATGACATCGTGTTTATCTGGAGAACTGAAAACCAGTGGAAAATAAATCTTATTCAAATAATATGTTTCTATTTCTATATTGATTAGCAGATTTCAGAATCGAGACATTCTCGTATTTTTGATAAATTATTGACAAGGCTGCTAAAAATATGTGATAACATGAGGGATCTATAAGATGGAACTGGCGATCACTTGATCATATATCAGTAAAATCTTCTATAGGGGCTGATCACAGATGAACGTAATCCTACTGCTGATAGGAATAAATAAATTCGGACCCAAACCATACATTTTAACATTCAAGGAAAACCAATTCAATTATGTGTTGTGATATGATCTGAAAATATTTACAATGTTATTGTTTTAATATACACATTGGTAAAATTGTTATCAAAAGACTATTATGTACTAGATAGCTACATGACGCAGATTCATTTGAAATTAAAGAATGCAATAATAGATTCAATGAGAAAGAATAAGTTATTAAATTTTAGCAATGAAAGCAAATAATATAAAGAACTTAATAGAAAACTGTTCCCAAAACCATAAGGATTGAAGGCAATTTAGTCCAAATTAGTGAAAGGTGTCAGTATACAGTGTAAATGTAATTGTTATATCTATAAAAGTATAGTGATCCTGCAGTATTTGAAGATACGTAATAATAACAGACCAGCTAAACTTATGTATTTTATTATTGTTTATCGATAATTAGGTGTAAAACGATGTTAATAATGTGCTTTATGCTGAGGCAGGATGATAAAATACCTTAAATATTACCAATATCTTTTAAAAAATATTGAACGAAATCTTTGAGGAAGGATTGGAAGACGAATTCGACACTAGCAAACCTGGACTACCGTTCCATATCGTAGATCACAATGACGTAAGTGTTAAACGTCAAACATATCCATATAATATAATATGTCGTCTAAGAATGACTTATGATAAGGGACCGCCACAATTTGAATATGGAACCGGATCTTTAATTCATCCAAGAGTATTAATAACATGTGGACACAATTTTTATAGTTATCATAAAAAACCTCAATTAAACTTTGAAGGAAAAGTCATAGCTAATGAAGTAACTGTAACTCCAGAGGGTGGATTTAGTAATTCGAGTCAGGCAGTAAAGGTTATACAAAAAGGACCTAATGCTAATGTCTTTTTGGATCTTAATTGGATGAAAATCGTAGATCAAGCCCCAAAAGGAAATTTTAAAGGTATGACATATACAGGTAAATCCAGAGCGTATGATTATGCTTTTCTTTTATTAGATTCTCCTTTTAATTACAATAAATATTTTACTTTAAAGTTCCTACAAAATCTGAATTCTGCCTGTTGTTGTTGCGGTGTATATCCCGATCCACCCGGACAGGATCAGGCATTTGCATTTAAAGAATCCGACTCATCAACCAAACCAGATATTATTTCTGAATTAAATGAAGATATAGCTTTGAAAATCGATCCAACGAATAAAAGGTCTATCATACATAAGCTTGATACATTTGGAGGGAACAGCGGTTCTCCCATATATCAAACAGATAATCAGGGTAATTGTTCGATCATTGGGATTCACAATCTTGGCATACGTGATAGCGGAAACTATGCTACACGAGTAGATGAGAAAATAATCAACGGTTTTAAATCTATTTTACAGATGCGTAATTTGAATTAACTGAAATTTTCGCCAATATTACAAACATCTTTCGTATCATTATTAGTAGTATCATATTATACAACAGTTTGATATTTGTAAAGTGTTTAAAAGAATTAAACAGCAAATTATGAATCATATATGAAACGCGATCGTATTGTGATGTATTGAATTTAAAAGTTATAAAAACATAACCGAATCTATGAATTGTATTTGTATCAGCCCATCAGATGTTTTACAGCTCGTCTATACTCATGTGCTAATGTAATGTAGTTCAATGACATAAGTACACTTTTGTTGTTGTAACATTAAAGAACTTCTCATGTTTTTGAATCTGAATATCGATGATATGTTTGATGCTATGTCTTGATCTTTCTAAAAATGGTAGTGATTACTACATTGCAGTAGACATTGGAAAAAGAAAGTGTGTTGTATGTATAACATATAAAGGTCGTTCTATATTAGAAGAAACATAATATAAAAATACTTTACAGGAAACAGAATTATTTGCTTCTATTTTGGGTAAAATATGTGATAACAGAAAATGTCATGCAGTTCGTGGATCTAAGTTAAGACTACTTCATCTCCAATTTTGAATAATATTATGTTTCTTGTTTTTGCATTATATAGATAAATAAGTACTTTAATCCAATTATATCCATATTTTAGATCACAATTCTTATTATTACTCTTGCTAATACAAGGATAGCAGTAATCATCAAAACATTCTGTTCTATGCTTGAAATACTGCATTACTCTTTCGATCAAACTTTTATCTAAAGGAAAATGCAATCTGTGTCTCAAATTCAAAAAGTTGTAGACCTGAGGATAATATGTTCTATCATCTGTGTATACTATATTTTTACCATACTTATCAACTAACTAACTAACTAACGAATAAAATTCTCTCTACCCGTTTTCTTTTGGCATGTATTCCAAGCATTCTTCGCAGCATTGCAGCTATTCGTCTTGAATTACAAGTTCTCTTTAGACAAGTTCTCTGCATCTCTTTTTCAATCAATGTTGCCATTCCTGGCCTAATATCATATCCATTGCTAAGGCAACGTTTGTAGTCAATTATTCCATTACAATCCTTGTTTTGTCTTCTGATGTCCATCTTTTTCTATTGTTACTGCCACTGCTAATACCACCGCCATTAACACCTTTCATCTGTACGACCTCCTCTATTAATGATAATAGGAGTAAAAAAGCCTCTATTACAAGACGTTCTCATTTTCAATGGGTTCAGATTACATCACTAAAGATACAAACCAGCTGCAAAGATACAGGCATTTATCAGAGCTCTATAAAACTCGTATGCAGTAGGTTGCAGGGATCTTCACCCGCGAAAAAACTTGTAGTTCTTACTAGATGAGATCATGCGCAAGATGGGGTTTTTGATTGTTGGATATGAGAATAAACAATCGAAAAAGACCCTTACATTTATGCAACAGAATAGTAAATTACAAAAGCTCTCAAATATTATAGTGAAATCACCAAAAGATATGAGACGTTTATCAAGTCAGTTTCGTTTTTGGTAAAGCTAAGAATACTAGATATTGACATGACAAGTTACGAAAATATTATCACAAGACAAGATAAAAATACTAATGAGTATATTACATTGTATCTGTAAAACAATGAGCAGGTCGAAAATACTTATCCCATCAGTTATACGATTTATACAGTATTCTAACTTGAGGGAATGCAAATAAAAAGTGATAGAACTTATGAAGTTGTTTATTATTTTAATATTTTTTGTTGTTTTTACTTCATTGCTATTTGGACAGTACATTTTTAGTCAGAATTTGACTACCGTTGACACAAATTATGGACAATTATATCTACAGAAAGGCAAAGATTTCTTGGCAAAAGAATTACTTGATGAAGCATTAACTGCATTCGATTTATCGCTGCAAAATTCCAAAAAAGACAATAATTTGATAGTGGATATATATGAACTAAAAGGAGATACTCTTTTTCAGTTAGGTAAATATAAAGAGGCTAATCAGAATTACGATCTTGCTCTTGCGAAAATAGAACCTGGCACAAATAATGATAAGCTTTTCCGTCTTTATGTTTTAAAAGGCCATGCTTTAGTAAATACCGGAGATTATGATGAGGCTTTAAAGTTTTTTAGGAAGGCTATAGAAATACAGCCAAACAATCCCTCACTTTATTTTTTACTTGGAACTTTAAATGAGAAAAAGGAGAATAATACAGGCGCTTTGACAGAATATCAAAGAGCTATTGTAGCATCTTCCGTCAATTCCCATGATACTCTGAATTCCACATTATATTTTTCTAAAGCTAATATTTTGATAAAACTTTCCGAATTTGAAAGAGGACTTCAAGAATTTGACAAGATCATCAAATTCGATCCCAACAATACAAAAGTTTACTATGATAAAGGAAATACATTATTTAATCTTGGAAGATATCATGAAGCATTAGAATCGTTTACACAAGCATTTAAAGGCAATGGTGGTTCTTATTACGACGTTATCCTAGAGAA
>DATFEP010000031.1:0-3464 GCA_035250975.1 Nitrososphaeraceae archaeon | reverse complement strand
CTTTAAAAACACATGTCTTCCTTTTTCTTCCGATACCAAGTCCAAACCCAAATAATTAATGTAAAATCTTTTCATTTCCTCCAAGTTAGATGAATATATACAAGTTTCAACAATTCTGTTAAATTTCATTTGTTTATTCTGTTTAATTCATAAGTTTATATAAATTATTTTTTTGATTGTGTTTGTAACATAATTTTTACAAGCGAATGAGAAAGTTATTTTTTGCTTAATTCTTTGTATTCTCCACATTATCAAAAATTTTACGTTTTTAACTTTAATCTAAAATAATCCGTTTGGTTTTGTTGTTCGTGTAAATAAAATTTTTTTTGTTCCATGATCGTATATCCTTTTAAGCTCTAATATTCCATCAGAATTGTTATCAAAAAAGAATTTTTAGTGCTGCACTGTATTTTCTCTTTTCAACATCTATCCCAAGATGATTTAATTTTTTTCATTCACCTTTTTTTCTTTCTTTGTTGGCTAACACAGGTGGCAAACATCCATGCTCTCTCTATAGGAGTATTATGATAGTCACTTCATAAGATATGGTTCAGTCAGAGCCTCACTCTCGTACGGAGAATGTTAATTTTGAACCTAGCCAACATACATACATATAACAATAAACAAACTAGAAGATTTTCATATCGTCAGAGTCGTTATTTCTATAAAAAAATAATTTTTTTGATATATATGATATAGGAAGTGCTACCATTGCTACCTAAAGCAGAGTAATAGAGAAGAGTTGTCCCTTCTATTGGAATATTTAGCTAAATGTATTAGGAATGATGAGTTGGACAACAATCCACATGAATTTATAATCCTTTGAGCTACAAACATCATGAAAATTGGGTCGTAAAGATTGGGATTATATTGGAGTTCCTAAATTGTTAGTAAAGAGATTAGAAACTTTTTTAAAAACTCCCCATGCTAAAAAATCAGGAATATTTAATAAATCTGAACTTTTACGTAATGCAATAATCAAATATCTAGAAGAGCAGGAAAAACATTTTAACAATATTGAATCAATTGATGATTTTATTTTCGAGATGAAAGAAGGAGATCATATTTTAGTTACATATAACAATAACCAACAATTATCTGAAATAGTTATCTCATCTATAAAACGAAGTATTGATAAAAATCAATTATTTGTATTATTCATATCAAAACAAGAAGAAGAAATATTTGTACATGCTATGGAAAAAATAGGTGATATAACTACTCTATTATATAATAAACAAGACATTATTATAATTCATACAGATGATCATTATGTTGAAGGAAATTACTCTATGGATTCCATTTTTGCAAAATTCAATGAGATTAAACAACTTGCTCAAAGAAATTCAAAATCTGGATTAAATATAATTGCAACAATAGCAGGAGATTTGTTTACCACACAAAAATATGATGAGGCTATATCTATTGAATCAAAATGTCATAAATCAATGAATGTATTTGATATTCCTGTTACTATGTTATGTCTCTATAAATCTATACCAGAAGAATTCGAAGATATAAGTCTAGAAAATCATGATATAGTTCTTAAACATGTTGTTACTAAAACAGGTGTTAGTTAGATTTAACCACATAAAAAAATATAAAATATAAAATATAAAATAAATCTCAAATTTTAATAATCTTACAGTAACCTTACAGTAAGTATCAAATCTTAAATATTATTAAAAAATTTTTATCCTTATGAAATCAAACAACAAAACAATAACATTTTCAATAGCAGCAATTCTTGTTGTATCACTGATTGCAAGTACAAATCTCGGAAATCAGATTTCTTTTGCACAAGAAAAGATATTTTTTACGTCCTCAGCAGTAAATTCTTATGCACAACAGAATGAAAAAACACAAAATATTACGGAAACAAATATTCCAAAGGTTCTTCCTCTTGTTAGAGGTTTTGCAGATGGTAATGAGGTATTCTATATTACTACAGAAGTATCCGATGAAAAGCTAGCAAATTATCTTTCTAATCTAACTAATTCAAGAGTTGTATATACTCCAGCATTAAAATACACGCCGGCACAATCACTTGCAAACATATATGAATTTACTAATGGTATTAAAGGAAGTGGTCCACAAGGATTTCAGCCAAATGTTGCAGACTCACAACCAGGAGATAATAACTATTCACCATTATGGAAAGTCAATCTTGTAACATGGAATAATGACACAATGCCAAGAGAATTAATATCAGAAGAAGATATACTAAATGCAGTTAAGACCAAAGAGCTAACAATAAAACCAACAGATATAATTGTTAATTGTCCATTTGTACAATGGAAGGATGGTTCTTTAAAAGTTAGAGAAAATAAGACATTAACTGATGAATCTCCATATGGTGGAGGACAAGTTCTTAATATTGATACTAAAAAAATGCAAGTCACTTTTGTTGCACATAGAGGATTTGCTCCTGATGGTTCTACCATATATTACATAGCAACTGATGCTTCTGTCAAGCAAGTTGCAGATGATCTTGGAGTTGTATTTGTCAATAAAACTGATCCAACTCTAAAGTCAGGCTCATCATCAGACCTATATGTATTTACAAATGGAATAAAAGGAAATGGTCCAATGGGATACCAAGCAAGTATTGCATCTACTAATGCAGGTGATGAAGCATATAGTCCACTATGGAGAATTCAAACTGTAATATGGAAAGATCCAGCTCAAGCACAATTTCTTACTTCACTTCATGAAATAACAGAACATGCAAAACAAGGACATATAAAGACTGAAATTGCTGGAGTAATAGTTAACTGTCCATTTGTTGAAGCGTAGTTTCTCTCTTTACCTTTTTTATTAGTAGAAGTGAATGTGACCATGGTAGAAATAAAAGAGTTTGGCTTATTTGCAGCAAGAATTGGTATGGCTTTTACTTTCTGTTGGCCAGGCATTAACAAAATAAACAATTCTGAAAGCAGTAATTTTGGACAATGGTTATTAAATTCTATTGGTTTGGATCCAACAACGGCTATACAAATAGTATCTGGCATGGGAACACTTGAGGTACTATTTGGAATTTTTATAGGTGTAGGATTGCTTACACGGCCATCAGCAATTTTTATGATTATAATTCTAGTAGGTTCTCAAGCCATGTTTGGTTTTATTTATACACAAGGTCCAGCTATATGGAAAGATCCAGGACTACTAGGACTCGCCATTTTATTATTATTATCAGGGCCAGGAAAATTTAGTATAGATTATTTGATTTCAAACAGAACCAAGATATATCAAAACAATTAATATCCTCAAATTTTTTTTATTAAATTAATAGTTCAATGAACATCTTCAATTGAGGTTGAAATTTAAGCATGAGATTTTCATAATATTAAAAGTGAGTGTAGTAACTCTTCCTGAAACTAATCTATTTCAGGGTCAGAACACACAAGGAAATATCTGGCTCGGGGAAAAATCAGGATTATTTTTGGAATTGAGCTGATATAATT
>DATFEP010000019.1:0-2117 GCA_035250975.1 Nitrososphaeraceae archaeon | reverse complement strand
CGCGTAGTTTTCTCGGGACCACTATATTTGATAGTATTTTGAAACAAGATATCTATTCATCCTTTCTTTACCTCATTCATAATTCATTACATTTGACAAGCTTGTAGGAGAAAAGACAAGTAGAGTCTATAACCTTTTCTTTGATTGCTTGTATCATTTGAGGATATAGCCAGTCTTTGTCTTCTTTTGGAATTTGTAAATCTGAAAGGAACAAGTCACTCGTTACAACAAGTAGTTTGGATTTGTATTTTTTAGATCTTTTTCTAATTCTTTTATCAAGAAATGTGCCAATTGATGTATTGTAAAAATCCTTATTACTTCTTTACAAATTAAAAAAAAGATTTATAGTTTTTGTCCTATCCCAATATATGGTAATAGATACTATTAGAACAATTAAGCTTTTAGGCAAATGGTCAGCTAATCGTTTTATAGGTAAAAAACGCCCTCTAATTGCTGTGTTTAGCTTAACCCATTATTGCAATTTTTATTGTCCTATGTGCCCTTTTGGTGATTCTGATAAAATTAATCAATTTAAATTTGCAAAGAAAAATGATCTTTCAACTTCGGAATGGAAAAGTATTTTTGACAAAGTATCAAAATACTGTATCTGGTCTATTATAGAAGGAGGAGAGCCTACTAGTAGACCTGATTTCATGGAATTAGTTACCTATTTACATACTTTAAATATGCCTATAACCTTGATTACAAATTGTTCATTATTAGATACTATCGATCTAAAAGAATTAAAAAAATATATTCAATTCATTACCTGTAGTATAGATTCTGTTTATGAAAAATCCTATTGTAAAATACGAGGAGTTTCAAGAGATACTTATGATAAAGTAATGAAAAATCTTTTACTCTTAAATGAAAACAATATTCCTCATTATTTTAACTCTGTAATAACAAAATATAATACTGAGGAATTTATTAATCAAAGCTACTTTGATAGGGCAAAAGAATTAGGATCTAATGCAGTATCTTTTACATTTGTAGAAGATAGATCTGATGTTGACTATTCTTTATTACCAGATAGGAAAACTATGATTGCTGTATGTGAAAGTATACTTGATTATGGCAAAAGACATACTCATCCTAAAATAATGATACCACTAGAATATTTTCAACAAATTATTGACCATGGAAGGGGACTATATGATGAATGTGGTGTTTGGAAAAGTATATTTATAAATGGAAATGGAACCGTACTTGTTCCTTGTTGGAAATATAATTCTCCAGAAAATACATATAACCTATTGGAACAGAGCATAGATGAAATATGGGAATCTCCCAAATGGGATATTGCTAAAACATGTCATGATTGTCAGGTACTTGGTTGTATATGGTATTCTTCTCAATCTGTTACCACCTTTGCCAAAAACTATATGAGAGGTTTGTCAAATATAATTGCTCAACAAAAACCAGATATTCTAGACAAAGAAAATAATATGTGCGATAATTAATTAAATTTGAAATGGGATAGGCCCAATAAATGGCCTATCCAATTGTGATGACTCGGCTGGGATTTAATCACACTGGTGAGGTTATGAATAATGTTCCTCGATTTTTAATATGTGATAAAATTATTTAAGATTTTTTGTCATTCTAAAATCCATTAGTAAATGAACTTCTCAATTCAAATTTACTAATTTTTCGGCGCCGAAAAATTCGATAAGAGAAATAAATTAAAAGACCTTAAAAATTTATTGTGTATTTTGAGATTTGTTTTGGTGTAAGAAGACCTTCTCCATTGCTTCATCATCATCATTATACAAGTCTTCTAAATTTTGTTTATCAATTGGTAAATAATCTTAACTTTTAAGTATTTTAAACTTATTTAACCTATAGAAATAAAAAGGTCAAGTTCTTTGATATAAAACAATGTTCTTATTTTTAAAAGTAACTCTTTTTGAAAATTTAATTTGTAATTGTTATGATAGTGTAATATTTTTGATATATTTCAAATATGTGTTATTGAAAATTTTGTTATTATCTAATAATACATTTATTTTATAATCCCCAGGAAACTTTTTTAATTATTTGAATTTTTATAAATGGTGCTTCTCCTTCATTCCATGGATCTTGTTTAACCCATTCAAATTTATCGTGAAATATTT
>DATFEP010000001.1:0-10260 GCA_035250975.1 Nitrososphaeraceae archaeon | reverse complement strand
AGAACAAGAACAAGAACAAGAACAAGAACAAGAACAGAAAATGTGATCTAGCACATGTATAGAATCTGATTAGATTGTTTATTCATTTATACAATATAACAATCAAAACAAAAAAAATAGTTTCATTTTTCAGTAAAATTAATTGCATGTTAACAGACTCTATATAATCATGACTACAAATAAAAAAAATTAAAATAAGATTAGTAAAGACGATTTATTTTGTATAACAAACCGTCGTCATAATGATTTTTTACCAGTGATGTTTTTCGTCTGGCATTAAACCAATCTGTTCTCGTTCAAAATACTTTTCCAATTCTTGAGACCATTTCTCTTTCGCAGAAGCACCGCCAAGTCCTTTTCTTCGAAGCCAGAAAGAAATTACTCCAAGAAGGAAGACAGCAAACAATATTGTCCCGAATATGTATACCATAACATCGTAGAACAGCGGATCATAGCTTGGACCGATCTGTTGAATAAGACTGCTAAAGCTGTTACTAATCATTGCACTGAGATTGGTGATAGCACCTACTACCATATCATATAGCAATCAAAGTCTATGATATATACATTTTGGTGTTTTAATTATTCTCTGTAATGTAATCCAAGTACAAGATATGAAAATTTACCAGATGTTATTTTGCAATTTGAAAAAATAAAAAAGGTTAGAGTTACTATTTCGCTGGTTCGCGTTGTCTACTTCTACTCATTATGAAGAAAGCTGCTGCAACGGCACCAAAGATTGCTACAAGAACAGCAATGAAGATAGCTGTTTGATCTGCACCGCCACTAACCATTGAAGTACCTGAACCATATGCACCCTCTGATTGAGCAGTGGAAACCTTTTGTTTTGCTAAATTTAATTCCTCCTCGAGAGAAGATATTCCACTTTGAGCTTGTCCATATTGTGCCATGGCAGACTGAACTCCAACTAATGTAAACACTGTACCCATCGATAATATTACTACAGTCATTGCCAAGATAGATGGTCTATTCATCATATTCTTCAATTTTAAATTCAATTATTTAACTTTTATCATATTGAATATAAATTTTAAGTAACATTTAAGATATACAAAAAAATTAAGTATCAATATGGCTCGTACTCATGCTCATACTCATGGAAAGTCTCATTCGATTAGACCAGCAGTAAAGGATGCACCAAGCTGGATAGTACAAAAACCGAAAGAAATAGCTGATATTATCATTAAATTTTCTAATGATGGATTATCTCCTAGCGAGATTGGTTTACGTCTGAGAGATGAATATGGAATACCGTTAGTAAAACCGATTCTTGGTAAATCTGTAACTCAGGTACTCAAAGATAACAATATTGAACAATCAATGCCGGAAGATTTGAATAAATTGGTACAAAAAGCACTTGGTCTTCAAAAACATCTAAAAATTCACAATAGTGATCATAGAAATGTACGATCTCTTGAATTAATTGAATCGAAAATTCACAGAATTTCAAAATACTACAAGAATAGCGGAAAAATACCAACAACTTGGAAATATTCTGCAGTTATTGCACAGCTAGAATAAACAATAATGGTTACAAAAGAATTCGAAACAATTCTTAATCTTTTTGTAGAGAAAATAAACGAAAATATTGACAAGAACATAATTATTATTGCTAGAAAGAGTTCTGATGGACTAGCTGCAGGTAGTCTTATTTCATCAGTGTTATTAAAGTTAGATACAAGGATTACATTACGGTTGGAAAATGATTTAGATTCTGATCTAATTTCAAGAATAGTTTTAGAAAATCATGATTTAAATATATTTATTGATTTTAGTTTTAAAGAATTCTCAAAGATAAACAATTTATTGAAAAATAAATTTGTGATCATAAATCATGATATATGTCCTAAAGATTTAAAAGACTACGATGGTAAAATAATAAATCCTTATTTATATGGAATTGATGAAATAGCAGAAATTACATCCTGTGGATTGACATTTTTACTTGCAGAAAGGATTGGTAGGGCAAATAAAAAATTATCCATGTTAGCAATTGTTTCTGCTTTAGCAGAAAAACAAAACATAGGACCAAAAAAATCCCTGATAGGATTAAATTCTGAAATAGCATCTATTGCAACATCAATAGGAATATTGAATATGAAAGCGGACTTGATATTCAATAATCTTGACTATAAACCCCTACATGAAGCATTGGCATATAATATTTCGCCTTATATTGAAGGAATTACTTGGAATAAAGAGAACTGTTACAAAATTTTAAAAAGCACTGGAATAGTTACGCATAGAAATGGAAAATTTAGAACATTTGCAGAAATTTCAGATCAAGAAAAAAATATGATTTTGGATGCCATTACTAAATTCATATTTCTATCCAATCCTAAAAATGAAAAAGAAAATGATAATATTGAAAATATATCTGATAGCTTCATTGGATATATATTTGAGTTTCCAAATGAGGACAGAAATAGTATATTAAAAAACGGGATGGAATTTGCATTTGCATTAAATTCATGTATTAAGTATGAAAAAATTGGACTAGGTATAGGAATTTGTATGGGGGAAAGATACAACACAGTGACAGAAATTGAAAAAATAGTTTTTGATTACAAGACAAATATTATGAATTGTCTTGAAAAAATATTCAGAGAAAAATGGCGCTTATTAGATAATGATTCTACTGTTTTTGTTAATGGTGAAGGGATTTTAAATGAAGGAATAACAAATGACATTTCCATAATATTAAGTGAATCAATTTCTTTTAAGACAAAGTTACTATTTTTAAGAACATTATCAAATGACAATAGCTACAATTTTTATGTCAAGAAAGGTATAGAATATGCAACAAAAAAAGAATTAACATCGACATTACAAGAATATCTAAAACATGACTATCGGATTGAAAAGAATCTCAATGATGACATTATTGTTAATGTTCCTTATTCTATGATTGAAGAATTTTCATCCGTTATTAGAAAAAGAATATCGAAAAATGAAAATACAGAAGAACAACGTATTTAAAATATCAGTTAATATTGAAGTAAAGTTTTCAACAAATAAAGAAAGAGATGTAATTATGAAAACATTATTACCAGATAACATTAATTTTCCAAATGAACTTTATTTAGAAATGTCAAGTATTAAAAAATCATTAATTATCGATATATCATCTACAAATATTAGTACATTAATAAATACTATTGATGAATTATTGCAACATATAAAAATTGCGAAAAAAGTGATAGATCATGATTGATGCTAAAATTCTAAAAAACGATATAAATAGAATAAATGACATGCTCCAAAAAAGAAATATAAAATTTCCACTCGAAGAACTAATTGAAGAAGATACTAAACGTCGTAAATTATTAACAAAATTGCAAGACGAACGGCATAAAAAAAATAATATTGCCAAAATAATAGCTACAAAAAAAAAGAATGATCAAGCAATCTTCTCTGAGATCAAGTTGATGGATGAAATTGGACATAGAATTAAACTTCTTGAAGAAGAAATAGCAACTGTTGATTCAAAATTTAAAAGTTACATTAGATTACTTCCTAATTTTTTTCATGAATCTGTACCTATTGGGAACTCCGAAAGTGATAATATCGTCGTAAGAGAGTATGGAACTATTAACAAATTTAGTTACAATATAAAGGATCATATAGATATCGGAATTGAATTGGACTTGATTGATATTGAGAGGGCTGCTAAAATATCTGGAGCTAGATTTTATTTTTTAAAAAATGAATTAGTAAGACTAAACCAAGCATTAATTAGTTTTGCATTAGATTTTCTACATGATAAAGGATATACATTATTACAACCACCTTACATGATTAGAAAAAATTCTATGGAAGGAGCTGTAATTTTAGGAGATTTTAAAGATGTAATATACAAGATAGAAGACGAGGATCTGTTTATGATTGGTACATCTGAACACGCTATGGTTTCCATGCATATGAATGAAATCTTAGAAGGTTCAAAATTGCCTATTAGATATGCAGCAATTAGCCCATGTTTTAGAAAAGAGGCTGGAGCACATGGAAAGGATATGAAAGGAATTTTTAGAGTACATCATTTTGAGAAGGTAGAACAATTTGTATTTTCTCGTCCCGAAAATTCATGGGAGGAACATGAACGTATGTTAAAGATTACGGAAGAATTTTATAAAAAACTTGATATACCTTATAGAGTGATGTTGTTATGTTCCTCTGATTTAGGTAAGATTTCTGCCAAAACATATGATATAGAGGCATGGATGCCTGCGCAAGAAAAATATCGAGAAATAGTATCATGTTCAAATTGTACTGATTATCAGGCTAGAAGGCTAGGAATTAGGTTTAGGGATAAAACAAATGAAGAAACTAAGTTAGTTCATACATTGAATAGTACTTTAGTTGCTACCCAAAGAACATTGGTATCTTTGTTAGAAAATTATCAAAACTCGAATGGTATAACTATCCCAAACATTTTACAAAACTATATGGGTGGAACTAGTATAATAAAATTTAAAGGACAATAATACTAACAGTGAAATTAATTGAAGTTTTTGTCCATAATACGGAAATTTCATGGCATATGAGTATTCTATTCGAATAATGATCAAATTTACCAAAAGTATGTGTCTGTATTTGAATTTTCTTGATCTTAGATTATATGATATTCCCAAATATTTGAACCATTTAGGAATGAGAAAGAGGTATTTTTATAAACTATCGATAGTTTAAATTTTAATATATTGCTCCAACAGAATCCTTGTCTTCTTTTGATAACTCTCTATATCCATTCTTATCTATTATTACAACATTAATTCCATCACCAGTACCTGCATTTCTTCTTATAGCTGCTGCTATTGCCTGTAATGCAAGCTTATAAGCATCTTTTACAGTCATATTTTCTTTGAATTCGGATTCTAGATACCCGTAAGCTACTGGTGAACCACTGCCTGTAGAAATAAATTTCTCTTCAGTAAGTGATCCGAATAAATCAATATTATAAATCTGACCAAAACCAGAACCCTGATAACCTGCCATAATAATCTGAACGTAGTATGGAAAATAGCGCTGGTTAAACAAAATATTAGAACATAATCTGGCTGCAGAATGTACAGGAATAACTCTTTTATTAGAAATTCTGTAAATATTAGCATTATATCTCATAGTATCTACAAGGTTTTGTGCGTCTGCCACTCCCCCAGCAATAGTCATACCCAAATGATTATCCACTTTTTGGATTTTCATGACTTTTTTGTCTGCTATAAAGAATCCTGCACTGGCTCTAGTATCCGCAGCAAGTACAACACCATCTGTACAGGAAATTGCACATGTAGTAGTTCCCTTCTTTATCTGTTCTGCAATCTGCTCTGAATATCTATTATCTTGTAAATGCATATTAATCAAGAATAGTCAAATTATTACTAATAAGTATTTTTTCATTCTTTAGATATTATTATATTATATATGATTATATTCCTTCGATATATCAAATGTATATATGTGTCGTACTTTATTTGAAAAAATTTGGGAAAATCATATAGTATATCCTGTTTCTAAAGATAATGGATCAATCAATCCTGGTTCTCATTTGCTATATATAGATCGTCACTTGATTCATGAAGTTACGTCTCCTCAAGCATTTGATGGATTACGTTCTAATAGAAGGAAGGTTCGACGTCCTGATCTGACTTTTGCAACTATGGATCACAATGTACCAACAACTAATAGAAATCTGCCAATTGTTGACCAAATTTCTGCAAACCAAATAAGAACATTGGCAGAAAATTGTCAAGAATTTGGAATAGAATTATTTGATCTGAATCATCCTTATCAAGGTATTGTTCATGTTATTGGGCCAGAACTTGGTATTACTTTACCAGGTACAACTATAGTTTGTGGCGATAGTCATACTTCCACACACGGTGCTTTTGGCGCTTTTGCATTTGGAATAGGTACAAGCGAAGTAGAACATGTCCTAGCAACTCAGTGTTTATGGTTGACCAAACCCAAGACAACTGCAATTAACTTTATCGGAAAACCGAGATATTTACATGCGATATCAGCAAAAGACATTATACTTTCTCTTATACGTAAAATTGGTATTGGTGGTGGAATGGGCACAGTTTTTGAATATCAAGGACAGATCATAAAAAAACTTTCTATGGAACAAAGGATGACGATTTGTAACATGTCAATTGAGGCTGGCGCCAGAGCAGGATTAATTGCTCCTGATAATACAACTTTCGATTACCTTCGCGATAGAGAATATTCACCAAGAGGTGAGGATTATGAAAAGATGGTGGATTATTGGAAAAATAATCTTAGAACCGATGATAATGCTATCTTTGATAGGATTATAGACGTGGATATTAACAATATTGCCCCTCAGGTAAGTTGGGGTACTAATCCTGCTATGACTGTAGATGTAACCGATGTAGTCCCAAGCCCAGAAGAATTTGCTAAAGGAAATGAAGATGAAAAAAATGCTGCCGTTCGTGCACTAAAATATATGGAATTGAAGCCTGGAATTCCAATTATTGATATTCATATTGATCGTGTGTTTATAGGCTCTTGTACAAACTCAAGAATAGAGGATCTCATAGAGGCTTCCATGGTAGTAAAAGGTAAAAAAGTATCACAAAATGTTCATGCATTAGTTGTACCTGGATCCCAATCCGTAAAATTAGAGGCAGAAAAACTAGGACTAGACAAAATTTTTAAAGAATCTGGTTTTGAATGGAGAGATTCTGGATGCAGTATGTGTCTTGGAATGAATCCTGATATATTGGTATATGGAGAAAGATGTGCTAGTACCTCAAATCGCAATTTTGAAGGAAGACAAGGCACAGGCGGTAGAACTCATCTAGTAAGTCCAATCATGGCGGCAGCTGCAGCCATAGAGGGTCATTTTGTTGATGTACGTGAGTTAATATAAATATCCAACTTTAAAAAGAGATTATTGCTATGGAACCATTTGATAATTTTGAAAGTAAATTTATTCCATTTCCATTTGCTAATGTTGATACCGATCAAATAATTCCTAAACAATTCCTTAAATTAACTCACAAAACAGGGTTTGGAAAATATCTTTTCAATGACTGGCGTTATGATAAAGATGGTAAAGCGAAAGAGGATTTCGTATTAAATAAATTGAAATATTTAGATCGTAGTATTCTTCTTACATTAGATAATTTTGGTAGTGGAAGTTCTAGAGAACATGCAGTTTGGGCTCTTTCTGATTATGGTTTCAAGGCTATTATTTCTTCTTCATTTGCAGATATCTTTTATAGTAATTGTATTAAAAACGGTATACTACCAATAGTTTTATCAAAAGAAGAAATTGACTATCTTTTCAAAAATGAAGATCTCTCTTTAAGGATCAATCTTGATACTCAAGAAGTAGTATCTTTGGAACATAATAATCCTATAACCTTCAAATTTCAAATAGATTTCTCTAAAAAAAAGATGTTAATGGAGGGAGTAGATGAAATTGGATTAACATTACAATTAGATACAAGTATAACTGAATATGAAAAAACTAAATTTAGTTTTTTACCATATATTAAGAGTTTAAATTAATTTAATCCGACTTTAAATATTTTTCTAATCCTTTGTAACCTATATGCTCATCATAATTCAAAATTTTGATATTGCTTTCCGTTTCTGTAACTTTATATTTATGAACAAAAGAAATAACTTGATTCATAAAATTATTGGCCACTATTATTATTACATTATTTTTATTTTTCTGTAAAAATTTTTCTAAAGAATTAACAAAAGTAGGATATTCGTTCGCAAGATTTTCTGAATCAAAGTCATAAGAAATAAGATTATGTGACGCAGGAAAGATATCTGATAATTCTGCTGGAATAATTCCCAAATATGGATTATAGGAAAAAATTTCAATTTCGCTGAATTTATTTTTTATTCGATTGAATATCTTTGAAGTATAAAATGGATGTATTTTTGTTTCAGGATATAATAATATTTTAGATTTTTCTTTGAGTTCATATTTTGTTACCATCTCTCTAAATCTTTTTGCTTCGGGTCTATATTGATCATAAGGTTCGTTAAAATAGATCGCTTTTTCCTTGAACATTGGTGTACCATAATCTAAATTATCAAAATTTTTTAAAGATCTAACAGCTTCCATCAATTTTGGATGACTATGAGCTTTAATCATAATATATTCCCATAATCTTCCTTCTAAGATGGCATGTTTTACGATATTTACTTCCATTTTTAAGACATATAGATTATGTTTTGCTAATTCAATTGTACGTGATTTTTCATCCAAACTTAGTAATTCTCTTGGAGTAAAAGAATTACATATTGAACACGAACAAGGAAAAAAAGTAATTTCATTTAATCTTGCTGTACCATTGGAATATAAGTATCTATTATCTTTTGCATACAATATGTAGGATGCAGAATCAAACATATCACATCCAAGTGCTACAGCCAAAGGTATAGTTAATGGATGTCCTGCTCCAAAAAGATGTATGGGTTTAAAAGGAATTACTTTCTTCAAGTTATAAATTATTTGAGAGAGCATAGCAAAATCATATGCTTCCATTAATTCAACTGGACTACCCAAAGCCATGAGATTAAAACCCATCTTATCAAATATTGATGCAGACATTTTTACCAAATCCAAGTGTTCTGCACCTTGAACAGGACCGGCCCAAATAGTATCAAGCTTACCTTGTGCTTTCTTTTGATGATTTATATTATTCCTCCTGATTACTTCCAGAGTTTCTTCAGCATTTTTTATTGTTTTATTAACATATTCTACTGCCTTATTGTATTGAAGTCCGTACCCAGTGGGTTTGTCTAGCGGTACCGCAATATCTGTTCCGATATCTATTTCGAATTCTGCCATGTCTGTAGGTTCAACTTCGATTTCCCCGTATTCTAATACCTGGTAACCTCCTGAATCGGTCATTACGACGTCTTCAAAATTGATTATTTTATGAATTCCTCTTTTTCGTGCTTCATCTCCATAATATCTTAAGGCTATGTATGCATTTGTTATAACTGCTTTAAATCCTAATTTTTTAAAAAATTCTATGTCTACTATTTGTTTAATAGGATGAATTACGGGTAAAAATGCAGGTGTTTCTAAAGTTCCATGTGCAGTTTCAAGCTTCCCTATTCTTCCTGCTAGGTCATTATATTTGACCTCAAATGACAAATTTATTTTTTGGTCTCCCTCACAAATTCATCGTAGATAGCTTTTATCCTATCAGCAGCAAGGCCTCCACCCTCCTCGATACCATTTTGAGTTACTTTTATCTTATCCATGACTATTATAGCACCAACATCTTCTCTAACTTTTACCAAACCAGGAAAAACTCTAGAAAATCTTTCTGCAAGAGCTTTTAAATCAAATGGTTTTTCCATTAATCTAATTTCCTTTACAAAAGATCCATTCATAATAATTTTTATTATTCCACCAGTTTCTAAATCATCTAGTATTACATCCAATTTTTCATTTATCCCACTTAATGTTCCAACATATGTCTTTCCATCAGATGTTTCAATAGATACTTTTTTTCCTAAAAATTGAATTGTTTCTTCTCCAAATTTTCTAAATGCTACAGACAAACTAGTTCCATTGTGGTTATTATTTCAGGTATATATAATTTGAATTCAATTCATATAATATAATATAACATTTCATAAAAATTTTTCAAAATTCCAAAAATCTTTGAATGTCCCCATTCTTGTATACCATCTCCAACCAGTCAATATTACTTAATTTTCTTTCCGATTTATATTCATGACTATATATAACATTTTTCATAGTCTCTTCAGGAGTACTCCGAGTAGTATCAATTTCTGAAATCTTTTTTTTTCCAAAAACCTTCAAGGTATCATAAAAACATATTCCCAATATCTCGCCAGCAATATTTTCTTGGATTTTTTGAATAGAATAATTTCTTCTTTTGTATTCCTCAATCAAAGAATAAGGCGATCTCCTAAGAATTATAACAAAATCAAGTTCTTTTTTTCTTATTAGATATGGTAGAAGGTGACCAACGATTATTATATTTTCATTTTTTACTTGATCCTTGATCAGTTCTCTTGCTTTTTTCAAATTTATTTCCATTTTTGAATTTTTTGTAATAAAAGCATGATTTGAAATTATTATTTTATTATCTAAAATATTATTTCATAAATATAAGATAATGTACTTATTTTAAATGACTAGAATAGGAATTACCGGGAATCCGGGAGTAGGAAAACATACTGTAAGCAAGTTATTATCAAAAAAAAAAG
>DATFEP010000078.1:0-2510 GCA_035250975.1 Nitrososphaeraceae archaeon | reverse complement strand
CCTCCCGCTGACTAATGTAATTTTCTTCTGAAATTACAATATGATGGGTTTTTGAACTTTTCTTATTTTTATTAAGATTTTTCATATTGTTAATTCAATTAATGAATTCATGACTTAATTAGTTATCGATAATTAATCATGTATAATTTCCTATAATCTTACCTATTATTGAGGTAAATGTATATATATTATAGTCACTTGTGAATGATTGGCATATATCAATAGAATTTATTATTCATATGACTCTATTTACGCTTTTAGAAAATACTCTTCTAATGATTCAAACATTTAGCAAAGTCTTTAATATCTAAAATCATTGCAATTGCTTGGTTTGTATTGTCATTATGCAAATGTAATTCGAATCTTTCATCTCTTTTACGTTTTAAAAGTATCATTCATGGTTAACAACTAGAATAAAAGAACTCCTGATAATTTCAGATTTGCTGTAAAATTTCCAAAAGTTATTACCTATGATAAGCGGTTAAAAGATGTAGATAAGGGTATAGAGAAATTTTACGATATTATGGAACCTCTATATGAAAAAATCCTTGTTTTTTTGATTCAGTTGCCTCCATCTTTACAGATTGCAGAAGGTCTAGATTTGCTAAAAAATTTACAATATATTTTGGATCCATCTTTTAGATATGCCATAGAAGTCAGACCTCATAGTTGGTTCAATGAACTTTTTTATAACTATTTAAAAGAAAAAAATTATTGTCTAGTATGGAGTCAACAAGATTATTTAGTTACTCCACCAGTCTTAACTACAGATTTTCTATATTTGAGAGTATTAAAATTAAAAGATTCCGAAAAATGTTATATTGAATAAAATATACATTTGTAGGTAATAATCGATTTATAAAAAAATCAATATCTATAAACTACAACAAATCATTTAAAGAATTACCTAAAAGATTTCTTAGAATTTCATATAATTCATTTTTTCATTCATTAGTCAATGCACAAGTCAAAGACCACAGCAGTGTTTTTAGCTGCCATTTTGCTAGCCGGTGTTATCAATGTTGCATCCCCTATGTTTATTATTAATGATGCGATAGCCGGTAGTGATGAGAAAGAAAAAAAATATAATTATAACATGCATGAAAAAAATGCTAATAATGAATATGACTTATATGATGACGGTTATGATAATTATAAACAAAACTATAAAGATGGAGATTCTGGAATAAATTCTGATAATGAAGATTTAAAAAATGGTCACGTAACTAATAAATTTCAAATCGAAGAGGACCCATATAATATAGACTCATATTCTAACAATCGAGATTCCGAAGATAAGGACAAATCATACGAGGACGAAAAGGAGTACAAGGATGACTACAAGAAGGATGACATGAGAGAATACGACAAATACAAAGAGAAAGAGTACAAGAAAGAGTACAAGGATGACTACAAGAAGGATGACATGAGAGAATACGACAAATACAAAGAGAAAGAGTACAAGGATGACTACAAGAAGGATGACATGAGAGAATACGACAAATACAAAGAGAAGTTAAGTAAAAACGGCCCGAATTTGTATGACCCCAATCAAGAAAAGTATGATAATTATGAAAAAGTGTATAATGAGTTTAGTACAAATATTGATGAAATAAAACTAGATAAAAGCACCAACGAACAAGATGACGCCGTTACTACTGAGACTGGTTTTTCTCAGAAACAAAAACAGAATGATTTTGTATCCGAAGATATACATCTTAAGACAGATGATAAAAAAATCCAGAAAGAGAATTTGCTAAGGTCAAATATTGCAAGTAATATCGATAGTAATAATAATCAAAAAATCAGAACAAATTTAGCAGACGAGGATCCGATAAAATTATGTGATGATTGTTATCTTTTCTATATGGATTTCCTGACAAGAGATGAAATAACAATTGCTTACACAGAGTTGATCAATACGTTAAATGAAAAAGGAGCTAACTTGGACCAATTGAATACGCAAAATGAAATTCCGTTATTAGATTCTGCTAATCTTTGGGAAATGTGCGAGGCCTTAGCAAAGTTATTGTCTTCTGATGATAAATCTAGTGCCTTATCTGGCCTACTAATCAGCTGGGCAAATAATATAGAGGAAAATATTGCCAATTATGAAGGAACTCCTAGAAATGTTTATGGAGAAAATATCGGGTTAGTGATTCTGGCAATTATTAACTGTATAGCCGACCAAAATAATATTGTCCTGCAAGTAGAAGCTAATGGCTTAGAACAAGCACCCCCTGAGAATTCATTACAAAAACAAGAACAACCTGTAAAACAACTACAAGAAAAACTACAACAACAACAAAAACAAGAACAAAATCAATTAAATGTTGCTGGTATTGACACACAAAATGCAAAGAAAGATTCTAATTCCTTAGATATATTGAGCATAACTCCATCACTCCCGAATCTAATCCCTACATTCAAGTAACATAAATAGGGGGTAAAATAACCCCAAAAATTTTTTATATTTATTTTTTTATAAACATAATTTTAGATAAATCTTA
>DATFEP010000071.1:0-2101 GCA_035250975.1 Nitrososphaeraceae archaeon | reverse complement strand
ACTGCTTCTGAACTCGGACAAAACGCTTCGTCAGCACTTAACAGAACGGGTGAATCTTTACAAGAATTAGGAAAAAATGCTAGTGAAGTCGGTGGAGAAATACTCAATAAAACTGGTGAAGGAGTTAAAGGGTTTGTAGGCGGAGCCGCGGATGTCGTCAGTAATATTAGTGGAGAAGTTAAAGAGGGCGTAGGAAAATAAGTAAATCTTTTATTATTTTTTTATGCATACCTGTTTGCACCTGACATTTAAAAGAAGTATGGATTTAAAAATATTATAAAATAAAATATAAGACATCTCGATAGAATTAGTTTATAATAATTTTTAAATGTGGAATCAAACTTGCTGGTGACATAACTCTTGAAATACTGTTTCTTCGCAGAATCGACGAATATAATAATAAGAAATATAATGTTTCATTCCAACTAATAATAATATGAACCTAAAAAAAATGAATAGAATAAACGTAAATGAAATGATTTTACTTTTAAATCCGAATTCTCAAGGAGGTAACACAGGAAAAACCTGGATCGCAACTTATAATAAAGTTAAGGAATTTCTACCCAAAAATCATAGGATCATTTTTACCAAGAAATCCAATGATGGTATATTTATAACACGTAAGTTACTTCGAAAAGGGTACAAGAATATTGTTGCTATTGGAGGAGATGGTACTATTAATGAAATTGCGAATGGGTTTTTTGGTCTTAAATCACAAAATAAGCATATTAAAGATATTGAAAAATTTAATCTTAATTCCAGACTTAAACCAGTAAATCCAAAAGGTATCATGTATGT
Source organism: Nitrososphaeraceae archaeon (assembly GCA_035250975.1). GTDB lineage: Archaea > Thermoproteota > Nitrososphaeria > Nitrososphaerales > Nitrososphaeraceae > TH1177. The sequence goes on along the minus strand of DATFEP010000071.1, from coordinate 1,303 downwards.
AATTCCATCTGGAAGTCGAAATGTATTAGCAAGGTCTCTTGCTCTAAAACATCAAGGAGTAGGAGCTTTGATGCGTATTAAGCATATGAAGAGACGTAAGATGGATGTTATATCAGCTGTTATAACGGACAAAGATACTCCGTCTTTAACTCATAATAGAATTATTATGAACGCAGCAGAAATTGGTGTTGGAGCTGAGATTATAGATAGATCCAAGAAAGTAAGGGGAAAAATAAAAAATCGCTTTGTATCTACTATGGCAAGTATAGTTGCAACCGTTCCATCCTACAGCAGCAATGAATGTGACATAGTAATTGATAGAGATAAAAAAATCTCTTCTAAAATGACAATGGGTATAGTTTCAAATGGTCGTTTCCTTGGCGGCGGATTCAAGGCAGCGCCTCGCGCAAAGTTTTCAGATGGTTTGATGGATATCATAATATTGACAAATTCAGGGAGTTTCAAAATGCTTGATAAATTAATCGAACTAAAGGGTACTAGTACTTACAAATATGAAGATGATATACTTTATTATCAAGCTTCAGAAGTCAAGTTCTTGCCAAAAGAGAGAAATGTTACTGTTACTGTTTCAGTAGATGGTGAACCTATTGGAATGCTTCCAGCAATTTTTAAATGCTATCGTAATGCCCTGACTATAAAGACTGAGACACATTCATCTAGGATTTAGATGATTGTTGAATTAACACATGAATTGGATGGAATAAGGATGAAGATTTAGTATAATAAAAAGTTTAAACGATTAAATGTTATGATGATTATTTAATATTTGGGAATTCTATGGATGTGAGGATTTAATAGCTTTAGAAATTATTGGAAAGCGAAAATTAGTTATTGGAGCCTTTATTTTGTCTAATTTTGTCTTCTTTATTCCCAGTATCAACGGATCTTTTGCTTTGCAATTTACTGACTATACTAGCGAAAAAAATCAAATCCAGTTTCAATATCCTTCGGATTGGCAAATTAAAGAAAAGGCCAATAGATTTGACGAAGGATCTCAAATAGATATCTCAAATAAAAAAATAGCAGCAGGCAAATTACGAATTCATTTCTATAATGACTTAATAGAAGGCTTTGGCTCAGCTAACTTGGATGCTGTATTCAGAAAGTTCTATAAAGCTACCACAACTGACGACTATGAATATGAATACAAGATAATAGAATCACCGTCTTTTGTTAGTATCGATAGTCAAAGGACCGGCTCCTTTTTGATGACGTTCAAGCAGAAAAATGAAATCGATCCTATTACTGGAGCAGTGAAATATTGGATCACATTTGTAGGCAA
>DATFEP010000067.1:0-108143 GCA_035250975.1 Nitrososphaeraceae archaeon | reverse complement strand
GCCCAACGTCAACAACACACTGCTAAAGCTACTTCTGGGACTAGCCGCTCCAAAAACCGCAATGACATGGACATTGATGAAGATTATGAAGATTTGCCGCCTGCGTTTATTATTTTTGAAATTAATTCTGGGAATGGTTTGATAGAATATGTCTCATTTTTAGTCAAATTCGTTATTTTATCTTCTTTTAGATCAATTTCCAATATGTCTTGATCAGAAATTTTCATAACTATGTCTTTATCTATTTCAATTGGCAACAAATATCCACCGTCTACTGCATTTCTATAAAAGATTCTTGCAAATGAAGGTGATAAAATTGCTCTTATACCGACTTCATGTAATGCTATAGGCGCATGTTCTCGGCTCGATCCGCAACCAAAATTCTTGCCTGTCAAAAGAAAATCTCCTTCAGAAATCTTGTCTGAAAAATTAGGATCGAGTCCTTCCATTGCATGTTTTGCTAATTCTTTATGATCATGGATCTTGAGGTAAGGACCTGGAATAATGACGTCAGTGTCTATGTTGTCCTTGTCATATTTGTGTACCTTTCCTTTCAAAATTTTCATTTTCTTTATCTCACATCTCTTGGATCTACTATTTTTCCACTAATTGCTGAGGCTGCAACTACCAAAGGTGAAGCTAAATATGTTTTGGATTCGATATGACCCATTCTTCCGGGAAAGTTCCTGTTAGTCGTACTTATACATATCTCGTCTTTTGCGAGTACTCCCATATGAGCACCACAACAGGCTCCACATGTTGGCGGACCAACAACGGCACCAGCTTCTATGAAAATATTTATCAATCCCTCATTTACTGCTTTTAGGTATATTGACTGTGCTGCAGGAACCACCTCTGTCCTGATTTTTACCTTTTTTCCCTTCAAGATTTTGGCAGCCATTCTCAGGTCTTCCAATTTAGCTCCAGTACAAGACCCTATGTATGCTTTATCCAATTCAATCCCTTGCAATTCTCTTGCGACGGTGATGTTCTGAGGAGAGAATGGTTTCGCAATGGTAGGTTCTAATTCTTCAATTTCGTATGTATAAATTTCAGAATATTCTGCATCACGGTCACCCAATATAGGATAATAACCCTCAGTCGTTCTGGAACTTAAATATTCATAGGTTGTATTATCTGGTTCAATTATCCCATTTTTAGCTCCTGCTTCTGTTGTCATATTTGTAAGTGTTAATCTTTCCTCCATCACCAAATTTTCAACGACCTCTCCTGTAAATTGCATTGTCTTGTAATTGGCACCGTCAGTTCCGATATCTCCAATAATTTTTAAAATAATGTCTTTTGCCATAATATGTTCTGGTTTTTTTCCACTGAGTTTGAATAATATTGTCTCTGGAACTTTAAACCAAATTTTTCCATTCATAATAACATAAGCAATATCTGTATGTCCTAATCCAACAGCAAGCGCTCCGATAGCTCCAGAAGTATTTGTGTGAGAATCACCACCCACATATGCCTCACCAGGCAAAATCAAACCTTCTTCATGAGATAATGTATGGCAGATCCCATACTGGCCTAAACCATATTTATAGTGTTTTTTAATATTGTATTTCTTCGACCAATTAGATAAAAGTGAAATATTATTAGCAGATATTGTATCTGATGCAGGAACGAAGTGATCTTCGGTGATCCATACTTTATCCGGATCCCACACATGTTCTAATTTAATACCCTTCTTTTCCCATTCGGAGAAAACTTTAATGACACCAGGACCAGAAACGTCATGAATCATCACCTTGTCTATATTTGCTATTACTACGTCATCAGGCGAAACAATAGATTTACCTGATGCCCTGGCTAATATTTTTTCAGTAATATTCATTCCCATTTTCTTTTTTCAACCAAAATTTCAGTTTCTAAGAATTAAGACTTTCTAAAAAAATAAAAATGTAACTATATTAATTATTTAATAAATATTGAATTGATCGAAATATTTGCTTTAAAGATTAAAACTAAAAAAACACTTTTTAACCTACCAAATGTTATTGAATCGACCAACTTTATTTTTAAAGAGGGCGATGTTATAGTTATTTCAAGTAAATTTGTTTCTATGAGTGAGGGATCTCTAGTTGATCTTTCAGCTGTAAAAGTTAGTCAAGAGGCAAAGAAACTTGCAAGTCAGTACTATATGGATGCAAGATTTGTTGAAATGGTAATCAGAGAATCGGATATTATATTTGGTGGATTACCAGGATTTTTACTTTCCATAAAGGACGGTATTTTAGCTCCCAACGCAGGTATAGACAAATCTAATGTTCCAGAAAATTATGTAATATGCTTGCCAAAGGATCCTTTTACGACAGCTGAAAATATTAGAACACATTTCCTTGTAAAACATGGATTGAAGATTGGTGTTATTATTTCAGACAGTAGGTTGATGCCAACACGGATAGGTACTATCGGTGTAGCTATTGGATGTTCCGGAATAGAACCCGTTGAAGATTTAAGAGGAAAAAAAGATCTCTGGGGTAAAAAAATCAAATACACTCTAAAGGCTTCTGCCGATTGCTTCGCAACTATGGGAACATTTATGATGGGAGAAAGTGACGAATCTATACCTATAGTTGTTATTCGTGGTTCAAATGTACCTCTAACTGATAGAAGATTGACTTGGAAGAATCTTGCAATAGATTACAATAACGACATTTATCTTAGAGGATATAAACCTCTTGCTTGAGAATAGTTGTATTATCAGCATAGCATTTTAATATAACTATGACCTCAAAATTTTAATAACCGAATGTCAGAGTTCCTTACTAGATATCCTAGAAAAATAAATATATTAAAAGGAATACAAGAATTAATAAAATTCGAGGATATACAATTTGATCATCTGAGTTTGATGGTAAAAATCAGAAAAGATGAAATAGTTCAAACTCTTATAGCTGAAGGATTTAAAAAGGTAAAATTTGAAAATAAGAAACCTGGACAAATAGGTCATGGATTTGCCAAGAGATTGAAAAAACCTTGGGAAATACATGTCAGACTTTTAGAAATAAATCATGGTTTAATAGCACTTCAAGGAGAGGTTGAAATTTCAAGGAAATATATTCAACATATTAGGTCAGTAAGATGTCCTGTGATTTATGAAATAGAATCTATATTGAAAAAACACAAGATAGAATACAAGATCTGGAATGCTAAAGTCAGGGACTATATAACCCATGTTATTGACAATCATCAGATTACTCTTGATTCTCCAAAATTACCTGCAATGCCATGGATCCTTATGATGGCTTCAGGTTCGCTAATAGCCTTAATGCATGGTTTGAAATTTTTTAGAATTTTCTAGATAAGATTTTTTAATTGTCTATGATCATTATATTATTGTAGAAATGGGAATTCCTGAAAAAATTAAAGCGATAGAAGATGAAATTCACAAAACACAAATAAATAAAGCTACGGAATTCCATATAGGCCTTTTAAAGGCAAAAATTGCAAAATTAAGAAGAGATCTAGAGGAAAATAAACACGGGAGAACGGTATCATCCGGCAAAGGAAGTACTGGATATGATGTAAAAAAAGAAGGTGATGCAACAGTGGTTCTCATAGGATTTCCAAGTGTTGGGAAATCAACGCTTCTTAATGCCCTAACAAATGCAAACTCGAGAATTGCTTCATACCAATTTACAACACTAACTGCTATTCCTGGTATGATGAATTATCGCGGAGCAAAGATACAGATAATCGATTTGCCTGGTATAATTAAGGGTGCTGCTTCAGGGAAAGGAATGGGTAAGAAGGTCTTATCAGTAGCTAGGAATGCCGACCTCGTTTTAGTAATTGTAGATGTTTTTCACCCACATCATTATTCTATTTTAATTAAAGAATTATCCGAGATTGGTATTAAGGTTAATAAAAAACCACCCCATGTTCTGGTTGCAAAAACTGAAAGAGGCGGTGTATCGGTAAGCTCGGATTCCAGTATACAGGTCCCAGAACCATTAGTCAGGGAAATGTGTAAAATTTATGGCATACATAATGGCAGAATAACTATCAGGGAGAAAAATTTTACCACCGATGATTTGATTGACGTATTATCTGAGAATAGGGTGTATCCGCAATGTATAACAGTTCTGAATAAAATAGATTTGATTGATAACAATAATCTGAATGAAATTGTAAAAAACTTTCCAGATACCTTTATTCCAGTTTCAGCAGATTCAACTAAAAATATAGAAAAATTAAAAGAGTCTATTTTTCAAAAATTGGAATTTATAAGGATATACATGAGACCAAAGGGAAAAGAAACTGATTTTGAAGAACCACTAATAGTGAGAAAAGGAACAAGAGTGAAAGACATTTGTGCTAAATTACATAGAAATTTGCTTAGAGATTTTAAATTCGCATTAGTGTGGGGGAATAGTGTTAAATTCGAAGGACAAAAAGTAGGTTTGGATCATATCTTGACTGATCAGGATATTTTAACAATTATCAAAAAAATTAACGCAGTATAGCAGGTAATTCATATCCTTATCATTACTCGAGAATCTCATCTATTTCCAGTATTCTCATCTTTACTGCTCATGCTATTCTCGTTGTTATCTATATTTTCATTTTCATGTTTTTTCTTTCTTAGATTTGTATAAATCAATGCACCAATTATTGCAGCTATTATTATGTAATTCACTGGCGGGTTAATGTATTTTAATACGATTCCAACCTTTGGAATCACATAAGGCAACTCTGCCTTTTCGACTTTTCCTATATAATCTTTTTCTCTAATAGGAAAGTCTGTTCCGGGAATAATTCCGTCATTCGCGTCGCCTTTTGTAACTATAATTTTTTCCCCGAATTTATCTGTGATATCAATTATTCTATGAACTATCACCCTGTCTGCACCATCAGGTCTATTAAATACGATAATATCACCGACTTTCAAATTTTCGAAAGAATTTCCATCTCTGACTACTAAAATATCGCCTACGTTCAAAACAGGTATCATGCTCCCACTAGAAACTACGTAAAAGGGATTATCTACATTTAAGAAAATCTTTACTGCAAACCAGAATATTGCTACTCCTATTATAATAATAATGATATCCTTAATATAACTATACTTTTTATCTTTCTTTCCTAACAAGTTTAAATAAAATCGAATAACTCGTTACATAAACTTTTAGATTAAATCTTATATACTGGCAGCTCAGTCAAATGCCTTTATTACATTATTTTTTCAAGATTAACTCTGATTCTTCACTGCTGCCTGCTATATAAGGACATATTGTTCGTATTAAAATAATCGTCTATTGCTTGGTTTGCAATCCTATCAACATTGATATTTTTTCTTCTGGATATAAACATATAAGATATATGCTTAAAATTTTTTTCAAGATTACTTATTTGCCTAGTAAGCGTTCTTAACCCTTTTTTTCTTACTCTGTTTTTTATTTTTCGTTGTTTAACTACTGACAAACAGTCAGAAAAGATCATTAAATCATTATCGATTCCAATCGCTATTTCAAGGGCCCTTTTTAAGGCAAAATATTCTGACTGAATATTTGTCTGAATACCTATAAATTCACCATATCTTAAGATTAGTTTATCTCTTTTAATCATCGAGATTCCAATCCCAGATGGACCAGGATTTCCTCTGGATGCCCCATCGATATTGATCGATAGCAAAATTTTCATTGAAAATATGTGATTAGATTTTATATTTTTAACTGAAATGATAAAGTATTAGGAATTTTTAATCAAGTAAAAATCAACTATCTAGATATGGCTTGTATTTCTCGACCAAATCAATTAGTGGGAAACGTTTTCCTCCAACTATCTTGATATCCAAGTTAAATTTTTTATTATCGCATATTTCTACGATGTTATAGGAATTTTCAAAGAAACCTCTAAATCTGGAAGAACTTGCTGTTCCTGCATAGGCGATTTTTAAATTTCCCAAGTTCCATAGCCAAGGTCTATGCTTATGGCCACAGAGAACCAAATTAACAGACGATTGAAGACAAGATCTAAGAGAATCCCCAGCATCATACACAATCACTTTATCCGTTCCAGTATCTGGAATACTTATTAAATGATGATGCATTGCAATGATCTTCACCTTGTTGATTTTTGCAAGTGTCTTCTCCATCCAGGAATTTTGTCTGTATCCTACTTCTCCTTCGTCCCTATCAGGTCTTGCAGTCCCGAGTGTTATAATAGCAGCGTCATCGAACTCGTAAATTTGATTCTTGGATGGAAAAAATTTTTTAAATATTAAATATCCGGTATGTCTATAATCATGATTTCCTGCAAGTATTATTTTATTGGGGCAGTCTAATCTGCTGATTTGATTTTTAGCATTTTCGAATTGAAATAATAATCCTTCATCAGTAAGGTCTCCAGTTATTATTATGCAATCAGGTTTTATTATAGAATTTATTTCATATACTAATGTGTCAAATACATCTTGTCTGAAATAACTCCCCACATGAATATCTGAAATTTGAACTATTCTCATATCATTTTTTCTTTTTCAAGATTATTAAATAATACCAAAAATATCTGTAAAATAAATTATCAATTTTATGAATAAAATTGCAATCCATAGTAGAAAAAATAATTTAGAAAGACTCTAATATTCAAATTTCAAGACAGTAAAGTACATAATGCCAAAAAGACGGTTTAAGCCGATAAAACCATCAAAAAAGATTGGAAAAAAACAACTTTTGCTTCCCCCAATATTGATAGGTATAGCTACTTTTGGGGGAATTATTATAATGCAACTTTCTCCACCGCCCCCTGTGTTAGATATATGCTTAAAAGCTCATAATGTAGATACATTTAATGTATATCCAATAATTCAAATTTTTGTTGATGATAAGCAGAAATTATTACCAGATTCTGTTGGGAAAGAAATCAAAGACGGAAATGAATGTATTCACTTGATTCACACAGATGAGGTTGGTCAAAATGTTCATCTACAATATATTAGACCGATTAGGATGACAATGGACGATTTCCTTAAAATTTATACATCTGATAATAACACTATTCATGTTGTTGATAATAATACTGGCGCTTTTATCAACGAAATTGTTGATCTTGATAGATATAATATTGAATATTCTTATTACTCTGAAAATAATGAATTTACTACGGTTTCAAATTCTACATTAATGCCACCATTTACAAAATACATGGTAGTAAAAATGGAATTGAGATCCAAATAAAATATAAATAGATTAGCTTTAGTGAATTTTTGATACTTTTGACACAAAAAAAAGCTATAGTGATTAGGGGAGATGGTACAGGACCAGAATTGGTCTGCGCTATGATGAAGGTCTTAAAGGAATGTAATACAAGAGTTGAATTAATTCCCGTCGAAGCAGGTTCAGAATATTGGGAAAAAAACAGAACAAATTCCTATATATCGGATGAAGTTTGGAAAATGCTCTCCGAAAGCGATGCGTGCTTCAAAGGTCCGACCACCACAATTCCTGACCCATCGGCTCCTCGAAGCGTTGCTGTCAGTATCCGACAAAAATTTGAATTATATGCAAATATTAGACCAATTAAAACATACAAAACATCAAAGTTAAACCTCAATTTTGTTTGTGTTAGAGAATCTACTGAGGGTCTTTATTCTGGAATAGAGTTCAAAACAAGTGATGATTCTGCCATAGCTATACGAAAAATTACAAGAAAAGGATGTGAACGAGTAGTAAAAAAAGCTTTTGAGGTAACTAAAGATCGTCGATTTAAAAAGATTTTTGTTGTTACTAAACGTAATATTCTGAAAGAAACTGATGGAATCTTCATGTCAGCTGTCGAAAAAATTAACAAGGAATTTGCAGATATCGATATAGAAGAGTATTATATAGATAATGTGACTCAACAGTTGGTAAAGAATCCAGAACGGTTCAATGAAAGTATCTTGCTAAGTACGAATTTATTTATGGATATTATTTCTGAATGTGCTTCTGGACATCTGGGGTCGATAGGCAACGTTTACTCTGGTAATTACGGTGATAAATTTGCAATGTTTGAGCCTGCTCATGGCAGTGCACCAAAATATGCTGGTCAAAATAAGGTAAACCCAGTAGCAACTATCTGCTCTGGTGCTTGGATGGTTGAATTTCTTGGAGAAAAAGAAATATCAAGAGCAATATTTCGAGCTGCTGAAGAAGTAATTAATGAAAACAAATATGTAACCTATGATTTGGGTGGAAATGCTACACTTTCAAAAATGACGGAGCAGATCTCATCTCGCGCATCGAAATTACTTAAAAAATGATTATTTTACAATATTCAGTCACATTTTTTCAGAATTTCGTAGACGAATAAAAATTCGAAGAATAATTTCTTTTCATTTATTATCTTTTTTTCTAACTTATTATCCATGATGAATTTATCTAGTTTGTTTGTGGCCCCAATTGAAGAAACAACAATCATTAACTTTCCATCACGTTTTAATAATGATAATGAATCCTGTATAAACTTGATAGTCATCTCTACTCCATTTTTTCCACCGTAAATTGTATTATCTTTTACGTCACATGTTTTCTCACTAGGTAAGTAGGGTGGGTTGCTAACAATAAGATCAAATTTTCCTGTAATGCAGGAAACGACATCGCAACATATCCATGTTATTTGTGACTTGATATTATTTTTGCAATATCTTATAGCTTCAATATCTATGTCAACACCTACCACAAAATCAAAATTGTTCTTAAGTATTGTACAAACGTCTCCAGCACCCACGCCTATTTCTAAAGCTGAAAAACCTGAATATCCATTTATTGAATCAATTAATAATAAAGTATCATCACTAGGTAAATACAATTTAATATCTCACTTGAAGGTGGCCAATTTTTTAGCTAATTCAAATATCTCTACAGGATTAAGTTCCCTTATCCTTGTGTTTTTCATCTCTAAGTGGATTTGATTTTTTTTTGAAATTTTTTCTACTTTTTTATTCTTAAAGGAAAAAATATAATGTATAATGGATATTAAATTCATAGTAACCAATAAATTTTTTGGAGTTAACTTGATTGCTTCAGATTCCACTTTTGGTCTAGGAAAGAAGGCATCTTTTCCAACATCGAATAATGTATGAATGTCAAAACAATATTGGGATATGGCTGATATTGCCCTATAATTTGTTTCTGTTTTTGATGCTCTTAACTTATCAGCAAATTCTTTTTGAACCATTATTAAAGCTCTATTAAATTTTTTAGTTGCTAACCACGATATTGTCTCTCTACTTCTTGAGTACGGAATATTAGAAACAAAGACATCAAAAGCCAACGGTTTTTCATATTTTAAAATGTCTTTATTAATTAATTGTAGGTTTTTATATTTTATACTTTTCATGAATAATTGTTCATACAATTTCTTGTCTATTTCAAATGACTTTACAGATTTTGCTGTTTTACAAAGGTCAAATGTGATTGCACCTTTACCCGAACCCATTTCACATACGAATTCATCAGGTCTAATCTCTGAGTGTTCTATTATCTTTGTTACTATTTTTTTACTAATTAAATAATTTTGACCAAGTTGCCTATTCGAATTCATTTTCTTACAAAGATGTTCATCCTTGTATCTCCAGAAATTTCTTCTACTATTCTTTTTGCAATAAGTTTTTGAAGTTCCTTTATTCCGGTTCTTGCCTGAAGATCATTAAAGTCGTCAAATTTTCTTCTTTCTCTTTCAGTGATTATACTTTTCATATACGTTTTTCCAATCCCTGGGATCAATTCCAAGGCATGAATTCTGGGTGTTAGAGGTTGTGCATGGTTAATATAATCAACAAATCTTTTCTGGTTAATATTTACTATTGTCTCAATCACATTTGGTATTTCATTTTTAGATGATTGGGATAGATCATTAAAATTAAGACGTCCGAGTACGCTAATAATTTTTTCTCTGCCCTCTCTGCCTATATAAACACGTTCTCCTATGTCAAAGTTCTTTTTAGGATCTCCTAATAGTTCTAATAATGTTAATCTCTCCTCCCCTATTGCTTGTATTATTATTCCTTCTCTTTTTTTTACTGTAGATGCCTTACCTGTTATTGAAAAATCCAATATGTGTGCAAATTCTTCATATTTACGATGTAGATAAATTCCGCCACTGCCACCAAACTCGCTAGATCTAGTTGTCGGATTATAGTTTGGCTGTGACACTATTGATCATCCTTAATTCTAACTATCTTTATTTCTTGCCTTGGTTATAATTTCTAATATTCGAGTAAGAGTATCTGTTAAGATAAGTTTTTTCCACCCGAATGTAAAGGCCCTTAGCTCTTCAATTGAACTTGGCATAGAATTGGTGATCTCCACAGCTTCCTCTTCTTTTAGATCGCACTGATGAACTAATTCCTCAACAATTTTTCTTGACTCTTCTGGTGAGGTTTTTGAGAATTTGGTTACATAATCAAGAGTCCATCTCTGAATCTGATCCATGTTCTCTGATTCTGTCTTGTCAAGAATCTCCTTTACTTGCCCTAGAGAAACTACTTCTTTTTTTAGTATTTCCAAAAAAACATCAAACCTAATTTGTTATTAATTTTATGTGATTTCTTTTAGTTTGAAGAATCTTTTCTTTGTTTCCAATTTGTATAGCGATTCTTACTATTCTTTTTCCAACTTCTAAGACAGTTCCTATTTTTCCCTGATATCTTCTATGTGGCATAGTGTTGTGTTCACTAGGATCAATATTTATCATGACCTTGTCGCCAATTTTATAATTTATTAATAAATAAGTAATACCCCTAAGTACACTACTTTTTGTTAATACCGATCTCGATTTTCTTCTACTTCCATGTGAACGTGGCATATTACTCCTAGATTATTTCCTTAATTTAACATTAACTGATAAATTTTAAACTGGGTCAGAAATACCCTCGTCACTTAGGGAAAAGAGAGCTTCAATTTCTGGATGATATGGACTGTCTACAATCCTTGCTATCCTATTCTTTCCTGCTTTTTTTAAATATATTCTATAAGTACTGGAATGTGCCATGACATTCCCTCCGGTCGGTCTATATGGATCCCCGAATATCATATCTGGAGCAGATTGAATTTGATTAGTGATTATTATTGCAATGTTATACGTTTCAGCAATCCTTATAAGGAGATGCATTAATTTATTTAATTTTTGCTGTCTTTCAGAAAGTGTACCTCTTCCTAAAAATTCTGCTCTAAAATGGGAAATAGCAGAATCAATTATTACTAACTTGATGTTGTTGTTTTCTATTATTTTTCCAATTTCTTGAATAATAAGCTCCTGATGAGAACTGTTAAAAGCTTTTGCAACAATAATATTTTCTAAGACAGGCGAATAATCGATATTCCTTGATTTTGATATAGAAACTATCCTTTCAGGCCTGAAGGTATTCTCTGTGTCTACGTATATGATTCCACCTTCTAAACCCCCTTTTTCTTTTTTTTGTTGTACCAGAACTGCTGTGGTGTGACAAATTTGTGTTTTTCCAGAACCAAATTCACCATATATTTCTGTGATAGCTCCAGTTTCAATTCCCCCGCCTAGTAACTCATCGAGATTTTTCGATCCTGTGGATATTCGTTCAATATTTAGTCTTTTTTTATATAACTCCGTAGCAGTTGTAAATGATTTATCTATAATCTCAAACTCCTCTAACTTCATTCTTGCTTTATTACACAAATCTACTGCCTTTTCGATACTTATTCCTGTTACCTCAGAAATATTCTGCGGTCCTCTGACAACCAAGTCTCTTACGGATTCGATTCCTGCGTTAATTAAATGCATTTTTGTTGCAGGACCTATTTCTTCAATATCCTCAAGTTCTAATTTTTTATTTGCGGAGTTTTTATTTATCAATTAGGATCATTTTTTACTATATTATTTTATAATCAAATAAATATTGTTTAGGATTCAAAATTATTAATAGTTTTTTCTTTTCTTTTTCTTGAAATAATTTAAATAATGTAATGGATATTGTTTCTTCAACACGGTGTGGTAGTTGATAGTTGACCTGAACCTCAATGGAAAAAATGTCCTAGTTATTGGGGGAGGGGTAGAAGGCTATAGAAAAGTAAGAGGCCTATTAGGTCAAAATTGCAAAATCACAGTCGTAAGTGATAGGGTTAACTATAATCTTCGTACTTTATCCGACGAAGGAAAGATTAATTTAATAAAACAAAAGATTACCGACACCAATGTTTTAGATAATTTCAAAGACGTTTTTCTTGTTTTGGCTGCAACCGATGATAGGGACCTGAACAGAAAAATCGTTGAGAAAGGTAGATTGTCTAGATCTTTTGTATACGCTGCTGATGATCCCGATGTTAGCGACTTTTCCTATGCTTCAGTAATAAATATTGAAGGCATTATGCAAGTGGCAATTTCAACCTACGGTAAAAGTCCTATTATGGCCAGGAGATTAAGAATAAAAGCAGAACGTATTTTAAGAAGAATAATTACGAAGGCAGATATTGACAATACAAAATTACAGGAATTCGCAAGAATACAAGCAAGGCCTATTATCAACACTGTATCGGAAAGAAAGAAATTCTTGTATTCTTTAATTAGAGATGAGAATATTCAAACATTAATTAAAGACAGTAGGATGGAAGAAGCCAAAACTCTTACTCTCAAATTGTTGAACAAGTGGGGCGTGTCTGGAAAATAATGACGTTAGTAAGTGAATTCATTGAAATAATAAATTTTCGCGTTACCTATAAAAAAGCACCTATTCATTTACTCGAAAAATTTTCTTTTAAAGACATCGAAGGTGCCCATACATTTTTACTAGAAAATTTCAATCTAAGAGAATGTCTAATATTACAGACTTGTAATAGGGTGGAAATCTTTGGAATATGTAATAATACCATAGACACAGAAAACATTATAAAATTCTGGGCACAGCATTGTGGATTATCAGTAGAAACGTTTTCTGAAATGATAGTTGTGGAAAATGGAGAAGATGTGGTCAGACATCTATTTAAGTTAGTATCAGGATTAGATTCATTAGTTTTAGGAGAAGATCAGATTCTAGGTCAGGTCAAAAAATCGTATGAATTTTCTAGATCAAATAACTTTACAAAAGATGTTCTATCTCTTGTTTTTGAAAAATCAATAAGAGTTGGCAGTAAGGTAAGATATCTTACTGGGATCAATAAAGGTAGTGTTTCTGTTGGATCTATGGCAGTTAATCTCGCAGAAGAAAAACTTGGAACGTTAGACAACAAAAACATTTTGTTAATCGGTTCGGGTGAAGGGGCAGGTCTGGTTGCAAAGACCCTTAAAAAGCGAAATATCTTTTTTATGAATACCAGTAGAACTTTTGAAAGAGCAAAGTCTTTCGCGCAATCAATGGGAGGAAGTCCGATATTTTTTGAAAAAGCTCTTGAATCATTAGGAGAAATGGATATTATCTTTGTCAGCACCGTAGCTCCTTATTATTTGTTAACTTATGATAGAATCAAGAGAGCAGCAAGTTCTAGATCAAAATCACTCTTAATTTTTGATCTATCAAATCCAAGAACTGTTGAGGAAACTTGTTCATCTATCGAAAATATTAATTTATTTAATATGGATGAAATTGGAGATATAGTGAAGAGAAATATTCAGTTTAGACGGAAGGAAATTGAATCAGCTGAGGATATTATTGAGGGTGAAATGAAGAATATTGATATATTGTTGAAGAGAAAGAAAGCTGATCCAGTTGTAATATCTGTTTTTCGCAATGTAGATAAGATCCGGGAAAGAGAGTTGAAAAAGGCCTTATCAATTCTAGGAAAGAATATGAGTCCTCAAGAAATGAAGATAATTGAACAATTTTCTCATGCTTTATTGGAAGGAATTATTTCTACTCCTATGAATAATCTACGTAGATATATCCAAAGCGATACAAGTGATGAACAGGAAATTATGAAAATTGCTGCTAAATTATTTAATTACGATAATGAGAGCACAAATTAATTCAAATTATGGGCTATTAGGAGGATCTGGATATCCTTTTGTACGCCTGAGGAGGTTGAGAAAAAACAAAGCCATACGAGAACTGTTGCAGGAAACAAGACTTTCTGTTAAGGATTTTATTTGTCCAGTTTTTGTACAATCTGGATTAAAGGAACCAAAAAATATATCTTCTATGCAAGATGTTAAGCGATTGCCTTTATCTAAAATCACTGATGAAGTTGATTCAATTTTGAAGTTGGGGATAAATTCCGTAATCTTGTTTGGAATTGAATCTGATAAAGATGATAAGGCAAACGCAGCATCTAGTGAAAAAGGAATTATTCAAAAGACAATCAAAAATATACGCAGTAACTTTGGTGAAAAAGTAGTCGTAATATCTGACGTATGCATGTGCCAATATACTCCAAAAGGACATTGTGGTATAATAAAAAACAAAAAAATTGATAACGATCCAACTAACGTTGCTCTCTCAAAAATTGCTGAGAGTCACGCAGCAGCAGGCACAGATATTGTGGCACCTTCTTCAATGATGGATGGACAAGTATCTGCCATCAGACATGAACTAGATGAAAAAGGATATTTTGACACTTCAATTCTTGCTTATTCTGCAAAACTTGCATCTCCTTTATATACCCCATTCCGTGACTTGGCAGATTCATATCCCGAATTTGGAGATAGAAAGACCTATCAAATGCCGTTCACAAATCCAAAGGAAGCAATAAGGGAGATTGAAATGGACATAAATGAAGGTGCAGATATGATCATGGTTAAGCCTGCGATTCCGTATCTAGACCTTATATATCAAGCAAGGAAATCCTTTAAACTTCCACTTTGTGCCTTCAGTGTTTCCGGTGAATATGCTTTAATTAAAGCAGCCTCTGAACAAGGATGGATAAATGAAATTGATGTGATGACCGAGTTTCTTACCTCAATAAAGAGAGCAGGTGCAGATATAATAATAACTTATCACGCAAAAAAAATGGCAAGTGTGCTTAACAATAAATAAGTTATTTTATAAATAGAATAATATCAAAGTAATGATTATTGAAATTTGTAAAGTCAAAGGAATTATTTGATAGATCTGTAAAGGTAATTCCGGGAGGGGTAAACAGTCCTGTAAGATTTTTTAAACCATATCCATTCTTTGTTTCTTCCGGATTTGGAAGTAAAATAGTAACTGCTGATCATAGGACATTATTAGATTATTGTATGGGTTATGGATCTTTAATCCTAGGTCACTCATATCCTCAAGTGCTGGAATCAATAAAAAATCAGCTCGATAAGGGAACGCTATTCTGTATCCCTACCGAAAAGGAGGTGTATCTTGCAGAACTTTTGACTGAAATTATTCCTTGTGCTGAAAAGGTAAGAATTCTAAACACCGGCTCCGAATCCACAATGACTGCCATTAGACTCTCCAGGGCATTTAATAAGAGAAAGAAAATTATAAAATTTGATGGAGGTTATCACGGAGCGTACGACTATGTTCTAGTAAAAGCGGGTTCAGGAGCAGCAAATATCCCCTCTTCAGAAGGTTCGCTTGAAGAAATTTCCAAAGAGACATTGATAGTCAAATATAATGATCTAGGGGATCTTGAGAATATTATTAAAAAAGATTCAGGAAATATCAGTTGTCTCATTGTTGAGCCTATATTGGGAAACTATGGTCTAGTGTTGCCTGAAAAAAATTATTTAAATAATTTGAGAAAAGTAACTCGGGAGAATGATATTATTTTAGTATTTGATGAGGTCATAACTGGATTCAGACTATCCTTGGGTGGGGCAAGTGAATTTTTTGGTATTAAACCGGATCTTGCTACATTTTCCAAATCACTTGGTAACGGATTCCCTATTGCGGCAATTTGTGGGAAGGCAGAGATAATGGACCAGTTATCCCCAATTGGAAATGTTTATCAGGCTAGTACATACGCTGGAAATCCTATTTCTGTGTCTGCTTGCATTGCTACAATGCAAATCCTGAAGGCTAACAAGAATATAATTTATCCGCAACTGGCTCGATCATGTGATACTTTGGTTAAGGGAATAAGGGACAGTATAAATAGATTCGATGAATTTTTTACTATTAATTCCATAGGATCACTATTTCAAATATTTTTTACTATTGGAAAAGTAAACTCAACACTTGATGTTATAAAATCAGATCAAAAGTTATTTGAAAAATTTTTCTTGATGCTCCTTCAAAAGGATATCTTCATACCACCATCGCAATTTGAAACATGTTTTACATCATTTTCTCATAATGAAGAAGATATAGAAAGAACTATAGAGAGTTATTTTAATTCATTACTTAACATTAAAAATATAAAATGAATCGATTGAGAGTAGGAACTAGGGGTAGCAAATTAGCCATTGCTCAGACAAATATTGTGTTAGATTCTCTTTCACGAGTAAATCCTGTTTTCGAATATGAAATTGTTAAGATTGTAACTAGTGGAGATTTAGATAAACAACAAGCATTATTTTCAATGGATAGGAAAGGGATATTTGAAAAAGAAATCAATGAAGCTGTGCTAAATGGCGAAGTAGACATAGCAATTCATAGTATCAAAGATGTTCCTTCTACACTAAATAATAATTTGACTATTTGTTCTATACCCATGAGAGAATCTATAAACGATGTTTTAATTAGTAAAAGAAAAAGAAAATTGATAGATATTCCTTCGAACTCTGTTATTGGTACTAGTAGTTTACGTAGGGCAATTCAGTTGATCAATCTTCGGAAGGATTTGATTGTAAAACCAATTCGTGGTAACATTGATACAAGAATAGATAAAACATTAAAAGGAGATTACGATGGAATTATCCTTGCAGAAGCAGGATTAAAAAGATTGGGGAAGTTAAATGTGATTAGTCAAAGACTTGAAATAACAGAATTTTTACCAGCGCCGGGGCAAGGTGCCTTAGGAATAGTATCTAAAAAAAACAATAAAACACTAATTAATTTCTTGAAAAAAATTGAAGATGAGCCTTCGAGAAAATCTATTGAAGCAGAAAGAACTTTTATATCAAGAATAGAAGGTGGTTGTAGATTTCCTATAGGAGCGTGTGCGATTGCTTCAAAAAGAAATAATAGTATAAGATTTTTTTCAAAAATATTTTCCTCTGATGGATCAGAAGAATTGGTTGTTAAAAAAATAGGCTCCTATGATTCCCCTAAGAAATTGGGAAATATAGCTGCTAAATATTTGTTAAGGAATGGTGCAGCTAGGTTTGCACAAGGGTGGGATAAAGCTGTTGACGAATGGAACAAAAAAAATCACTAAGGGTAAGATTTACATTTGTGGCTCTGGACCAGGAAATTCGAAATTGATTACAATGCGTTGTCATGAGTTAATCAAAAAATGCGATATTATATTATATGATCGTCTAGTAAGTAATGAAATCTTAAAACTAATACCAGAAAAAACAATTCGGCTTTATGTTGGAAGATCTTCTGGAGATCCTACTAGTAATCAAATAAAAACTAATAAAATGATGTTAAAGTATGCTAGAGATGGCAAAAAAGTTTTACGACTCAAAGGAGGAGATCCTTTTATTTTTGGTAGAGGAGGAGAAGAAGCAGAGTTTCTTTTTGAAAATAATATACGATTTGAAATTGTTCCCGGGATCTCCTCAGCAATAGCATCAGCAATTTATTCTGGAATTCCGCTTACCCATAGAAAACTTTCATCCTCAGTTGCGATAGTTACAGGGCATGAAGATCCGAGCAAAGAAGAAAAAAGTGTTCGATGGGATAAATTGGCTAAATCTGTGGATACAATAGTTATTCTTATGGGAATAGAGAATCTTCCAAAAATAATGGGTAAATTAATGCATCACGGCCTGGATAAGAATACCAAAGTGGCTATTATCGAACGTGGTACTCTTCAAGATCAAAAAATAATAATAGGAAATGCATCAAATATTATAGAAAAGATGAAAGAATCATCTATTAAACCACCTGCAGTAATAGTAATAGGAGAGGTAGTTTCATTATCAGAAAGGATCGGTTGGAGATAAAAAAATTTCTGATAATATGAAAGATAAAATTATTGCAATAACTCATTCCAGAAATTTATCAAGCGAGTTTTCATATTTACTAAATAATGAGTCTCTTCGGTTAGTTAGACTCAAAACTAGTGAAATAATACCTAACAATGCTAAGATTATAAATGAGATATTTCGATTCTCTTTTACTGAAGACGATTATTTTGTTTTTTTAAGTGTTAATGCTGTACAATTATTTTTTGAATTTGCCAAGAAAATAAACAGATATGATGATATTGCCAGAATTCTTAATGAAAAAGTTACAGTTGTAGCGATAGGTAATTCAACTAGTAATAGTCTGAATAAAAATGCTATAAACGTTCGATACGTTCCATCAAAATCATCCTCAGAAGAGATATTAAAAATATTTGGAAAGACGCAGAAAGCAAGAAAAATCGTTATTCCTAGAAGTAGATTAGCCGATGACTATTTGCGAGAAAATCTTACGAGATTAGGATATCAAGTTCATGAATTTTATTTGTATGATGTTAAACCATCTGGTATCGACGATAACTGGATAGATTTTTCCAGATTGCTAGGAGATAATAAGATAGACTCTTTGATTTTCACTAGTCCATCTAATGTTAGATTTTTTTTTGATATTATTAAAATGATATCAGAAGATTTATTACAAAATATAAAAAAAATAGGTCTGGTTATTTCAATAGGACCCAAAACAAGCAAAGAATTGCAAAAATATGGCATAAGCTTTACCGAATCACACATGCATTCTTTAAATGATGTTGCAGAGTTGTTAAAATCTCAAATTTAATTTTCTTAGATGTCATTATAAAAATTTTTATTCTAATGCTATTTTTGTCTTATTTTATAGTGTTGCAAAATTTATATATAGTATAACGCCGTTATTAATTCTATGACTCTCGAAGAAATCAACATGGATTACAGTAAATACGATTTTAAGGACTCTACTGATTTATACGTGTATCTAAGTAAGAAAGGACTCTCCCGTGGCACGATAGAAGAAATAAGTAAAATTAAAAATGAACCTGCGTGGATGCTTGATTTTCGATTAAGATCTTATGACATTTTTATGAATAAACCGATGCCTACTTGGGGCGGTGACCTCTCAAAAATCGATTTTCAAAATATTTATTATTATGCTAAAGCTTCTGAAAAGCAAAGTAAAAGCTGGGACGATGTTCCGGAATCTGTTAGAAACACTTTTGATAAGCTTGGAATCCCTGAAGCCGAGAAGAAATTTCTTGCTGGGGTTGGTGCTCAATATGAATCCGAGGTAGTATATCACCACTTACATGAAGATTTAGCTAAACAAGGAGTAATATTTCTAGATACTGATACAGCAGTGAAGGAACATCCTGATATTTTTCGCAAATATTTCGGTAAAATAATTCCTCCAGAAGATAATAAATTTGCTGCATTAAATAGTGCAGTTTGGTCTGGTGGTTCATTTATTTATGTTCCGCCAAATGTAAAAGTTGAATTACCCTTACAAGCATATTTTAGAATAAATGCAGAAAATATCGGACAGTTTGAACGAACCTTGATAATTGCTGATGAGGGCTCTGAAGTTCATTATATAGAAGGATGTACTGCTCCTGTATATACTACTGAATCATTACATTCAGCTGTAGTTGAGTTAATTGCCAAGAAGGGTGCTAAAATAAGATATACTACTATCCAAAATTGGAGTAAAGACGTCTATAATCTAGTGACCAAAAGAGCATACGCTTATGAAAATGCAAAAGTTGAATGGATTGATGGAAATATTGGAAGTAAATTGACTATGAAGTATCCTGGTGTATACTTGTTGGGAAAAAATGCTCACGCTGAGGTTGTATCAATTGCTTTTGCAGGATCGGATCAACATCAAGATGCAGGAGCCAAAGCTGTACATCTTGCATCAGATACAACATCAAGAATTACGAGTAAGTCTGTCAGTAAACAATCAGGAAGAACAACTTATAGAGGCCTATTGCATGTTGCCAAAGGTGCAACTGGAGTAAAATCAAATGTAAGATGCGATGCACTTTTACTGGATGAAAATTCAAGAACCGATACATATCCATATGTTGAAGTGAATGAAGATGATGCGACTATTTCACATGAAGCTACTGTGGGAAAGATAGGTGAAGACCAAATCTTTTATTTAATGAGTAGGGGATTTTCAGAATCAGATGCATTATCTCTTATTGTTGGGGGATTCATAGAACCATTTACCAAAGAATTACCAATGGAATATGCTGTTGAGCTCAATAGATTAGTCAAATTAGAAATGGAAGGATCTGTGGGTTAATCAAAACACCTATTTTTTCAAATAACAGATGATTAAAATGTACAAATTATCGTCTATAGAAGATAATTTTGACAGTATTTTTGATGATTCGGAACCAGAATGGATGCGCCAATTCAGGAAAGATGCATCTCTAAATTATGAAAAGCTTCCATTTGAGGTCTCGCAATTATATACAAAATATTCAAATGCAAATCGTCTAATACCGGATAAGATTTTTTTTGATAAAACGAAAGAGAATCAAGATGTAAGTCTATTCTCGGATAGAGTTGCAGAGTTGAGTAAAGGAACTGGTATTGTATGCAAGGATAGCAATATTGTAAATACATTTTTGGATGATGAATTAAGGAAAAAAGGTCTTGTTATTTCTGAAATATCTGATGCATTAAATGAATATTCTGATATAATACAAAAACACCTTACAAAAAATAAACTTGACTTCAAAGAAGATAGGTTTTTGGCTCTCTGTTCCGCAGCTTTTCAGCATGGGTTTTTTATATATGTACCAAAGAATATGGTAATAGATGAGCCTATAAGAATAATTAACTATCTTTCAGAAAACGGAATTTCTTCTATCTCTCGAAATATTATCATTAGCGAACCAGATTCAAAAGCTACTATAGTTCAAGAGCTGTATTCTGCAAACATAAAAAATAAGGATATTCAGCAGGTATATTTTGAATTACTAGACGCTCACCTCATGAATAATTCGCAACTAGAAATGGTAACTCTCCAATCGTTGGATTACCAGGCGGTTAATTTTTCAAATAGAAAATCGTTTGTTGAACAAGATGCTAATATGTCTTGGTCGATAGGTCTATTTGGTTCACAACTTTCAAGATATAAAATAGATAGCATAATGCAAGGTCAAGGTGCATCAGTTGAGGATGTGGAGATCATATTTGGAATAGATAACCAATCCTTTGATATTTCTTCCAACTTGATACATTCTGCGCCAAATACTAAGGGTAGGGTTCTAGTTAAATCTGTAATGAAAGATACTTCTCAATCCTTATTTAAGGGAATGATAAAGATAAACAAGAATGCAAAATCTACAGAATCTTATCTTGCAGGACATGCTATTTTGTTAGACAAAGGAGCAAAATCCGATGCTATTCCAGGATTGGAGATAGAATCAAATGAAGTCAAGGCGACTCATTCAGCATCAGTATCTCAAATCGATGAAAAACAAATTTTCTATCTAATGAGTCGTGGTTTATCTAAAGAATCGGCAAAGCGGGAAATAGTTGGGGGATTTTTAGAACCTATTTCAAGAAGAATGGGTCCTACTATTCGAGCTTGGATAAATTATCTTATCGAAAATAAATGGTTAGGAAAACCATTGATTTTAAGAACAGACGAGGCTATGGAACAAATTCTTGAAGTTGAGAAAACTAGATATCGAGAAACAGAGGATATATTTGAAAAACATTACAAATATCGATAGCTTTCTGTTATTTTACCATGATTCGGTGTGTGTCTTTTGCCTTGGATTAAAGTATGTGATTTAAAGTCTCTTTCATCTGGAGAGATTATGGAGTTTAATTACGAAGAAAAAAAAATCTTGTTGGTAAAAATAGGAGATCATATTTATGCAAGTGATAGAATTTGTACCCATGCTGATGCAGATCTTTCTTTAGGCATTCTAAATGAACAAGAAAAAACAGTTACATGTCCACTCCATATGTCAGCGTTCAAATTAGAAACTGGAAAACCTGAAAATCTACCTGCAGAGATACCTTTAGGGATTTACCAAACAAAGATTTCTAATGGATCCGTGTTCTTGTTGGTATAATCGGTCATTATTTTTTTAAAATAAAAAAATATTTTTATGGAATCTTTTATTGTTTTTTTATGCAAATCGGTATTATTGGACTTGGATTATTGGGTTATAATATTGGTTTGAGATTGTTAAATTGTAATTTCAAAATTAATGTATATAATAGAACATCTTCCAAATCATCAGCACTAGCAAGAAGTGGAGCAATTGTATTAGATTCTCCAAAAAAAATAGGCGATCAGTCTTCAATTGTTGCCATTTGTGTGACTAATTATGCAGCAATTAATGATCTTTGCTTTATGGAGGACGGTCTAATAAATTCTAATAATAAAAACATGACAGTTTTGGATTTTAGTACCATTACACCAAAAGAATCGGAAATTTGTAATAATAAATTCAAGGAAAATGGAATTACGTACCTAAACACTCCAGTGATGGGAGGGCCTGCTGCAACACTTGAAGGGAAACTTATTCCAATTGTTTCAGGAGAAAAGTCTGTGTATGAAAAAATTAGTTCAGTAATCTGTAATCTAGGTAATCCCATTTATTATGTTGGCGATAAACCAGGGTTAGCTAATGCCATAAAACTAGCCTTAAATCTTAATATAGGAATAATTGCTGTAGCGCTTTCGGAAGGGTTGATTTTATCAGAGAGTTTCGGACTAGACCCGAGTTTGTATCTCAAAATTCTGAATTCTACTTATTTTAAAACCGGTATGAGTGAGAATAAAGGTCCTAGAATGATAAAGGGTGATTATAATCCATCTTTTTACCTCAAGCATATGAAAAAGGATCTAAGTTTAGTTATGCACCTGGCAGACGATAACGATATCACTTTACCGATAACAAATTCAGTTTTACATTTATTTAATTATGCTTCGAAAATGGGATTAGCAAATCTTGATTATACCGCTATCTATACATTGGTCAAGAAATTAAATGGAATGAAATAAGATATGAAACTTGAAATTTTGGAACATATTCATCTTAATGATTTTATGGTTATATCATCTTTACCTGATATGGGTAAAGTTGGAGGAATTGTATCTTCTTTTTTATCCAAAAAATTAGATTCAAAAAATATTGCAAACATTGAAGCTATTGAAAAACCATGGGTATCCCATTCTAATGGGATTGTCAAACCCATACTTGATTTTTATAAAATATATTTTTCAGAAAAATATAATATAATAATTTTTACTGGTGATTCCCAGCCACAAGATTCAAATGAACTGTATAGTTTATGTAATGTTTTTTTAGATTACATATTATCTATTGGGAAAATTAAATGTCTATATTCTGCAGGCGGTTACTTAAAACAACAAGTGACAGGTGCTCCCAAAGTTTGTGGAGTGACAAATAATCCTGAACTAAAGCCGCGTTTGTTTAATTCGGGAATAGAATTGGTTGGAAACGAAATTGGTAATATTACTTGGTTTAATGGTTTGATTTTGGGATTAGCTTGGCAAAGAGGAATAGATGCAATAGGATTGTTTGGAGAAATTTCAAAAACAGATATTAAACAACCTTTGGCAGCTAAGAGTATTATTAATGCTTTTTCCAAACTAGAGAAAATAAGAATAGATACTAAGGATCTCGATAAGGAATACGAAGACCTAATGGAAGATATGTATAATAAAAAGGAAACAAATAATCATAATAATAATGTTTAATATGATTAATGAATTTTTGATCCTATACTACAATTCTCTGTACTATCAATAGTAATAAGAACTGGTTTTTCTTTATCACATTCTGCAGCTAATACCATGCCTCTGAAAAATATCTGTCCCATCTTTTTTGGACGAAGGTTAATACACACAACAACAATTTTTCTCTCTAATTGTTCTGGCTTATAATGCTCGGCAACTCCAATTACTACATCTCTATTCTCTGTTCCAATGTCAATTTCGGCTTTGTATATTTTGTTCATACGAGGAACAGTCTCAATTTTTTTTATTTTTCCTACTCTTAAATCGATTTTTAAAAATTCTTGAAAAGAAATACATCCATCTTCATTGTCTGTTAAATCATTATTCATTGTATTTAATATATGTAAATTACGTTAATATCAAGTAATATCTCCGCTCTTTAATAGAGGCTACTTATAATTTCTCCAGTTCCCCTATTATGACTAGGATAGGTTAGCTAAATGTGTTAGAAGAACAAGTTAGGCAACAAGGTATAGAATTCCATAAAATATATTTGCATAGAAAGAGGAAATTTTCGACAAGAGATTTATGTTCCATCAGTAAACAAGTATAAAAAATCATATTTGAAAGATCCTATATTGAAGCCAAACCAAGATAACAATATCGATTAATCTATGATTTTCGACTATACTAAATCTTAAAGAGCTGTAGAATGTCTACAAGGTTTTTAAGCCTGTAAAACAGTAACCGGTCAGATACCCTAGTGCTTTCATCATCGATCAGCAAAGTTTTCATCATCCCGTTAATAAATAATGGATTTTATATTCAAATTTGATCTGTATTATTAATAATTGTTAATTATTTTATTGGGAAATTAAAGTAAAATTTAAGATTTTACAACGACCATTTTGTTGCAATTTGAGAATAAATCCAAGGTCTATGATAGTAAAATTAAATTCACTAATTATTTTATCTATTATCACCAAGTATCTTTTATAAGAAAATTAAAAATGTATTCCATGTCTTTGGAGGAAAAAATATTTGACAAAATTTTTTCTTCAGGTGAAGAAGGGGTAAAAAAGATTGCCTTAAAAAAAGAATATGTGGGTACAGACTTTGATAAAAAAATTGAAGAATGGCTTAAAACTGGAGAGGTAATTATTGCCAAAAAAGCAAATACATATTACTATTGGCATAAAGATAACTATTTTCAATATCTTATTAATTCCGACGCTAAATTTAAGTATATTTACGAGCTTTTGAAAGATTTACAAGACTCATTTCATGGACTGTCTTCATCAGTTAATAAACATGTTGAAAAATTAGATGGTCGACTCATTTTACTAATGGATTCTTTATTAACGAACAGTAACCAACGATATGAGGAGTCGGCTTTAAAACCAGAAAAAACAATTGATTTAAATACTTTTAAACTTGATTTCGATTTATCAATTTCAAAAAATGCTGGTTCAATTGGTTGGGTGGCATTATCTATAGTTCGAAATGATCTTTGTCTAAAACACGAACTCACAGAGAAACAATTTTACTATTATACAAAAGAATTGATTGATCAATTCAAAAATAATTACGAGTTGTCTTCTGGCGGGGAAGAGGGAATAATTATTCGTGGATTATTGCACGGCTTTGTAAGGTGTTTATAAAATTGTATCCATATCATCTACGTCATAATCCTTTTCCTAGCAGTCCTACTCCTAGTATAGAAGACTCTAAGATCTTGGGAGGTAAAAGACATAATGATGCAAAAAATTCTATTATTTCCTGTGTTGAAGATATTTATAACATTGCGGCAATCAATAATGATAATAATAAGTTTCGAATAGTTACGATAG
This sequence comes from Nitrososphaeraceae archaeon, assembly GCA_035250975.1. GTDB lineage: Archaea > Thermoproteota > Nitrososphaeria > Nitrososphaerales > Nitrososphaeraceae > TH1177. Next base: position 82,613 of record DATFEP010000067.1, on the reverse strand, counting down.
TTCAAGATGTAGGATCTGGAAAGACACATTTAACTCTCCACGTAAAAATATCCGATCTGAGAGAGAAAGCTATTTTTTCTTATCTTGATTTATCTCAAATTTATCCTAAAAATATTCCAAGTATTTATCAATCGATGATCCACGGTTTTGACAATGATTATCTGGGAATGCTAAGGAAAGAAATCCTATTTTATATACTGGATAAAAGTAAAAGTAATAATAAACTTGCAAAAAAAATTTTTAAACTAGGCTTTTTCGAGTCTTTATCCGGTAAAGGTTTGGAAAGTAAAGTTCTTCAAATTATAGCAAATAAGACAGATCTCAATATTGATAAAATCGATTCTTTATTTGAAGGCGAGTTCTCGTCAACGGATTTAGTGATAATCAAGAAAATAATACAAAATAAATTCGATTCTTATGACTCTATTACATTGCTTGATATGATAAATAGGTTATCATTATTGTCTCGCCTTAATCTAAAACTACTGAACAAGATTTCCATATTCCAGTTTGATGAATTCAACGCAACTAGTGATACATTATCTTTCGTAAAAGCTTTGATAAACACCCACCTCCCATATACAATTCTCATGTTAATTTCAACTCCATTCGCGTATAACGGAATTGGGATGAAGGATAGTTCCGTTTTTGATAGACTAGAAAAGGCTAATTATAAAATTGATTTAGCAGGATCAAATTCCTTTGAAGAAATTTCAGACATTGTTCTTGAATATATAAGGTATTATAATCAAAACTCCGGTTTATCGGAAGCCGACATAAAAGATCTATTGTCTAAAATTAAGATATTATATGAAGATTTTGATTTTAGAAATATCCGTTCAATTTTGAATATAATGTACAATTCTTTCGAAATAGCTCACCATAAAAATCTTCAATCAGTTACTGAAGATTCAATAGATGAAGCTCTAAAGAGTACTTATCCGGGTCTGAAGATAAAAGGCAGTATAATGAATATTTCTATTTCAGAATTCATTAAAATTAAAAATCATATGATCTCTGTAGTTGATTTAAAGCAGGAAATTATAACTTCTATTAATAATCTTTTAGAATCAATTAAACAAAGCGATCCGCATTATGAAAATTATTATTTTTCGCATGACGATATTGAAATTTTCGGCAATCCTCCAAATGAAACATCAGCAATTTCTATTTCAGGTAATTCTGGTGCCCTCTTATTTAAACAAAATTTATCTCTTAACAATATTGCAGAATTTGCTTCTAATGGAAGCAGTGTGTTCTCCGGTTCTAATATAACCGGTTCTGGAACTCATAAGATAACTTTGGATCGTACCAAAATAATCGACTTGTTGTATTATGCTTATAAATTAAAAGCTAATATGAGTACAAATGAAGATACTCAGAGGGCTATTTTATTAGCTAAATCAATCAATCTAAACTAATCTAATCCTGCATTATCCAAAAAGAAAAAGAAATAAAAGTAATTCTCTTGAATTTTTTATTGTGAGATTTAGGAAATTTAACGATTTAAGGGATTTTTTGACAAATCTGCATAAAGAAGGTTTTGGAGTGATTGATTATGAAGGTAATAAAGTACCTTGCATTTACTTAAATAAAAACGCTTATGAAAATATTATCAAAAAATCTTTCGGAAAAAAATATATTGTTGAAGTTCTGCTAAATATTTTTTATGATGGTTATTATGTTTTTGTAGATATACAATTAGAAATGATTAATTTGGGCATAGAGGAAAATTTTTTGATACATGCAAATACATCATTAGAATTTTTCGAATGTCTGTACCGAAATGGTCTATTAGCCATTATCCCGAAAGAATATTCTAATAATTATTCTTCTAATTTGTTTATGGTTCAGCTTCCCAATAGAGATAGGATAGAAAATGCCATTAATATTATTAAGAATAATATCGAAAGATCGTACTATAAAAGAAGAGAATAATTTAGTTGTATCCAAATAAGAGACATAATAAAAATATAAAGTCTAAATCCTCTGACAATGAAACATCTTATAAATTAGAGGATTTTGAAATTCCAAAGGAGATCGACACGCATTTTCATTTATTTGGAAAATCCGTTTGGGAATCTAAATACATTGCGGTGTGTCCAATATGTGATGCAGGTGTTGACGAGAATGGTCTTTGTGCATGTGGAAGTGGATTTGATTGAATAGTGATTTATTAGATTCGATCTAAAAATATGCGACGACCGGGATTTGAACCCGGGTTACCAGATTGGCAATCTGATGTCCTAGACCAAACTGGACGACCGTCGCACATACGAAATCTCAACCCCTACGTTATTTAAAGTATCTTTTCATGAATTTTGGTTTATGGAAATGATTGTCGAATATCCTCTCTTTTCAGATACAAAATCATTCTTACATTCCTCTACAATTGTGGTGAATGATATGACATCCTTATCAGAACATTTCGTTGCATCAATAACAATAAAATCATCTAACACGTCGACTAGTTCAAAACTATTTTTACTTATGGTGTAATTAACAGTTGATGATGAATTAATTAGTAGTGAATTTATGTTATCATATTTTCCCAATCTTATTTGATACTCTGGCCTGGGGATAGCTTTTAAATTTACATTTATTTTTCCGATCTCATGATAAGTATATCTAAACATATTTTTAATATATATGTCAAATTTAAATGGGTATCCTGCCGTAGTTTCAGCCATCTTATTTATGCCGTCATTCATTATTATATCTATTTTCTTTATTGAATTTCCGAACACATAAATCCAATTATTCGATTTTTCTACTATCTCCTTGATTCCTTCTTTTCTCTTTTTATTTTCTTTTTCTTCGAGATCATATCTTTCTATCCATCCAATGTAATCTGTAGATAGGTCCTTGATAAATTCAGTACATATTATCTTATAATTATTGACATTTTCTATCCTGTCTTGTCTACTTCCACTATTTAACATAGCATTAAAATTTATTGTTAAAGGTGTATTAATATATAAATATGTTATGAAACTCTTCTAAATATGATATTCTCAGATCTTATTAGGGATTTGCGATTTAATTTTATGGGCAATAAAGCCGTTTTAGAACAATTGTCTAGAAAAAATTCAAATCTTGCATTTGCTAGGATAAACGAAATCGCACAATTTGTGGGGAAAAGGTATAATCTAGAGTTGCAATTACATTTTCCTGACTCCAGAAAAATATATGATTTTGACTCATACGGCCGTGAAAATATTGGTATCATTGTAGATAAATTTAGAAAAAATTTTATAATATCCAGAGAAATAGTCAAATCTAAAGCGGTAGCTAGTATTCCTGGAGCTCGTGTCTTAGATGCATATATGTATGAGGGTAAAGAAGGAGTACGAATTATTCTAAAAAATGGCAGAATTGAAATACTTCCAGGTTCTGTACACATTTGGTGTTTAATTGACACTTATATAGAAAATTATATAAATTGGCTTTTGGCTGAGGTTTTTATGTCAAAGAAAAATAAGCAACTTTTTAATTTATGTCTTTAAAGAAGATTTAATATTTGTATTTTTTATTAAATATTTGAATATTATTTTGCCTTCTTCATCATGAATCTCTGCTTTTATCGGTAATGGAAATTTTTCTGAAATCCATATATTATTGTTGGTATTGTTTAGTTTGTAGTTTAAAACATATGCATTTACTTTTCCTATAGGGGTTTCTAAGTCTTCATTTGAAGTTATTTTCAATGGAATGGTGGAAACGCCGGAGGAAATTGTATCCCATTGTGCTCCTATTATTAGGTATTTTTGTTCTCTTGTTATGTCTCTTATTGATAGAATTGTTGTCTCAATTTCCTTAAAATATTCTTTATTCCTCTCATCGGAGTCTTTTACTAACAGATTTGACTTAGATAATTTTTCTACAAACTTCATACTACTTCCAGTTTGGTTTGAAATAATGAATCGGGTATTCCAATATTCATTTGGGGTGTAGTAAAAGGAAATATTTACGATTCTATTTTGAATATTGTTTTGTTTATCTTTTGTTTGGAGCTCATAAACCATAAAATCCCCCGGTTTTATATTATTGCCTGCCTTCCATAGATTTTGAGATCCAGTAGGGGTGACCAAATTACTGTTGCTAAAACCTCCGTTATATGCTATGATTGTTAAATTGACTATAATAGAGGTTACAATAAAAACACAAGTTATTATAATTACTCTTTTTTTTGGAGACATAATTTGATAAAAGTAGATTCAATAAAAAAAAATTGAAAAAATTCTTTTCTTTCTAATTTACATTGATTGTAAAATCAGTTTTCTCGACGAATGCTCCTGTATCGACACCTTTTACACTATTGATCGATACTTCTACATTAACTAATGTTGGTTTTTCGAACGTAAATTTATGAGCTTTTGTTCCATCTGGAGCAAACTGATTTTTCAAATCCGCAATAGATGTATTGTTAGACCCAGTCAATTTTAGGTTATAACTTACCTTTGATGTTGGAAATTGCTCTTTATCAAGAAAGTCTATTGTAAATGTTGTTTCGTTTCCAGCAAGAATGGGTACCGGATTCCAATCCAATTGTACATAATAATCCCCTCTCTCTGTTCTTTCAAGTAGTGGCGGGGTAGCTTCAAAACTTGCCATTTCTGGAATAGGCGGTTCACCAGTTCCTGTCTCTTCCAATATAAATTGAAACTGAATTGGAGGGCTTCCAGTGGTCACATCTACAAATGTCCTAGCCATAACTGGATATGGAAATTCATTTTTTATGTAAATGTTACTTGCAACGGATTTATAATATTGCACTATGGTTGTGTCTATAGGTTGAGAAAATGCTGGAATTGTTAATTGTTGAGAACCTACTGGCTTGATTTCTGAACCGCCTATTGAGGCTATCTTACCCCATGAACCTGCGCTAAGTGACATTCCTGGTTTAGATACATATGCCGCAAGCCATTGTAACGAATTAGCATAACCAGTTCTATACTCTCCCATCTCTGGCGGTATTTCTGATGTTCCTAATGCAGTCAAGTCAAGGGGAGTGAGTATAAATGTTCCACTTACAACTTTTCCCTGATCTTCAACATATACTGGAGCAATCCAATTTCCCTTCTCATCTTGCTCTTTGAAATATATAGTTATATCAAATGGTCTTCCATTATTAGTATCAAAATAACTTACCTTATACTTCACGTACATATCCTTTTTCACTCCTTCTCCAACATACCAATTGTTGTCTTCAGCTTGTGAATCAGGTAAAGTCAGAAATATTGTTCCTAATGACAATACCAAAGTGAAAAAGATTATTTTGACTGACATTTTTGATCCAAATTGAATCAATGAATGCTTTTTCATATAAGATAATAATTAAAAAAAGGATTCATAAATGTTTATTATATTTCGTGATTTTTACACTAGCTTTTGAGGCTAATAAGAATATAAATGGATATCATTTATATTGTCATGTAATGTGTGATTGTCCTTCTGTTCATTTTTATGAGGTTGATTTCAAACTAGCAGGAATGAGAGTAGTACCGACTCATAAAAATTGCGGAGAATCATTAAATGATAATCAGTTTTCTAAATTTGAAAAAGAACTAATAAAATATTGGAGATTTGATGAGAAAGAATAGCTTTATATTTTTACTTTATATTTATAAGCTATATTAGTCAAATTTATTAATGTCTTTTTCATAAATCAGTTAGGTGTATTTGGATGACAAAAATGCTAAATGTAAATATTGATACCGAGGGAATAGACTCACAAGAAGCTAAAGACTGGGTTACTGAATTAACAAATGTTTATGCAGACATGGAAGTGGATAATGTCAACGTTTCTGGAAATAAAATCTCATTTAAGGCAGGACTTTCAGGAATGGATGATACTGATCCAGATGATATAAAGATGAAAATAGAAGAATACGTTTCCATGAACGAAGCGTTTCAGGCAAAGAGTATATCGGTTAGTTAAAAAAATTTCCAAACTATTGATATTCTTTTTATTTTTTAAAAATTCTTCTCATCGTTTATTAAATTTTATCATAATATGACTTTATTCATATTTAAATACTCGTTAATGATATATATATACCAATGACTTGTAAAGGTATTTGCGTTAGACATAAAGCTCAGAAACCAGTAGGTTCTGGAAGGTATGCCAGCGGACAAAAACGCTGCCAAATTTGTGAAATCTTCATAAAATGGGATGGATTGTGGTGCCCATGTTGTGGTTATCGATTGAGAACTAAACCACGTAATCTAAAATATAAAGCAAAGTTACGTGCTAAAACCAAAAAAACCGTTGAACCACTAGAAGCCCCTGTTATAACTGTCTAAATTTCAGTTATAAAATTTATTTTCTCAAGTATTAATTTCCTTAATATTTCATTAATCGTTCGAACCAAGATCAACTTCGTTAAATTTATTTTTACTTAGCACTAACAGAATTTTTATATTGAGAAGGTTTCTATTGTTGTTGGGCTCCGATGGTGTAGTCCGGTTAAGCATTTCGCCCTCTCAAGGCGACGATCCCGGGTTCAAATCCCGGTCGGAGCATTTTATGGAACTCAGTAGTCCGGTGTCTCTCTTCATTTTACAGGGAATAATCCCATATAATAGGGGGACTATCGTGATCATCATTATCCCACAGATCATCTTACACAGAATATCATATATAAAAAATGTAGCTATCTCTATTTTTTTAATTTTTTTATTTTTACATCTACTAATTGCACTTTTTTTATTATTGAGCAAGTGAAATCGATTTGCTATTAGTTTCAAATTTTTTTCTATTTATCTTATAATAGATTATTTCTCCTCTTCTCTCAATTACAGCAATTATTCCTTCCTTTCCCATTTTCTCAATGGAATTAACATTGTCATATAAATGGCTACTCTGAATATTCAATCCTTCATTAATTCCAAAAACTACGTATTTAGCAGGCTTTTTGAGATATTCTCCTCTTTCATAAACGCGAAAATCTAAACCAAATCCGAATCCTTCTTTCGCTACGTATCCTCTACTTCTTAGATCTCTATATATGAGAAATTTTGTAAATATTGAAATGTCATCCTTCAATAACATTTCAGAAAGTTGTGAAAAATCTAATTTTTTCTTTTTTTTTTTAAAACTAATCTTTTGTTATATAAAAGAAAAAGAGCTTCATACGCTTCAATAATAAATTTTTCTTTTATTTTTTCTCCAAACCCCTTATTTCTTAGTTGATCCTGTTGCTTAATAGAATCTATAATTATTGTATTTTTATTATCTATTTGTGCATCTACAGTAAAACTTAATTCATTTTCATTACCAGTGTTATTGTAATTACTGTCCCATGTCGTATTATACATAAACGAATAAATCAAAGTTTATGTTTGATATAAAAAGATTAGTGAAATAAAATTGAAGGGTGTAAATTATCGAGAACCTAGGGGAATGCCCTATGTTAGAAGGGAATATATTAAAGGTAAGCCTCAATCAAAAATTGCAAAATTTTCTTCAGGTCAAGCAAGTAATAGCTATGATTATAAATTGGAATTAATTGTTACGGAAAATATTCAAATTCGTCATAATGCTTTAGAGGCGGCAAGATTAGCTGCTAATAAAAGAATGGCTCAGGCTGGTGAGACTAGTTTTTTCTCTAAATTAAAAGTGTATCCTCATGTATTGCTAAGGGAAAACAAAATGATAGCAACTGCAGGAGCAGATAGACTCCAGGAAGGTATGAGAAGAGCGTTTGGGAAAGCAACTGGGTTAGCAGCGAGGGTTAAACCGGGGCAATCAATAATAGAAGCTTATGTTACTTCTGCAAATTTACCATTGGCAAAAGAAGGATTCAAAGTAGCATCAAGTAAACTTGGATGCCCAACTGAAATACGAATAACTGGTTTGAAATAAATTTTTATTCAATTTCCTTCATTTTATTTTGTAAAACAGTTCTATAATCTGTTTATCTTTGATATTTTCTGGTATATTGTCAATGCTTTTGCATATTAGAGATGCTATAATGTTGCTCTCATCTATAATAGATTTGCCAACCACTGAATTTTCGTCGCGAATTATTTTTCTTATCTCTTCATGATTTAATTTCTCTAATGATTCTGGATTTATCCCAGTTCGAAATTGCATAAATTGACCATCAATTAGTAAAAATGGAATAAGATGATCAGGGTTATATGTTCCTAGGATTTCCTTGTCGATTTTCTCCAATTTTTCTTTTGCTTTTGAATCCCTATCAGCAATTTCAATTCCACGAAACTCTCCAAACGAACTTTCATATTTGGAATGAGAAAAATCAAAAGTAGCTATATTTAAAAACTTTTCATTAGTGCTTGCACTGTGATTCTCGATCAATTCTTTCCATTCTCCAAATTTTCTTAATCCCTCAACTATTGCCCATCTTCCTGCAGCACAATATGGACAGAAACCAGCACCTAAGAAAAATATTAACTTTTTACCGTTATTAGTTTTCCATGATGAATCGTTAATATGCATAAATTTCCCTAAAATAATTTTCGGAGAAAGACTTTCACATATTTCATTTGTTTTTTTCGGGGTATTTATCTTTATTTTAATAATCAAAACCTTTATTCTCCCGCAGATATTTTTTATTCTATCTATTATGATCAAATTCTTGACAGATCTCTATGATGATAAATACGATGGAAAGACTGCCTTAGTTCGAGTTGATTTTAATGTCAGTATTAAAAATGGAAACATAGGTGAGGATTATAGAATTAGAATGTCTATTCCAACCATAGATTATCTCGTAAAAAGAAATTGTAAGGTAGTACTAATTTCACACTTAGGAAGACCCAAAGATCACAATTCAGATTATTCTCTATTTCCTGTTGCAACAAGACTTTCTGAAATTCTTAAAACACAAGTCAAATTTGTTCCTGATTGTGTTGGAAATGAAGTTTATAACCAAGTTCGAGCACTTCAAAAATCAGGAATTATTTTATTAGAAAATCTCCGTTTTCATCATGAGGAGGAATTAAATAATCCAGAATTTTCAAAACAACTTGCATCATTGGCTGATATTTATGTGAATGACGCATTTAGCACATCGCATAGAAAACATTCGTCAACTTATGGTGCAGCGACATTGTTTGATATAAAATTGGGCGGATTTAATCTAAAGAAGGAACTCGAATATCTTACAATGATAAAAGAGAAACCAATTAGACCATTTCTTGTGGTTATCGGAGGTGTCAAAATAAGAGATAAAATTGGGGCCATGGAAAATTTGTTACCAAAAGCAGACAAGATCTTGATAGGCGGAGCCGCCGCATATACCTTTCTCAAGGCAAAGGAACTGAATATTGGGAATTCTCCGATCGACGAAGCGCATTTAGTTTGGGCTAAAAACTCTTTAAAAAGATACCAGGAAAAGATAGTACTTCCAGTCGATCACATAGTTGCAACAAATGCTGAAAGCGAGTCGGCAATGCTATGTAAGGAAAATATTCCTGATGGAATGATAGGGTTTGATATAGGAAATGAAACTATACAAAATTATTCCTCTGAGATTGGATCTAATAAAAACGGAACAATTTTTTGGAATGGACCAATGGGATTTTTTGAGAAGGATCTCTTTTCTAATGGTACTATCCATATAGCAAAAAGTATGGCTTTAGCATATTGGAGAGGCTCCAAGACACTAATAGGAGGAGGTGACACATTAGAGGCTATGAAGAAATCTGGAGTTTCAGAATCAGAAGTAAGTCACGTTTCAACCGGAGGCGGAGCTTCGCTTAGATATCTTGCTGGTGATAAGATGCCAGGTTTAGTTATATTAGATTCTAATTTTTAAAATTTTTCTTTTCAGCTATATATCATTAGATTAGATTTAAAAAACCCTTTAAAAAATAATTAATTCTGCAAATCATTATTGTACGTGTTTATAAAGTCATCCATATTTTCCATACATTGTAGAAGCATACTCCTACTTCTTTTGATTATCCAGTAGGGGAATTCTTCAGGTGTGAAAACATGTTGCTCCCTGAATAGGACAGGAAGATATCCTCCATGAGTAAAAATTTGAACTACCACATATTTCTCCGAAACAGTAGCTATTTCTTCTTCTATACTTACATCGTTTTCCTCAATCGTCCTTCTATAAAGTACTAATGGATGGTTATTCTTATTACTTATTAACAACATCTTTTCTATTTTTTCCTTAAATTTTTTAATATAGAATTCATCTAAGGTTATCTGTGAACTATGAACTATGTCTTTTTTCTTCCTTCGCAATAGTATTTTATACATTACAACTAAAATAAGGCTTTGTGTTAATTTTTTTTAGCTAACTGAATTCTTAACTTTTTCTATATAATACTATCAAGTGGCTTTTTAATATTACTAGATAACAAAATTTGATCAATATAATAATTTTTTTCCACTATTCTAGAGAAGCTTTAAACCTCCAGTAACCCTATCAATTAAAACAGATGGCGCGGGGCCTATTCCAAGACAAGTTGCAGTACCTGGCTCAAGTTGAGTCAAACCAGCATCACGTACTATTACGACAGGTAAATCATGTGCCTGTGCTTTTTTCCTTATTTCCTCTAACTCTTCTAAACTGTTTACTTTAAGTACCACCTTTGGTTGTCCAAAATTATACCATGTTTTAAGCCAAGTACTATTTTTGACTCTAGATCTTTCATATGCTAAAACTGAAGCGTGTGCTACCTGCGCAGCTATCTTTCCAGTACCCATTTTAAGATCTTTTCGAACTATGATGACTTGTTTAAGATCCATATCTAAAATACATTTTAATTATTATTAATAAAATGGTTATATTGTATTAATGGAAAAAAAATTCTATGATGTAATAGTAGCGGGTGGAAGTGTTTCAGGTTTATTGTGCGCTAGAGAAATAGCGAGGTCCGGTTTATCAGTATTAGTTCTTGAAGAAGATAGTGAAATTGGAACTCCAGAACATTGTGGTGGACTGGTTAGTCTTCAGGCTATGGAAAAATTGGGAATTATTCCATCTTCGAGATCAATTGTACATAGTGTAAAAAAAGCAAAAATCTCGTCAGCTTCTAAAAGTTTTGATATTATTATAAAACACGATACATTAATCGTCCTCGATAGAAGGGAATTTGACAAACAGATAGCGTTTCAAGCTCAAAAATCTGGAGCCGATATTGTAACAAGAAATTTAGTTACCACTATAAATTATGATTCTCTTGAAAAGAAATTCGGAATAAGCACTAATAATTGCTCATTCAGTTCGGATCTTTTTGTTGATGCAAGGGGTATTTCATCTCTTATTAATCGTACTAATCGAAATGGCATTTTACAATCTGCTCAGTATGAGATCTATGCTGATAGGATTCCAAGTGATGAAATCCTAGTAAAATTAGATAGCGAAATATATCCTCATTTTTTCGCATGGATAATTCCAACTGGTCAGGGAAAAGCAAAGATAGGTGTTGCAGGAAGCAAAATCAATGCCTTACAAACACTTGAATCCTTTATCTCAAGTTTCAATTTCAAATATTCTGCCATTAGAAAGATATATGCTCCTGTTTGGGTTGGAGGACCACTAAAAAATTTCATAAACGAGCGAAGTATGTTGGTGGGTGACGCTGCAGGCCAAACAAAACCAACCACTGCCGGAGGAATTTTTTCATGCGGAATGGGAGGAATATTGGCTGGAAAGAGCATCGCAAGGTACAAAATAACTAATCAAAAAATTCATCTTCATGAATATGAAAAAAAATGGTTTTCGATTTTTGGAAAAGAATTTCAAATTATGCTTCTATTTAGGAAAATTTTGGAAAGACTGGACAACAAATCCCTAGACGAAATACTTTCAGTTGTGACCGATACCACTCTTGATGAAATTTCTGAATCCGCAAGTTTCGATTTTCATAGTATAGCTATATCTAAAATTCTTGGAACTAAAAAAACTATGAAATTGATCAGCACTATATTGGGAAATGAATTAAGACATATGATAGACTTTTAATATATAACAAGATATAAATTCGGATTTCTCAAATTGAATCAAAATGTCTAAAACATTAGAATTGCCAGTCTGTTCATCATGTAATAGATCTATAATGCCTAATGATGAATGTGTAAAATTTTATTGCCCTAGTTGTGGATACGTTTTATTGTGGAGATGTCAAAGCTGTAGAGAATTTGCAAGATCATATAAATGTGTTAATTGTAGCTTCGAGGGTCCATAGATATGGCTCGACTCGTGGCTAGAATTAAAATATTACCAACGGAATCTGATACTAATCTAGACGAAATTATTAAAGATCTACCCTCACAAATTCCAAGTGGAATGGAACTTAAAAGATATGGTAAAGAACCTCTTGCGTTTGGTATATACTCTCTACTTTGCGATTTCACATTAGACGATTCAGAAGGTCAAATGGATGCCTTAGAAGAAAGCATAAAGAAAACAAACGGTGTAAGTGAGATACAAGTTATTAGCGTAAGTAGACAATCTGTAAATATAAAGTAAAAGAGTTTTTTATTTAATTCGCATGACTTTGAAAGTGGAAAATATATTAATACTATATTTGATGTTCATTTATCATTAAGCTTGAAATATCCGTTAAGAAATATCATCTATGAAAAAATACAGCAATTAAATAATGTTACCGATTCAGAATTAACGTCAATTTTGTCAAAGGAAGGAATAGAGTTAGATTCTGCAGAACTAAACAAAATCCTGTTAGATTTGGAAATTTATGGTTTATTAAAAGTCTCGTGGATATCTAAAGATAAACGACGAATTGAACTATTGCGTTAAATTATCTATAATTTTTTCAGAATCTAAAATAAAATAACGCGTCTATCGCAATTGCTATAAATACTATAACTAAGTAAGGAGCTGTTACCTTATACGCCTTCCAAGCAAATTCAGGGGTTGGATTTTTCGTTAATTTATAGTGATAAATTAGCATAACAGTACCAGAAATAAATGCTATTATTGTGTAAACTATTCCCAATCCAAAAAAATATAACGATAGTGAAAATGGTAGTAATATGGCAGTATTGATAAAAATATACTGTGCAGTTTTTGTATTTCCAATAAGCACAGGAAGCATAGGAACTTTTACACTTGCATATTCTTCTCTCTTTTTTATCGCCAGACACCAAAAATGAGGCGGTGTCCACATGAAAACCAACCAGCCTACTAGAAATCCCAACAGATCCATGGATCCAGTTGTTGTGGCCCATCCAGCCATCGATGCTGCACTTCCAGCGAATCCTCCGATAACTATATTCAAGGAGTTTGACCTTTTTAGCCATGCTGTATATATAACTACATAAACAAATATTCCTAATGCAATCATGAATGTAGCCATGGGATTTAATGTAAACCATGCAATGACCACTGAAAAAACGCTAATGCATATACCATAAATAAAGACAGTTCTTGCTGATAATTGTCCAGATGGGATAGGTCTTTTCGATGTTCTTTCCATAATCTTATCAATGTCTCTGTCGTAGTAGTGGTTTAAAGCACTAGAGCCCATAGAGGCAAGAGAACCACAAAGAATCAAGAAAAATAATTTCCAAAGAGATATATCCCATGCAATATCTGGCGAGGTATCGAATCGAGTTGCACCTAGCATTGATGTTACCGCAGTTATTACTAAAACAACTACAATTCTTGGTTTTGAGACTTCAATATATGGTTTTATATCCACTGTATCGGCACGGATAAATTAATTAATAACGTTGGATTTAATTTATTCGTTAAATATCTATGATTTAACATAATTTTTTTGTCATTATCACTCAATCTGAGATACTTATTACAGTTGAAAAGGTTAAAATTATAGCGAAATCCTCCAAACTAACCATACAGTATGTCTGACTGGGACCTCTTAACCCCTGGTATAGGTCTTACATCTCTGGGTATTGTAGGTGTAATGATATCCCTTTCTGGAATAGCTAAGACATTTATTGATGGAATGCACGCTGTATCGTTATTAACATTTTTAATAGGTATGATTTTTCTTTCAGCGGGGGTTCTCAAAGATGGATTTCCCTCTTCGAAAAAAGCAAAATTAGCAACCTTCATTACATTAGGAATTCTGGTAATCTTAGGATTAACCAATGCTGTTATTTCTAGTGTTCAAACTCCAAGTATTTTCATATACATCGGGCTTATCTTACTTGTATCAATTCCAGCCACAGCAGTTGTGATAGCAATTCACAGAAATAGCTCTAAAGTTAAATTTTATCTTCTTATATTTATTATATCTGTTGTTGTAGGAATTGCAGTACTATCTTTACTTGCAATACCGCATCCTGAAGCCGCACCGGAAGTTACGCAAAAACAGGAAACAAATCAGATTCAAACTAGTAACATAGATACCTCGAAACTAGCAAAAGTAGAAATACTGGCAGGCTCCTCTGCACAAGGAAATCCGGATTATTCCCCTGAAGATCTAGTTATAAAAGACTTTTCTGGAATTAAATGGACAAATTTAGATAATGTTCCACACACGGTTACAAGCCTCAAAGACGATGGCAAATCATTCGACTCGTCAATTATAAAATCAAATGAAAGCTATACTTTAATGTTATCCGATCTCAAAGATAAAGAGTATGAATATTTTTGCACCATTCATCCATATATGAATGCGAAATTCAAAATAGAGTAGTATCAGATATCTTCATGATAATAAGTTTACAACTACGTTCCCTTTTCACCGGGTCAGTCCATATGGATTTACCAAATTTTACTCACTCATCCATAAAAATGGATTATTTTGTATTAATTCTAGGATTGGCTCTGCTTAATTCCGATCTGACCTGTAGAGACTGAAGAAAAAGATCATATACACTCAAGAATAATCAGAATACAGACAATTCCTGGGATTTCTCTTAGAACTAAAAGAATATTTCGTAAATGCATAGCTATTTCATTACAGCTTCGGTTAAAAAGTACAGACAAATTTTGAAAGGAGTTATAGCATATCGTAGAAAATTAAAAACTAATATTGAATTACATATGGTCTTCTAATTTTAACACTTTGATAAAATCCATTGAACAACAAATCCACAGACCTAAGTATGATATAAAAATACATATGTATGATAACAAAATGTACATCTTGACAACAAACCCGTCAGGTCACTAAACGAAGATATGGAAAAGGAATTAGATAACATTATGTGTTACACAAAAATCAACATGTTGCAACAGACTAACATTTAATAAGCATTAATATTTAGGATGAATATCAGTATCAAAGGATTTTCCAGATTTAAACTTAATTTCTTAAGGTAAAGCGAGATAATGAACATGGATATGAGATATTTTATTATATGAAAATTGTGTGAACAGAGTATAATACAAAAATATACAATCTATCGGATCAAGAAAATTGGTTTGATGTATATACATTACGGTCACATGTTTAAATTGTATGATATCTAGTCTAGTTTGTACCTGCCCTAGTAAATTACATACATACAAAGAGAGTGAAAACATATAGCTATGACAACACGTATTGTGAAACGGATGTCTCTAAGGATATCTAGAAACCCAGTTCATTACAGAGTATGGCTCTAGATATTTTTTTTAAAATAAAGATTTGAGTCGACGAAAAAAACTGAAAAGCAAATTCTTCTGACTATTCTTTTTTATTTAAAAAAAAATTTATTTTGTTTTATTTAAATTGTGATTATGGACTCAATAATTCTTTCTATAAGTGATTATAATTTAACCCATTTAGAAAGGTTGGCAAAAGATTCAATTCCTCTAGAATCCTGTGCTTTGCTTTTAGGAAAAAAAAATTCTATAACTAATTATTCTGTAAAAAATGTCATAATAACGAATAATTTCTCAAAGTCTTCTACATTTTTCACAGTACATCCAAAAGATTTGATAACCTTTTATGAAAAATCCAAGTCAATGAATTTGGATGTTATATCAATATTTCACTCTCATCCATCAATACCTTATCCCTCTGCAACTGACCTAAGATATATGGAAATAAATCCAGTTATTTGGCTAATATATTCAACAACGGAATTTTCATTTAAAGCTTTCTTGCTAAGTGAAGAAAAAAAAATTATTGAAGTACTCATAAATAGAATTAAGGATTAAGCCTGTCCGGATCCCTTGGATAAAGTACTACTTCTCGTACATTAGTAGAATTCGTAATTGCCATCATCAGCCTATCTAGACCCAACCCACACCCAGAATGAGGAGGCATTCCCCAATGAAAAGTTTTCAAATGTTCGGAAAAATTATCTGGATTGAGGCCTTGTTCAATCAATCTTTTTTTGATCTTATCCGGATTATGTTGTCGCGTTCCACCAGAAATCAATTCCAAATATCCAATCTGCAAATCAAAGGAGTATGAAAGAAAAGGATCGTCCTCATTTTCATGAATATAAAATGGCTTCAATTTCAAAGGCCAATCAGTTATGAAGTAAAATCCTGGATGTAGTTGCCCTAATTTTCTTAACGATGTGTCTGAAAGGTCATCTCCATATTCTATTTCCTCTCCATTCTTTCTTAGCTCTACCACACATTCTTTGTAAGGCAAAATTTCAAATTTCGACTCCAATGCAGTTTTTATCTTTTCATTATTGTCTAAATTAATCAAATCATATTTCCGCATTTTGCTGATGACATTTTTTATTGTTTCTTCCATTATTTCCATGATCTCATGGTAGTCAACAAATGCTGCTTCAATATCGACACTTTGGAATTCGGTCAGATGCCTAACAGTATTGGAATTTTCAGCTCGAAAATATGGAGCTATTTCAAAGACACGATCCAACGCAAGAATTAATTGTTCCTTATATAATTGAGGACTCTGGGCCAGATAAGCTTTTTTCTTAAAATAATCAAAAGAGAATAAATTAGCTCCGCCTTCACTTGCACTTCCTATAATTTTTGGAGTGTTTACCTCTATAAAGCCTTTTTTTCTTAAGGTCTTTCTTATGATCTCGAGAGCAATTGACCTAATAATGAAAAGCCTTGAAACATTCATATTTCGCAAATCCAGTGCTCTTGAATCCAGTCTCTTATCAATAGCCGATTCTAGTCTTCCGGTTGGATCTATTGGAAGAGGGTGCTGTGCATATGATATAGTTATTATCTTATCGAGCTTTAGTTCGACTTTAATTTCCTTTGCTCTGCTTTTCTGTACTATTCCTGAAATAAGTACCGAACTTTGCCTAGGAATTTCCTTTATTTCTGGAAAATCATCAGAATTTACAACAATTTGAATCGGTCCAGTTATATCTCTAATTATTAAGAAAATTATTTTTCCTATATCTCGCAAGTCCTCAATCCATCCTCCGACATTCACCCTATTACCAATCATCTTTTCATTTAGCTGATTAGAATAATGAGTTCTTTTATTTCTTTTTTTCAATATTTTATAATGGTTTTTATGGTTTATTTCATTTTTTCCTTGTAGTAAAATTTATTTCTTGACATATTCTATTAATAGCTCAATATTTTTTATCTTGCTGGCGATTCCTTTTATCTTGACTTCTTCTATAATTTTATTTTTATTCTTTTTTTCCGATATCACTATCTTTGTGAGTTTGTTACCATCTGGTAACCATACTAGGTTTATAGAATCTATTTTGACAGGATATACTAAATTCTCAATGAATCTCTTTTCAGTCGCTCCTGTCTCAATAATCCAAATATTTTCTTTAAATTCTTCTTTAATTTTATTCATTATATTTTCATCAGATCTGATGATACTGATATCTGGACTGGGAAGAACCATTATCAAACCTTCGTCAAGCTTATACGCTCCAGTTAACGTGAATTTATCGATAGTATTATTTTTTTCTGCTAACTTCGTTAATTTTATCGATGCTTCTACATCGCCTTCTGTAAGATGACCTGATTTTAATTTGGATTCACATTTTGAACACAATATACCAGTTTTAGCATCAAAAGAACAAATAGGAGTTTTCAATTTTTCTTTATATTAATTCTTTTTTTATCCAGTATATATATCTAGAATAAATATCTGAAAAAAATTAAAATATCTCTTGGGATAAAAATAATAAACTGTCTTCAGGAATGCGATTAGTTGTTAAAGATTTAAGTGTTTCATATTACCTACATAATATGACTATTAGGGCAGTAGACAACGTATCCTTTTGTCTTAATGCAGGAGAATCTTTTGGAATCGCAGGAGAATCTGGATGCGGTAAAAGTACTTTAGCATCAGCAATATTGAAAAATATCGGTTACCCCGGAAAAATAGAATCAGGTAGCATATTTTTTAATAACGAAGATATTTCTAAATTATCTGATAAGGATTTCAGTTTGAAGATAAGGTGGAAAAAAATTTCCATGATATTTCAAGGTGCAATGAATTCATTGGACCCTGTTTATAAAATAAAATCTCAAATAAATGGTATATTTTTAGCGCATAGAGAAAAAGAAAATTTAGAGAAGGTACTGCAAATTTTTAAAGATTTTGGGTTGGATAAATCAATACTCGATAAATATCCTCATGAATTAAGTGGAGGAATGAAACAAAGGATAATCATTGCCATGGCTTTATTGCTTGACCCAGAGGTAATTATTGCTGATGAACCAACTACTGCTTTGGATGTGTTGATTCAAGCTCAGATTATTAATCTCTTAAAAAAATTAAAAAAAGAAAAACAGATAAGTATTATATTAATTTCACATGATATTCCATTAATTGCTCAATTAGTAGACAAGATAGGAATTATGTATGCAGGTGAACTCGTTGAAATAAACTCTACCAAAGAAATAATATTTAATCCAAAACACCCTTATACTAAATCTTTGATATCACAGATACCAGATACCAAGGCTGAATTTATAGTTAAAGAAGTAAATCCAAGCGGAGGTAAATTGCCTATATTGAATGATAAAATCGATTCCAATGGTTGTAAGTATTACTCACAGTGTGAACATGCAATGAAAAAATGTAAGAATAATCCCCCAGATTATAAAATTGGGAAAGACGGTTATGTGAAATGTTGGCTCTATGAGGAATGAAAATATATTTCTAATTAAACTCTACATTATTGGAAATCATGTAATTGTTTTTCCTTGTATCTTTTTGTTTTTTTTATCAACTCCTGATAATGAGTACCCACTAAATGTGAGTTCGCACAATGATCATGCATTATCCCAATGTCACAGAATTCACATGAGGTTACAAAAGAAAAATCTAGGAACTTTTTTTTGCAGAAATTACACTCTTCAGAACTTATCTCATAATCTATTAAAGGCTTAAGCCATTCTTCTCTCCATAAAAGTTGCATACTGGTCTTTCACACTTATTATATATAATATTTTTAAAATAATCCTTGATATTTAGTCATATGAAAGAATATAGAAATCCTAGACCAACAGTTGATGCCATAATTCAAAAATCATCTTTTTTATTGGTGATTAAAAGACAAAATGATCCTTTTAAGGATACTTTTGCCCTTCCAGGTGGATTTGTTGATGAAGGTGAAACAGTAGAAGAAGCGTTAATAAGGGAAGTTTTTGAAGAAACATCTCTAGAAATTCATCCTATTGAAATTCTTGGAGTTTATTCTAATCCTAAACGAGATCCAAGAGGACATATTTTAACTGTTGTTTTCATTACCATTATGCATGGAGGAGAGCCAAACGCCGGGGATGATGCAAAAGAATTACACTGGATCCCATTAGATAATATCAATAATATTGACTTCGCATTCGATCATAAATTAATTATCAAAGATTACTTAAATTGGAGAAATTCAGGAGGGACATTTTGGTCAACAAAAGCCAGATCATAAGAATGAATTTTAAGGAGCAGTCTTTGAAATTCTTGAAAGGTATTGTTAACTGATACTTACGAAACTTTTTCTAGCAAATCAAAAATAATTTCTTTCAAAATTTTTTTCAATCAATTTATATTTATTAATTGTTATATATTCATATATTATGCAAACATCCCAATTAGAAGTAAATGAGATTCGAAAAGACTTTCCTATTCTGTCCCGTACCATTAATGGGAAGCCATTAGTGTACTTTGATAACGCTGCAACTACCCAGAAACCTTTTTCTGTAATCAATGCAATCTCTGATTATTATGCTAGCTACAATGCTAATATTCATAGGGCAGTCTACCAGATTGCGGAAGAAGCTACCGAATCATATGAGATGACCAGGGATAAAGTTTGTAAATTTATCAACGCACATTCACGTGAGGAAATAATTTTTACGAGAAATGCCACCGAAGCTATAAACCTTGTTGCTTATTCTTGGGGCCGAAAAGCTATCGGAAAAGGTGATACGATAATTCTATCAGAGTTGGAACATCATAGTAATATAGTTCCATGGCAAATGTTGTGTAAGGAAAAAAAAGCAAAAATCGAATACTTGAATGTAGATAACAACGGAAATTTAGATTTAAGTAAACTGGAATCATATATTCAACAGAATAACGTAAAATTAATTTCTTTAAGTCATATGTCTAATGCGTTAGGAAACATAATACCGATAGAGTCGATGATAAAATATGCGCATTCATTTGGAATACCATTTTTTGTAGATGGGGCACAGTCTGTTCCTCATATTAGAACTGATGTTACAGATTTAGATTGTGAATTTCTTGCTTTCTCAGGACACAAAATGCTTGGACCAACTGGAGTCGGTGTCCTTTATGCCAAAAAAGAGATTCTTGAATGCATGAATCCTTTCATAGGCGGCGGAGATATGATTAGGGAAGTTCATAAATATGAAACTACGTATAATGATTTACCCTATAAATATGAGGGTGGTACTCCAAATATCGCAGATGTAATAGGGTTTAGTCATGCTCTGGATTATTTGAACAAGATTGGTATGGATAATATTCGTAGACATGAATTAGAGCTGACAAGGTATGCTCTCGAGTGTCTGTCAAGTTTGAAGGGAATAAAATTATATGGTGATCCTAATCTTTCAAGTAGGGGTGGCATTATATCTTTTAATTTGGGTGATATTCATCCACACGACCTTGCAACTATCCTGAACGATCATGGCATTGCAATTAGATCCGGACACCATTGTGCGCAAATATTGATGGAAAAATTAGACGTGTCTGCTACATCAAGAGCCAGTTTCTACATTTATAACACTCGGGAGGAAATCAATATATTTATTAATGCTTTAGACAAAGCTATAAAGTTGTTTCGACTTTGAGTGACGATATTTATCGTGAAATTATATTAGATCATTATAGAAATCCTCGAAATAAAGGAAAACTAGAAAACGCTGACGTTGTAATCCACGACAGTAATCCTTTATGTGGAGATCAAATTGATATTTATCTCAAGGTTAAAGATGGAAATATTGAAGATATAAAATTCGATGGGAGAGGATGTGCAATTAGTCAAGCAAGTGCTTCTATGCTGACTGAGATGATTATTAACAAACCTTTAACTAATGCAAAAGATATCTCGAAAGATGATATTTTAGAAAATATTGGTCTAACAAATTTGGGTCCAGCTAGGATAAAATGCGCGTTATTGTCATTAAAGGTTTTAAAGATGGGCATGGTCAAATACTATGAAGACAAAGAACCAAACACAGCTCAAAAACTGGAGAAAGATTCAGATCTTTATTAATTTCTAAATAAAAGTATATCAAATAAAAATGATATCTATTTTCGATTTATGAATGACTCCTTGTTTTTTAGAAATTTCCCTGTTTATAAAACAGTGGAGATGTCTCATGAAGAAGATATAAATAAAATTACTGAAAGCATGGTGGAAGATTATATTTTACTTGCAAAGGAACATAAATTCAGTTACCGAATCCTCATCCCTCGTAATGAAAAAAATAATAGTTATTCAAAAAAAATCGGATTGAACATTCAATTATATTTTTTGGATGAATTGAGAAAGAGAAAGATCAAGGTAATATTAAGAGATATAAAATACATCCACGACCCACAACATTATGGATGGTTATTACTAAATTCTGAAATATACGAGAAACACATGAATTCTGAATAAATTCATGAAAGAATGCAAGTAATAAAAAAAACTAGATAAAAAATTCTAATTAAATTTATTCATCTCTGACATTCTGTTTAGTTTTATTAATCTACATAGTACTAATCCAACTATTATCCCATAAAGCGAACCCCCGACTATATCAAATAAATAGTTTTGAAGCAAGTATAATCTCGTGAATCCTATCGATAGAGGAAATATCCATAATATTCTTGCAACTATATTTCTCTTTTCTTGAACATTGAACCAGAAACCTATTATTATTATAAAGGCAGTAGCACGAGCTGCGTGATTCGACGGAAATGAAAGGTCTCTAGAAATTGGCATCATGCTGTCTTTTTCGATAGTATATTTATCAGGAACATGAAATTTAGGTATGTATTGTTCCAATGGTGCAGATCTCCCTACAAGCGGTTTAATATACATCGTTGAAACTGAAAGGATAACAATTGAAATCAATACAAGCAGTCCGATTCTCCTTGTTCTTCTAATTATTGTTAAAATTAATCCTACTATTACCATTAAAAAAAGATCTCCAAGAGATGAAATGATGATTACAATTACATCAATGGTATTATGGAGTCCCCCAATATTGTAAAAAATCTTGGTTATTAAATTATCAACGTTATTAGTTATTCCGCCATGAACAAAAAAAGTCAAGCCTATAAAAGAGATAAGTACGATCAAAAATTTACTTGTTCTAAGATTGGCTGTTTCACTCATGTATTCTCTATTTGGTGATATTGATAAATAATAAATAGTTAATAGTGATTTAAATTTGTAGAAGTTTCAAAGAAAGAATCAATAAATCTGACTCAGATCTATTGTCCTTTTGCAAATAGTGTTATAATTCAATTTATCTTTATTTCTGTATTTAATATTTGTAATTCTTTAGTCTTAAGAGATTTTTCAATTATATCATTTTTTAAAAAAATGCCGGAGACGGGATTCGAGCCCGCGACCTTTCGATTATGAGTCGAACGCTCTAACCAAGCTGAGCCACTCCGGCAAACTCAGAAGCGTTCAAGAAAATTTTAATTTTTGTAATATATATTCTATTCATATTAAAATCCGCGTCATTTATGACGATAATTCTCGCGATTTTTTTTATAAATCTGTTAGTAGATATAAATTCTTATAAAATAATATATAAGATTTTAAACAATCTTCTTATCTTCCTTGTTATTTTTATTTATGATATTGTTTGGCTTAATGTGGCAATTTGTGTGGCATACCTAAAGCTAATATTTCGAGATCTATTGGCTAATTTTTGAGAATTATAAGAATATAGTTTTTTAAAGTATTATTTAATGATATCCACCCTTGCTTGTATTATTACTTTATTATAAGAACATTATAATTAGCGATTTCTGGGATTTTTCTTATTCTGTTTTTCTAATTCTCTAAATTATCGATTATTGTTTTATGAAAATTGAACTTTGTAACAAATATTATTCCATTTGTTGTATTTCTTAGAAGGCGGTTGTGATAACCAAATACAAAATAATATAATAAATGAAAAACAGTGCTAGAGATATATTTTAACTTTGCATAATCAATTCTATCATGGAATAAGATTAGACATCCTTTGATATTTCAGATGTTTCTATCCATTTAAATTTTCTTTGGAGGGTTGTTGTGTATACTTTCTTCCAATCTAGACCTACGCTATCCATCCACCACTTCATCACTCTTGGATCAATATAATTTCTCAATGATGTTCCAAGATTGTAGTCACGCGTTTCCTTCTGCAGTTTTAATTGATATGTTATTTTTTCAATTCTGGATTCTAACTTTTCTTTTTGCTTTTCTGTTTTCCATTTTTTTAAATTGATATCATTTCTTAGATTCATAATTGTCTGCTTCTTTTTTTCCAATGATTCCTCTAATCTTTCGATCGCCTTCTTACTTGCTGGATTATTAGGATCAATTCCTTTTTTGTGATTACATTCTATAGCTGCGCTTAAATTTGCGATTTTTGAGATATAGATTTTTTTGATTTCAGATGAATTTTTACTCACTTGTATAGGTGGCGATTTTAATGCATCTTTAACAATTTTTGTTGCTAAATATGTTCTAAATACTTTTGCGGTCAATCCGGGAACATTTTTAGGATCAATATTCCTTAAGAAAGAATTCACCTTTGCAGAGTTTATATTGTCGAAAATTTCACTATCCTTCTGTTTATTTATCATAAAAAATCGTAGATTTTCATATAATGTGTTTGTGTCTACGGAACTTATTTCAATGGTTTTTTGCCATGGTACGCTATCTTTGCCAAGAAAATTAAATTGTATGAATTTTCTTCCATCATCTGTTTCAGGAAATTTAATATGTTCTACTCTTAAAGTTGATGCTCCTACAGTATCAGTTTCATCAGTATCTTTTTCGTCGCCAACTCTCATAGCTAATTTTAATATGAGATAACAAACTGTTGCAATTTTTTTTTGATTAAGATCTTTTTCGTTAATCATTTTATTTATTATATCCTTTTCAATTTTCTCTACATGTTTTTCTAGATTTTTTGCTTTCTCATATTTTTCTCTATCTTTATCTTGTCTTAATAATGCAGAATCGTGTAACCAAACATACTTTCTCTTACTAGTTAATGTTTCCGTCCATGTTGCAAGCCATGTAGAGGTATGGTCATGTACAACTTTCTTCCATGCTCCCTCGGGAACAGGAGAATTTTCATCCAAGTTCAATATTACATCCTGGGGTCGTATTCTTGGTTTCCATCGTCCTCTTAGAGGGTGTAATCCTCTTCCCATAAACAATCCCGGTGGTTCAACTAACCAGTTTGCGACCTCCACTTCAACTCCATCTATTATTGCTATGCCATATGTTTTTTTCAACAACTCTTTTTGTCTTTTCTTTTCTGCTGATAATTTTTTTTTCTCTTCTATAGGTAATGATTTGATTTTTTCCTTCTCTAGATATTTTGTTCTTTGTTCTTCATCGACTAGTCCGAAAGCCTCAGAAAAATCAATATCGCTAATATTTTTTATGTATTGAAATCTATTAGGTAATAATTTTTTAAGATCTTTTAAGAAGTTTTTTTGAAATACGTTATCTCGAATATAATGAGAATCTTTCTTTTTTGCCCAAGCATATATCAATTCTTCTTGGTCTTTATTTAATTGAAATTGATCATTTTTTATCCCAATTTTTATTGCCTTGTAGGAATAATCTGGAGGAAAAGCAACTCCATTATGTTGCAATGTTTTCCATTTGAAAGAATTTTTTAGAGAATTATTCATATATTTATACAAAATTTATGAAAATCTATTACTATTGATAAATCTTACCAATTCTTATTTTAGAAATATGATGTTTGCACTTGAAATGAAAATGCTATTAGTAGATCGATATATATAAATTTTCTAGTTTAGTTTTAAGAGGTTTAACTACTCTTTCCTGAATCTGAACTTATCTAATTTAATTAATTCTTGGTATGATCCAAACGATTCGGCGTCAACCTTATCCAATAGCTCTTCGTCATCATAGTCTTCTTCACAGAATTTTTTAATGATTTTATATCTTGAAGTTCTCTGTGCTGGAATTTTTCCAGCACTGTGAATTATTTTTCTGATATTCTTTGGTTTTAATATTTGTCCATTATTTGCACCAGCGGATGTAGAAATACTTTCATTTATCAATGTTCCACCAAAATCGTTCACTCCTGCATCTAACAAGATTTGACTCATCCTAGGACCTTCCTTTACCCAAGAAACCTGTATGTTATTTATATAGTTATTAAGGAAAATTCTCGATACAGCATGCACTTTCAATACATACGCTCCATCTGGACCCGGTTTTATATTGTCTATTAAATTCTTGTTAAACATTGGTGCTTCAGTATGAACAAAGCTTAAGGGAACAAATTCCGTAAACCCTCTAGTTTCCTTTTGTATGTTTTTTATTAGTTGCAAATGTTCTGCTATGTGTTTGTGAGATTCAATATGCCCATACATAATTGTCGAGGTGGATGGGATTCCAATGGAGTGGGCTGTTTTTATTGTATCAATCCAGTCTTTTACAGAAATTCTTCCAGGTGAAATAATATTTCTAATCTCTTGGTCAAGTATTTCTGCAGCTGTTCCTGGAATGCTATCTAGTCCTGCGTCTTTTAGCCTACTTAGATATTCTTTTACTGAAATATTTGAACGATGAGCTCCATACATTATCTCCTCTGGTGAAAAAGCATGAATATGAATATTGGGGATTTCTTTTTTAATTGATTTACATAATTCCACGTATAGATTTCCATCCATCTTGGGAGGTAGTCCAGCTTGTATGCAAACTTCTGTTGCTCCGTATTGATATGCTTCTTTTGATCTCCTAATAACTTCTTCAGTTGGTAAAAAATATCCTTCTTCTTGTCTAAAATCTCTACTAAAAGCACAGAATCCACATCTTTTGATGCAAACGTTAGTGAAATTAATATTTCTGTTCAAAACATATGTAACCACATCGCCATTTTTATTTTTACGAAGATAATTTGCAACAGCAATTAACATATTCATTTCCATTCCCTTACAATCGAGTAATTCTAGTACTTCAGAAATAGTAATTTCTTTATTGTCCAATGCTTTGTCTAAAATTTCTGAAATTACTGGGTCAATGTATTTTTGAATACTTTCAAAATTCATTTAAATAATCCTCTTTTACTAATCCCTCTTCATCCATTAGATTATCTATATAATTTTCTAGAGTTGGATTAATGAATTCTTTTTTTATAAATTCGGGATAAATAGGTAATCTAGCTCTCAAAATTTGGTTCTTTGATTGAGTATTTTTTTTTATGTCTTTAATATCAGGCCAAGCAAATTCTGGATTTACGTGGTCAACAGTAACAGGTGAAATACCTCCCCAATCATTAATTCCAGCATCAATAAACGAGTTATAGTTTAATGGAGATAAATTAGGTGGAATTTGTATATTCATTGTAGGCAATAATATTCGTGATATTGCAACCAATCTCAAAAAAAGATTATCTTCTGGAGGGGGCATATTATGCATTTTCGTATTAGTTTTTGGCCTAAAGTTTTGAAGGATAATTTCCTGAATGTGACCAAATTTTGAATTAATATTTCCAATTAACAAAATCGAGTCTATTATTTCCTCAATATTCTCTCCTATACCTATCAATATCCCTGTAGTCAAAGGAATTTTTAATATACCTGCATTTTCAATTGTTTCTAACCTGATTCCTGGATCCTTGCTTGGTGCGTATTCATGAGCCATCCCTTTCCCTCTTAATCTATAGGTTGAAGACTCCAACATTAATCCCAAACTAACATTATAATCTTTTAACATTTTCATCTCATCTCTGGATACATTTCCCAAATTAGAATGTGGAAGCAATCCGGTTTTTTTAGTTATTTTTTCTGAAATGTTGCTAACATATTCAGCAGTAGACTTAAAATTTAATGATCTCAACCAATCTTTTGCTTCTTTATACCGCTCTTCTGGTCTTTCTCCTGAAACTATCAAAGCTTCAGTACACTTGCATTTTTTTCCTTTCTCTGCCAATTCCAATATTTCATTTGGATACATCATGACTGCTTGTTGATTATAAGGATCTTTCCTGTAAGTACAATAGGAACAAAAATCCTTACATAAATTTGTGATGTTGATGAAAATTTTTCTTGAGTAGGTTATCGTCTTTTTTTTATAAATTTCCTTCAGAAAGGAAGCAACATGGAATAAAGAACGATCTTCTTTTGATTCTAATAATAAAAGAATTTCATCTTTTGATAGAGTTTTTTTTTCAAAACACTTTCGAAGAATTTCAGATACAATACTATTGTTACACGGTATCAGGTCTGAATTCAATTCGTTAATAGTGTTTTAAAGCAGTTATAATATAAAAAGTAATTCTATTTTTTTCATAAACAATTTTGATGAGGAAATCAAATATATTCTATTGAAGGAAAAATATTTTGATGGAAGATTCAAATTCTAACAATAATGTCGATACTGAAACAAAATTCATAGTACCTATAAAATTATCGGAAAAAAGTTCTAGATTAACTGATGACGTTAAAAATGAATTAAAGGGAATTGGTATGATGGATGACAAAGGTAAACTAAAATTAAAGGGAGTTAGTCCAAAAATGCTTAAAAGGATGAAAATGGAATCAGTTGATTGTCCGGTATTGCAAAAAGAAGTGCCTTTTATACCATGTTATGTTTGTAAAAATTTCAATAGTAGGATATCTGGGAAGGTATACTGCCGTGGAGAACCACTTTAATTTTTAAAATGATTATTGGAAGCTCTTTAAAAGAGGAATGAATGTTTGTCAGATTATAAGGAAATCGGAATAACTGTAAAAAAAAATGATAATTTTTCTGAATGGTACACACAAGCGGTTACCAAATCCGGGTTAGTTGATTATTCTCCAGTTAAGGGATTCATTATTCTTAGACCTTATGGATATCGAATTTGGGAAAATATCAAAGAGATTCTTGACAAGAAGCTAAAAGAATCTGGACATGAAAATGGTTTTTTACCTATATTGATTCCAGAAAGTCTTCTTTCTAAAGAGAAAGACCATTTTACTGGATTTACTCCAGAAGTATTTTGGGTTACAAAGGCTGGGAACAATAATCTTTCAGATAAATTAGCCGTTCGTCCAACCTCAGAGACTTTAGCTTATAACATTTTTTCAAAATGGATAATGAGTCATCGTGACCTGCCCTTAAAAATAAATTTTTGGAATTCTGCTCTGAGAGCGGAGATAAAATCTACAAAACCTTTCATAAGAAATTCTGAATTTCTTTGGCAAGAGGGACATACTGTCCATGAAACTAGTACCGATGCCGAAAATGAAGTTTTACTAATTTTAGGATATTACCAAGAATTAATAGAAAATTATCTTGCTATCCCGACAGTCAAAGGTTTAAAGACTGAAAAAGAGAAATTCGTTGGGGCTTCGTATACTACCAGCCTCGAATCAATAATGCCTGATGGCAAGGCCTTACAAATGGCGACATCTCACAATCTAGGACAAAATTTCTCGAAACCATTCGAGATTAGATTTCTTGGAAAGGATTCCAAGCAATATTTTGCATGGCAAACTTCTTGGGGAATGTCCTGGAGATTAATAGGCGCATTAATAATGGTTCATGGAGATGACAAAGGCTTAATTTTACCTCCAAATATTGCACCTATTCAGATAGTTATCGTACCAATTTATAAAAATAACAATAAAGACTTTGTAATTGAAGAATCAAAAAATTTGCAAAAGGAATTGGTATCTGGAGGATTGAAAAGTTACCTGGATGCAAGAGATGAATATACTTCGGGATGGAAGTTCAATGATTGGGAAATAAAGGGGATACCTCTTAGAATTAATCTAGGTTCAAGGGATATAAATAACGAAAAGTTAGAACTTGTCAGAAGAGATACAAAAGAGAAATTAATTATTGAAAGAAAAAAGGACTTAATAAGAATTCTTACTACTATTCTATCTGATATTCAAAAAGCATTGTATGATAAGGCGTTGCAGTTTCAGCTGAATAATTTCCATAGAGTTTCAAGTTACGATGACATGAGAGATAAATTAGATAAGAATAGCGGTTTTATATTATCCACTTGGTGTGGAAATGAAGATTGCGAAAATAAGATAAAAAACGATACCGGTGCAGATATCAGGATAATTCCTTTTGATTCAAAGGAAAAAGACGAAAATGCTCTTTGTATATTCTGTAAAAAGACCTCAAAACATGTTGTTATTTTTGCAAAATCCTACTAAATGAGACACATATTTACTTTTATTAAAATAATATATGATAATAATATCATAATCAAATCTATAAGGAATTTTATTGATCACATTATTCACTTAAATATCGATTAAATACAAGGAAAAGGAGTAACGATATTTGGAAAATACTAATGATCTGCTTTCATTCTTTCAAGATTTTGGATACGTAGAAGAATATGGTAACACAGGAAGATATTTAGGAATCCTGATAATAAGTTTTCTGGCAAGTATAGTTGTATTTATACCAGTTCCTTATTTTCCTGTTTTGTTTACGGCAGGAATCGATAAACAATTAGATCCTCATCTTGTATCTATTGCGAGTGCTGTAGGTGCCGTTATAGCTAAATTGATTATTTTTTATGCAAGTTATTACGGACGACGTATTTTGAGTACCAAAACTAAGAAGAGGATGTTGCCCCTGCAAAGATTAGTATCCAAATATGGATGGCCTGGGGCGTTTATAGCAGCAATGACTCCAATACCTGACGACTTGGTATATATTCCACTTGGTTTAGCAAAGTATAGTCCATGGAAATTTGCCATATCTACATTCTCAGGAAAATTTATTTTAAATGAAATAATTGTTTTTGGTAGCGTTTTCCTAGGTCGTCCTGTTGTTGATTCTCTTACTTCCGGAAATACCGATCCTATTTATCTTTATCTTGGAATAGGACTGAGTATCATAGTATTAGTAGTAATAATTTATCTATACTTGAAAATAGATTGGGGAAGGATTATTGGGAAATGGTTTCCTTGGACTCTCTCTGAAGATGAAAAAAAATGACAAAGAAGCAATTTATCATTGAATCAAATTGTATGATCTTCTTTCATGGAAGTTATAAATAATTACATCAAGAGTGTACTAAACATGTCAGAATCAGACCAAAAATTTTACTTGGAACTGACAAAAAATTTTAGACTATATAAAGATGACCTGATTTATCCAATTTTTATTACTGAGATGGCAAGGTATCATCAACTTGGATCAATGCCTGGAATTTTTCAAATTCCCTATCATAAAATAATCGATTCGGTAGGAGATGTAGTAGATAAAGGGATTAAATCAATCATATTGTTTGGAATACCGAGAAATAAAACAAGAGATGGTTCTTTCGCGTTTTCAGCAAACGGAGTTGTTCAAAAGACAATAAGAACATTGAAATCTAATTTTGGAGATAAACTGAAATTGATTACTGATATATGTCTATGTAACTATAACGAATCTGGACATTGCGGTATAACGAGCAAAAATAATGAAATTAAAAATGATCAAACCGTCGATTATCTTGCTAAGATAGCGTTAAGTCATTCCATCGCTGGAGCCGATATTGTAGCTCCTTCGTCAATGATGGATGGTCAAGTTCGCTGTATTAGGGAAAAACTGGATACTGAGGGTTATAAGAAAACACAAATACTTTCATTTTCAGCAAAACAATCCTCGTCCCTTTATAAACCCTTTCAATCTGGAGTATTCCTGAACTTTCAGAAATACTTGGACAAATCTTCCTATCAGGTATCCTTTTGCAACACCATGGAGGTGCTTAGGGAGATTGAATTTGATATTCGAGAAGGTGCAGATATGATAATGTTAAAACCTTCTATTACTTCTTTAGATTTGGTTTATCAAGTTAGTAAGAAATACACCGCTCCAACAGTAGTCCAGATTGTGTCTGGCGAATATTCGATGATAAAAGCAGCATCAAAGATGGGAGTTATAGATGAGATTCACTTTCTTTTAAATCTCTTGGGTTCACTTAAAAGATCTGGAGCAGATAAAATAATTACTTATTCCTCATTGTATTTATCTGAATTCATGTCGAATTGAAATTGAATCTTTGAATATCTGCTTAGAATCAATTATATATAATAAATGTTTCACAGCAGATATCCCGCGATAGCTCAGCCTGGTAGAGCTTTCGGCTGTAGAAGTTGGCTGTTTAGCTAACCGTTGTGATCAGCCTATCAGGCTTACATTTAACAGATACCGAATTGTCGCAGGCTCAAACAAAGTAACAATTGTTATTTGGGGCAAATCCTGCTCGCGGGATACATTTAAATAAGATTAAAAAGAGAAGATTAGAAATTTTCTTTAAGGATTAAATACTGCTCTTCCAATAATTTTTCTGTCCTTTAAATCTTGGAGAGCATCATTCACGGCATCCAGTTTGTATTTCTTTGATACAACTGAACTTATCTTTCCTTTTTTATAAAGTGATACTAGTTCAACCAAGTCTGTAATTCTTCCAGTATAAGCGCCCATTATATTAAATGCTCTCAAGGGAACCAATGGGAGATTCAATTCTAATGATCCTCCGAATAGCCCTACCATTATATATTTTCCTCTCTTTCTCAAACTATCCATAGCTACCGGAGCGGTTTTACTGTTATTTACAAAATCTATTACTATTTCACAACCCTGTCCTCCTGTTAAATCCTTTACATTCTTGATAGGATCTGTCTCTACGGAATTGATAATGTGATCTGCACCTAATCTCTTCGCTTCATTTAATTTCTCATTGTCCACATCTACAACCAAAATCTTGGAATTAGTGATTGATTTTGCTATCTGCACTGCCATCAATCCCAAACCGCCAGCTCCAATGATTACCAAATTATCATTGGGAGTTGCAGCTGCTTTCTTTATTGCTGTATAAGCAGTTAACCCAGAACATGCAAGAGAAGCTGCAGAATCAAAATCATCTTGTTCTAATTTTATTAGGTATTTATAATTAGGAACAAGAATTAAGTCTGAGTAGCCTCCATCTTGATAAATTCCTAATGTTCTAGGTTTATCACATAAATGTTCATCCCCTGACTTGCATGACGAACATATTTCATCCCCAATCCAAGGATAAACCAATACGCTGTCTCCTTTTTGAAAATATGACACTGATTCTCCTATGTCCTCCACGACACCTGCCACCTCATGGCCTGGTGTTAATGGGAAACGAACTCCTCTATCCTCTACCTTCATAATTTTTCCGCCAGAACCAATGTATCCTCCTTCCCACAAGTGTAGGTCACTATGACATATACCAGCAGCTTTAACTCGTACCAAAACTTGTGTATGTACAGGTTTTGGTTGCTGCATATTTTCAATTATCAGAGATTCATTTGTTTTAACTATCCTTGCAGAGATCATACTCTCAATATAAAATAAGGATAATAAAAATTAATTTTATTTCATTTTATTTTATGAATATTAAGTGCAAAAAAAACATTCTTTAGCTTATTTTACTTTTAAATCACATTTGTATTTGCACTATCCTGACTCAAATCTCTTTATTTGGTTCTAATGTCTTGTTGCATAAGTCAGATTTCTAACTTATTTAGCTAACAATCTTAATGCTAGTATCTCTTTCACTGGGAGAAATAGAGATAACCTGTTATAAAGAGAGGAGAAATTTCTTGATATTGATGTTATTGATAACCCAGATACCAAAATGGAAGATTAACAGGTATAAAGAAGGTGGATAGTTCGTATACCAAATCGTTGGATTGCATCTGAGTTTACTTTCATTTACAATAGAGGCAGACTGAAGATATAATACGAGCACGTGTTTAGTAATATTACTAGAAGAATAGACAGATGATATCAACTATAACTGCCGAATTTCTACACGTCGGATTGGAATAAAAAAAAATCAGTATTTAAAGTAGTTGTCCAAAAGAGCAGTCTTTATTAATGATCAATTTAAATTAAAGATAATAAACAAATCAAATGCCGATGAAGTATAGGAAGAGCCGTCCGATACATTGTAATTTGTATGTGACGAAGATTATGAGTTGCTGAGGTGTTTTGATTAATTTTTATTATTTCTTTTTATCGGTTTTAATTTAACAAACAATTTTGTCGTTAATAATTGTCAAAGGTTTTTTTATTATCTAAATTGAATTCTATCATTCAGCATTCATACAATGAAGAAAGAGGTAAAGATTCTTTGAAAAATAGAACTGATATAGGAATAATTGCATCTATAATTCGTTGTGCTGCCAATAAATGGGAATATCAAACAACTATAATGAATAAGGCGTCTGTGTCTCATTCTCAAATAACTCGATATTTGCGATTAGCAGTAAAACAAGGTTTAATGGAATATTCCAAAGTTACTGGTTTGTACAAGACGACGTCTATGGGAGCAGATTTTCTAGAGAAACATGATAAATTAGCAGGATTGTTCCCAGAGATATCGGAGCAGCCCAATTACGCAACTATTCAGCAGCATAATTCACTCTCCACTATGTAATAATCAAAAGTATCATCTGCTTTGCCATATTTTATTTTTATATATGCTATTAATTTAATTGATATAAATAATGAAACTAGCGAGTCTTTTCTCCGGCGGTAAGGATAGTACATATGCTATCTATCTCGCTAAGAAAAAAGGATTTTCAATAGAATGTTTGATTACATTATATCCATCTAATGAAGAAAGTCTTCTATTTCACTTCCCAAATAAAGGGGTTCCTGAATTACAATCTAGAGCTATGAATATACCCATTATCGAAGGTAACATTAAAATTAACAATTTAGATGATGAAATAAAATCTCTAGATCATTTGGTAAAAATTGCCAAGGCAGAATACAACATCGAAGGATTAGTCAATGGAGGATTGTTCTCAAATTTTCAAAAAAATATTTTTCTTAATATTTGTAAAGATAATGATTTGATACTTTATTCTCCACTATGGGAAGCTGACCAATTTTCATATATGAAGGAACTACTCATTCATAAATTCTTCATACTCATAGTTGGTGTCTCTGCAATGGGGCTTGATGAGGCTTGGTTGGGCATAATTATAGATCAAGATAAACTAGAAAAATTATTTTTGTTAAGCAAAAAATATGGGTTTAATGTGGCATTTGAAGGAGGGGAAGCAGAAACACTTGTTATTGACTGTCCAATCTATGAAAAGAGATTACAAATTCTTAATTCAAAGACTAAATGGGATGGACAAAGAGGTATAATAGAAATAACGGATATTGTATTAATGGATAAGTAAAATGTTTGATAATCTACGGACCGGATTAAGAAGCGCTCTCAAGAAAATAGTAGGAGCATCGGATATAAATGAAGAATTGATTGATTCTCTCTCTAAGGATATCCAAAGATCATTATTGCAATCCGATATTAATGTTAAATTGGTGCTTTCTATTACAAAGAATTTAAAAGAGCGTGCCTTGAATGAACAGTCTCCAAAAGGATTATCAAGAAAAGATCATATTATTACAATACTTTATAATGAAATTGCTTCTTTACTTGGATATAGCGGAACAAGCATAACTAATATAGAGAAATCTTATTCAGACGAAAAAGAATCTCTAAATTTTAAACCTGGGAAGAAGAATATCATTTTGATGCTTGGTATTCAGGGAAGCGGAAAAACTACTTGTACAGTTAAACTTGCGAGATGGTTAACCAGGCATGGATATAAAACAGCTATTATAGGTGCAGATACGTGGAGACCTGGCGCTCTTACACAATTGAAGATGAATAGCATTAAAATTAAAGTGGAAGTTTATGGAGAAGAAGATAATAAGAATCCTGTTTCTATAGTGAGAAATGGATTAAAGTATTATGATAATCTCGATTATGATGTAATCATTATAGATACAGCTGGAAGACACAAAGAAGAGTCAGGATTATTACAGGAAATGAATGATATGTATAATGTTATTAATCCTGATATAGTCATCCTAGTAATAGATGGTACTATTGGACAGCAGGCATACAATCAGGCAAAAGCATTTCACGATGCCGCTCCAGTGGGAGGAATTTTGATCACTAAACTAGATGGAACTGCGAAGGGTGGAGGTGCTTTAGCAGCTTCTGCAGCCACTGGAGCTAAAATTATGTTTATCGGAACTGGTGAAAGGATTGATGATTTAGAATTATTTTCTCCAACTAGGTTTGTAGGGCGCTTATTGGGGATGGGTGATATCAAGGCATTGTTAGAAATGGCAAAAAGCCTTGAATTGGAAGCAGACGCAAACCAAGCTAAAAGATTGTTAGGCGGTAGAATGACTATAGAAGATTTCTATTCTCAAATGGAAAATGTAAGTAAAATGGGATTTAGAAATGTAATGGAAAATCTTCCAGGACTTTCTGGTATGGTAAAAGATGAACAACTAGATAATTTACAAACAAAGATTGAAAAATGGAGATTTGTTATACAATCAATGACAAAAGAGGAAAAAAAAGATCCAAATGTGATCAATGATTCAAGGAGAAAACGAATTTCAAGAGGATCAGGTATAATGGAACATGATGTTAAAGAAATGATAAAACAATACAATAATTCAAAAAGTATGATGAAACA
This sequence comes from Nitrososphaeraceae archaeon, assembly GCA_035250975.1. GTDB lineage: Archaea > Thermoproteota > Nitrososphaeria > Nitrososphaerales > Nitrososphaeraceae > TH1177. Next base: position 46,565 of record DATFEP010000067.1, on the reverse strand, counting down.
GGCAAAAGGCAGACAGATGCATGGAATGTTGAGACGTTTCGGTTTGGGTTAATGTAACTAACAATAACAATAGTTAAGTGCAATAATAATTTGAAACAATCTGAAAATATTGTCAATGATTTTTATATGTTGTGTGATTATTGTTTAAAAAGAAACAATACAGCAAAAATATTAATTGGTAAGTACGCGATGCTTAAAGATCATAAGGTAACAAGTACAGATAACTCTGCCTCAAAATGTTTTATTTGTAGGGGATTATTTGATATCATAGAAGAAATTGTAAAGGAAATAGCCTTTCTCATATCTGTTAAAAATAAATATGAGTTTGATTCTTATTGTTTGGGAACTTCTCTTCCTGCACATTTGTTTGATAATGAAGATCATTTCAGGTCTCTTTTTCAACTACGTGGAGAAGAGAATATCAAATCAGCTTTTAATCATGCAGTGAGAAATAATTTTGAAAAAGTTTTAAAAAAGCCTTTAAAAATACAATCTCCTGATATGCTGATAAATGTTTCAATATCTCATGATCTTGAATTTTCTGTTGACTTTCGAACCCGTACGTATTACTTAATCTGCAGATATACAAAGAAAAAACTAATGCATCAAAGGAAAATCAAATGTGATAATTGTGAAGGACGAGGATGTAAGATATGTAACCTTATTGAAAACAATAATGAAAAAAAATCGATTGAAATGATCATAAAACGTCATTTGATGGATTTTACCTCTTGCGAGAATGTAAATTTTACATGGATGGGAGGTGAAGATCAAAATAGTATGGTTTTAGGGAAGGGAAGATTTTTTATAGCCCAAATCATTAACCCAAAAAAAAGGAAAATAAAAAAGAATATAATTTTCCAAGAGGATGGAATATTATTTAAGATAAAAGAAAAAAAAGAATCAATAAAAAAATACACCATAAATTATATATCAAAAACAAAAGCCTATGTGAAAACACTATTTCCTATAAACAATTTAAATTTATTGAGACTAAAGCAACTGAAGAATTCTACAATAAAATATAAAAACAAAACAAAAATAGTTCAAAGGAAAATCTACAAAATCTCTGTAAAGAGATTAGATGAATATGATTTTGTTGTTACCTTTTTGTCAGATAGCGGATTGTCCGTAAAACAGTTTATAGAGGGAAAGAATTGGATAGAACCAAATGTTTCATCATATATTGGTAATAAATGTACTTGTATAAAATTTGACGTTCTGGATATAACTGTCGCGTAATTTTTTTATATTTATGATATTTTGATCTTATCTAATAATGGATTGTGAACCTCTGACTGCTATTAATGATGCTTTTCTCAATAAACTGATACCTAGGGAAATATATGAAATTATTTTAAAACGGTTTTCCATTTTGTTGGATGGAATCAAAAGAATTGAAAAAACAAGTATGATAAAATTCCCCCCATATTATATTGAACCCAGTCTTGTAGTATCGTCATCCTTGATAGAGTTTGACCAGTACGGTCTCCTTTTTGCTAGAACAATTCCAGATATTAATAGTAAGGGAGATTTATCTATTTTTATTCAGATAACGGCTCCTCTTGTCGTCTATGGATTGAAGAGTTCGATACATACGATACTTGCACATGAGTTTTTACATTATGTGAGTTTAGTAAATCGTTTTATGAAAATGAACATTCATTCAGATAATGTAAAAAGTACTTTCTATGAAGAAAAATATGATGATTTTGAACGGTTATTTGATGCAAAGAAACTATTCAAAAACGACAACATTCTCTTGACATGTTTAAAAAATAAGTTTCAAGATGGGTTTAAGGATGTACATTTGGAAGAGCAGGTTGTCAAAAATTGGATAAACAGAGGATTGATGATTAAAAAAATTCGCCTAGAAGATAATAATATTTCAATACCAGTGTCCTCTATTTTGAATTTTCAAGTCGAGCCTAGTCTTAAAAATAGATTAAGATATATTTTGGAAAGATAATCGTAATAACTTTTGAATTTTTTACAGCGGTATGGCAACAATTAGCCAAAGTACGCTATTTCATTTTTTTCTTGGTCTCATTTTGATATTAAAGACTATCATGGAAAATTATTTCTTAATCAGCTTAAAATATTTGGTAATTTTAGAACTGCATCTCAAATAATTTATTATATATTAAAAATATTACAATGTAGCCTATTTAACATTAAAGTTTTGAAAATAATGAGTGAAAGAAGGTTAATTATTTTGTTATCTCTTGTTTAGCCTAGTTGATCAATAATGTTTCAAAAGTTCACTTTATTAAAAAGTACTTCATCCAACAATTTAAAAAAGAATTAACTGATAGAATTCTCTTACGGACAATTATAATTATTGATAATATGGTGACCAGAACAAAATATTTATCTGGCTTTTTATGTCTTAACGATAGCATCTGATAATTAAAAATGAAAGATGAAATAATTTAAATAAAGAAGTATCTTTTGTTGTTGAAATGTTCCTTCTTCTCACAACATAAAAACAATTTTAAAAAAAATGAAATGAAAAACTTGTAATAAAGAGAAAAAAAAAGTATTCTAATCTTAAATTTTCTAACACTTTTATTTTCTGAAAAAATATAATTTATAGTAATACCCTTAGGAAGAGCTAATGAATTTCTGTTACTTTTAATTTATTAACCCAATACTAATCATCATCAGAAGCATTTATTATTGCTTTTTATGAAGAAACTCAGTAAATCCACATTTTCCACATGTATGTCTGTCCTTATGTTCAGCCATGAAAATTCCCTTTCCACACCTGGGACATTCTCTTCTAACTCTTTTTACTACATCATTCTCAAGTTTGTAGAATTGATAAATTTTAGAATCTTTATTTTTCTTTGTGTCGACCATCTCTATCACCAGGAACTGATTTACTTCGCATCTGCTTTGGCAGCCTGTTTTGCCTTTAGTTTAGCTGCTTTCTCTTCGTCTATTATTTTTTTTCTTTCATCTTTTGAAAGCCTTCTAAGTATTCGATACTTAGGTAGCTGTCTTTCAGACTGCTCTTTTTTGTCGTAGATGTACACTAGTGCATGGACATCATTTTTGCCTTTTTCAGTTCTTAATTCAATTGGATAAATTTTATCTCTTTGTACCCCAAGGCTCTTCTCTATTGAATTTATCAATTCTAACCTGCTTAATTTACCAGCCGCTTCCTTTATGAAATATTTCACTTCTCTCCTTCCAAGTAGGATATTCTCTTTATCTTGCAAGGTTGTTAATTGAAAGCTCAATATTTGGATTCTTTTGTTATACTCATATAAATATTTGCTTCATCGCAAATATTATTTTCTCTTCATTTTCTAATTATTCTATTTTACCTATCTATGAGCTGGAGATAACAAGTAACGTATCTATATCATGATAATTCTAATTTTTTTTCTATCTCGATCAATTTTTCTTTCTCTCCATATTTGTCTATTAGGGTTTCGAGTTTTTTTCTGGCTTCTTGAGTTTTTATCGATTCCCTAGAAATTTCTATCCCGTCTTTAAAGTTATTTACAATATCTCCTGTTATTAAAGAGGCCGCGGAATTTATAACTACTATATCTTCTATTTCTTTTTCTGCTGTCCCATAAATTGCTTGCAAAGTTAATCTGATAGATTCTTCCTTGTTTTTTATCAACATTTTTTCAATTGGAGCATTCGTAATGCCAAAATTCGTTGAAAAAAACTCAAATTTATCGATCCTTCCTTTGTCAACTATAGTAATATTATTCATTCCACTATTTGTCAACTCATCAACGCCATCAAGAGAGTAAACAATCATGTATTTTCTATGCTTTTTTAAGGCTACCTTTGTTATCTTTTCAGAGAGCATGCTATCATACACTCCAATTACTTGTCCAGTAAGATTGGTACACGGATTGCACAACGGACCGACGATGTTAAAAATAGTTCTCATACCGATAGATTGCCTAAGTTTCGATAGACTTTTTAAAGTTGGATGAAAAAATGGTGCGAAGAGAAATCCTATCCCTATAGTTTCGATAGAACCTGAAGCATTTTCTGACGCTTTTATCAAATCCAAACCTATTGCTTCCAAAAAATCCGAACTTCCACATATTCCAGAGGAGGATCTATTGCCATGTTTTGCTATCTTGCATCCAGCAGCTGACGCAACTACACTTGATGCGGTGCTTATATTAAAAGTATTTATTTTATCGCCACCTGTACCGCAAATGTCAATTAAACTTCCTTTGATATTCGGTGTTATCTTTATTGCTTTATCATAAATAAGATCAACTAAAGCTATTATTTCATCAACAGATTCTCCCTTGTTGGCCAATACTTTTAAGATCGAAAAAACTTCAAGATTGGTGAGCTCACGATTAATAATTCTTTTAAACATATCATAAGATTCAGAATAAGAGAGATCTATTTTTCTTTCTAATTTTTTAATGGATTGACTCAGGCTTTGCGAGTAAGAATCAATTGTCATTTTCTAGTAAATGTGATAAAATTACTTAATAGCTTAATACCTTCACCAGTCAGGATCGATTCGGGATGAAATTGTACTCCTTTTATTGGATATTTTTCATGTGTGAGTGCCATTATTTCATTATCATCTAATGAATTTGCAATAACTTTCAAACACTTTGGAAGAGTTTTTTTATCTGCTATTAAAGAATGATATCTAGTTGCAACGAAGGGATTTTTTAGTCCATCAAAGATAGGATCTGGCATAAAAAAAATCTGGCTTGTCTTACCATGCCTTGTTTTCTTTGCATTAAGTATTCTTCCACCGAAAGCAGACGCAATACCTTGGTGACCCAAGCATATTCCCAAAATCGGGATTTTCATTCCAAGTACTTTAATGATATTATCACAAATTCCGAAATATTTTTTATTTTCTGGAGTTCCAGGACCTGGTGATAATATAATTCCGTCAGGATCCAATTTTACTATCGTTTTTAATGCAATTTTATCATTTCGATATATCAGAGTCTCGATATTCTTTTTTCCAATTAATTGAGCAATATTATAAACGAAAGAATCGTAATTATCGATAATTAATAGTTTCATTAATGTTGGTTACTTTACTATCAAGCATTGAATTATTAAAGTTATCCTAAACATAAGCCGATAAAGGTAATTCTATAATTTTCTGTAAATCCACAAATAATAACAAACTTCCAAATATTGTTTAGAAATAAAAATATATTGTATAATAATTTCATATATCAAATAAGATTTTAGTGGTTAGAATGGTAAAATTGTTCATTAACGGTTATGGTAATATTGGTAGAAGATTGGCAACATATTTTAGCGTAGATGAGGAAATTGAGTTGGTGGGAATAGCAAAGTATAGTGCTGATGAAAGGGCTAAAGAAGCGATATCTAAAGGTTACAGAGTTTTTATCCCTAAAACTTCAGAAAATGAATTTGCGAGCAAAAAATTAGAATTTGCGGGTTATATTGAAGATGGAATTCGTGATTCTGAAGTGATTATTGACGCGGCAAAAGAGGGGATGGGATATAAAAATAAACTAATGTTGTACGTTCCAATGAAAAAAAAGGCAATATTTCAAGGAGGGGAAGATAGACTAGGAGAATATTCAGTTGCTGATATGATACATAATTCGAGAGTAAATTATGATAAAGCATCAGGAAAATCATATGTGATGCAAGGAAGTTGTAACGTTTCTGGGATGGGGAGAATTATGCAACCATTGATTGAGAAATTCAGTGATGATATTATAAGATATGATGTTAATCTTATTAGAAGATGGGCTGATTTAGAGGATTCGAAAGAAGTCAAAGATTCGATAGAATGGGATTCGCATCCCCACCATCAAGACGATGTCAAAGATTTTATTCCTGCAGCCAACCTATACGTTGAAGCTTTCAAGGTTCCTTCTAGAATGATGCATTTACACCAGATACTTATAAGATTTAAAAATAAAGCCCCTTTAAAAGATCAAGTATTAGAAATATTTCATAATGAATTTGGGGTTGCTATTCTAAACTCTGCTAAGGGTACTCTTGATGTAAGGAAGACCGCATTGGATTTAGGATTTACTCACGGTGACACCAATATGGTCCATATTCATGAAAGTTTGATAAGAAGCCAAGATGATGTTTTAAAATTTTCATATTCAGATGATCAGACTGGCATGGTAATTCCAGAGAACCACTTATTGGTTCAGTCGATGATTTTTAAAAAACCTCGCAATGATGCGTTGTCTCATACTGATAAGATTTTTGATATGAGCAAGAAAAAAGAAATATTGCAGAACGAATTCAAATGATTACATTTTAATCTTTGAGTTTGATTAGACTTAATATGTAATTATCTATAAGTAGATTATCCAGAATCTTTAAATTCTATTTCTACTTAAATAATTAAATCAAACTCACATTTTATTTTCATAACCAAAGAAAAAAAAGACTGTGGGATTATTTTCTAAGGACGTCTACTTGACCACTATGCAACCAATCTTTTAATTCTTCATGTGATGGTTTTGCGTCATGTTTTCCGGCAAGATGAAGATGTAATAAAACATAATTCACTTGATTTAATAATGGTTTATTACTCTCGTCTCCTTTTCTGGCTTTTTGTTTTAAATCTGAGGGAACATTGGTCCACCAGTCGGTAAAACTTCTCTTTCCCGTGGTACTAGGATTTGATCCAAAACCTTTTGGCATTGTCATACTATTTTATCAATTCTATCAATTCAGAAACTATATTTTAAACTTATGGTTCTGAAAATCTTTTCACAACATACTTATCAAAAGTGAAATTACAGTTGTTAATTTTTTCTAAAACTATTTTTGTTTATTTTTCTTAAAATATTTATCATCAGATCCAGAACCTTTAATTAAAGGATGAAATGACGTTTTAGAAGGAAAATTACGTTGGGAGAATTAAGAAAGGATTATGTTATGGATAAATTTGTAATTTTTCCTGATAGAGTTAATGATATAAAAAAAAGTACCATGAATGAATGTCCTTATTGTCCGGGTAATGAGCATCTAACAGAACCTTCGCTTGTTTCATTGGTAATTAAGGGTGGCATGCTTCAAAGATTGTCAGATTCAGAAGGCAATATTATTAAAGATTGGGATGTTAGAGTTTTTAACAGTAAGTATCCAATCCTCGTACCCAATAATTCTTCATTATATACGGAAAAACCATTGTATAGTGAGCCCGCCTATGGATATCATCAAATATTAGTTGCTACACCAAACCATTCAGAAGATTTTTCTCAGATTTCCGTCGAACAATGGTCAAATGTTCTTTTGGTTTTGCAAGATAGGATGAGGTGGCTTTATACTCAAAAAAAGGTTACCTATGTCTCGGCTTTTATAAATAGTGGACCGTTCTCGGGAACGAAGATAGACCATTCACACGTAGATATAGTTACTTTCTCAGAAGTTCCGCCTACGATCGAGTCCAAAGCGTTATTATCTCACAGATTCGTGAATGAAAACGGAACATGTCCTTCATGCGTTGCTATTTCTACTGAATCTGATGGACCGCGACAAGTTCTCGCAACAGATAATTTTCTTGCGTTTTGTCCGTGGGCATCATTATATGCATATGAATTTTGCATATATCCCAAAAAACATTCCACTACATTAACCAAAATTTCTCAGAAAGAAGTTTTTGATCTGGCTATGATTCTTAGAGCTACTATTGGAGGTATGTCATCGGTTTTAAAAAACCCTTCATTTAATCTCATCTTTCAACTATCTCCGGAAAAAAAGAATAGTAGACAATTTCATTGGCATATTGAAGTATTCCCACAATTATATGCTTTAAGTGGCTTGGAAAAAGGATTTGGAGTATTCGTTAATAATGTTTTACCTGAAACTTCAGCGGCAGAGCTTGGATCGGCTTCCAGAAAAGAGATTGCTAAATTAGTAGGTGTGTTGTGATAGAAGTAGGCGTGTCGTGATATATTATGAAATTAAACTTTCCTTTAGAAATATGGGTAGCATTAGGTTCGTTTGGTCTAGCAATTATGTTCGTGCTTTTGATATCATCTTTCTATCTTTTTTTGGTAGGTCCAGACAAATTAGGTCCAGATAGATTTGTAGATATCCAAGGAGTATTATTTAAAACTGTATCCATTTCTGGAGCTCCGTCAATTATTCTTGCTGGGATAGTTTATGCACTCTCTAGGAATTACGGGAGTGAAATAGGTGGGATATTGATTTCTGTTAGCGGGGTTTTGATGATAGTAGGAATGTTTGTCTCTTTGAGTATTTCTTCAAATATACCATCTGAATTCTTCCAAAACCTAATTATTTACATACCATACGTTTTTGTGATAGCAGGTATAGGAATATTTATTATTGGATTCCTTATTTACATAAAATCCAAGAAAGGAGTTAGATCAGATAAATTTAATTGAAAAGTGATGGCATTGCGCATATTGATACGTCAAAACAAACATTACCAATAAAAATTAATACAGATTTATTAACCGATATTTTTTCAAAAGCTAAAACGGATAACAGTCCTATCCTTTCTGTTGTAATAGGTACTAAACCTGATTTCTACAAACAAGCTCCTCTTGTTGTGGAAGCCAAAAGAGAAAAACTTCCAGTATTTGTAATTGATACAGGACAACATTTTGATGATATTTTAGGGTTTGGTATAAAAGAATTTAAACTGGAAGAATCAGTAGGCTGTGACTTGCAGATCAGAGGTGACCTAATGGAAAAAGCAAGTGACTTGATTACTAAATTCGGATCATTAGGGCGTTATTGCAAAGAAAAATTCGGTTCGACATCCAAACTTCTCCCTGTGGTTCATGGAGATACATTAGTTGCAGGGATTGCCCCTCTTGCTTGGGTTTTTGGAATGGGACAAAAAGTAGCCCAAAACGAAGCGGGATTAAGATCGATGAGTCCCGAAATTATGAAAAAAATTAAGGTTAATCAAGAACCGACATTGGATATTGTAGAAAAATTTGTACATGAACAATTACACGGAAAGTGGTTTGTAGCTAGAGAAGAACCTTTTCCAGAACAGATAGATACTTGGATATGTTCAGCAGGAACACAGTATTTTTTTGCACCAACTCAGCTCAATAAAGATAACCTCGTTAGAGAAGGATATCCTGAAGAATTTGTTCATGTCGTTGGAAATTCGGTAGTAGATGCTATCCATCTAAAAAGGAAACAAAAGGTCAACAGAAGTATTTTTGATTGTTATCCTCAACTTGAAAAAGGAAAATGGATTAGAATGGATATACATAGGAGAGAAAATTTAACAGAACATAGATTCAAATCCATAATTCATGGACTTGTTAATATTATAAAGTATTCTGATCATAAGGTCATCTTGGTAATGCTGAATGCTACTAAATCAGCATTAAAATTTTACGGTCTAGAAGATAAAATTAAATCATTATCTAAAGAATTTCCAGAAAAATTTTTAACTACTCCTTTGTGGAAAGAGTATGGACAAGTAATAGAGTTCCTTGATAGCGGTAATTGTTGGGCTGAGATGACGGATTCAGGTTCTATGCAAGAGGAATTACTATATTTTAAAAATGTTCTTTCTTTAACTATTAGATTAAATACTGATCGTCCTGAAACGATTTTTGATGCCAAGAGTAATTTACTTATTCCTCCAATAAACTCTGAATGGCTTCCATCAATGATAAATAATATTTATGATAAATTTGAAGGATTTGGAATATCTTTAAACAATAAAAAAGAAATTTACGGTGAACCTGGGGAAGTATCTAAAACGATTGCTAAAATTATAAAAAAACAATTTGAAGATAAAAATACCAGCTTTTATCCTTGGTTTCACCAGCGAATCAATCTTTGGAAAGAAGAAAATGATTTGCAATATATGTAGAATGTAGGTTTTATTTTTGTAAGTAGTTTTAGCCTTTGGTAAGTACTATACTTATTATTTCTTATATGTCGGATTGAAAACTTTAAATAAAAAAGATAAATGGGTTTTAGATTTTATATTTTTAAACAGATAAATAGAAATATTTTAAAAAATAAAAAATTAACAGCCTGAAAATCATTTTTATTAGTTAAATTAATTAATGTCATTGACGAATTTTATAAATGACTCCTTTTGTCAAAAAATGATGATTACCGAAGTTTATCAAGAGGAGATTTATTAACTAAACAAAATAGAAAATATGATCGTATACTTGTATTATGTATAGATAGGGATGATGATATAGGATCAAAAGGTGGAATAGAAACACCTGTTATAGGAAGGGATTCTTGTATTAATGCCGGTACCCGATTGGCAATAGAAGATCCTGAAGATTCTGATGCAAACGCCATTTTTGCAGCAGTAAAGACATATGAAGATCTTCTTAAACGAGGATATCAAGCTGAAGTAGCGTTAGTTGCTGGTAAATATAACAGAGGAATCGAGGGAGATGAAAAAATCGGTTCCGAAATTCAATTTATTGTAGATGTTTTTAAAGCGGATGCTTCTGTTATTGTTTCTGATGGGGAAGATGATGAGACCGTTATTCCTGTAATCCAGTCGTTAATTCCGGTTATTTCAATTCATAGAGTTGTAATTAGACATAGTCGAAGCGTAGAATATTCGTACGCCGTTTTTGCTAGGTATGTAAAGATGCTAGTCTATGATCCCAGATACTCAAGATTTTTTTTGGGTGTTCCCGGTGCTCTATTGGTAGCCAGTGGGATAGCAACAATCTTTGGATTAACAAGGGAGGCAATAGCTCTAGTATTGAGCATTCTTGGAGGTGCATTCATCATCAGGGCGTTTGATATTGATAAATCTATTGGGTCATTGGGAAAACCAAATCCAACTAGTTTCATTAGGATTTTTTCAATAGTCGCAGGAATGTTGATAATTGTGGTCTCTGTGGTTAATGGCATATCTCATATTCCAGAAGGAATTTTTATGGATGATATGAAGTCATACGAGATTATTACGAATAAAGAAATTGTGGGAAGTTTTATCAGAGGTACAATTCTGTTGATGTGGATTGGAATCGGGACAATTATGGCTGGCACTTTACTCAGCAATTGGTTTAAGGGCAGTATCAGAACGATGTCTGATATATTAAGGATAGTAATATTGGTGTTGTTATATTACCCAATTTTACAATTTACTTCAGTACTTACTGAAGGTACAAGTCCTTTCAACTTGATCTCTTCATTGTTAATCGGTCTCGCAATTACTCTTGTTGCAGCGACGTTCCTTTATCAATATTATAGAAATAGAAAAGATGGAGAATCCTTAAAATCATAGCGAATCCTATAAAATAAATAAGCATTGATTATTTTGATAATAATCGAAAAATAATAAATGAATATAGGTTACTCTTCACAAAATATTTTTGAATTTCTCTTTAAATTAACTGGCATTTATAAAATTTATGAAAGATGGTTAGAATCTCGAATTATTAGAGAACCTCTCCCTAAGCACATTGCAATAATCTTGGATGGCAATCGTAGATGGGCAAAATATAATCTTATCGGAATAGATAAAGGACATTTTGTTGGCGCGGATAAAGCAGAAGATCTATTGAATTGGATTTATGATTTGGAGATAAAAATTACGACTGTATATGTTCTCTCGAATGAGAATCTGAAAAGAGCTGATAATGAACTCGAAAATATCTATTCTTTGTTATATGGTAAACTCTGTAAATTGCGAGATGATTCTAGGATTCATGAAAAACAAATGAGAATTAAAGCGATTGGAAATATAGATCTTTTACCAAAAGATCTTCAAGACATACTTCATATTTTGGAAGAAGAAACTATGTTATACGGTTCAATGTTTTTAAATATAGCAGTGGCATACGGTGGACAAAAGGAATTACTTGATGCCATTAAAAAAATTAGTTCAATGGTTATTTCTGGAGTAATTAAAATAGATGATATAAATGAAAAAATTATTGAATCATGCCTTTATACATCTCATTTGCCCCAACCTCATCCGGATTTGATATTAAGAACATCTGGGGAAAAAAGGTTGAGTGGTTTTCTTTTATGGCAAAGTGCTTACAGCGAATTGATCTTTATGGATGTCTTTTGGCCTGAATTTAGAAAGATTGACCTCATCAGAGCAATACGTACTTATCAAAATAGGGTAAGAAGATTTGGAAAATGAGAAAAAATTAAAACATAAAAATATACCTGATAGTCAAGGTAATTTTATGTATGAGCATGGATTTTTTGATGCTGTTGCTAAGAAATGGTTTTGTTCATACTTTATGAGTTCTAAGGAGTGGATGGAAATACATGACTATCTGCCACCATATAAGGAAAGTGATTTAACAGAAGATGATTTTGAAGTGACTGCAGTCACTGCAGGAGATGTAAAAGGAACTTGAGGATAACGTACAAATGCCCACGTTGCATTTGGAAACGCAATTCTTGATTAGAATTGAGTCGAATTGACGGTGTGAGATGAACGAATCCTCTGTGGGCGCAGTTGTGTATACTATAATTAACAATAAGATTCTTTATTTATTATTGAATTATGTTTCAGGACATTGGGATTTTCCGAAAGGCAACAAAGAAGAAAACGAGGGCGAAATTGAAACAGTCATTAGAGAAATAAAAGAAGAAACAGGAATAACAAATATTACTCTCCAAAATAATTTTAGGAAAGAGATTTTTTACAAATATAAACGTGATAACAAATTGATTTCAAAACATGTGATTTATTATTTAGCAGAAACTAATACGTTGAAGGTTGTTCTTTCTGATGAACACATAGGATTCAAATGGGCCGAGTATGTGGATACTTTAGAGAGAATCACATATGATAATTCAAAAAGCGTGTTGGTAGATTGTCAAAAACTGGTAAACAAGAGTCTTTCTTAGTGTTTTTGTAATTAATATTGAGATGAATCAAAGTTTAATATTTAATTGTATTTAAAATAAAAATATTGAAGGACATATCGAAATTAATAAATTTACTAAAACAAAACCTTGAATTATCTGAGGAAGAAACAAAAATTTTTCTTTATATAATAATTGAGGGTATGAAGAGTATTAAAGAAATATCTGATCATTATAGTATCCCTATAAATACTTGCAAAAAATTAATCGTTTCTTTAATCTCTAAAAATATGTTGTTAGAATATTCTCAAGATCTCTACGAGGTATTTCATCCTCGATTTGCAGTCATTAATAGGTACAAGAGATTATGTGAAGAAAAAAACGTTGAATTCAAGAAAAATTCTCTTATAGATAGTCTTGGATTATTTTTGGAACATCCATATGATATTGCAAGAACTAAATAAGGATAATTGTCATGTAATGAATGAATAATGAGTAGACAAAATTCAGAAAACAACGACAAGATTGTTTACTTCGGTGTAATAAACATAAATGAAAATGGCAGAACTATCGGAGCAGTTGATATTTGGAGAAGTGTGATTACCAAAGAATTATTTTGTGAGGAAAAACGACTGGGTGTTCTAGACATTGTTGACTATATAGGAATGCCTAAAATAGAAAATTATCAAAAATGGGCAGTTGTCATAAATAAAAAGAGACTTGGTAAAGACAGATGGAAACTAATAAAGCTTGTTAAAGAAGGTCTTTTCAGTTTTTATGATACAGATGATGAAACCTATGTTAAAACTGTTGTAAAGGATTATCATATCGATGATAATGACTGGTGGAGTTTCCTAGTAGAAAAGAATGTGAATAGAACAGTAGAAGTTACAAAAGAGATAAAGACTAAATGAGCTATTTTCGAGAAGAAAACAATCTAAAGATTGATGTGTTTATTACCAGCTGTTCTGGAGGAGAAGTTGCTAGTAAACTTCAAGGATTTGTGATCCTTAATAATCATCGTTTTAGGTTTACCTCTGTTGCTTTCGGTCGGATTGGAGGACATAACGTAAGCATAAAACTTTCAAATACATCTATCTCAAAAATTAAAAAAATGGGTGTAGATCCAGAAGAGTTACAATTAACAGTACAGAGAAAGTTAATTGAAGGCGATGTAATCCTTCCTCAAAATATAGAAAAACCAGATTGAAAGAAGCAACTTTAAATCTTTAGTGCTAAGAACAATTTAATTAAAATTTAAGGATGAATTAAATTAAAGCATTTTCAAGGGATTTGCCACAACTACAATTGTCTCTTTTTTCTGATATTTTTGGTATCGTATTTAACAATAATGTTCTTAATTTTTCAACATTTTTACTTAATGTTTTTACGATCTCTCTAGAAGTTACATGTACGTCTGCCCAGACATCGTAATCAGTTACAGTCGCAATTGAAAGATAACAAATTTCCATCTCCCTAGCCAAAATACATTCCGGAATTAAGGTCATACCTATAATATTTGCGTCTAATACATTTCTATAATAATTCGATTCTGCTTTCGTTGAGAATCGCGGACCCTCGATACAAACATAAGTACATTTATAATGATATGAAAATTTTAGCTTTTCTAGTTGTCGGCAAATGATTTCCCTAAGATCATTGCAAAATGGTTCTGCCTGAGAGATGTGGCAAACTATCCCTCCGTCATAAAAAGTATATTCCCTTTTTTTGGTAAAATCAATATATTGATCAGGTATAGCGATATTCCCTGGTTTAAATTCTTTTTTTAGACTTCCTACAGCTGAAGGAGCCAAAATTGTTTTAACCCCTAAATCTTTTAATGCCCAAATATTTGCACGAAAATTTATTTTGTGAGGCGGTAATCTATGTTCTTTTCCATGTCGGGGTATGAAAGCAATTTTTTTATCACCTAAAGAACATATTGTTATTTTATCAGAAGGTTCTCCAAAAGGGGTATTAACTTTTCTTTCTTCAATAACATTGAAAAGACTAGGATCATAAATTCCTGTTCCTCCAATTATTCCTATGTTGATATTCTCGGATATTTTTCTATTCATCATATTTCACCAATGAGCGAACTTCATAACCTTTACCCCTGAGTTTATCTGCTCCCCTAAGATAAGATAATTCAATAATAAAAGCAAATCCAAAAATTTTTCCTCCAATCTCTTCTATTAATTCTGCGGCAGCAGCTGCAGTACCACCGGTGGCTATTAAATCATCCGCAATCAGAATTTTTTGCCCCTCTTTTACAGCGTCTCTCTGAATTTCAATCATGGCATTGCCGTATTCTATCTCATAATTTTTTCTTATTGTATCTCCTGGAAGTTTTCCTGCTTTTCTAAGTAAGACGATTCCTTTATTAAAATTTGCTGCGAGTAAAGAGGCTACAGTAAAACCTCTGGACTCAATTCCTGCTATCAGATCTATTTCTTGTGACTCATTTTTCTTAATAAATTCTTTAGATATTTCTTGAGTTACTTTCCAGTTTCTGAAAAGCGGATTAACGTCTCTAAACATCACTCCTTTCTTAGGAAAGTCTTTATAGTTTCCAATTAATGATTTTAAATCTAACTTGTTAATACCCACCATCTGAAAACAGATTATTCGGTATAAAAAACATTATGTTTTTGAGGTTCACGAATTCATATATTCCGCCAAACGTTATATTATTTAATAATAAAACTGACATACTAATGAAGGAAATCATTTATTCTCTTCCAAATAAAAATATCCATAAGTGTGAAAACATGTATATCTACCGTCTATCTCAATTCCTGTCAAAAATTCGGGAAGACTAAAATATTGTTATATTGTAACCATAATATGGTAAATAATATTACTTTTATCCACCTTTCACACATAAGTGAAATGAACCAAGTTACTAACTAATAAAACGACAGATCAAATTCAATCTCAATATTTTTAAAAGAACTAAAAATTTGTTCTCCAAACAAAACATTTATCCACCTTTAACATTTGATTCATCATTTTTGCAATATATTTCTAAATGTCTAAAGATATTTTAATCAAAAATGCTAGAGCAGTTAGGACACAATTTTGTTTTTAAATTCAATTTTATTTTATAATACTAAGATGTTCTTTATTGTTGTTTATTACCAAAATAAAATCGTTATGTTTTTAAGATAACAAATTCTTTTATACCATCAATTCCTTTAAACACTCCTTCTGGTGCGATAATAGAAGGAGCTTTAGTTGTAGGTAGTTCCCCACAACAACTTTCTTCAAATTTGCTAATATGATATTCGATAAAATCAATATTGTTTACAAATAGAATCTCTTTTGCGATTTTTGTTTCTTCTTTATCGTCTACTAGTAATATTGCTTTTCGATTGCTCATTTTCAATCATTCAAATATCTTTATTTGATCAACTTGATATGAATAGAGATTACTTTAATAGTTTATTAACCCTATCTTCTCCATTGCCAAGTTTAGCAAATTTTATAAATGCATTTTCAATTTTTAAGTTATCTAAATTCGTATTCTGTAAATATGCTTCTATAAATATCGTTCCATCAAGTTTACTACCAGCTAAATCCGAATTCTGGAGATTTGCCCACATAAAATTTGTCTTATTCATATTGCAATTTATCAATCGACAATCTTTCATTTCTGCGTACATGAATAATGTTTCAGTTAAATCTGCAGATTCAAAATTTGATCCATTTAATTCAGCTTGAACAAAATTAGTTTTTTCAAGTATGCAATTATTGAAATTAGTTTTAACACATATTGCTCCATTCAAATAAGCGTTAGTAAGGTCCTTGCGGGAAAAGTCTTGGCCAGATAAATTGGGTCTAAATGTCAGATTCTTTAATCGAAATTCATTAAACTCAGATATTTTTTCTCTACTAAGCATATCTAAATATTCATTATTTATTTTATCATGCATTTTCTTAGATGTTAATTACGGTAATATCAATATTACATAAATAATTCACAAAATTATTAACGTATTTTAAAAAATAAACTTCATGAAAATAGATAACATTTTTAGTAGGATAATATTGATAAAATTATCGTGAGTGTCACCAAGAGCAGGAACATTCCACCACGAATAATGGTTGTTGATGATGAAAGAGACATTTTGTCAATTATTAAGAGAGGTTTAGAATCCAAAAATAAATTTCAGGTGAACACGTTCATGGATGCAGAAGAAGCATTAAATTCATTAAAAAATAATCCTGTTGACTACTACGACCTTGTTCTTACAGATATAAGGATGCCAAAGATAAATGGATTTGAACTATTCCGTAGAATAAAAGAAAATCATCCGGATATGAAAGTAGTTTTTATAACAGCGTTTGAAATCAATAAAGAAGAGTTTAGTAAAGTAATTCCTTCAGTGGATGTCTTAGATTTTATAAGTAAACCTGTAAGTATGTATACTTTAGTCAATAAATTAAATTCAATTCTAGGAAATTAAAAAATTTTTTGTCAAGAAAAAAATCTAATACGTATAAAATACAGTTATTGAAACAATTAATCTGTCCCTACAATGGGCAACGCCTTTTTAGCAGGAAAATTAAAATTGTTTTCAGTTATTTCTTCATCTGATATTTTTTCTAATTCAATAGTTATCTCTACAGGTACATTAAATTTTAGACTCAAATCATTAGCTAATTTTCCAATTGATTTAGGATCAAATAATACTTTGGATCCCTGAAGAAAAACCCTAGTCTGTCTAAATAATACCTTTCCACCAAATAATCTTGAGAGATATTCTGTTAATTCTTTTACAATTTTTTCTTCTATTTCGTTGTAATAAAAACAAATACCATGAACTGGTTCTTTATCAAAAGGCGTACCATACTTAAACCAAAATACTCCAAAATGCTGATATTCTCCACAAAGGCACTTTATTTCCCAGTGATTTATTTTCTCCAGTGGATAATTGCATTTAAGTGTTTCTTGAATGTTAAGATGCCAATATCTTACACGCATAAAAGACTAATATTTTTAACAGTATAATAACGTATGAAAATTAATAAGAATTAAATTTTTAAAAATATCTAAATATTGAACTGACAAGTAAGATGGATTGTAACGAGAGACTTTTAATGCTTGCTAAGATGGAAAACGAATTCAACGTCAATAACAGAGATTTTTTCAGGAATTTACTTTTTCATCCTGATCACGTCATTAGAACTAGAGCTGTCTGTATATTTGCAGATATGGCAGGTGAAGAATCTATAATACCCATAAGCATTGTTTTGAAAAATGATTTAGATAAATTGGTGCGACATGAAGCAGCTTTTTCTCTTGGTCAGCTAGGGTTTACTAGCGGGATAAAACCATTATGTGAGGCAGTAGATAAAGACCCTAGTTTTTTCGTTCGACATGAAGCAGCGATAGCCTTAGGAGTAATAGGCTCAGAGGAAGCGAGAGAAACACTAACCCGTGCATTGAATGATAAAAGCTGCGAAGTAAGAAAATCTGCTGAAGTGGCACTGGCTAATTTGGATTATATATCTACCACGCAGAAGATTAATAAATTTACTAAAATGACGGGAGGTTAATAAATAAATCTGATATTAAACTATGTAACCAGTTTTGAGAGCATATTTGTGTTTATAGCTATTTTTAGCTCTCTTGCAATTCTTCTCCCCATGCTCATTGGCTCATCAAATAATAAATCAGAGTAAGGTGATCCATTGATAAAGAGATTAGTTCCTGCAACAATTCTAGCTGAAAACTCGAATACCGTGAAATTACCCTCACTATCATAAATACCTTCAAGACAGAAAGGTCCTGGAATACCTGGATATACCAATTTTTTCGTTACATCCACAAATCTATCTGCCATTAAAAAAACGTCTTGTAAGAGTGATTCTCTTAATACAAGGGCAAAATTTCCTATCACGTTGTATGATGGATCCAACTTAATATTTTGTTGAATATGTGCTGGAACACGTCCTATGCCATCAATGTCTGATTCATATCTTCTATCAATACCAATGAGTTCTGTATTTTTTTTTATCGGAGAATAAAAAAATTGTAAATAAACGGGAATACCTAAAATATATTCTTGAATATAAAGATCATCCTCACTTTTAATTACTTTTTGTTTAATTAATTTATTACATGCCTCATGAAAACTTCTTTCATTCCACGCAAGAAAATATCCCTTACCTCCTGCCGCTCCATGCAATTTCACGATTGAAAGTTTTTTTATAAGCTTTTTGTTTTTAATTGGTCTTGGAGTCGATAGTTTTGCTTCCTGCATTATTTTTTGTTTTAATTCTCTGTCTGCCTCCCATCTGAGAATATATTTATTTCCAAAAAATGGCACGTCTAGATTCTCTATCTCGTCTATCTGGAAATTAGAAATTAGCGTCCCATGAGGTATCATGTATACTTTTTCATTGGGTAATTTTTGAAAGACCGTTTCTTTCAATATATCTCTGAATTTATTAACTATAATAAAATCGTCAATGAATGAGAATCTTCGATATAGATTTTCTCTTTTTTTCTCACATATTAATAATGTTTTAAAACCCTCATCTTTGGCACCTTTTAAAACCTGTAAAGAACAGTGAGATCCAAGAGTACAGATTGTATGATCTTGAAAATTGGTTCTCGACAACACTCAATTATTACGCGAGGGTCATAAAATACTTGTGTTATTAAAATAAATCCCATTAATTTCATTCATTAGGAATCAGTATATAGTAAAAAAAAACAAATAATGCAATATTAATTAAAAAATCATGAATAATGTAAAAATTAGTAAACCAAATAATAAAAAAGTAAAAAAGAATTTTGATCAAATTAACTTCGACTCATTTTTATTGGAACTAGATAATAAAATATCTTCAGGTCACTATAAGATATCCATATACGGATTAGGCCATGTGGGATCTCCTCTTGCTGCTACTTGGCTTCGCTCAGGTGCATATGTAATAGGGATTGATAAGTCAAATAAAGTTGTGGATTTAGCAAAAAAAGGAAAAACTAACATTCCTGAACCTGGAGTTAGTGAGGCTTTTAGTGAAGGCATATTTAATAAACGATTTTTTGTATATAGTGATTTGGTCAAGGCATCACGTGATTCACTATTAAAGATGATATGTGTCCCTGTCTTGGCCCCAGATGGTAGTGCTGATTTAATGGCTGTCAAAACAGTAACTAAAGAAATTGCTAAAGGTTTGAAAAAAAATGATATTGTCTCCCTTAACCCAAGCGTTCCTCCTGGGACAACAGAGGCTTTAGTTGTCCCAATATTAGAAAAATATAGTGGATTGAAGGTAGAAGATGATTTTTATGTTGTCTACAATCCAGAGAGGATATATGAGGGAAGAGCTATAGAGGATATAGAATCAAATTATCCTGGAATTATTTCAGGATATGGAAAAAAAAGTTTAATATTTGGCTCAAAACTTTTCTCTAGAATTTATCAGAGAGGAATTATATCTATGAGTAACATAAAATCCGCTGAAACTGAAAAATTATTTGAAGGCGTTTATAGGGATGTAAACATCGCTCTAGCAAATGAGCTGGCGATATATTCAGAAAATTTGGGTATTGATTTCTGGGAAGTGAGGTCAGCTGCAAACTCTCAGCCCTATTGTCATATTCATAGACCTGGTGTAGGTGTGGGAGGAGCATGTATTCCGGTATACCCCCAATTTATAATAAATAGTTCAAAGAATCTTGGAATAGATAGTAAAATGACCAAGTTAGGGAGAGTAATAAATAACACTATGCCCAAGTATTGTGTCAAACAGGCTTTAAAGTTAGTAAGATCTAAAAAATGCACCAACCTGATAATTACTCTTTTAGGTCTAGCATTTCGTGGAGGTGTAACGGATACAAGATTATCACCAACATATGAAGTTATAAAGGTATTAAATACTTTAAAAGTTAAGGAAATAAGGGTACATGATCCGTTAATTGAAAATGACGATTCTATCAAAAAATTTCCAAATACATCATTCTATAACAATTTTTATAAATCAATAGAAAAAACAGATTTAATAATGATCTTAACAGATCATTTAGAGTACAAGACCATAGCTAGTGATATAACTGACGTTCCAATATATGATGGAAGAGGAATCCTCGATAGAGAAGGTCATTCAAATAACGTATATTCGATAATTGGATTGGGAAAACATGAAGATATTTTAAATTAATATATGTGAAATTTCTACTTTTTCACATATTGTCTAACAGGAAGGGTAATAATATGCTTCTTACAGTTCAATGGAAGGACGATTCTCTATTATTAATTGATCAAACTAAATTACCTACAAAGTTATCATATGTATATTGTAAAAGCTACAAAGATGTTGCTGCAGCAATAAAACAAATGATAGTTAGAGGTGCACCTGCCATAGGAGTAGCGGCAGCTTTTGGATTAGTTCTTGCAGCTAGAAGAAGCAATTCACGCAATATTGGGTCATTACTAAAAGATTTAAACAAAGCATATAACCTTCTTAGGGCAACTAGGCCTACCGCAATTAATCTTCAATGGGGTCTCGATCGTTTAATGCAAAAGATACAAAATATTCAGAGCGTTTCTAAAGTGAAGGAAATCATGTTAGACGAAGCAATTCAAATGGCAGAAGAGGATATTTTTATTAATAGATCAATGGGTAGTATAGGAGAAATTCTTTTTTCAGATGGTGACACCATATTGACACATTGTAATGCAGGATCTTTAGCAACTGTGGCATATGGAACGGCATTAGGTGTAATAAGATCTGCTAAAGAATCTGGAAAGAAGATTCGTGTTATAGCTACTGAAACAAGACCTGTTATGCAGGGCTCTCGATTGACGGCATTTGAATTGCAATACGACAATATTGATGTTAGCCTCATTCCTGACACAGCGGTTGGATATCTTATGACAAAAGGAGGGATAAAACATGTTATAGTGGGTGCAGACAGAATTTTGAATACAGGTCATGTATTTAACAAAATTGGAACTTACCAAATAGCTGTTTTGGCTAAAAGCCACAATATACCGTTTTACGTTGCTGCTCCATTATCTAGCTTTGATTTAAAGAATGATATTGACGATATTGTAATAGAAGAACGTTCTAAGGAAGAAGTTACAATGATAGGGGAAAAAAAAATTGCACCTACTAATATAAAAGTAATAAATCCTGCGTTTGATATTACTCCTCCTGATCTTATCACATCCATAATAACGGAAAAAGGTCTCATTTTTCCTCCTTATAAAAGGAATATAAAAATGATGATGAATACAAAATAAATTAAATGCAATAACATTTTTATCGTCTTTCTCTATAATTTTTTTATAGATGTCATCTCAAATTGTTACTAAAGATCAAGTTTATAGTCAGTTAAAGAAATGTATGGATCCGGAAATACCCGTGAATATAGTTGACCTGGGATTGATATATGGGGTAACCGTGAATGAAAAAAATCATGTTGATATTAAAATGACGATGACAACAAGAGGATGTCCTCTTCACAATACTTTGGTGAGTGATGTAAAACGAAACTTGGAAAAAATAGATGGTATTGGTGATATAAATGTGGATATAGTATGGGATCCTCCCTGGACAATCGAAAAAATGGATCCTCAGGCAAGGGAACGATTAGGTTTTGGTAAACCAAAACTTCGATTTCAGATTGACTATGAAACAGCGAAGCCACAGAAACAAGGTTTGTTTTCCAAAGGTGAAGATGGTTCTTTCATCTTAATAAACAATGACAACAAGAGTTTTATGGTAAATGATGCAATAGTAAAATTTTGGGATTCTTGCGATGGTACAAAAACCATCACTCAATTAGCAGATCACTTCTCAGAACAACTAGGACTACCAAGGCAACAAATCGAACAAGAAATATTACAGTTGCTAGAACAGCTTTTTGATGCAGAACTGATAAAAGTCTGATCTACTTCTTTTTATAGTTTTAGTATTACTCTTCCTAACTACCTTAGTCTATATTTTCTTTATGTCTTAATTGGATATGATTGTTAATACAATTCCTAGAACATAATATTGCTTGACATCCTTTTATGTTACAAACTAACGGGTCCTTATCATTAAATTTTCTATTGCAGTAAGTACAAAAATATTCTAGCCAAGGAAAATACTTTGAATAATATTCAGGACATAGCCTTTTTTCTTTAAACCATATTATCTCCAGTTTTGACCTTTCTGCATACGATCTTGCTATGTCATATGCTTCATAATATCCCTCTGCCATAAATTGTCTTATAAAAATTTTAGGATCTTTTTTTTGGTGATTTTCATAATCTTTTACCATGATAACCCATTTCTCGAAAGCAAGGTCATCTCTCTCAACGTCTTTCTTACAGTTGTTCATTATTCTTTCTTTATCTAATTTCATATCTTGTCTTTCTAGAGGTTGATATTAGAAGTGCTACTTAAATTGATTTATCGAAAAAATCCTTGATTTCATCTATTTTGATTCTTGTCTGTTTCATTGTGTCCCTATACCTTATTGTAACAGTATTGTCAGTTTTACTAGTATGATCAATAGTAATTGCATATGGTACACCTATTTCTTCTAATCTTCTATATCTTCTTCCTATCGAACCAGAAGCATCATAAAAGGTGTCGTAATTTCTTTTCAAATTATCGTGAATGCGTCTTGAAATATTTTCTATATCTTCATTTCTCATCAAAGGAAGAATTCCAATACTAATTGGAGCTAGGTGAGGATTTAATCTTAATACCGTTCTTTTATTATCTATATCTTGAAAAAAAGAATGTTCCAAAATTGTATATACACTTCGATCTATTCCTAATGATAATTCAAATACATGAGGAAGAATTTTTTCCTGAGTCTCAGGGTCTATAACCTCCATCTTCTCCTTACTCAATAATGAATGTTGTTTCAAATCATAATCCGAACGATAGTTACATGCAACTAGTTCTAACCAACCCAAACTTGTTTCAACCTCAAAATCAAAAGCAATATTTGCATAAAATGCTTTTTCATCGTCAGCTAACTTTCTGAATCGTGTTTTTTTCATATTTATTCCTGTTTTTTCATAAAATAAACATAACAGGGATAGGTAATATCCAATTAATTTATTAGGTATTATTTTTTTCTTCCAAGCCTCTTCTGCGGTCATTTCTTTAATTTCTGAATCTATTTGAATTCTTAAATTTGTGTCTTTAATTTCTTCAAATTTCGCTAAACTGTTTAATTTATTTGGGTTACAAAATATCTCTATTTCAGCTTGATAAAACTCTCTTAGTCTTAAAAGACTTTGTCTCGGTGCTATTTCATTTCTAAAACTCTTTCCTATTTGTCCAACTGCAAATGGAAATCTACCTCGCATAACTTTGAATATTCGTGAAAAATCAACAAAAATTGTCTGACATGTTTCAGGTCTAAGATATGCTTCGTCTTTATTTGGACCTATTTCTACTTTAAACATCATATTAAATCTTTCTGTACTTTTAAATTTTGATCTACAATTAGGACACAATAATTGATTTTTTAATATTATTGTATCAATCTCTTCATTTTTTAATCCTTCTGGAATATTTAAATTGATTTTTTCGTTTATGTACTTGTCTGCTCGTAGGGTATGGTTACATTTTATGCATTTTATTACTGGATCTGAAAAATTATCAATATGTCCAGAAGCCTTGAATACACTCTTACTCATAATTTGAGAACCATCGATTTCCACCATACCATCCGTTCTAATCAATTCCTTTCTCCATAATTCTATGAATTTATTTTTTAAATTTACTCCATTTGGTCCGTAATCCCAAAATCCTGCGGGGGCATCAGAATAAATCTCTGAACTTGGAAAGTAAAAACCTCTCTCAAGCGACAGCTTCATAATTGTATCATAATTTGTCATTAATTCTTCATCCTCAATATAATTTTCCTATCTCCTGTCCAAAAATCAAATTTTCCAATTTTCTATCAATTATTAAACAGTTCAACGACAGCTTTCATATTATCTTTGTTGCCCCTTATATTATCAACTGGAGTTTCCATAATGATGGGGATTTGCTTAAGATATTTAATTTTTAAAATTTGCTTCATTCCTTGTTTTCCTATTGAACCAAGTCCAATATGTTCATGTCTGTCTTTGTTTTCATTGAGCTGACCTTTAGAATCATTTAAATGCAATACTTTAAGGTTTCTTAATCCAATAATATCATCGAATTTTTTGAAGACGTTAATTACTTCCTCTTCAGTTCTTAAATCATATCCTGCGGCAAATGCGTGACAGGTATCCAAACAAACAGCATATTTCTTATCATTTAATTGATCTAACAAAACTCTAATTTCCTCAAATTTACTACCAATACTATTTTTTTGACCCGAACTGTTCTCCAATATAATATTTAGAGCAACGTGTCTTTTATGTGTGGATTTAAATGTATCTGTGGCAAAATTACATGCATTGACGATTTGGTTAATACCATTTTGTTTACCGCTACCCAGATGACTTCCAAGGTGAAGAACGATGCTAGAAATTCCGAGTAAACTGCATCTAGTTATCTCCTCGTAGAGTGTACTTTTGGATTTATAATATGATTCTTCATCAGGAGATGCCAAATTAGGAAGATAAGGCATATGAACCATAACAAATCTTTTATCAATATAGCTTTCATCAATCATTTTTTTAAAAGAGCGGATGTCTTCTCCTCCTAATCGTTTTGCATTCCAGCCACGTGGATTTCTACTAAATATTTGGAAAGCAGTGCAATTAAGATCTTCAGCATTTATAATAGCGTTGGTAATTGATCCTGATATAGAAACGTGAAATCCAATTTTTAACCCAAAATTTTTCATAATGATAATGAGCTGGTACGGTAGATAATATCGTTACGTAGTTTTTTATTTCGGTCTTTATTTATTAATAATGTATTGAGCATTGTATTGGGAAAAGATGATCTAGCAAAGTATCCCTTTCTAAAGGAAGCAGGTATGTATGTGAAAGAAACTCATTTTGGTATAGACGAGTTTGCTAGACCTGAATTCAATCATATTTTGGAAAAAGCTAAAAACAGAATAGAGCATGAAATACTGACTGGAAATGTCTTTGTCGAATTAGAAAAATACGATATTGATCTCTTTACGTTTCTTATATCATTAATAATGATAAAATGTATCAATATTGAATCTGTTACAAAAAAATATTGTCTGCTAGAAGCAATGAGGGTGGAATCGTTTCTAATAGATGACTTACGTCATGAAAAAGATGTAAAAAAGAAAAAACTTTTGATTTCGAAAATTTTTGATGAACTTTTTGATCTTAAAATAGTTTTGGACGAGTTTACTCCAAATCTTTTCAAAATGAGAATTTCAGATTATCTTGTTAGATCAACTTCATTTCACGAACAAGATTGGAAATTAATTAATCGCTCCGTTAACGGGGGACTGGTGTACCTGGATGTTGAGGAGACTGTTCGTCTTATTAGAAATGAACTATCTATACTGATATATAATAAAATAAAAACAATGGAAATAGTAAAATTTCCTGATACAATAAATTTTTACGCACATTCAATTAAAAACAAGGTAGTTCTTCCAGTGAATTTACAAACTAAAACTTCAAAATATCCTCCCTGTATTAATCATGCAATTGACTTACTAAATAAAAATGAAAATTTGCCACACTCTGCCAGATTTCTTTTAGCAACATATATGCTAACTTGCGGTAAAGGCAGCGAAGAAGTGATCGATTTATTCAAGAATGCTCCTGATTTTAATGAACGGATAACCCGATATCAAGTAGAACATCTCTCTGGTCAAAGAGGCAGCTTAACAAAATATTCAGTGCCTGCGTGCTCCAAACTTGCTAATGAGAATTTATGTTTTTATACTCATGAATGTAAAGGAATAAAGAATCCCCTACAATTTGGCAGAAACAAATTACAAAAATAAAAATGAATATTAAACCAAATAATAAGAATCTGTACTTTCTACAAAAATCCTTCAAGGAATATTATTTTAAAAATACAGATATTTTGGAATGTCCCCATAATATTTCACAACGAGAGTTTGGATTCATGGACTTCGAATCCGATATGATAAGACATATTTCATTTGACGATATTGGTCAATTGAACGCATATCTTTTACAAAATGTTCCATCAGATATATATTATTCCAATTCATATTACGAATTTCCGACATTTCCAATGAACGAAAAAAGATGGATTGGAGCTGATCTTATTTTTGATATAGATTTGAAAGATCTGGCCTCACCATGTCTGATGCAACATACATACTTCATTTGCAAAGAATGCGGAATTGTTAGTCAAAAATTGATTAAACTTTGCGATCTATGTAAAAGTACTAAGATACATTCTACTGTTATTCCATGTCCTGTCTGTATAAAAATTCTCAAAAAAGAAACTAAAAAATTAATTTCATTTCTTACTGAAGATTTTGGAATAGATAGTAAATATATCTTTATTTATTTTTCTGGAAATACAGGATTTCATATTACTGCAATAGATCAAAAATATTTTACTTTGGATTCAAAAGCTAGAAGTGATCTTGCAGGTTATTTGATGGGAAAGAATATTTCTTTAGGAAGTCTTGGTGTGAGAAAAAACAAATATAACTTGACTGTGAAAATACCGCAAAGTGGATTTTCATATGGGTGGCGAAAAAGAATAATTAACAAATTAAATCTACCGGGTGTTTCTAACGATAAGTTATCAAAATATGTAAAGAAAATCGGTGGATATGATGAATTTAAGAAAGAGGTTGAAAATATTACGAAATCAATCGGCGTTAAAATAGATCCTTATGTTACCATGGATATCCATAGGATATTTAGAATGTCAGGATCAATTAATAGTAAAAGTGGTCTTTCAAAAGTCAAGTGCAAGAACATAGATACTTTTGATCCTTTTTCAGATGCGTGTCTTTTTCAAGAAAACGAAAATATAGACATAAATGTTAAAACAAAGCTAAAGTTAATTTTCAAACAAAAAAAATATCATCTTGATAATTCCTCTGCGACAGTTCCTTACCCGGTAGCTATTTATTTAGTGTCAAAAAGTTTAGCTGATGTATTATAATGAATATTACAGTATATTACCTATAATTTAGTAACATAAAATTATATTTTAAACAAAAACAACATAATTGTTTGAAGAGTCATTCCTTGATTCACATAAATATTTTTTTATTTGCACAAAGTACCAACATGACAGGTTCAGTGCATTGCAATAAATCAATTTCAAAATATAAATAAAAACATCAACATACTGGAGAGACAAGGAGGCCAGTCTTAATCTCTGTAAAGTTACAAATGTTATTGAGAGTTTTATAGTAATAATGATCGAAAAAATTCTTGGTGTACCATATTTAGAGAATTATTCACAAGGTACGAAAAAAATGAGAGTTAAATTAGTGCTGTAATTGGTGAAAAAATAATGGTCATAAGTCAATATTTCTACGATCTAACTATTATTTTTATTAAGTCAAAATTATGAGATTATCAAAACTTTATGGTTCTTGTTATATCTATTAAATAATAGAATTTGTTAGAAAACTTATTAGACAATCAATGGAAATTTAAAGTAATTTTACAAATTTAAGAAACATATTTGAACATCTAAAGCTAAAAATAATGTAACATCATTTTGCTTACTAATGAATACATTGATAGTAGATAACACCTCACCTTTTACTAGGGATATCCTTTTTCATGCTGTAAGATTTAAAAAAAATGTTTTTTCTAAATTGTATTCTCAAGTAAACATGGACAGATTGCATGATTATGATTGCATCATTTTATCTGGAAGGAAGAAAATTAATAAAGAGACTAATATGGTCAATACCAGAATAATAAGATATTGTTATCAAACAGATATTCCCCTCTTAGGCATCTGTTATGGCGCAGAGATGATAAACCTTTATTTCGGAGGTTCATTATACAGAATGGATCAGGTAATACAAGGTTTTAAAAAAATAACAATTTTGAAAGATTGCTTATCCTTGCCTTCAAATTTTTCATTTAGTGCGTATCAGAGTCACAAATACTGTATATCCAAAATTTCATCACAATTGGAATCGCTAGCAAGCTCTCCAGGTAATAAATTTGAAATCTTAAAGCATTTGGATAAAAATATTTTTGGATTTCAATTTCACCCGGAAAAAAGTGGTAAGATTGGTGAATATTTAATTAATTCCTTCCTAAATATTTCGCGATAGGATGATTTTTATTTGATTTATCCATTTCTATATTAAATGCAATCTGTTTCAAACAATTTAAATTTACCTTTGATTGAAGAAGATACAAAGTTACCGCTAGTAATTTCGGTAGTTCTTAAATATTGGGGGCAAGAAAATTTACTTGCCGAGTCCTCAAGATTTAAATCGCTAATATCTATTCATGATAGCTTAAAAATTGCAGAAAAAAATGATTTTTGTTTTTATATCTATAAGGGATCATTGGTAGATATTAAAAAAAGAATAGATCAGGGAATTCCACCTATAGTAATTTTTCCTGGATTGTATGACCTCATACAACATGCAATGTTAATCTCGGGTTATGATAAAGAGGAAAAGAGAATTTTGACATATATCCCAAGGCCTGATACGGAAGGTTTTATTCCTGAATCAAAATTTGAATCAGAATGGGAACAAGAAGATTATATAACTATAATTCTGTTACCAAACGATATGAAAAATATTGTTAAAAGAAATGCATTACCTTGTTTAGACTCAAATATGATCTGCTTTGAAGCTGAAAATGATTTTCTTGTCGGTAACTTTGACTCAGCCATTGAAAAATTAAATAAGGCCCTTGTAAATGAACCCGAAAATGCTCATGCGTGGTCAATTCTTGGAAGTTGCTATAGTGAAAAAAATATTTCTGAAGCAGTAATTTGTTTTAATAAAGCAATTTCGATTAATTCTCGTTATTATCTTGCTTTTAGAGGTTTAGGTAATTATTACCTTAAAAATCGTGACTATGAAAAATCAGAAAAATATTATTCATCTGCTATTGAAATTGATCCTAATAGATATGGCCCAATATATAAGAACAGAGCGTTTGTCCGATTGAATCAAAATAAAAATAAACTGGCAAAAGAAGATTTAATTTTATATTTGCAAAAAACTCCCGACGCATATGATAAAAATCAAGTGAGAGAAACGATAGACAATTTGTGATCCTAGATAAACTTGTTAATATTATGACATTGCGAAAAGATATTAAATTAATAATTTTTCCAATTCACAGACATTTGCTTAAAGATATAAAGGTTTCAATAATAAAAACCTTGAAATCCCACAATGTAAAATCTTATAAAATCACAATAGAGAATTCTTTTTTGGTTTTAACAAGTCAAAATTATCTATATGTTTTTAATATTTTGTCTACATTTTTAGGCATTAAAAAAATTGGATTAGCTGTTTCTACATCTAATAATATTAAAAATATATTGAGTCTCATATTATCGGTGACTAAAAATATTATACTATACAACGAACGATTTCAGGTTAAGGTTGTATCCGAGAATCCAGATTTCATTTCACGAGACGTAGAATTTATGGCCACTGGTTTGATTATTGATAAAACAAAATACCAAAGTTTGAAGACAAATAACTCTAAAGGAATGAATATTAAGCAAATTTATTGTTATATAGGGAAATTAAATACTTATGTACTAATCAAATTAATCGATGGCATAGGCGGACTTCCATTTAATTATAATAAGAAAAAGATTTTTTCCATATATTACAATGATTACTCTTTGAATTGCATTAAAACCATATCTAATTTTGGTTTTATTCCAGAAATATTAATTGTTTATTCAAACATCTCTGATCTTACTAAAAAACTGAAACTTCTGCATCCGATTTTTTCTAAAATGGGAAATAGACATATTTCTATAAGCTTATTGTCTACCGACTTGAAATTTACAATTGATGACTGCCAATATGAAGAATTTTTAATATTAAAATCAATAATCATGTCAAATAACGATCCTAACGTCTTAGTGCCATTTAGTTTTTATACTCATCCTTTCTGGATGATGGAAAAAATCATAAATCTTTGTTACAAGAATAATAAAATCCCATGGATTCCTATGGCTTTTTCCGATCCAGACGAATGTATTGATCTGCATTTCAAAAATGCTGATTTGATTAAAAATTTTGAAAATAAAATCAATAAAAAAATTAGAACCGGTAACATTTCAGGCGACAAAAAATCTTTATTCAGATTCTCATTCTTAAGAAAAGAAATTAAAAATATCACATTTGTCATGAATTCATCTAATATACGACCTAACTATATCGACAACATTCTCAACTCCATTTAATTTGTTGCTTATATTCATTATTTCATTAGATTTCATCAAATAATTTGAATTATCTAATATTTCATAAATGGATTCAACAATTTTTTTTGGAGTAATTTCATTATTATCTAGTTTAGTGCCAAGTCCAATTCTGGATATTTTAACTGAATTATTTATTTGTTCTGCGTGGTTCTCAATCGGTATTGAAATTATTGGTTTTCCAAACTGGATTGCTTGAGAAATTGCAGTATGACCTCCTCGTATTACTATGATATCACTTAATGCAAAAAGTTCATCGCGAATTGGACACCATTCGTAATACCATCCATTTTCAGATATTTTTCTTGGAATCGTTTCACCATTCGGTTTACCCCCTGAAATGATGAACTGAAGGTTACTACCAAATGATTCTTTCATTTTTAATATTTTAGTAACAATAGGAATTCTTGTTTTGGGAGGCCCGCTTATGTGAAAAAAAATTATAGGTTTTGATTTCGAGAAATTAAGTAATTTCAATACTTTGTTAATTTGGTTTTCGGAGATTCTGTGAGGTGGAGATATAAATCCAATATATTTGATTTTTTTTGTTACTGAACCAGTATTCCAGGTATTATTTTCTGAAATAGTGTATGGAGGAGGTAAATCAGGTACAAGTATTTCGTCAGATATAGACCAAAAGATACCCATGAATTCAGCGTTGATCTCTTCAAATAATCGCGCAATCTTGAAAGAATGTAATCTAGGAGATAGCAACAGTTTAATTTGATTTAATATTACTATTGAAGGAATACCTAATAATTTGGCAGAGATAATTGAAGATAATCTTGAGTCAGATACTACTAGATGTGGTGAAAATTTGGTCATATTTTCAACTTCTCTTATTATTTGAATTGAAAAATTGGTAAACCATGTCGGAATATTTGAAATAGTATTTTTAAATGAAAAGCTCCCATGCGTATTCCATGAAAATTCAACTGGAGGTACATCTGAACAGTAATATCCACAACGAGAAATAAATTCCACAGCTTCTCCATAAGAAGAAAATTTTACCTTGATTTCTTCATCCTGAATTTTATCAGCTATATTGATTAAACGACTAGCATGTCCTAGCCCCACGCCATAAGGAGTAAAATATAAATTTTTCAATTGCTATTACATTTTAATGATGACATAAATATTTAAAAGATTAAATTCATTAAGCAAACTAAATGAAGTCACACAAATCGTCTACAGTTCAGATGAACTCATATCACTATAGATCAACTTCATTTCGTCAAAAGTAAGTTTTTCTCCACTTGACATCTTCTTTAATGCCTGCTCTTTCATAGAATTCCATATCTGGATATTCTCTTTATTTCTTTTGGTTCTTTCTTTAGGTGATTGTAAACCTACGAACTGCTTATCACGTAAATCTCTAAATCTTCTCTTGCCTCCTACAGCAGTAATTTTTGATTTTCTAAATTCTATTGCATTAATTTGAGTATCAACCATTTCTAATTTTGCGGCACTTTCTCTCATTGCTCGGATTATTTTTCTCCTTTCTTCGTACAAATTCTCACGTATGTCCAAGAGATTGTCTAACACCTTTTTCAGATCACCTATTTTGTTTCCAAATTCAGATTTTTTATCAAAAATGTCATTGATTTTTGACTTTAAACTGCCGTATTGAGTTGAAATCATCCTAAATTGATCTTCTTTTTTATGTATTACTTTCAAAGCATGAAGCTTTGTAGCAATTTCTTTTGATTTGACAACCAATCTCCTCTCTTCATCTTTCGACAATTTTTTTGTTTGTATGTCTCTTTCAAGTTGTTCTAGAGTTCTAGTTAATTGTTTGATGTTTGTTCTCTCTTTATTATTTTTTACACCTGTTTTCTCGTCAATTACCTTCATTTGGTTTCTAGCTTTCATAACCTGATCTTTAAGTTCCATAAATTTGGGAAATTCTTCATCCTTTACATCGTTTATTTCCTTTAATCTTATTCTTAGCTCTTCGAGTGACTGTCTTTCCTTGTCAACTTCTTTTTTTGTTCTCTCTATTTTCTCATTTATTTCCTGAATCTTTGTTTCTCCATTCTTCTGTTCCTCTATTAACGAATTCTTAAATTCTATAAGTGTATTTAGATTCAAATTGAGAGAAATAAGATTTTGTTCTTGATCATTTTTCTTTGAATTATCTTCTGTGCTATTGACATTACTCTGTTCCGTTCTATTCACGCCGCTTTGACTTTTTATAAATTATCAAAAATATATATTTTTATAATCAGATTAAATATTAATATTTACATCGCAATTTTTCATCCCACAATTTATATGATATTACTTCTAATATATTAGAGAAGAATGGATGATTTTGATAAGAATTTTCCCGAATTCGATTGGAAAAATACTCCGGCATATAAACATCCGTTAGGAAAAGATTGTCCTTGCCCAAAACATGAGTATATAAGAGAACAAATACAACTTACTAGAACAATTAATGAGTCAAAAGCTCAAAATAAACCACGTGCCCAAATCACTTTAAAATTTTGCCCAGATCATTATGATGTTTATTTTAAGGAAGTCATTCCCTCTATGCCTTTTAAACATAGATTGATGACGAAGTTTGCATTAAAACTAGGTGCCATTGTTATTCAAAGAATACCTTATATGCAATCTGATCAATGTTTTTACTGTAAATTTGGATCTGGAGGGTTTGATAAAAGACAAGAACTTCCTCCTATCTAGCTATTATATTTTTTGGTCATGTTTTTCATCATCTTGTTATGATCATTTACAAAACCCAAAGCTAGCACATTTCTTAAAATTACTGATAAGTAAGGAATAACACTTCCTGTTGTTTTAATATATCCATCTAAATACTCTCGTTCTATCTCGTGATATTTCTTCGATTCTAAGTCGAGAACGCTTCCTAAAAATGTACCTATATCCATACTTTTTGCGAATAATGAAATATTCGCTTGCATTAGACCTAGATCTATTCTAATGAGATCTTTATCTTTTGATACTAAAAAATTTTGACTCTTATTATCAATAAATGTATAACCTGAATTATGTAATATACCAGTCATTATTCCAGCTTTGCTAGCAATAGCAATATCATCGTGTTTTACTAGATATTCATAAAGATTTCCATATTCAACATATTCCTCTATAATTTCTTGACTTGAAATGGAAATAAGTCTTGGAGTTTTAATTCCTATTAATTCTAATTTCTCTCTATTTTTGAAACCTTCATTTTCTATTTTTTTTTTTCCAATTGGTGGAGGTGAAGAAGGATGACAAGAAATCAGAGATATAATTGTAAAAATGAATATTAGTATAAACTCTCTTATTGTTTTAAAGCGTTTATTTTTCTTTATGACAAAAACTTTTTGTCCAATTTTGATTTTTTCAATATCTCTCTCCCAGTTAACAAAATACAATTATTTCGGTCTGATGAGATAAATACTTTATATTATTTGAATTATGTGGACCGGGTGGGATTTGAACCCACGATCTCAGCAATGCCAATGCCGTATCCTACCAGACTAGACGACCGGCCCTCGATAAAAAATAATGAAATTAATTGGATATTAATATTTTTAAGAAACAATATTATAATTCTATTTTATAAAAACTATCGTAGTGTGAATATAGAAAAATCTGTTGGTGCAGTCATAAAATATCAAACACCATTAAGTAAAAAGGATCCAGAATTTCTTCTACTGCGAAACCGTAGAGGTTACTGGGGATTTCCACAAGGTCATAAAGAAGACGGCGAAACAGAAATTCAAACACTATTTAGAGAAGTTTTAGAAGAGACGGGTATTAATTCTCTTAATATTTTATCATTCATAGGACGAATACGCTATTCTTTTTTCAAGGGAGAAGGAATAAAATCAAGAAAAGAGGTAAGTTTCTATTATGCAACAACAAATATACGTGAAATTATTCTCTCCAACGAACATGATGATTATATATGGACGAATTTCTATGATGCTCTCAATTATTTGAATAGAAAGCAGTTAAAATCTATAATGCTTATGGGTCATGAAAGAGGATTTTACTAAAAGATCCTACACGATATACTCGTAAGTTTATGATAATAAATTTATATATGATTCAAAAAGCATGTGTTAAGAGGCTACTGTATTGACATTCTCAGGTAAGCGGATAGTTCTAACAGCTGATAGAAGTTTAATGACTAATTATAGGGGTAATTTTCTGTATGGATTTATTGCATGTGGTCCTTATGAGTTGGTGCCGGAGTTTGTGTTTGATAAACTCTTTTGTCCTAGTGTTGAAACAGATAAAATTACTGGTCAAGTGAAGGTCGCCCAATGTGGATTAAGACGCATTGAAGGTGCTTTATTACAAGAATACGATCGTAATGACGTCTTTCTTGCTCATCCTGAGATGTTAGATAAATGTATAGGGCCCCATACCAAAGTTGTTGGTATCAATGTAATGGACCCGTTAGGAATGGCTCCAGTGACGACAACAATGTCTCCAGAAAAACTATCTTATGTTGCAATGAAATTCAAAAAAATGTGTGCTTCAATAATTCAGCTCAAAAAGAAATTTAATTTTAAAGTCGTTGTGGGTGGCAACGGCGCCTGGGAATTAGCCAAACCGGATCGGATGAATATTCATGGAATAGACACTGTTGTCATAGGGGAGGCTGATGAACTTGCTTTGGATCTTTTTCATGATTTAGAGCAAGGGGACGCACCAGAATTATTGCATACCTTTGTTCGCAATATCGAAAATATTCCAAAAATAAACGGACCTACGATTAATTCGCTTATTGAAGCTATGCGAGGATGCGGTAGAGGATGTGATTTTTGCGACGTTAATAAGAGATCAAAAAAAGATATACCTCTTAATAGACTACAGGAAGAAGCAAAGATTAATCTTAACTATGGATTCGATTCAATTTGGCTTCAATCAGATGAAATGTTATTATACGGATGCGATAATAAAGATTTTATTCCTAATGCTGATGCGATAATAGATTTATGGACAGGCCTTAAGTGTGTAGGTGCAAATTTTATTGGTACGACTCACATGACACTTTCAGCGGTATCTTCTTCTCCTGATTTAATAAAGAAGCTTTCTAGTATTAATGATATGGATTCTAATGGCAGATGGTTAGCTACTAATCTTGGTGTAGAAACAGTAGCGCCTAGAATGGTTAAGAAACATCTAGGTGTAAAAACTAAACCCTTTCAACCTGAAGAATGGGGATCTGTGGTAAGAGAGGGATGTAAAATTTTGAATGAGAATCATTGGTTTCCTGCATTGACTCTAATTATAGGTTGGCCAGACGAAACTCCTGATGAAACACAGTATACTATTGACTTGATAGATGACTTCAAACAAATGAATATGAGAGGTTTGGTTGCCCCATTATTGTATCAAGATTTTTCAGAAAAGAATTCTATGCATTTTGGTAATCTTAACGAGGCACAATTTACATTATTCTGGAAATGTTGGGAACATAATCTCAGAGTTATTAATGATATTATTCCAATTATTATACGAAATAAATCCTATGGTCCACCAATGAAATTATTTATGGCAGGGCTTATCAAGTTTGGAACTTGGGCTATAATGAAATATCTTAGAGGTCTCTCTAAGGATCTTTTTAATGGAACATTACCTGAAGACATTATCGCAAGATATTCTAGAGCTCGTTCTGTAACAGCTGCGATGCCACCAAAATTATAGCCGCAAAATAATAATAAAATAATAATAAAATAATTAAGATCGAAAAATACTTTTTTTACTTCTCTAAATTTTCTATTGCTTTATCAGCTAATGTTGCAGAGTTGGGTTTTATTACCACAAAATAATTTTTGTCTTGTCTTTCGACAGATTGAACCGATTTGTGAGTTCTAGAGGAAATATCAAACTCTAGTAAATTTCCTTGGATTCCTTCCTTAGTGTAGACCATCATCAAATGTTCTGTTGAGGATTGTGATATGGGTAGTAGGGAAAAAATATATCCTTTATAACTTGTAATTGGAAGTAATTGTTTCATATATGGTGCAATAGAAGCGATATAAATTAATAATTCATTTACAGATAAGAATTCTTCGTATTCAAACCTCATTTCAAACCAGCACAAAAATAAGAAAATTAACCGTATGATTCAAACTTTATGTCGTAATTTCCGTCCGGTCTTTTGTTTCTATCAGTTACAAACCCTTTTGGAACAAGATAATCAAGGACTCCATCGACAGTACCTTGCCAACCACAGACATAAAATGATGTATTTTCAGGAGTTACTTTTTCACCAACTAACTTCTCAAGAGGTGACCTGTCAGTGCCTGGATATGGCTTTAAGAATGACTCTACTCTTCCCTTTTGTCCTCCCCATGATCTATTGAAACCTTCTTGGGGTCTACTTATGCTTGCACGATATCTAAAATTCCAGTTATCTTTTCCTTTGTCTAAGCTTTCTTCTTCCAAATCAGTAAGTAATTCCCTATAACTTAGCTCATCAACAAAACTAGCTCCATGTAATACAACTATTTCCCTTTTACTTCCTACCGCTTTTAGGTGAAGACTGTAAGAAATGAAGGGGGCCAAACCTGTGCCACCACCAATCAAAACAAGTCTTCTATTATCCGGTGATCCATCATGCATTTTCTCATCTATTGTAAATGCCCCTGTTGGCTTTATCCAACCAATTTGCTCACCTTCTTTTTTATTAAATAATTGAGTAGTTAGTCGACCTGGTAATGGTTTGCGAACCCATCTTATGAGTAATTCAAAATATTTTTTTTGTTCAGGTGGAGAGGCAATAGAATATGCCCTCCTCACAATTTTTCCTTCGTCTGGATTCATATGCGAAAGTGTTAAAAACTGACCCGCCTTAAAATCTGGAATAGGACCATCGTTTGATTTTATACGTAAAATACAAAGATCCTCTTTTAAAACCCGAATATAAGATACCGTTGCTTTATTTTCAACTACCATTAGAACTATCGTGAATATTCTTTCTAGTCTTTATATGTGTTATTCTAAATTTAAGAAAATTAGAAGCATTTTTTTGCAAAACACAAATATTGATATTCTTGAATAAAATTAAACATAATGGTAAATTGGTCAAATATTAGAAATGCAAGAAATTTTGATGATAATAAAGATTTAGTGAATACAATAAACGAGCAAAAAATCGAACAAAAAAAACTTATCGATCAATTTAATAGTAAAATGAATGTCTTTGCTACAGAACGGTCTATCGAATCTTGTTTAGATGCATTAAACATTACTATTCAGTTGTCTAATGTAAGAGGAGAATTAATAAAATGTTATGAATATTATTCTAAAGAGTTGGAATCCAAAAATGTTCAATTGAATAGAATAGTTGAAAAGTATCAACGAACTGATCTATGATTACAAATTGACTTTTTCTATAAAAACAACTCTATTTCTTATCTTTCCTAATTTTTCAATATTTATTTCTACAATATCTCCATCTTTTAGATATTTTGGATTATTCATAGACATTGCAACTCCTGCAGGAGTTCCTGTTGAGATGATGTCACCTGGTTCTATGGTCATTAATTGACTTAAACTAGAAATGATCTTCTTTATTGGTATAACCATCTTACTACTAGAGGAATTTTGGCGGATCTCATCGTTAACCTTTGTAATTATTTTCAAACTCTGAGGATCTTTAACTTCATCTACGGTTGTAATCCACGGTCCACAGGGAGCAAAAGTGTCTATGCTCTTTCCCCTGGTAAATTGTTTATCTTTAAATTGAATATCCCTTGCAGATACATCATGAAATATCATATATCCAAATATCGAGTTCATTGCATCTTCTTGCGAAATATTTTTTATTTTTTTACCGATTATTACCGCTAGTTCAGCTTCATAATCAAGTCTTTGCACATTTCCAGGACAACGAATATCGTTAAATGGGTTGTTTAAGGCGGTTCTTGGCTTTATAAAAATTACTGGTTCTTGAGAGGGAGTTAGTCCTGCATCTTGGGCATGATCATAGTAATTAAATGCAAGACAAATAATTTTACTGGGGTTTGGTAGTGGTGCGAGTAATTCCACATCTTCTATATTTAATGAAAAAACTAATTTACTTTCGTATTTTTTTAATTCATCAATCCAATTTCCAAATATGAAATCCTTTATGTTTTGCGGTATAGGTACCCCTGTTTGTTCTTGTATCTCGGTTTTTGTAATTACTTTATTAAAGTCTCTTGACACTACTCCATAAGTTTCTCCAAATTTATTGTTTTTTATTCTAGCGATTTTCATTTTTCCACCTATTTGTGTGTGAATATTGAGGTGTTGCTGTCTTCTATTCTACAAAATCCTTCTCTTATAAATTGGATTCTTGTATCTTTTGATAAAGTGGACACAAAAGATTCTGCGAATCCATGCAAAATTTCAAGACTGTCAGGATTAAATTTTTCTTTAATGAACAGTACATTAGGTTTAATAATTTTATATTCAACAAAACGTTCATTAGATACCCATTGAATTTTTGGAATATCATTTCTCAATACTTTTCCGCTGCATTCAGCCAAAGCCTCTTTTTCTTTAAAGTTTATTTCTTTAATAACTATATTATATAGTTCTATTAATCGGAGTTCACTTCCAATATTTAACTTTCTGGCATCTACCGAAGATATATATAAGATATCCTTAACTGAAATATTTCTTGTACCCATATTCAAGGATGGATGGTTCTTTATTTTAACATCTAGGGGAGGGCAGTTTTTTAAAGTAATTTTAAAAGGTTCATTTACAAAAAAAAGTCTTTTTGATTCATGTTCTATTATTTTCCTATTAAATGATTCAAGGATCTGCATCGAAGGCTTTGTCTCTGACAGGGTCAATCCAAGTGATAGTACAAATTGTCTAATTGCCTCAGGTGTAAATCCTCTTTTTTTAAATGCAATTAAAGTTGGTAACCTAGGATCATCCCAATCTTTGATAACGGAATTTTCTATTAGTGGTTTTATTTTTCTCTTTGAAACGGGTAACCCTTCAAACTCCAATCTGGAAAATTCTATTACTTCTGGTATCCTCAATTTAAGGATCGTTAAGATCGTGCGATACAACTCATTTCTTAATTCATATTCTTTAGTTCTTAATGCATGAGTTACACCGTCCAAACTATCTTCAACGGGTGCAGCAAAATCGTAAGTAGGCCAAAGAAATATCTTATTTCCTAGTTTTGGATGTTCCTTTTCAATTATTCTGAATAATGTTGGATCTCTCATAGCTGTATTTTTTCCAGACATATCTCCTTTGAATCTTATGATAGCATCATTTGTATGAAAATACCCGCTAAAAATTTTATCCATATTTTCTAAAGTGATAGACAAATCTTTCCTGCATTTGCATTGGATTCCATTTGCTCGTAATTTATGAATTGTATCCGGTAGACAGGTACATATGTAGGCTCTGTCCGATTTTATTATTTCTTTTCCATATTTGTGTAATAAATTAATATCGTCAGATGTATTCTTAATTATATCTGGATTGATCTTCAGCCATTTTATGCCCTCTAATATCGCATCATAATATTCTATCTTCTCATTTAATGGATTAGTATCATCAA
The DNA here is from genome assembly GCA_035250975.1 of Nitrososphaeraceae archaeon. Classification (GTDB taxonomy): domain Archaea; phylum Thermoproteota; class Nitrososphaeria; order Nitrososphaerales; family Nitrososphaeraceae; genus TH1177. The sequence continues at coordinate 5,923 of DATFEP010000067.1, read as the reverse complement.
ATCTCAAAATAAATTTACCTTTATAATGTCTTGCATATTCCTCGTCAATTATAGCTGCTTTTGCATGTCCAATATGGGGATATCCATTTGGTTCTGGTGGGAATCTAGTTATAACGAAACCTTCTATGGCATTATTCAATTTAGGGAGATTAAACTCCTTTTTATCCGTAGTATTTATTTTTTTATGTCCATAAGTGGGATCTATTTCTTTTAGTAATTCTATTTGACTTTTTTTCGGTAACGCGTTTATTTTGTCAATCTCTTCTTTTATTTTTGGAATTATTTTTTTTATTTCTTTTTTGTAATCCTGATCCATAGCTATTATTTTTGAAATAACGGCATCAAGTCTAGCTTCCTCGTATTCTACAGCATTTTTCAAGATGATGATTTTTATTTTATTAAAGGTATCATCATCAAATTCCAATTTACTTACTCCTATTTATGATAAAAAAAGATATTTCTTGCAGTATTTTTTTGGATTTTGATTGTTCATAGCTAGTTATTGAATCCATTGCTTTTTTTATGTAATTCATAGCTGTCTCTCTAACAATTTGTTCTATATGAAGAGAAGATATTATTTTTACCACTTCCTCCATCTCATTACTGCTAGAGTCTTTATTTCCAAAAACATTTAAAATTTTTTGTTTCTGATATGAGTCAGCATTTTTAATTGATAAAAGAATAGGAAAGGTTTTTTTACCCTCTCTAACATCATTGCCAACCGATTTACCTGTTTCCCTTGAATCACCTTTAATTCCAATTAAATCGTCTATCAATTGGAACGCGATTCCTGAATTTCTTCCAAATGATGCTAAATTATTCACATCTACTTCTGTTGCGTCTTTAGACGAGAGAGCTCCAAGAGAACAAGAGACCTCAAAAAGCGCTGCAGTTTTTTTAGAGATCATTTCTATATACTCTCCTTCTGTAGGGAATGAATTTGATCTAGATAGCTGCATATCTAGCGACTGTCCTTCACATATATCGATACAGGCCGTCGCAAGTCTTTGAACCATTTTTAACAAAGAACTATCCTTTGTCGAATTGCTGCTCTTACATGACAGTACCTGAAATGCTTTGGAAAAAAGAATATCTCCTGATAATATGGCTAGAGCGATACCAAAATGTTTATGTACAGTTGGTATTCCGTGTCTGAAATCATCATTATCCATAATGTCATCATGTACTAAGGAAAAATTATGAATAAATTCTACTGCGGATGCAGCTGGTAAAGCATCCTGTTCTGACCCTCCAAACATTTCGCATGATTTTATTGTCATTATGGGTCTCAGACGTTTTCCTCCACTTATGATGTAATGAGAAGATGCCTGGTAGAGTTCTTTAGGGTTACCTCTTAGTAATGAAACAAGATAATTGTTAACAGCGTTAATGTGAGAATCTATGTCCTTTTGAATGTCGTCATTCATTTTTGGTAACCCTATCTGCTAATTCTCCTGTTAATATATATCTTAATGTTGGTAATTGAGAAATATTTGACGAGCCTGTGAGAAACATTACACTCTTAAGTTCAGTAATGATCAATTCTGTAAATTTAACAAGAGTTTCTTCTGATTGGGAAGCTGCATAGAGAAAGGGATAAGCTAGTGCACACATTTTTGCTCCTAACACTAAGCATTTCGCTATCTCCAAACCATTTCTAATTCCCCCTGATGCAATCAATGGAATGTGTACCGATTTTTTTGCCTCGATCAGGCTTAGAGCAGTAGGAATGCCCCAGTCCCAAAACAATTCTCCAAGATGTTCTTTTATTGTATCTTTTGCTCGTCCGGCCCTAATCCCTTCTATTCCTGCCCAACTCGTTCCTCCTGAACCAGAAACATTGATGCAATTTACTCCAATCTTTTCTAACTTGACAGCTACCTCTTTCGAAATTCCAGATCCAACTTCTTTTACTATAATGGGTACATCTATTTTTTCTTTAAGATACGATATTTTATCGGCTACACCTTTATAACGAGGTTCTCCTTCTGGTTGAATTAGTTCTTGTAGCGGGTTAAGATGAATAACTAAAGCATTCGCTTCTATCATCGAAATGATTTTTTCAATCATATCTATATCTAGTCCTTCAGCAAGTTGAGCTCCTCCGATATTTGCGATCAAGAATGCCGATGGTGCATTTTTTCTTGCAATAGAATAAGTTTCTGCTAGGGATTCACTTTTTAATCCTGCCCTCTGACTTCCAAGCCCCATGCCCAGTTCGTATTTTTCTGCTATCCTGCCTAACCGCAAATTGATTTTTGAAGCTTCCTGTGTTCCCCCTGTCATTGAATCTATTATTATAGGACATGCAAATTTGTGATTTAAGAAACTGGTAGAAAGATCTATATCTTGATAATTAATTTCGGGTAATGCGTTGTGAATTAGTTTTACATATTCTAAATAGGTAGAAGAAAACCTAGATTGAACATTATTAGAAAGAGGAATATCTATTCCGTCCTTCTTTCGTTGCATAATGATTTTAATATCTTCTCCCTTACTGTCAGACATATCTCTCAATTACTTCTTATTGGCTTTAAAAATTGTACCTTTGATTTTTTTTCCTTTGAATACTTTTTCAAGGTTAGATGGATGCAATCCATTGAGAAAAATAACATCATTTCCATGTTGAGCAATCTTTATAGCCTCTTCAACTTTTCTTTTCATACCTCCGGTTACATCATTGATTTCACCCAATTGTTCCATTATTATCTTTTTATTCTTTATATTGAAGCTCGATGGTTTTATTTCTTGTATTATTTTTTTTTCTATTAGGTTATTGTACAAACCATCTACATTTATTGTAAAGATAGCTTTGTACGGGTTTAAAATATTACTTAATAACCTCATAATCACGTCACCTGAAAGTATAGAATATTTATTTTCACGCATATGGACGACGTCTCCGTATGTTATAGGAATAATATTATGTTCAGTCATTTTTTCTAATTCTTTAATTTTAAGTCTTGATGGCTTTCCGTTGTTTAGGAACGAAAATGGTGGTACGCTATAAGGGTAAAGCCCTTCTTTTTCAAAAATTTCATTAATTATCTTATTAAGATCTAACATGGAGGAATGAACTATTGATATGCCTTTTGAGCTATATTTTTCTGGTTTGGTATGCATGTCAAATTTAACCGACCAGTAATGACCGAATGAACCACCTCCATGTACTAATATTAATGGTCGTTTGATTCTTGATATAGATTTTGCAAGATCTGTAATTATCTGATGATTTGCAGTCAGAGGTTTATCTTTATTAGTTATAATTGATCCACCTAATTTTATTAAACCAACTTGGCTACTCAATTAAAAGATAGAAAAAAAACACTTGATTTAAATTTTAATATAATAATCCTTTACTTTCTAAAATTACGGATATACACTCAAATCCTTCTTTTCTTATTTTTGATATAAAATTTTCTCTATTCTCTTGTTCTGTTAATACCAAAACACATCCTCCCCCGCCAGCACCTGTTATCTTGGATCCAAGAGCACCATAGGCTGAACATAAATTAATGATTTTATCGATTATTTTATTAGATACACCTATTTTTTGTAATAATCTTTGATTTTCAGTCATTAGTTCACCTACCATAATTTTATCACCTTCTTCTAATGCTCTTGCTGCCCTTTTTGTAATTTCTTCTGATGCTTTGGACAAATTAACAAACTCTCTTAAATTTTGTTGTTGATATTTTTTTACAATATTTACAAGTTGTCCAGTCGAATGCTTGATCCCAGTATTTATTAGAATAAATGATAATACTTTCTTGGGGTATATCTTTTTGAATCTAGTATGCTTCTGAAAGAATATTAGACCACCGTGAGCAGAAATTATACAGTCTGCTCCTGATGAATTCTTGTGTACTAATTTTTCAGCTTCTATTGCTAATTTTAATATTTTTTTATCTTCGACTTTCTTATTAAATATCTTTGATAATGCTGCAACTGTAGCGACTGCTGCAGCAGCAGAGGAACCCAACCCCATGCCATAAGGAATATCAGATTTGTAAGTAAATTCTAAACTTTCTTTATATTTATTTTCATTAAAAATTTTTTTTGTTATGAACAGAATTGGATAATATTCATCACTAATTATTTTTCGTTCTTTTAAATTACGAAAAATAGAAATAGGATACGATTTATTTCCAAATAATTCGTTATTAATTACTATCTCGTTATTTATTTCATAATGTTTTCTAATTACCTTCACATAGATTCTTCTATTGAGTGATGCAAGAATCGCTGGCTTATCATAAACAACAAAATGCTCCCCAAACAGAATTATTTTTCCTGGCGCTGATGCTGAAGTGTTCATTTTGTGGCTATTGTTCATGTGAATGCTATTGCACAATATCCAACTACAGTATTTCTATAATCTGATTGAATTTCACCACTAGTAGCATATTTTAATAGAGTCCCTTTTTTTGCTCCTTGTATTTGTACAGCTTTCACTACTGAAGCGATAGGTCCATGTCCACACAAGGAAATGTTCATATCTTTGATCGTACTATAAAATGAATCTATTTCTAAATTTTCTATTGTTTTAATTAATTCCAGATCCTTATTATGCGCCTGTATATTGGATTCATAATGAGTAAAATCAGAGGTGGCAATAATGATAACATTTTCATCGTATATTGATTCAGCGATCGATCTTCCTAGTTCTATAGCAGTTTCTACATCTTGATCCCTTACTAGAATGGGAACTATTCTGAATTGATTTTTTCTACAAAACTGGATAAAGGGTATTTGTATTTCAATCGAATGTTCTATCTTATGAGCACTTACATTTACCTCAATTTTTGTTGAATTTTTCATTATTTTGGATGCAATATCAGTATTTATTTTTATAATTCCAAGAGGTGTTTGCCATGTTCCTTGGGTTAGGATAGATATTTTACTTCCTATTCCATTATGGTCAGGAGCAATTATTATGAATGTGTCGGTATTTAGGTCTAAAATTTCATAGTATGCTTGAGCAGCAATAGATCCTGAGAATTCATATGCTGCATGAGGTACCACAAATCCGTAAATCTTTTGTTTGAATAACTTGTTATATTTCTCTTTTGGACCAAAATAGCTCTTGTAAAAACATTTGTTAAGTAGATCTAAGAGTTCATCTTTTTTAGAAGGATAGAAAATTCCTGCAAAATTGGGAGACCTGTTTAGATCTCTCAAACCATTTCTTCTACTAATTTGGTTTCGAAATCATCTATACTTACTTTCATTTCTTTCTCTGATTTGATCTTTCCTTGTTTCTTCATTACCTCTCTAGCAAGTAACCAATAAACAGTCGCTAGCGCTTTCCTACCTCTATTGTTTGCAGGGATAACCAGATCTACGTTCGAAATAACATTATCGCTATTTGAAACAGCAATTACTGGAACACCTGCCCTCGTAGATTCTATAACAGCTTGATGATCAGCCTGTGGATCCGTCACAATCACAATTTCTGGTTCCAGATATTTTGGTAATGATGGATTTGTAAATGTTCCAGGCATAAAACGACCTAGGATAGGAGTAGCACCCGTTGCCTCACAGAATTTTTCAACTGGTTTCTTGCCATATTCTCTAGCTGAGGTTACGGCTACCTTGGATATGGCAGTTCTGCCTATGAATTTCGCCGCGATATCTATTCGTTGTAGTGTTTTACTGATATCCAAAATGTATAGACCTTCCGGATTAGATCTAATGATATAGGGTGACATGGATTTGGTTTTTACTGGAGTACCGACTCTTATTCCGGTTGACAAAATCATCTTTTCTAAATTTTCTGTTTCTGGATTTGTATCCTCGACAGAACCTGTATCCTCGACAGAACCTGTATCCTCGACAGAACCTGTATCCTCGACAGAACCTGTATCCTCGACAGAACCTGTATCCTCGACAGAACCTGTATCCTCGACAGAACCTGTATCCT
>DATFEP010000066.1:0-76116 GCA_035250975.1 Nitrososphaeraceae archaeon | reverse complement strand
GTGATAGCGACAGATAGTGGATACATCACTGTCCAGGGCAAACGAATCTTCAAATTTCCTATTCAATTCATTGATTTATGTAATGGCAGAGAAGTTTTCTTGAGTATCGATACAAATGAAGTATACAAGTACAAAATTTTTATAAAGTAATTTTTTGTTTTAGGTAATACTTAAAACATTTGAAATAAAAAGTTCATAATAATGATTGTTACTTTTTGCGCGATATGTACATGAGAACAATCCTTTGACTTTGATTACAGATAGCCAGAAAAGTAGATTATATTTTTGCATGCTAGGTAACATGGAAAAAGAATATCCAAGATGTAATCATAGATATGTAACTTATTTTTTTAGATATAAAATGTATTCATGTAAACCCTGCGAATATGTTTTTAGTGATTACGCATATACTTATTTGATTACATTAAAAATCTCCTTTGATATAATATTTCATTTGTTATCTCTATTTGTAATCGATGTTCATGCCATTAGGTCTACAACAATTGGACGAGGATTTAGAATATTTGGACAGGCAATTTATAATTTATTGCTGCACGAAATACATTTTATGAAATTATCTGAACAAATAGAAGTTGATGTTATGTGTAAGCCTGATAGTTATGTACAAATCTATAATCATACTAACATGACCGATCCATACAAATTCTATCTATAGATAAAGATAAAGTAATTCATTATACTTTTTATATTTTATTTATCTGAATAATTGGATTCCATTACTGGGTTAGCAAGAGTGGCTTTTCACATTTTTGTTTAGATATTTCTAATTCTGCATCTTGTTCTCCCTGTTTTATTAGTTTTTTTATCGTCTTTAAAGAAAAATCTACATCTTCAAAAAGGAAGTGAATTCTTTCTGTTCGTTCTATTCGAATTATTTTTTCTAATATTGCACCCCTCTCAACTGCTAGTTTATCGTACAATTTTTGTATTTCTTTGAATTTGAATTTTGCTTCAAAGTCCAGGCGAGACTCATTATTTGATATTATCTCATTCATTTCCTTTAAGAGAAAAATATACTCTGAAATAGATTTATAAATCTCAACATTTGCCCGAGTTTTGTCACTATATATAATATCTCGTGCTCTATGCCAAACTTCTAACATGTTTTTTGGTAGTTCGGACTGAACCCGAGGAAATAAATTAATCATGTATACGAGTTTATTGATTTTGGGCGAAGAATCCAATATTGCTTTTAATGGTGTATTACTTTCAAGTGCGCCGTCCCAAAGGTACTTGTCATCTTTTCTTGTCCATTTAATCCCGTAGAAAGGAAAACCAGCACATCCAAGGATAGTATTCAGATCAATTATATCCTTGTTGCTATCAAATTTTATCAATTCACCTTTTTGGATATCAGTGGCCGTTAGGATCAGTCGTGGACTAGAATCTGTTGTAATTTTCTCAAAATCTATGTATTCAGTGATTTTGTTTTTTAATGGAGTAAGATCATAAATATAATTTGAATTTATATAAGAATAGTATGAAAATGGTTTGAGCCATATCGGGATGAAGACGTTCGGATTGCCAAAAATTGCTGCGTACATGGATGAATAATAACACCGCAGTTCGCCTGAAAAATATGATGATGTCGAGTTTTCTGCTAATGAATACCAAAAATCTTCCAGTGCAAGTGCTGGAGTATCAGTCTTTGTTGCGGCTATAATTGAGGCATTGATAGCACCAATAGACGTACCAGCTAGTATGTCAAATTTTATATTATGTTTTTCTAAAACTTTGTACACACCACATTCATAAGCACCTAGCGATCCTCCTCCTTGCATTATAAGGACCGTTTCTTTACCTAATTCTTTTTCCCGAATAGAATTTATCGAGTTGATCCTGGTACTTGAGTCGAAACTTGAATAATCTATTTCTAAGGCATTTTTTTCAATAGGAATAACTGATTGCATGTAATTTTCATAATGTGGTTTATTTTTTTTTGTAAGTTGATTATCTGTCCTTAGATTAATTCCAGAAATACATTTCGTTTCCATGTTTAATAAAATATATTATTTGTTAAATATAAGTATGAGTCAATTAAGTTAACCGATCTTTCTATGATAAAAGAATTAATGCTGGTGATCGGAGAGGTTGACGATCTTCAAATTTGACATATACTATTAGAAAAAGTACCAGCAAAATATCAGATTCTTGTGTCTGAAACCGCCAGAAACAAAATTAAGAACAAATTTAAGTATAACTTAACTAAGTTAATATTGGAATAGAATCCTTTGAAAATCTTGATAAATATTATGAGATGATATCTTAATAAAACGTTGAACAGATATGGCATCTCTTATTGTATAACAATCTTTTACATATTATGAACCTGCTGATATATTATAATGAACAGGATATTTAAGGGAAAAATGATAGGAAAGAAAAATATAATCAATGTATATAACAACTCAATGATTTCTATGTCATCAGTAGTTAAGCTAATTATCTGGATATTTACAGCTGTCTTTTTATATCAATCAACTTTTCAATTTGTATATTCGTTAAACTCAGACGAGCGGGTTAATATAAATAATGATATAATGGGATCTTATTCTCCGCAAATCTATAAAATGTCTATCATTAAATAAATTCTGTCTCTCTGCAATAATCAATAAACCTGCTTTGTATGGATATTTAAAATAAGACATCTCTTAAGTCTTTTAACTAATGCATAAAAATATAATAAATATCTATTAACATTGTTCACTCTTCCTTAAATACATAACACAATTATTTCATTTTTATGAATAAAAGAAATAAGACAATTAATCAAAAAAATACTATAAATTTATCTAGAAAAAGAATTATTATTTTAGGAATTCTATTTACTATAGGAGGTTTAATCATTTATGGAGGGATAAATTCCTTGAAGACTTCCAATGGCATTTTTTTATCCTCTCCACCCAGAAACATTTTCCTTAAAGCGATGTATTCCCAAAATACAGGCTACTTATTTACCAGTCAATCTACAGGGACGGCTAAATCATTAAATAGTGGTGCAGGAAGCAAAGGTGGAGGATTTGGTCATAATCCTACAATTACTCTTAATCAAGGTAATTCATTATCAATTCATCTAATTAATGAAGATTCAGTGAAACATTCTAAACATAATCTAAACATAGATGAATTTAACGTTCATACAAGAGATTTAGGATATTTCCAGACTCAAACTGTAACTTTCAGTGCAAACAAAAGTGGAACATTTGATTATTATTGTAGTATTCATCCAGAAATGAAAGGTAAAATCATAGTACATACATAAATATAGTAAATAAAACAAAAAGACAGATAAATATTGAACAATAACAATAAAAGTGATTTGTAGATGGATCCTGACAGAACTAATATACTAACCCTTTTAGATAGTTTTATTGAACAAATAGATAGAATAAGAAAATTCCTTATAGGAGTTTCAATTTCATCAGTTATTCTTACCCCTATTGCAATTTCGCTGGCAATATTCTTATTTAGTCATCCATCGTTCTTCAGGATTTTAGAATCAGAAAGTCAATTTGGATTAGGGCTAGTTGTTTTACTGTCTTCTGTTATAATAATATCATCAATAGTATTTGTCACTGGAATTTTACAATTTAGGCAAATAGGTTCATGGCACAAGAAATACAAATCATTCAAAAAGGATAAAGATGATCTCAATAAATACATAGCAAAAAAATTCAAAATGGAAATAGACGATGTCGATGGAAAAGAACAACAATCATGAGTTTTGATTAATCTTCGCCCTTTATAATTATCTTATTCGGAGTTATCTTCTTGGGAAAAATTTTTCATATGGTTCTAAGATTTTCTTGTAAAATTCTAGTCCTTCTATAGTTATTTTATAAGTGATAATGAGCTTTTTTCCTAAAAAAGACTCTGTTCTTTCAATAAATTTATTTTCCTCTAACTCATCAAAAATTTCTTTATGTTTAGTTAAATTTAATCTACAATAAAGTAAAAGAGATGATTGGTTTATTTCTCCATATTCAGTTAATTTTGTTAAAATGTCTATTATTAAATAAATTCTGTCTCTCTGCAATAATCAATAAACCTGCTTTGTATGGATATTTAAAATAAGACATCTCTTAAGTCTTACTCTATTTCAGTCGACCCACAAGATGTGTTAGGTTTTTTTTATTGTACACGGTTGACGGATTCGAGGAATTCCAAAGTAAAATCAATTTTTTGTTGTTATAATAATGTATGACTTATTCACGTGTTTTAAATTAAGGACTTTACCGATCACAAGTTTCGTCTAATCTTTTTCTGCTTTATACGGTAGTACTTCTACCACTTTTAGCAGAAGCAAATTTGCATTCATTAGGGGAGACATATTAAAGATATGGTATGAGATCATAATCACTAATTATTTGTTACTAAGTATTAGGTACATATACTACGTTCTTCATATTATTTATCAAAAAAAGTTCGAATTTGCTTTCATCCAAAGAATCAATGGGGTCGGCCGGATTTGAACCGGCGAACTCCAGCGCCCAAGGCTGGCATCATACCAAGCTAGACAACGACCCCTTATTTTACAATTAAATAATATTTTTTTAGTATATAATTTTAAGTTTCGGAAGTTTTCTTTTAAACTATTGTAGTTTTAAAATTAGACTAAAGAATCATGCAGTAATGACTTCAACGATATTCTCAATAGGTATTATGGTGTGTTCAGATTGGGCCACTATCATTCCTTTACCCTCTATTAAAACTGGGTATGCATGAACATTTTTTCTTTTTTTCAGTTTTTCCAGTAACTCTCTTGCTTTCTTCTCTTCATGAGAATCAAGTAACCACCTCAACGCAAAAGGCAATGATCTAAATCTATTCCATAATTCGTTCAAGAACTCGTCCGTCTCCTTCTCTTTTGTAGGTTTTCTTGACACTATTGCAAAAATATTTGCGATTTTTCCTTCATGTACTATCCCTAATCCATTCTTGACGGTTACAAAGGGCTCTATTGCATAGATGTGGTTAGTCTCTAATCGAAAAGAACCAAATGTGTCAATATTGGGAATTGATTTTCCAGCATGAATTGTGTATTGTTCTAATGAGTGACCACTCAAGTTCTTTATAGGTATAAATCCACCTTTTATAATACTACTTTCGATTACCTTTCCAATATCAGACGATCTAACACCAGTTTTGGATATTTTCAACGCCTCATTTAATGCGATTTCTGAGGATCTTACCAAAGAATCAAATTCTGGATTGTAACAAACAGTTACAGCAGTATCAGCTATATATCCATCAACATGAACTCCTATGTCTATTTTTAAAATGTCACCATCTTTTATCGGAGTGGGGTCGTTGGGTTCTGCCGTATAATGTGCCGCAATTTCATTTAGACTAACATTGACTGGAAATGCCGGCTCTGCTCCTTTCTTCCTTATTTCTACTTCTATTTCTTCACAGATTTTAAACATAGTTGATCCAATATGGTTTTTCTCCCTAGCGTTCTCCCTAACTGTACTCGCTATCTTTCCAGCTTTTCTATAGCATTCTAAAAAATCCATCTAATTGATTTCATATCTGTAATATATAAAATTGTTTTAAATCATGCAATTTTATAAAATTCAATAGCATGACATTTAATCTACTAGAATTTGAGACTTTGGTATTGTTCTATCAAGTTATTTGGGGGATTAAATATCAATTACTTTTTTGATTATCACCGAAATCCGAATAGAATTCTTTTCTTAATAAAATCATTCTAGTTTACTTTATTCAATTTTGCTCTCTCTTTATCTTGGTTTGATTTTATTAAAGATTGGTATAAGGAAATGTGTTTGTTTGGTGTGAGTGAAAGATAATATTATAACACAAAACAAAAATACAATAAAAATTTTCATTTGACGATCGTAAGATATTATATTATATTATATTTATCATTTAAATAGATTAGATAAAAACGGATTAATGAAAGGATCTAGTCTTCTATCTTTTTATTACTTTTAAAATTTATATAGATATATAATTTTGATGCATTCAACATTTCGTGATCCAAACAATCCTGAATATTAACTATCTTTGATACATAACTTGAACGGAGCAATCAAATCTTCTGATTACAAATTCATTTTAAATCTAGTAATAAACAATTAATTTTCTCGCATTTTTTACATTAACTATAACATTAAGATTCTTCTGATTAATATTATTTTTATATTTCAGCATGTCAATAAGATAATTAGTATGACAGAAGATCTCGAAGGTACCAAAGAAAGAAAGTTCGCTATCGCGACTTTATTGATGCCTGATGGAAAAAATTATGAAATTCCCCTAGTTAGAAAGACTTTTAGTACTGGTAGAGAAGGATATTATGCTCAAATTCCTTCATTTGTATATGCCGATGAGGTCTATGGAGGACAAATACAAGTTTGGAAAAAGGGTGGAACGAAAGACAAAACTTAATTATAAATACCTTTTTTAGCTATAATTTTATTTTTTTATTAAATAAAAATAAATTTAGTTAAAATATCTTTTTCCTTGTGAAAGGAAAAAATAGCAAGAATTCAGTTAGAATCATCTACGTAATTTTGGATGGAATTGGCGATCTTCCACATGAATCTCTTGATAACTTGACTCCGCTGGCTGCAGCATATACTCCTAATCTAGATAAGATTGCAAGTAATGGTAGTATGGGGCAAGTAATTACTGTGGGTAAGGGAATAGCTCCTCAATCAGACATAGCAGTATTTAACATGTTAGGGTATAATTTTAGGGATACTCCTTATGTCGGGCGAGGAGTTGTAGAATCTATTGGATGTGGTCTAGATTTTCAGAAAGGAGATTTAGCATTAAGAGGGAATTTTGCAACAGTTGACAACGGGTTAAAAATTGTAGATAGACGTGCAGGGCGTATTATAACAGACGATGAAGCCAGATCGGTCTGTGAAATACTTAACAAAAAAATTTCTTTTCAGGATCCAGATGCTTCCGTTGTTGTAGTTCCTACCATTGCTCATAGAGTTACCATAAGATTTAGGCATAAAAAGACAAAACTTTCTGATCAAATAACTAATACCGATCCTGCCTATGATAAAGTAAATGGTATCGGAATTGCAAAAACAGATATTGAACAGATGCATGTTCTAAAATCTGAGCCACAAAATAATGATGCATCCTCGAGAATTTCAGCAGATCTGGTTAATGATTTTACAAACCAAGTTATTTCCTTAACAAAAAACCATCCCATAAATCTTTCTAGAATCCAAAGAAATTTGAACCCTATGAATTGTATTTTAGTAAGAGATGCAGGTAATGAATTGCCAGATTATGTGCCTATAAATAAGAAATATGATCTCGATGTTGCATCTATTGTTGATATGCCAGTTGAAATAGGAATATCAAAAATATTAAAAATGGATTCAATTCCTGCAGGCAATGTCAATGACTATATTACTAAAGCAAAGGTCACTGCTGAGAAATTGAAAAGGTATAATGTGGTATATGTACACATAAAGGGACCCGATGAGTTTGGTCACGATGGTGACGCTATTGGAAAACAAAAGAACATAGAAAAAATTGATGAAAATTTCTTTGGAACTTTAATTGCTGAATTGAATGTCGATGACGCAGTTATCATGGTTTCCGGAGACCATTCAACTCCTTGTGTTAAAAAAAGCCATAGTGATGACCCTGTGCCCTTCCTGATATCTGGTAACCAAATTCCAAAAGATGGCAGCAAGAGATTCACTGAATTTTTTGCTAAAAAAGGAAATCTAGGTACATTAATGGGATCCCAAGTATTGGATATAGCAATCAAAATGGTAAGATAATTTTACTTAAATTTTATTTTTCATTATTTTAAAATTTATCAATTAAAACTTGCTTCCAATTAAATTATCTTTACATAGCTCGCATACCTGTTCATCTATATTTGATTCTATCTTGTGATGAACATCGCAAATAATAAAAGAATATCTCATAAAATTACAAAGCTCTACGAATTTTGCCATTGTACCTGGAGTATATGCTCTATTTGATACCAAATCTTGGGCGATATCATCTACCTTTCTCATTATTTCGTGAATAGCAGATAATTTATCTATCAGTTCTAAGTCACCTCTTGTTCCCCTAATGTAGTTGCTTATTGCTGCTTGGGTTACTCCTAACACCTTAGCAATAACTTCTTCTTTCATCTTGTATTCAGTGATTAATTTTTTGGCAAGAATAGCTCTAATCGCTGGAATGAGTGACTTTGCTTCAATTTCTGCAGGTAAAAGCATCTAATAGTTAATTATAACATAAATTATATAAATTTTCTTTATCTTAGTCTTTTAATATATCAAAAGACTCTATTTTAGTATGTATTTGCACTTTTAAGCAAATATTTCAGAAGCCGATTCTATTACCTATCTTTTTTATTCTGTTAATGATATCAAAATGCATATTATAACAGAGGTTCCAGTCTCAGTTTGTGAAGCAATCCAGTTAATAGTCTCTTTATTCCTAGGGTATAGTATAATTGTCATAGGCATGTTTTTAATCTGAATTTTAGAACCATTACATGTATAATATTTAGATTGTATAAAACAATCTCTTGTATTTACATAATCAAGACTCTAAGTGAGGTGTATATTTTAAATTATGACGTTTTACATAATTTTATATCTACTAAATCAAATAAGAAATGTTCTAATAATTAGTTACATACAGATATTGCAATATCACAAGTATAAATGCAAATTATACTTCTAAAAATGTTTATATAATTATTGAATGAACAGATTTTATGAAATTAGGTGAAAAACTTTTGATCATTGCTTCTTTCTTATCTATTCTCAATGCTTCTTTATTTGATAACGCTTATGCATACGACCCTTTTTTTGAAGACCCTACAGAAGCAGGTATATATCTGAAATTGTCAGAATTAATCAAGAGTACTGGTAATAATGTCAATCAAACTATTGATGCAATTCAATCCGGTGATACTGAAGCTGCATTACGTATTTTATCTAATGTGACCGACAATATTCAAGAGATTTCAAATGGACTTGACATCTTTGCATCAGTGCCAATTTCATCCGAAGAAATGACAGATGACTAAACGTATTTTTTAAGAACCATCACTAAATCATTAGCCTCCTGTTTTTGTTATTGAAATTTTCAATTTAATAATTTTAATAATAATTCAGTGACCAAAAGACTAATCTTGCGTAGGTAACTAGTTTCATAAATTGATATCAAAAATTTTCATGATTTATAAAAAAATGACAAAAAATAAAAATTTTATTCTAATTATGGACAGTCTTTACTACCATCTGGCAAAGTCATACATTCTTCTTCCATGTTAACTTCCTCAGCATCTAAAAGTGTGTTATTTGGATTGCTAATTGCAGTATTATTCTCTATAATTTGCACGTTCTCATCTCCAGCAATTTTTTCCAAATCTTCTACTGTTTCTCCCTGAGCGAAAGCATTGTTTGTTGTATAGATGTAGCCTTGTAATCCTAAGGAAAAAATTCCTGCGAACATCAAGAAAATTCTTGTATTTTTCATGGTGTTTTTTATTCTAAAAGATTATTATAAAAATATTTCTGTATTTGTCAATAAAAAATATTATTATTTTATTTTTCTAAAAAAATTGCTTTTTGACAAAGCCTATTAGTTGTGTATTTCACCATTTCGTTTAAACATCCTATATACCAATTGTCATAGCTATACCTACAATTATTATAGTATTCAGTCTAGAATCCATAATTTCGCCATTGAACTTTTCCTAACTGGTATAGAATGCGAATTATCCTTTAGGCCATACAATTAATTGTCCACTCATAGTTGGTTCATGGTATTCGCAGTAAAACCTATAAATGCCGGCTTGGTCTGCGTTGATAGTTACGTTTCCGTTTTTGCCAGGTGGCAAGTCCAAGTTAATATTATATGGTGCATTTATAGTAAAGGAGTGTCGATCGGCGTTTGGTGCTTCCTGATTGTACATATATACAGTTACTTCGTCGCCCTCATTGACTTCTAATGTTGTTTGAGAGAAAACATCAGGTGGAAATTCCGTTACATTAAAGGCAGGTAATTCAGAATTAAATAAGAAAAAAAAAGGTTTTTCCGGTTGGGAAGTTTCTTCGGTTTTTTCGTTAGTTTCATTGTTTGTTGTTTGTGCCATCGATGGTGTTGCTGATGGGTTAGATAAGAGCGTTAGAATTAGTAATGTCATAATTGGTATTAAAATAGTACCAAGGTTATACATTATTTTTGAATTAGCCAAGATGTATTTAATCTTTACTAAAATTCTATTATATTACGTGCAGGTGATTAATAGTTATTTTTTGGAAACTAAATAATATTTTGATTAAATATTTCGTTACTTGTTAGAATAATCAATAATAGGACCGAGATAAAAATAAACTGTCACAAGCCATAAAAAATAGAGTGATAATAAATATCAGTCTAGATTTCTGAATATTTTAAACATTTTAGAAAAAGTCTATTCATTTATTGAAATGAAGATAAGTAGGAATACTTTGGTTACTGGCCTTTTTATCGCATTTATGTAATTACCAAAGGTAATTTTCAATTGTCTCTTGTCGGTCATCAGTTCTGATGTTATACCTTAATTACTACCTTATTATCGTTTAAACCCGTTTTTCCAAAAAAAGACACAAAAAATATGTAAATTTGAACTAGATCACTCGAGCAATTCGGAAAAAGAACATCGAAAATTGGATAAATACATACCAAACTCACAATTTACTATCCCTGATGCGGTGGCTGAATTTTCAGACTCTTTTATAGCCTTATCGAATTCAATTGAAATCTTATCATCTATTTGCTGTTTACTTGCAAATGGGCTGGATAAAGTAGTATTATTTACTTGATCAGCGCCATTTTGAATTTTTACATATCCTATTGTAGGTGACTTATCAAAATCTTCTATTATTGTATTTTTTATTAAATTTGCCTCTTTGATTATATTTGTATTGCTTCCTGTAACCGTGAAATTAGTGTCAAAATCAATTATACTTGAATAGCTTGAAATAGATTGTATATTCCTTATATTCATCTCTAAACTTACGATAGATTGTGCATTTCCTGATTCTGCTTCTTGTGCAAAAATGATGCTATTGAAATTTATGGGATAGAATGTGCCAAGAAACAAAATCAGAGCTCCAGTTGTTAATAGTATTATTTTCATGAATTTACTATTACAATTCATTATAAAATCCTGTCGACTTTTCGAACATCGATCTTCAAAATAAAAATTATAAAAGGATGAAACTCTAATGAAATAATTGAATCATTTGATCTGTTTTCTTTTAATTAGCATATTTTTTGTGTTTTATATCTCTGATATCTATGCAATTTCTCCAACATTCAGTAGAACGACCATTCAGGATAAAACTAGTGATGTAACCGTATTATATGAAAATTTAACAGATGATAGTGAACTTTCAAGAATCAAATCATTGGTTAACATAGAAACTACTTCGATTTCAAGTAACGGAACTCATTTAGAGATAAAGATATTTTCCGAAGATTTACCTTCAGAAGTGTTTCAATTTTTAAAGAACAATAACTCAAACGAATTTTTCATCAACGTTTTGATAAATTCTGATGACGATATTGATACGGGATTTTTAGGATATGACTATAGATATTTAATAAATCACAATAATTCAAAAACAATAGAAAACAAGAATTTAGATTTTAAATCAAATACAACAGGTACTGCCAAATCGCTACATGAGTTCGGTCTATTATCCAATCAAGATTTTCAAAATAGCTCACTTCCTAATGAGTTTGAATTCACAGAATCATTTGATTACTTTAATTGGACAATTGGTGGATACGAAATAATCGACTATAATTACGACCCATTATTTTTTAGTTCTGCCGCTGATTATAAATATATGTCCTTTATTTCTGACGGGATTAAAACCATAATTGATTTAAAACAGATGAATTATCCAAGCGATTATTCTATATTAGTTCAGCTAGGGGCAAAATCAAAACACTACAAAATAATAGATACCATTGGACAGCTTCATTTTCCTGTTCCAGACCTATCAATTAGTAATAAAGGGATAAACTTATCTCCTGGAAAACATTCAAATATTTTAATTTTCAACAGTACATCCAATAACGATCTCTTTGTAAATGTTGATATTTCAAACAAAACTTATCCGAAGGAAATTAATATAAACTTGCCCCAGGGAAGCAAACTAGACTTATTTGGCGGATCGGGTTCAATACTGGTTGATTTTAATATAGATCCAAAAATCGACTTTAAAAATTATATTGTACCATTAAATTTATCTTATAGTATCCTCAACTCACAAATTCTTGATTATAATCAAACTAGTCCATTAACTCAAGTACATAATTATTCAAAAATTCTTTATTTGAGTTTGAATGTTCAAAAGTCTTCCCCTTTCTTATTTTCGTTCCCTGAAATTCCCGCTAGTTATATGGCAGTTATTTTAACAGCTCTGTTTACTATATTCATTCCATCGGTTTCACGTCTTGTTAATGATTACAATAAAAAACGCATTGCTAGCAGCTACCTTCGAAAAATATATAAAAATTATGATGAAAATAATATCCCTGAATCGATACATAATGTTAAGAATGCTATAGAGATTATTAAACATGAATTTATTAGAGGCAGAATAACTAAAGACCAATATACTATTCTAATTGAAAAATTTTATGATATGCTAAAAGACCTAACGGACAGAAATAAGGGTAACTCTGATCAAAGTAAATAAATTCAGAAATATAATGCTATACGATGTAATTTATTACTTTAGCTATGTTCTTTCATGTTTAGTAATTTTTTCCTAGTAAACAGATATTTATATCTCTGCTTGTGTCTGTTTTCCTTTTATTGTTGTTATTTAACCCATCTAGTTAAACATATTTTAAAAGTTTTAATATCAAAAATTATAAAAAAATTTTATCATATTATTGAAGATATGAATAATAATCAAAAATATAGTTATTCTGGAGCAAAACCATGATAATACGGTATTTGCGAGAATTCATCTTTTGGAATGATTTCAACAAGTGAGATCAGATAGCCATCAGGATCCTCTATTATGACATTTTTTGTATTTGGTCCTTGCGTTGCTTCACTATAAACTTTAGCATTTTTCTGAATGAGGTTATTGTGAATTTCATCAAAATTATTAATTAAAAACGTTATCATTATGTTTCCATTTTGCGGGAGCTGAGTATCTTTGTTTTCTTCTGAATTTCTATTTGCTAACACAAAGTTGATACTATCTGACCCTTTATAGGAAAATTCTATTGTATTGTCATTTTTTTGATTTATATTTATTCCCAAGACATTCTTGTAAAATTCTAAAGTTTTTTTAATATCAGAAACCAATAATGAGATGCCTTTTATTTTGTAAGACATATCGATTCTTATCACTATCTTATATATAACTTAATGTTATTCTGGTACCTTTTAATTAATAAAAATCTTTTAATCAAATTAAATTTTCTTATTACCAGTAACCAACCTTTTAAATGAAAATTGTACACGATAAACTTTTATATGTTATTCTAAATTTTGTAATTTACTTTTTTCTAATTTTATTTTTTTGTATTATTATATCATAATGTTGAAATTCTTTACAGAGTATTCTACAAAATTCCCCTTGCTTTTATAGTATAAATTTTATAAGAATTCAATTGATATTTGAAATTTATTCATATTTTAATATATTTTTTCTATTCTATCTGAAAATGCATAAATATGGTTGAAGTTCTTTTCAACAATTGTGATTCTCAACAACTTTTTAGTAATCTTTAATATCTTGAAAAGCGGGGAGATAATATATTAATGAAGATAAAATTTGGTTTTACTCAAGGACTTAATGTTGCGAGACTTGGTTTAGATGAAACACAAATTATTACTGCATGCCAGATGGCTGATAGACTAGATTATGATTCCATATGGGCGATGGATCATACTAACGTTCCCCAATGGAAAAACGCTGTTGTAAATGACGCTTGGTTATTACTAGCAGCTATAGGTGCATTAACGAATAAAGTTGAATTAGGTACATGTGTTACTGATGCAATTAGGAGACATCCTTCTGCAATAGCCTTGGCAACTGTAACCCTGGATAGAATAACTAATGGTAGAGGAATGCTTGGTATTGGTGCAGGCGAAGCTCAGAATGTTGTAGATTTTGGTATTGAATTTAATAAACCTGTTACCAAATTAAAGGAACAACTAGAAGTTATTGATAAGCTCTTTCAATCAGATCCAGATAATAGAGTTGATTATGATGGTCAATATTATAGACTAATTAATGCCTGTTTGCAAGCTGCGAGTATTCGAAAACCAAGACCTCCTGTCTATATTGCCGCCGGTGCACCAAAAACGCTCGAATTATGTGCTAGATATGGTGATGGTTGGATTCCGATAGGTTATACCCCTGGGTTATTTAAAGCCCATGCAGACGTAATACGTGGACATGCAAAGACTTTAGGGAGAGATTTGACTGATTTCCAATTTGCAAACGATGTCGATATCTATTTTACAGAAGATGGAGAAGAAGCATGGAACAAAATGAAAAATGCTGTGAAAGTTAGTCTTTATAAACCTGAATTATTGAAAGTTCATAATATACAGCAGGATTCCGAATTTGATTTTCGAAGATATTTTACTGAATATACAATGGATAAGCCAGAACTTATGGAACAAATGAAAAAGGCTGCATTATCCATCCCAGACAGCGTAGCAAGAACTGCAATAGGCGTTGGTAAACCCGATGAAGTAATCGAAATGCTAGAGCGATTTATTAATTCTGGTGTGAATCATTTCATTATTAGGTTCTGGGGTGATGGATACTTCAAAAATATAGAGATGTTTGGTAAAAAAGTAATCCCATATTTTAGAGAACAGGAAAAGAAATAAAATAAGGTTACACTTTTTTAATAACTTTCATCTTTTTTATCTGATATTAGTGTGTATTCAAGATCTATTTTTTTAAAAAGTATAAAATAAATTTTTTACTTTAAAAATGAATCCAATGATCGATCTTTCCTTTCTATTATTTTTGATCTCAAATGTTTATTTTCCTTTATCTTTTTATTTGCTTTGTTACTATCTTTTCTATATCCCTTCCTAATGGGTTCGGCATTATATCCTAAATTTATTAAAGATCTAGCGAATTCATCTGCGAAACCATGAAAAGTAAATACTTTTTTTGGATTGCCTTTTTCAACTATATGTAAAAGATCTTTGTAATCACAATGGTCACTTAAAGGCATGGCATAATCAAGATCCATCATATATTTATAACTTGGATTACATGCCCATCCGCTAAAACCTATCGTGATAGCCTCATATTTTTCTTTAATATTTTTGAGTAATTTTGTTCTTCCGTTCATTAATGATGATAGCATTATCCACGGTTTTTTTGATAAAGAATTATTTTTTTCTGCTTTGCCATAAGTTATAACATCCCTTAAAGGAATATTCATTTCTCTATATACGGAATTTATTGTCTCTATAGAATCGAATACATAAAAAGGATCCCAATGACTGAAAAAATCCATTAATAGCTGAGCCTTTCCAAGAGGGTATCCCATAATGATAACTGGAATTCCCTTTTCATATGCATTTGAGATAATATTGTTTGTTCGATGTATTATATCCTTTGGATTAGGGAAAATATACTCAGCTTTTCCAAATGTAGACTCTATTATTAATATGTCGACCTTGGGAATCTTCTTAGATGGGTTCATAAATCCTCTTTTTCTTATAGATATATCTCCTGTGTAATATACATCGTTATAGGCAAGTAACCCTCTTGATCCTAATATGTGACCAGTGTCTATTAATTCAAAATCTTTTTTATCATAAATAGGATTAGTAATATCATATCCTCTTGCATTTGCAATCATTTCTGTCTCTTGAGAAACTAAAGTTTCAATATTTTTTTTATTTTTTGGCTTTCTATAAACGTGATCTGAATGAGCATGGGAAACAAATACAAAATCATGGTTATTGATTTTTGTTGGATCTAGCAATATTTTTGAGTTACTATTTTCAATTGAGACACCTTCATCAGTAAACTTCACGCCAGAAACCATACTATGGATTTTTAAACCTAATATTTTAATTATTGTTTTTTCATTCATGGCATGATATAAACATCTCTTTATTTTTGATAAAAATTGATTCGCTGTTCACATATTATGCAAATATCTAAAAAAATTGAAGAATTTTTATGTGCTTTAGGTAAGACATATTAGAATGAAATTTTGTAAAAGCAAAATATGAACTGCAAACGTCAAACGATCTGCTGATTTGGTACTGATAATTATAGTCGTAAAATCCATTCGTGAATATGGTATTAGAATAAATAATCATATTTACAAGAAACAGGATACATACATTTGTAGTTAGATATTTTCTATTTATACTTTCAATCTCTGAGTTTCAAACCTTACAGCTTTTAAAGATATTAGAAATTATGGATCTCATGAATTTTAGTGGAAGGGTTGAATTTTTAGGAATAGTAAATAGAAAATTAGGGCAGATTTGTGTTCTTTATATTTTTATTTCACGTTTTCTCATTAAATTTAAATTAATATTAGTAAAATCAACAAAGAAAGAAAATATCGATTAAAATTTTATATTGTATTTACTAAATTTTCATTTGTTATTTCTCCACCTGAAAGCATTCACTAAAAAGATTACATTGGTGTGACAATGAAACACTCTTTCCCAAAGTAGTTAGGGTTAAAAACTTCTATGAGGAAAAGATTTCTTGAGTAATATCATTGGAAGTTACCATATGATTTTTGAACTAAATCTATTTTATTCTATATAGTTTATGATATCTATATAGTATATATATAAAGAGTATATTAAAGCGAGGATGGCTATATTATATCAATGAAATACCAAGAAACCTTTAACGCTGACATAAAGCAGATACAACCTATTTCAGAATCGATACTAGGCCTGCAGATAATACATTGTGATACATGCAAAAAAGAATTAGCTTCTTACGACGTGTATACTTCCAGTAATATCGAGGGTATTCTTTTTCTAAAAAGATCCTGTCAAAACTGTCTTCCAAAACAAATCTAATTTATAGTTCTCAATTATTTTATTGGCAAATTATATTTAATTTCCATTAATAGTTTTTATCATTACAAAAACAATTGCAGAAACTGCTGCGCTAGCTGGAATAGTAATTAACCAAGCATAGACTATTCTTCTCCCAATACCCCACCTTACAGCAGAAAGTCTTCTTGTCGAACCCACACCCATTATGGCACCTGATATGGCATGCGTAGTACTCACGGGAATTCCAAGCCATGCCATTGTGGTTAGTATTACTCCTCCTCCAGTTTCAGCACAGAATCCTTGGAACGGTTTTAGGTCTGTAATTCTGAAAGCCATAGTCTTTACTATTCTCCAGCCACCTAGAAACGTCCCCAAGGCAATAGCTATGGCAGATACTAAAATAACCCATGTTGGTACAACAAATGATTTAGCATCTAAAAGTCCACCAGCAATTAGTAATGCTGTAATAATTCCCATTGTTTTTTGTCCATCATTTGCGCCGTGCGTAAGTGAAAAGAATACAGAAGAAACGATCTGCAATTTTCCAAATACCTTATTGATTTTATATGGTCGATACTTCCTTAAAAAATACATTATAACTATCGCAAAAGATAAAGCAACTATGAATCCCAACATAGGTGAAACTGCTATAAAAGTAAGTACTTTTTCTATGCCGCCAAAGACAAGGGCTTGGACACCACCCGCCACTAATGCAGACCCAATTAAACCTCCTATTAATGCATGACTGCTAGATGATGGCAAACCAAAATACCAGGTCAATAAATCCCATACAATAGCGCCTATAAGACCTGCAATAATTACTTCAAACGTTGAAAATTCTGCTTGTATTATTCCCTTTCCGACCGTAGCTGCAATTGCTGTACCGAATACAAAAGGACCTGCAAAGTTAGCTAGAGCAGCCATAGACACTGCTTGAAGTGGTTTAAGGACACGGGTACCGACAACTGTTGCAATGGCATTTGCAGAATCGTGAAATCCATTTACAAAATCAAAGAATAAAGCTGTTAATATTCCACATATTAGTACTATTCCGCTATCCACGGGCATTATTCAGCAACCACCTTTTTTAAACAAATTGAGCTATCCGTATTTCAAAGAGATATCCTCTACGATATCTGCAACATCCTGACATTTATCAAGAGATTCTTCAAGGTTATCATATACTTCTTTAAGTTTTATTATCTCTATTGGATCATTGGTTTCAAACAATTCTGCAATCGCCTTTCTATAAATCTTGTCTGCATCATGTTCATATTTCTTAATGTTTGCACAATGGTTGCGTAATTCTTGATGATCTTTTATTCTTTTTAACATAGTTACTAAAATATATATCTCCTGTGAAGCTGATAAAATGATTTTTCCCAATTCCATCATGTATTGCGTCGGTTTCTTTATTTTAAAAAGAACAAATCTCTCAGAAATTCCATCAACATAATCAAGAACCTCGTCTATAGAGCTGGTAAGTTTGGATATATCTTCTCTATCGATTGGAGTTACAAATGTTTGGGAAATTATGGTAAATAGCCGGTGTGAAATTTCATCCCCAGTATGCTCTAATTCTCTTATCTTTTGTTTTTTTTCTTCCAGAGATTTTTCGTAATCTGTTAGAATTTCTACCAAAAGTGTGGTTGACTTAACAAGATTAGAACCTTGACTTTCCAAACTGTCAAGGATGTCCTTATCGTTTGTCCGAACCCAGGATAGCCATTTATTTGACAATTAAATACGTTCTATAACATCAATATTCATTTATTTCTGTTACGATTATTAATACTTCATTTTCACATTCTTTGGAGCATATAAACTAACTTTTCAATATTTTCAGTCTTAAGAAGACTCTTCATGATTTTTCCTGTACATATAATGTGTATAATTTCCACCAATAAATTTCAATAAAATAAGTTTTTAAAAATATACTGTTCAACTTATTTACTATTTTGATTTTATCTATTGAATTCGAAACTTTTAATATATTTTCTAGCAATTATAATCTCAAAATATAATGATAAATCTCGCAATCATCATTTCTGGTAGGGGCAGTAATATGAAAGCCATTCTTTCTTCTATCTTGAGCGGCAATTTAAAGAATGTGAACCCTGCTGTAGTTATCTCAAATAGAAAAGATGCTATTGGACTTGAAGTAGCAAAAAATAATTTTAATATTCCTACTGAAATTGTTCTAGGTAATGGAAAGAAAGGATGGGATTATGATAAAGACATAGTGTCAATATTACGGTCATATAATGTTCTTCCATCAAATGGATTGATTTGTCTTGCAGGATATATGAAAATTATTAGTACGGAATTTGTAAATGAATATAAATTTAGAATAATGAATATTCATCCTGCGTTACTACCCTCATTTAGGGGATTACACGCACAGAAACAGGCACTGGATTACGGTGTTAAAGTGTCCGGATGTACGGTTCATTTTGTTGATGATGAGGTTGATACGGGACCAATTATTCTTCAACAAGCAGTTAATGTTTACACAACTGATACTGAAGAAGATATTTCAAATAGGATATTAGAGTTGGAACATAAATTGTATCCTCAGGCAGTAAAGTTATTTGCAGAAAACAGATTAAAGGTAGAAGGTAGAAAAGTAATTATTTTGTAATTGAAAAGGCATTTTAAGCATGTCAAAATTATATTTAACATAATAAAATGACAAGTACTATTGGTTCTTACAGTAGGATAAAACTTCATATTTTTGTTCCAAGCAATAGAAAAATTTGGACAATAGTTAGTAAGAACAATGAATATTGGTTGGATCTGGATTTAGATTATTGTACTTGTAAATATTATTTCTTTAAAACTCTCTCTGGAAAGGATAGTTGTATCCATTTAAAATCATTGGCTGAGGCATTAAGATTAAAAGAATATGATAGGATAGAATTTCAAGATGATGAATATGTTGGTTTTCTTACATCTCTTCTCAAAGATGTCCTATCTTGGAACTATACCCTAACCCATTAAATTGTTAAAAAAACTTCACTATATTTTTAAACGTCTCAGTCAGATATATCCGGTTACTCTTAATCAAAAATGTTTACTTTAATTACTTTTGCCCAAATGAAAATCGGGTGAAGAATCGTGACAAAGACAAAATGCAAGGCTACTGGAGTATGTCGAACTTGCCAACCCTACACTATTTATTAATTGGCTATTTTTTGCACCACTTTTTTATTCTTTTTATTTAAGATCGCTATCCACCATCCGAGGTTTGCGCTCATTATATAATTTCTCTGTCTGGCAAACATTTCTTGAACTGCATTATACGTCAATGCACAGGTCCGAGAAGCCATCATGCAGAAATACCGTCACGGGATATCCAATTAAATTTGAAGTGAGATCGTTACCGATGAAAGGGGGCAGTAAATAACTAATTATAAATTTAGAAATGAACAAGATATTAAAAAAGTAGTATCTGACTTAAGATGCAACCTGAATGAAACATTGTAGAATGGCAGTTGGTATCTTATATATGTGCGCTATGGGTATCACCACGTATGTGTTAAAAAACACTAATTTATCAGTATTCGAAATTTTGCTTTTTACCTTCAATCTTCTAGATGTATATTCTAAAAATAAATTTATCTCGATTTTTATGTACGGTAATTATTTACGAATAAAACATTTGACGAAGAATTTGACGATAATGACGAAAAGCCCTACCGATTTGACGATTATCTTGACGAAACTATTCAACGATTTTTTTATATGCTTTTGGATACAATAATAGATATGGATGAAAGAAATTGCAAATTATTTACGGTTAGCAATGATTCAGGCTTGGCTAAGGGGGGCATCTAGAGACGAAACAGCTGAGCAATTTGGAGTAGGTAACGGGACAGTTTCGAATATTTTAGATAAATTACGGAAAAGTCTAGGCAACTATGAATTCGATTCAATCAGAGAATTTGTACGATATTTAAGACAAGAAGGTATGACAGCTGCGGACTGTGTCTTTGGATCCAGGATACATTGAATTATTCAAAAATTGATGCTACAGGAAGAGGATATTGAAAATTTTTTGACAAGAATATCTGAATTCTCACAAAAAATGGGAATAAATTGGGATATATTATACGACGGTTTAAAAGAAATTGCTAGGCTCTCAAATATAACGCCTATCTCTGAAATACCAAATTATTTACAGTCACTGAGAGGAGAAATTGAAAAATTGGAGAGTGAAAAAAGAGATTTGGAGGAACAAACAACTCATTTAAAAAAAGAAAAGGAATCTGGAGAAAAGGAATTAAGGAATCTTTACCAAAATGCAAAGATTACGTCTAATAACCTAGATTATTTCATGAACACAATAAATAAACTAGAAAGCTATGGTATGCCTGTACAAAATATCGATAAATTTGTCAGATGTATAGAAGGGATTAGAAATTTTTCGAACTATGATCCATTCAAACTGATTGAAAAGTTTTCTGATTTAAAAAAATTAGAAATTGAAACTGAAAGTAAACAAAAAACAAAGTCTGATTTAGAGATAAATGTCAAAATTTTAGAAATAAATATTAAAAAATTGGAAAAAAAACAATCCGATTATGAGAATATATTAAACACAACAATTATTAAATTAAAGAATTTAGACGAATTGGAAAATCTAGGATTTTCTATCCATGATCTAAGAAAAATAAAAGGGTTTTTAACTGAAATATCCTCTGAACATAAGGTAAACATCCAACAGTTAAAAGTATTAATTTTTGAATTGTTGGAAAGTTATGAAAGAAGAATGGCCTTAGAAAGTGAAAATAATAGATTACTGCAAATCTTTAACATTCTTCAAGGTCAAATCGAAAGAAAGAGAAATTTATTATATTGTCAGGAATTAGTTGGACCTTGTTTAAAAAATTTGTTCAGTTATGGAATAGACGAGAGTAATATAATACTCATAAAGGCCCTTATTGATGTATTTTTACTTGATATGGAAAAAGGATGGGCAGACACTAAATGAAAAAAGAGAGGTAATAAATGACTTGTCTAGTTATAGTAATTTGAGATTAGCAAAAATGAATTTGACACGGGAGATCGATGCTATCTTAAATACCGAAAATATAGAGAATATACAGCATCAGATAAATAGATTAAATAAGTCATCTTCAATTAATAATTCTGAAAATTCATTTTAACCAAACGAATATTTTTCGATTGTTAACCTATCTTTAGTTGATTATCATTTTTTTTCTGATTCCTGAGATAAAACTTTCATTTCAATTTTGATGGAAAAATTATAAAAATCATTATGTAACAAATATTATGTGCGATCTATTTATCACCTATAATTGAACAAAAACGTATTGATCGTTGGTTCTGGAGGAAGAGAACATGCATTGGGATGGAAACTTTCCAAGAGCAAATTAGTACAAAATGTTTTTTTCGCTCCTGGCAATGGAGGTACATCAAAAAACCTAGAATTCAAAATTACTGATTTTGAAAAAATTAGATTGTATGCGTTACAGAACGATTGTATGATTGTAGTTGGTCCAGAAGAACCTTTAACAAAGGGAATAGTTAATGAGTTGTCCAACAATGTTAAGATATTTGGTCCCACAAAAGAGGCAGCACAGCTAGAATCAAGTAAGTCGTTCGCAAAACTCTTCATGAAAAATAATAATATCCCCACTACAGATTTCTCAATCTTTACAGATCCAGAAAATGCAATAGAATACATACGTAACACCGAAAAACAATTGGTCATCAAAGCAGATGGGCTAGCTGCTGGAAAAGGTGTGATCGTTTGCGATTCTGAAAGCGAGGCTATAGATGCGATCAATAGAATCATGATCTTGAAAGAATTTGGAGATTCCGGGGATAAAGTAGTGATTGAAGAAAGGATTTATGGAAATGAAGTTTCTTTCATTGGCATTTCTGATGGAAAAAAAATTATTCCTGTTGCTACCAGTCAAGATCATAAGAGGATATATGATGATGATAAAGGCCCTAACACCGGAGGAATGGGTAGTTTTTCTCCTTCGCCTCTAGTTGATGACGTTCTCTTTAATGATATCATGAAAAATATTATGGAAAAGACAATTAATTCAATGCAAAATCATAACAATCCATTCAAAGGATTTCTTTATGCCGGTGTGATGATAGAGAGCAAAACATCTAAACCTTATGTTCTTGAATTTAACGCGAGAATGGGTGACCCAGAATGCCAGCCTATAATGATGCGTATGAAATCAGATTTATATGAATATCTTGACGCTTCAATAGATGAAAATTTGGATATATTACCTGACATTGAGTGGTCAGAAAAACCTGCTATATGCGTAGTTATGGCAGAGAAAGGATATCCGATAAAGAACGAAAAAGGGAATGTAATTTATGGTTTGGATAGCAAATTTGGTGATAATGTTATGGTATTTCATGCAGGAACTATTTTAAAGGATAATAAAGTTCTCACCAATGGTGGCAGGATTTTAGGTGTTACCGCATTAGGCGAGAATTTCAATGCAGCCAGAATAAATGTCTATTCAGCAGTAAAAATGATTCATTGGGGACACAATTATCATTACTATAGAAATGATATTGGAAAAAGATTCTCATAAAATTTTATTTATTTTTCTATTGTTTTTATGATAATAATTATTCTTGTTTGTTATAATGCAATCAACTTTTTGATCTAATTCATTTATGGGAATGTACTTCACCATTTGATTTTCAAAAGCTAATCCTACTATAAATCCAATATCATTCTGACCCAGAAATCTATCATAATATCCTTTGCCATATCCAATTCTATTGCACTCGTCATCAAATGCCACACCTGGTATTATCAAAAGATCGATTTGATCCAATTCGACTGTTGAAGCTATATTTTCCATAATACCGTATTTCCCTTTAGTAAATTCAACTTCTTCTAAAGATTTTTCCATGATTTGATAAAATTTTATTTCATCATCATTAATTACTCTTGGAAGACCAACTTTTTTTTTGTTTATTAAGGCGTCTCTTATAATCTCCAAAGTTTGTACCTCAGAACCTACTGGATAATAAACTGCAATTCGATCTGCTTTTTTGTATTCTTGGGATTGTATTAACTTGTTAAATATTATCTCGCTGAACATGGTTCGGTCTTTCTCCGATAATTGATTTCTCTTGCTTAATGTTTTTTTTCGAATTTCCTCCTTAGAAGATTGGTCTAACATTTTTTAGTGTACACTGATAAGGTTCTAAAAATTTGATGCAGCTTTTATAGTGTTGTTTAATAACATTGTAATAGTCATGGGACCAACTCCTCCTGGAACTGGTGTTATCCAAGAAGCTTTTGGTGCAACTCTTTCAAAATCTGTGTCACCTATTATCTTTCCATTTTCTCTTGATATTCCGATATCAATTATCACTACATGCTCTTTAACATGTTCTGGTTTTAGAGTAAAAAGTTTCCTATTTCCAACTGCGGTGATTATTATATCTGTCCTTCTCAATTTTTCTTCCAAATCTCTAGTTTTTGAATGACATATTGTTACGGTTGCATCCTTCTCCAATAACAGCAAAAAAAGTGGTATTCCAACTAGAATACTTCTATTTATAATTACGATATCTTTTCCTTTTAGTTCTATTTTGTAGTAATTAAATAATTCCATAACTCCTAAAGGTGTGCAGGGTATCAAAGATGATTTTTTGTTTAATAGTAATCCTGCATTTTGGTATGTTAATCCATCAACATCTTTTGTAGGTTTAATTTTGTTTATGACCTTGAACTGATCTATATGACTGGGAAGAGGTAACTGTAATAATATTCCATGAACAGATGGATCATTGTTTAATGAATTTATCAATTCGATCAGTTTTTCTTCTTCAATTGACGATGGCATCGTGTTGTCTTTAGTCTTAATTCCTAATTCAGAACATGCTTTATGTTTATTTCTAATATAAATTGCAGAAGCCTGATCATCGCCCACCAAAATGGTAGCTAAACATGGATCAATTCCTTTTTTCTTCAGAAGTTCAACTTTTTGTATTAATTCAGTTTTTAATTTGGTCGAGACTTCGACTCCGCTAATAATCATATAAATTCCATAATAAAATCACTAATTTAATTTATAAATAGATATCTTGATAGAATCATTAAATATTTCACTTTTACAGATTAATCTTTAATATTTACAAGATAATTACATACTTTATTATAATCTGTTTTGTAACTGTGGCATTTTCTAGTATCTTAGTATATATAATAATCAATCAAAAACCCTTTATTTACATTTAATCAACTAATAGCTATTGAAAGATATCAAATGAAGATATTTTTTACTTTTATAGAATATCAAGTAAAATAATTAATAGATCAAGTAGTATTATATTTATGTTGTGACTAAGGCATATCCTATAAATCCTCATGCAGCTCTTATTTTGGAATACATCGATAAAAGAGAAAATAAAAAAAAAATATTCATTGTAGTATCAGATCTTCATTTGGGATTTGAATCCTCTCTAATTCAGAAGGGAATTAACATTGATTCAAATCAAATAGTAAATGATATTTTAGAAGAGATTAACGAAATAAGAAAATCACAAAGAATAGATGGAATCATAATTTTAGGAGACCTCAAGAGCTCCATCACTCATATTACCAAAATTGAATGGAATATCGTTCCTTATTTTTTGGATAAATTATCCAAAGATCTAGATGTCTTCTTAATACCTGGAAACCACGATGGAAATATCGATCTACTCGTTCCAGAATCAGTGGTTACATGCAACACTAGTGGACTTATTATTGACGATACTTTGTTAATACACGGTCATACTCTTCCAAATAAAATAAAATCAAATATTAACAAGATAATAATGGGTCATCTTCATCCAATATTTATAGATCCTAAGAGCACCGTTCATGGAAAGAGAGTATGGATATATCTTAAGGTAAAAAAAGAAATTCTTTATGGATTGCAAAAGAACGGAATTTTGGAGATTATAATTATTCCAACATTTAACAAATACTTTTACTCTACTCTGGTATCAACTCACAAGTTTAAGAATTCGACATCTTCTCCTTCTCCAATTATTAATTTATTTTTAGAACAGAATGCAATTTTATCTGGAATGCTATTTACTTTGGAAGGTTCTGTTATAGGGGATGTAAAAACTGAAAAGTTTCACTAATTTTTTTCACTGATCGTGTCTTCTTCTAAGTAATTCTTCAATGGAACTATTGTTGGAGCATTGCTTTTCAGCCATTGTAACGTTTTTACAAACGATATTGCTGCCTCTATGGTTGTCATTACCGGAATACCCATCTCGACCGCTTTCCTCCTTATTTGGTATTCATCATTTAACATATCCAAATATTTTTCCACAGTTACAGTTGCAGGAATATTTATGATAAAATCAATTTTATGATCATATAGTAATTCTGTGATGTTTGGTTTCCTGTCAGGTTCACTTATTTTATAAACCCTCTGGACTTCGTTAAAACCATTATTTTCCAAAAAGTCAGCTGTATGTTCTGTCGCTAAAATATTAAATTCCATTGATGAAATCAAAGACATAAGAGGAAGCGATTTTTCCTTATTTTTTTGGCCTCCTATTGTGATTAAAGAAGTTCCACGTAACGGCAGCGAATATCCTGCGGCTAGGAAGGCTTTACTTAGAGCATCATAAAAGCTTGTTCCAAAACACGCAACTTCTCCAGTAGAATGCATCTCTACACCTAAAACTATATCGGCACCTTCTAGTTGCATAAAGGAGAATTGAGGAACTTTAATACCAAAACCGCTCGTTTTCAACCATAAATCCTTTATCTCTGGGAGAGGTTTACCTAACATCGCTTTTGCGGCAAGATTCATCAGATTTATACCTACGTATTTAGAAACAAAAGGCATTGACCTTGATGCCCTGATATTTGCCTCGATTACAAGTACTTCGTCATTCTTTACAAGAAACTGAATGTTAAATGGTCCAATGACATTGAGAGCTTTGATTATTTTATTTGAATAGCCTGTTATTGTATCCATTATATCCCTATTTAATCTCCACGGAGGTATGCACATCATCGCATCACCTGAATGTATTCCGGCGTTGTCTATGTGTTCTATAATGGATCCAATAATTATTCTGTCTTTCCCGCTGATTCCATCCACTTCTACTTCTGCAGCATCTTGGAAAAACTTACTAATAACTATAGGATGATCCGGGCTGACCTCTGTGGCATTTTCTATAAATATTTCCAACTGTTTGTCATCCCATACTACCTTCATTGCTGCACCACTTAATACATATGACGGTCGCACAAGCACGGGATATCCTACCTCTTGGGAAAAAATAGTTGCCTCATCTAGACTTGTAAATTTTTTCCAAGGAGGCTGTTTAATCTTTAATGAATCAAGTAATTTTCCAAACTTTTCTCTGTCTTCAGCTCTGTCAACATCTTTGGCTTCTGTTCCTATTATTTTTGCTCCATTTTTTGCCAGTTTTAACGTCAGATTATTAGCAGTTTGACCGCCAACACATGTTACTATTTCAGCATCATTTTCTTTTTCATAAATATCCATAACTCTTTCAAAGGTAATCTCCTCAAAGTATAACCGGTCAGATATATCAAAGTCTGTAGAAACTGTTTCGGGATTACAGTTTATTATTGATACTTCATTTATTCCATTTTCCTTCAAACCCCTAACCATGTTAACAGTACCCCAATCAAACTCTACGCTACTTCCAATTCTATACGGACCTGCTCCCAGGACTATTGCATTCTTATCTTTCTTTCTAATCTTGATATCATCGGTATCACCGCCGTAGGTAAGATAAAGGTAGTTAGTTTGAGCAGGCCATTCAGCAGCTAAGGTATCAATCTGTTTGATGACTGGCTGTATTCCAAATTTTTTCCTAAGTTTTCTAACAGTTATTTCATCCAATTTTAAATAAGAAGATAATTGTATATCCGAGAACCCTGATTCTTTAGCTTCTTTTATAAGGCTTTCATCAAAATCATTTCCCGAATTTTTCAACCTTCTTTCCATGTCTATTATGTTCTTTATTTTGGCAAGAAACCATGGATCTATGCTTGATAATTCATTTATCTTTTCTATGGTCATGCCGCTGTATATTGCTCTCACAACCTGAAACAGGATGCTGTCATCAGGATACAAAAGTGCGTGTTCAATATTTTCTAACTCTTCTTCGTTGGGCTCTGTGAATTCATAGTTTTCAACCAGACCTTTCTTTCCGATGTCACACATTCTTATTGCTTTTTGAATGGATTCTTCAAAAGTTCGCCCAATAGCCATTACTTCTCCAACTGATTTCATAGCAGTTCCGAGTCTTCGGTTAACATTCTCAAATTTATTAAAATCCCATCTAGGCATCTTTACTACTACATAATCTAAAGATGGTTCAAAAAATGCAGTAGTTTTCTTGGTAACTTTATTCACTAACTCGTCTAGTGAATATCCCAAACCCAATTTTGCAGCCATATATGCTAGCGGATATCCAGTTGCTTTGCTAGCAAGTGCTGATGATCTAGAAAGTCTTGCATTTATCTCTATTGCACAATATTCTTCGCTTTTAGGATCGAGTCCAAACTGAATGTTACACTCACCAATAATACCTACTTCTTTCGTCGCTCTGATCGCTGCAGAACGCAACATGTGATATTCGTAGTTATTAAGAGTCTGAGATGGAGCCACTACAATGTTATCGCCTGTATGAACTCGCATAGCCAAAATATTTTCCATGTTGCAAACAATTATAGAATTTCCTTTATAATCTCGCATTACTTCATATTCTATTTGTTTCCAGTTACCAACATATTTCTCTATTAAAACTTGACTGGTCATACTAACTGAGAGACCTCGATGTACTATCTCTTGTAATTCATATTCATTATAGGCAACTCCTCCTCCCTTTCCTCCAAGAGTGTATGCAACCCTGATTATCACAGGATAACCAATTTTTTTTGCAATGTGAATTGATTCTTCAACAGAATATGCTGGGGAACTAGGTAATACAGGAACATTACTTGTCTGCATGGCCTCTTTGAAAAGTTGTCTATCTTCAGTTCTTTCTATTCCGTTAATTGGTGTTCCAAGCACTTTTATTCCGTATTTGTCAATAATTCCGTTTTTGAATAATGATGTACCACAGTTTAGGGCAGTTTGTCCCCCAAATGATAACATTATAGAATCTGGTCTTTCAATTTCTAAAATATTGGAAACATAATCAGGAGTGATAGGCAAAAGGTAGACTTTATCAGAAAACCTTGTATCCGTCTGAATAGTAGCAATATTGGGATTAATTAAAACTGTTTCAATTTCCTCCTCCCTTAGAGCTTTGAGGCATTGTGAACCAGAGTAATCAAATTTGCGGTCATCTTCTAATGACTTTCGCCTGCTTCTCCGATTTTTATTGCCCCACTACCCAACAGAACAACTTTTTTTATATCATTATTTTTTGGAATTATTTTCACCTCTCACTCTATTTTTACATGTATTTTATATAGGTTTAATATGGTAATTTTTATCTCTTATTTAAATTAATAATTTCTTTAAATTTATCAAAAACAAATGTACAATCAAAAGGTCCTGGTGATGCCTCTGGGTGAAATTGTACCGCTATCGCAGGTTTATCTTTATGTATTATACCCTCTATAGTTTTGTCATCTGGATTATAAAACCATGGCTCGAATCCTGTCTTTTCTAGACTTTTGGCTTCTATTCCATATCCATGGTTTTGACTGGTGATATAGGAATTTTCATTCCTAATATTTATACATGATTTGTTTTGTCCCCTGTGGCCATATTTTAATTTATACGTGTCTGCTCCTGCAGATAGAGCCAAAATCTGATTGCCAAGACATATGCCAAGTGTTGGAATCGAATTATCTAGCAATTTTTTTGCTGTTTCAATCGTTGCATTGCACATCTTTGGATCTCCCGGACCGTTACTAATTACAACACCATCTGGATTGTAAGATATTACTCTATCAAACGATGAATTCCAAGGAAGTTGTACTACCCTATAACCCCTCTTCAGTAAATCCCTGATAATACTATACTTGGTTCCTGTATCTAACAATACAATAATCTTTTCGTTGGAATGACCATATGTTCTAATTTGATTGGAACTTACTGCAGACATGAAATTTTTATTGTCGTAATCTTCGTTTTTAACAATTTGAGATATGTCTATTTTTTCAAGTGGTTTTTCAGAGACAGATAAAACTCCCATCATGACTCCCTTTTGGCGTATTATCTTTGTCAGTTCTCTAGTATCAACTCCGTATATCCCAGGAATTTTTTCTTCATATAACCATTCATCTAGTGTTTTTACACAACTCCAATGACTTGCGATATTTGATAATGAATGAATTATCAATCCTTTGACTTGTATTCTTTCGGACTCGAAAAATTTGGGTAAACCGAATTCGTCTAAAATGTCCTTCTGTGGCACTCCATAATTGCCAACAAGAGGATAGGTCATGCATAATATTTGACCATTATAAGATGGATCCGTTAGGCTCTCAGTATAACCAACCATTCCTGTATTAAAAACGACTTCACCAGAGCTCTGCACTGGATAACCAAATCCTGTTCCAGAAAACGATTTACCATTTTCCAATACTAGTTTCGCATAATATCCAGTGTATTTTTCATAAAGTATGGGAATTTCTTATCGATATAATTAAAAAATATAGAAAATTTAAATTTTCCTATTAGCCTCCAAACGAGGGTTCTGGGACTAGTTATCTTCGTCATCTTCTTCGTCATCTTCTTCGTCATCTTCTTCGTCATCTTCGTCATTTTGTTCGTCATTTATCAATACTTTTACTGTATCGGTATCTGTTAGTCCATCATCATTTGTCACAGTTAGTTGGAATTCCAAAGGTTTATCCTTCACGTCATTTGGGACATCGAGTGTATATACCTGCATATTGCTAGGATCTATTTCGATATCTGAGTCACCAATTAGTTCCCACTTGAATCCCGTTATCGAGTTGTCTTTAGAAAAACTATTGGATGCATCAAGAACTATTTTTTCATCTTCTGATAGAGATTGGTCTAATCCTGCATTTGCGATGAGAATTTCATATTCATGGAATTTATTTTTTGAATTGATATATACAGGTTGTACATCTGAGGAATTTTGTTCCATTTGACTCGCTTCTGAGAGGAGTCTACTGTTTTCGTTTTCAATTACATCTTCTTTAATCTTTTTAAACTCTTGGTTAGATTTTTCATTTTCAACTAATTGATTTTTGTCATTTTTATTGGAATGACTTTCTTTGAAATCATCAGCAAAATCTTTTTTACTTTCCCTTTCCTCTTCATCCTCTTCATTGCTTCTATCCATGCCTGAATCTCTGCTACTATCCCTTTCCTCTTCATGGCTTCTATCAATGCTTGAAAGGAAGAGCAGCAGACGCAGCAAATCTCTCTTACTTTGGATTTCCTCTTGATCACTTATATATTTGGATTTATCTTGGTACGTATAATCTTCTTTCTTGATGTCCTTTTCATAATCTCCTTTTTCTTCATCATATACTGGTCCTTTCATGATTAGGGTATCATCTTGCCGTTCTTCAAATTTTTTTTCAGCATTCATTTGCTCCTTTGATTTTGATATTATATTTAGATCCGTCTTCTCGTCTTTTTGTTCTTGAAATTTTAATGGAAATGTCTTGTCATTATATGAGGGATTATCACTTGCTGATTTTTCGTATGAATGAGGATATACTTCAATCCCCTCTGTGTCTCCATCAATCTGCGAAGTATGTTCTTTTGCAAATACTTGACCCAAGACCAATCCATTTCCAATGACACCTATTAATAACGAGAGAAAAATAATTGAAATAAAAAAGTTATTTCCGAAATTAAAAATATTACCTTTTTCCATATTTTCAATATATAAGAGTACTTTTATTTTTTAACATGAATGATTAAAAGCAATATAAAATTATAATCATGAAAATATCAAAAGTAAGAAAGGTAAAAGTATTATTGCTTAATAATTTTGAATTTTATTACATCAAAATTCTATAGGAGCTTATGCATACATATATCAATACTATTTTTGATAGTAGAATATCAGGCATAAAAATTTTAACTGATAAAAAAAGTTTTGTATATTTCTTAATATAAAAAGTTAATATTATCGAAATTTACGATAATATTTCAGATTGATTAATCATGAAGGAAATTTCTATTGGTATTATTTCTTATAATGAGGAAAAAAATATTATTACCTTACTAAATTCTATAAAATCGCAAAATATTCCTGCTCCATTTCTCTTAAAGGAAATAGTCATATCTGATGACTCTTCTGATGTTACTCCTGATTTGATAAGGGATTTTATAAAGGCAAATCCCAATATGTCTATTCGACTATTTCATTCAGAGACAAGAAGGGGTGCTGCGTCAGGATGGAACGAAATATTTCGGGAATCAAGTGGAGATATCCTAGTTCTTTATGATGCTGATATAAGATTGGAAAAGAACTGTACTTTTAACTTAGTCAAATCCATTTCTGGAAAAGATATCGGACTTTGTGCTTCAAATCCACAACCAATCAAATATTCTAACATATACGGCAGAGCAACCACATTCATTTCTAATTGGCTGCGAAAAATTCGGAGATCGAATCTGACCAGGTATACTGTAATGGGAAGAGGACTTGCAATACGTAATGACTTGGCAAAAAAGATATTCATCCCCGAAAATATTATTGCAATTGATCTTTTTTTACAAAATAAGCTTATTGAATTAGATGAGAAGATATGGTATAATGATGATGCAAAGGTATTTTTCAAGTCCCCATCTACGCTTTACGATTTTTCGTCCCAAGTCTTAAGAGCTAGATCTGGTCACAGACAGATCTCTTTTTACAAGGGAGAAGAACTGTCAACAAGCGTGAATTTAAAAGCAACCATAGGTTGTTTTTTAAAGGATCCGGTTGGTGGATTATCTACCATATATTGTTACATGTTCATCCCTTATTATGAAATGAGATATTCAAAAAAAATTTCCTCTGCCAAATGGTACGTAGCAAAAAGTACCAAGAGATAGATATTTTTCCTAGCCTTAAACATGCTAATAGGTAGAAGTGATTGAAGCAGAAATTACTTAATTAAATATTTCATAATACTAATAATTCCATAATAATATAGCTATAACAATAATATCTCCGCAAGAGGATTATAATAATATTTTCCTTATTTTATTTCTTGTAGTTGTTGTTTCTGCAGAAAGGGACATTTATGTTTCTTGTTTGTGTATAGCTCCCAATATTCTCCTCGGACAGTATGCCAGTATATGGGTGTATTACAGCCGTAGCAGCACGTATTATTCATAATACTGTTCTTGTTATTTTAAATATTAAAAGCCATTTGTTTATTTTTTTAGCATATTTTGTTTATGTTCTGCTATATCTTATTCATTTTCTATCTTTTTATCTTATTGTGTATTGGTAGTTTTGTTGGTATCAATTATCTTAACGTATTAAGTAATCAACGGACTACGTTAGAATTTTCTCGTTTTATGTATCTTCTACTCGGTTGATGACTGGTGATATTTCCCAGTTTATATAGAACTAGTGTCAAAGAGTGATAATTCGCTTAGAATATTCAAGATGAAACAGAAATATTATATACCAAAATGTTTTCTCTTTGAGTAATTATGAGTAAACCAATGGATCTTGGAAGTTTAAAAGTTGGATCCTACATTATTATTGATAATGAACCTTGTAGAATAGTTTCTTATGATCATAGCAAACCGGGAAAACATGGATCTGCAAAAGCTCGAGTCTCAGCAATAGGTGTTTTTGACGGATCCAAGCATAGCATGGTTTCACCTGTTTCTGCTAATGTGGAAGTTCCATTGATAGACAAACGAAGTGGTCAAATAGTTTCTATAACAGGTTCTTCATTACAAATAATGGATCTGGAAACGTTTGAGGTATTTGAAACTTCTTCGGTCGAGGAAGAGGTAAGAGATAAGATTGTTCAAGGAGGAGAAATTGAATACTGGAAGGTTCTTGATAGAGTCAAGATAGTGAGAGCTAAAGGATAAATATCTTATTTTAATTTAATTTATAATATTTATAATTGAAAATGCATAAAATTTTTGGAAACACATAAAAAGTACAGACCCGTCTCTTACCGTATGAGTCAGAAGAGAAGTATGCCTATATGCTTTAAACCAGATGAATTATTAATTATTGAAGAATATGCAAAGAAAATGGGAATGACTAATTATAGTCAAGCCATTGAAAAGTTAGCATTCAAATCAAAAAGTTAAGTACTTTTTATTTTAATTTTTTATGTTTTTAGAATAGGTTAAAGATAGCTGATAGTTATTTAATGTGCAAGAAATTATATTTTTATTCGTACAATTGGATAACAGCATAATTACTTAACTGAGATTAATTTTTGGCAGGAGTGTTCGTTTAACCTCATCATTAGTTTTTTTGTGGTATTTGACTGTAACCATTTTGACCGGTTTATACCTGATCTATAAATACTAAATAATCATCCCTTTGCATTTCATTTGTCTAATTTGATCAAATATCATCGATTGGTTTAACATTTGACTGGTACAAATGTTATAATACAAATCTTTTATTTTATCTGCATTCTAAAAGAGATTAAAAGATAATGACTGGATAATAATGTTTACAAAATAATAAGTGGTTTTCAGGTTATTTTCAAAAGGGTGTCTTTTTTATTGAAAATTTTCAAACACATTTGATGAGCTTTTCAATTAAGTATTTTTAGCTTTCATATAATTTTCAAATTTCTTTCAAGTACCTTTCAAAACAGCGATTTTGTGCACATATCGATATATCACTATGGCAATACCAGAAGAAGAAATTGATATATGCTATTTACGTTTTTAAATTTATCCTGACGTTATCACTAGAAATTTTCACGGATATATGTTTACTAAGCTAGTTCGTCCAAAAAAAAGTAATAGATATGTTTATTCGAAGAATTAATATAAAAAAAATTAAAATTTAGTGTAAATCATCTTGAATATTAGAATTTAATAGATTTTAAATTCAAATTTATTAAATAGATAGTAAATATTTTAAATAAATTCCTATTCTTCTTTTAAGTGAGACATTTTCCCGAATCAATAAAATCAGAAATTATTACAAAATATTTAGAAGGGCTTTCGACTTTTGAAATCCACAAATTAATGAAGGTGAGTATCGGAACTATATCTGCAGTTACGGCTGAGGCAGATAGGAAGGATAACTCAATTTCATATAATCTTAAATCAACAGACCCTTTTCCAGCTATATTACTCTTCAGACCAAATGTTTTTATATTTTTTCAAGCACTACTTAACTATTGATTTTTTTTGAAAAAGTTTTCAAGAGATATGAGTGTAAAATATGTAAAAAAAAATTTAGAAAGATAGAAGAATCTATGCAACACCAACAGGTAATTCATGGAACCGGTAGATCATATACATGCAACAAATGCAATCTGAGTTTTGATGGGATGGAACAAATGCGAGATCATATAAAAAAATCTCATTCGTACAACGTTATGAAAAAGAAATAACACATCATAGATAAGAATCAAAATATATGGAAATCCAGAAGAATAAAATATAGTCTAATTATGGAAATCCAGAAGAATAAAATATAGTCTAATTTATATATTTAAAATCAAATGGCTAAGACATGTTCTAAATGTAAAAAAACTTTTGACGAAAATTTAGTCAATGACCCAGGGGCACAAAAATATGCATCGTGCCTTGAATGTTGGAAGGAGTGGACAACTTATGCAGTTATGGTTATAAATGAAATGAGATTAGATATGTCACTAGCAGAGCATAGAAAAGCGCTGAAAAAACACGAGAAGATATTCTTTGGTCTAGAACAGGGAGAAGAAATACAAAAGAACCCAGATAACCCGTGATATGTGGTTATCTTTTAACATTTATAATGGTTAGTAATTTTTGGTATTCTTGAAATATACCTATAATAGAAAGTTGATGTTTTTTTACTATCTTTTGTTGTATATTATTGACTGTTTAATAAGACAGTCTCTTTTTACAGTC
This sequence comes from Nitrososphaeraceae archaeon, assembly GCA_035250975.1. Taxonomy (GTDB): domain Archaea; phylum Thermoproteota; class Nitrososphaeria; order Nitrososphaerales; family Nitrososphaeraceae; genus TH1177. Next base: position 39,990 of record DATFEP010000066.1, on the reverse strand, counting down.
ACAATTTAGTTTTTAAATTTAATTTTATATTTTGGACCTTTACTTTAGGAGAAAACGTTCTAAACATACAGCTACAAAAGGCAGTACATGGTATATGATCGAGCATGCAATATTTTTTGATTTAAACACTATCTATATTCTCCTGTAAGGAAATGTCAGATGGAAAAAATTAATCAACATTTCGGTGATAGAATAGAAAATCTTGTTAAGGACCATCCATGTGTGCAAATTAAATCATCCTATTATATGTAGATAAGCGGGTACAAACCTTTCATTGTATGTATGATGGCTCTATAAGCGGTAATAATTATTCTAATTTTGAATCTAACAGAGATCAAGAGGTTTAACTTAGCAAAGCCAAAAAATAATTATTTTACCTGTACTACAGTAAAATAGTTCTATTACTGCTTATATAGTTAAAAATACATAAAAAAGTATTAAGAAAAATATGGTAAATACAAGTGGTAATTCACGGTATTTCGATTCGGACTCTCCTACCTTGCCAACGAGATACGGGCATGAAGCGTCAATCTTTATAAAATCCATTACGAAAAAATTTCCATATCTTATCGCAATTATTATTGGATTAATCTCATTAACTGTTCTAGATTTGTCGGCTGATATGGGATTAAAATTGATTGTCGGCGATAAATCTATTGATATGTTAATTATTTCTTTATCTTTAATCATGCTTGTCATTTTAACAATCGTTCTTAGACCTCTATTTAAATTTGAGCGGGTATTAGAAAAATGGGCCGATCTTTTCGAAAAAAATTCATTAACTGTGGAAATTAAAATGATGATTTCTAACAGAAACAAGGATGAAGTTTTATCTGCTGTATCATCAATTCTTGAACCAATAAACGACCCTCTGCAAAATTACTTGGAAACAAGACCTGTACATGATGAATTCTTCGACGTCAATTTTGGTGGAAATGTAATTAATATCTTGGTAGATAATACAACCGTAAAAAACGATAACGAGCTTTCTCGTTCCATGCAAGAATACGGTGCAATAATTATTAATATTTATAATGATTTGGTTGATACCAAAATCCTCAATTCTTTTACGAAGGCGCTAAAGGAATATTCTTATAAAAATAAAATTGGTCTTGCCTTAATCGTTTCAGAACAGATTTCTAGCGATGTGTATGATTTTGTTCACTTATCGACTGATGACGTTGTCAAGAAAATTATCTTAGTTGAAAAACCTACTATTGTAATTTAACTGCCTCAAGAATCTTTCAACTAATCATTTGATTGTTAGTTCTTACAAACAAGAGAAAATCCTTAACCCACTTCAAATATTCAGATATTCCTTTCTGGGTTATTGTATAAAATCTCGCATTTGACGTTTCTATTGAGGAAACATAACCATTTTGTTCTAATTTATTTAAAAGCATAGATATCCTGTCTGGCCGCTGTTGTTTTATTTCTTGAATTTTGGTCATTATGTGGTATTTACTAACCGGAGTATTTTTGGAATTTAGGCATAAATACTCCAATATTGTGAGCATTGTGTATTCAGCGGAGAATCTTTTCGGTTTTCCCAATTAATAAAGCTAGAGCAATATTGTTCACACTGACATATATATACATCTATTTGACCCTAAAATTTTAAAAAATAAGAGAAGGTTTATATGATATTAAATAAAATAATCGAAAATCTACATTAGGACGATAGATCATCATGTTTTATGACTTTCTATACTCTCCTCATGTTTGCATATGGGAAAAAAACACTTGTACTAACATACTGGGTCACAAATAATTATTGTTCCAAGAATAGAATATTGAAACAAAAACAGCGTGATTCGAAGAGAAGTACTGAGATATAATTTGCACCTGTTTCTATGGTCATCAATGATCTCTTTTCTATAAGATATTACAGGAATTTATTAATAAAAACAATGGTGCAATGCCAAAAATATTATTTCATTTCTCATTAAAGTTAGTCATAAAAGACATATATTACCTGAAATAAATTCGAAAAGAAGGAGTCTAAAAAATTAGTCTGTACTGATAAGATAACAGGTTATCAATAATACTAGGTGCAAAAATAAATTTTTAAAAATATTGTAATAAAGGAATCAAAAGTAGAAAGGATTTTGGATAAATATGACTAACAGATATAATAGTGAGCTCATAAAGTTTAAGTAATGTGTAAAATAGAAAGTTCGAGTATTATGTTATTAAGACGCAAATAATAGTATGAAAAATATAATAGGAATACGGAAATAAGATGAAAAAACCCAATCTAAGTTATGTACGATAGACTTGATATGATAAAAGTGTTGAATATGCAATCAAATGTTTCTGGGAACATAGGATATTTATATGAACACGGATAGAAATATACAAAGACTTTCAAATTCATAGGGTTAGTTTTTAACAAAATAATATATTTATTGTCTACGTGTCTCTTTACAATCCAATTGGTAATCCTACTGCTAATCTAGCTATCCTCAACTGCTGTGTTCGTTTATGTCCATCATAGAAAATTATAATTATACGCTTCTTCGTTGTCATGTGATATTTGTAAATACCAAATGAATCACGCCAATTTTTCCTTCAAAATCGAGTATTTTTGGTTATGAGAATTTGACGGAAATTTGTAAATTTACCTTATTGTAATAAATCTATATTTTTGAAAAATAATAAGTTGCAAAATTATATACTAATAAAGTTTCCAAAAATAACAAAGATCGGAATATACGAAAAATATATTGATTGTAACAGTAATTGTTAATTACTATAGTTATGTGAAAAATTTTTTCAAAAAAATTTATTGTTATATTTATGTTTTATATAACAAAATTATAGAAAATAAGTTTCTCTTACCAGAACCATATAACAAAGTTCTATGTATTCTTAACTTTGTTACTTCAGTGTTATTATAATATATTAAGAAAATACTAACGTGCTTTCAAAATTACTAGTTTATCTTCTTGCTGGAATAGTAGTATCTACTGCTGTCGTGTATTTTTATGTGGCTTCTGGGGAGTACTCGGACTTGATCGATTTTATTGATGCTGGAGTACTGGGTGAAATACAGGAAAAGCAGATTGAGATGACATTGTTCTTGACTACTGGAGTAGGTTATATGCTTACTGTGATTTGGATGATAAAGAAAAAACTTTCGTCAGTATTACCATATATAGTTTTGACAGCGGGTTCGATCACTCTGATAGGAATTTATATTGCTTCACGAACCGTTGGCGTTCCTCCAATAGGAATAGAGTACTATATTGGAAAAATGGATATTGCAAGTAAGATTTTGCAGGTATTGATATCAGCATTGTCCATTTATCTGATTTGTTCTATACAGAGAGGTAAGGAAAGGAAACTGGTGGATATCAAAGCTAAAAAATAGCTTACGATGTGTCTTCTATCAAGACAACATTGTAACAAAGATAGAGCTCCAGGATCATTTTTTATCGTTATTTTATTTTCTAACTGTAAAAAATATAATGTCATTAATAATTATTCTAATATGTTATTAAATATTGATAATATGGTAACAATAATTTAAGAAATGAGAAATCTATATATATCGATTATCTGTACTCTTTTTTATGGATACAAAAAAGATTTTATCAGGAATGAGTGCAACAGTATTAGCATTTGCATTTTTGTTATCAGCAAACAATACTGTACCTTCATTCTCCCAAAATGAGAACACTACCAATTCAGTTGATGTGTCTCAAACGGGAACATTTTCTGAAGAAATTAATTTAATACAAGATGCGATTGCAGCAATAAATAATGATGATACAAATAAGGCAAAGAAACTCCTTATTCAAGTTGAGGGCTTGATGGAGGATATGCCAGATAAAACTGCAGAAAAGCGGGTAGAAGCGGCTATTAAAATGGCAAAAGAGGGAAACAAAGATTCTGCATTAATGCATGCCAATGAAGCAATAAAACTGCTTCAACCATAGACAACCTTTCTCACCTTTTTTTTAAAAAATTTATATATATTTGATATTTAGCAGTCAGTTAATTTAGAATGTTTATTTTGCAATCTTCAATAAATCAAGTGATGAATTATCAAGGTTTTTAATAATCTCTTTTCGAAAATTAATAGTAAATAATGTTTCCAAGAAGCAAATTCTTAGTATTTCTTTTTCATCTTCCTTCATATTCTTTATTGCTTTAATTACAGGCGGAATTAATTTAGAAATCAGATCAGATCTTTTGACTATTTCTTCAAGATAGATCTGCATGATATAGGTAATTTTTTTATTATCAAACTTTGAGACAACTTCAAACCACGATGTAATTAATTCTTGAAAAGTATTGACATCTACATTTGGTATGGATTCCAATACTAAATTAATTATTTCGATCTGATCAATTTTTTCTAATTTATAAAAATCTAAAAGTTTATTTTTTATTATCGGTTTTCGTAAAAAAACTTGTAGATTAGCTAGAATCTCTATAACATTTTCAGTTGTTTGGGGAGTTGCAGACACTAAAAATATTAACTGGTTTTGCTAATATATGTAATTCCTTTTAAGGGTTTTTGTTTTCAAAAAGCCTGCATCGTACTAAAAATATATCTTCTGTGCTTTAAATCATGAAATAAATATAGATGATTTTTACTATCTTTTATGGGATGTACTGTAGTTGTGGGCGGATTTTTTGGCGACGAAGGTAAAGGAAAGATTGTAGCTCATATTGTAAATAAGGATAATACTAGTCTTGCAGCAAGAGGTGGAGTCGGACCCAACGCTGGTCATACTTTTGTAGTGGGTGACAAGACATTCAAAGTTAGGATGCTGCCTAGTGCTGCCCTCAACACAAAGACTAAACTGGCGGTAGGTGCAGGGGTTTTAGTTAATCCGGAAGTATTGATTCAAGAAATTACTTCATTTAATGCACACAAAAGAATCTTTATTGATGGAAATTGCGGTATAATTTCTAAAGAACATATTCAAAAAGATATTTCTATAAACCATTTGAAAAATATTGGAACGACTGGTACAGGTACTGGACCTGCAAATTCCGACAGAGCTTTACGAATATTAACATTAGCCAAGGATCAGGCCGAATTAAAAGATTATATTTCTGATGTTAGCTCTATGATTCATTTCCATTTGGACAAAAAAGAAGATGTTCTTATAGAAGGGACACAAGGAACTTTTCTCTCACTATTTCACGGTGGATATCCATTCGTCACATCAAAAGATGTAACTGCATCATCTATATGTGCAGATGTGGGCATTGGTCCAAAAAATGTAGATGACGTCTTGGTGGTATTCAAATCTTATGTTACCAGGGTAGGTGCAGGTCCCTTAGAAAATGAATTGGACAGAGATGAGTCTGTCAAGCGAGGATGGTTGGAATTTGGAAGCGTTACTGGACGGGAACGGAGGTCGTCACCATTTAACATCGAGATGGCAAAGAAAGCAATTCGTCTCAATGGTGCAACTAGTCTTGCTATAACAAAAATGGATGTTTTATACCCTCAGACTGCAGGAATCACGGAATATACAAAACTTCCAATCAATGCACGAAATTTTATTGAAAACATCGAGTCAGAACTAGGTCTTAAAATAGTCCTAATTGGAACCGGTGCGGACGTAAATGCTGTGATAGATAGAAGAAAATAGGACTACAAAATTATTCAATAATTGAGACATACTTCAACTAGCTATACGTGATATCTACAGAAAAAGAATAACGACCCGGCCTAATTAATAATAAACTTAAAAAACAGCAATACCAATTTATCTTTTAAGGATTGTTTTTTTTACGATTATCATCAAATTATTTCTGATTTCTCTTAAATTATTTAAAAGAGATTCATGATTATCATAATCCAAATTTTGCAAGTGTTGCTTTAATTCGATAATCAACTTTTTATTATCTACAATCTTTCTATTCCTTTTTTTACTAATGGTCTTATCAGTGGAATAAGTATCCATTAAATTGTATTTTTTTAATCTGAGCTGCAGTATAGAATATTCAATCCAGCTGTATGCTTTCCATATATTGTATTCATTCTCATTTAAAGTTATTTCTTGTTCATATATTGTTTTATTACTTGGATTGTGCGTGTTTGGAGTCTGAATTGCATGTTGATGAGTACGATAACTTTTATCTTTTATATTTTTTGCATTTTTTTTATTTTTTTTAATATGTGATTTCCTATTATTTTCCATATTTTTGGAACTTTGTGGAATTTTTTGGCCATCATTTAAGTTGTTAAGATAAATTTCAAGATATCTGATACTGTTATTGATAATTTCTCTGATCCTACTGTCGTTGTCGTCACCATTCAATATAAATATCGTTGATACATCTACTACCCAACAATATAATGATAATGATTTAAATGCTTATAAACTCCAAAAACATATATCATAGGATCATTTGAGGATAATAATACTGTCTCTTTTTGATTTAATCTTTAAAAAGAAATTCAACTTTTATCCTAACATTTTAGGCTTTTTCTACCTCTACTGTGCATTTCGTTACAACACCTGCTATAACCCCTAATGCAGCAAGCCAGGGTGCCAACGCAATTGTTGCTACGATACCAGCTGTACCCCAAGTAATTGGAATGGAAACCAATACCTTACCCTTTTCATCCTTTACTATAATTCTCCTAACATTTGCACCCTGCATCATCTCTTTAACCTTTCCGATAAGATTTTCGCCTGAAACTTGGTAGACATCTCTTTTTATTCCTATTTGTGTTCCGCAATTAAGACAGAATTTTGAGTTTAAAGGAAGTTCAGTATCGCAATCCTTACAACTTGTCATATATAGTAGTTAGAACTTCAAGTTTATTTCTTTATCGTAATATTTGTTATCGACCTTTAAAAGATAAACTAAATACAGAATTCTTACCATTTTCACTTGGCAAAGGTAAAATTGATTGTCAAATTATGATTCATTCTGACAAATTATGATTCATTCTGAATTTTGAATTTAATATTCTTTATCAATAGTACAATTTAGAGAAATTTAAAGAAATCATAGAGAAAAATTCAGCAAATGGCTGACCCGGAGTAAATTTCACCTCAACTAAGAAATTTTGCATAAATATTAATTACCTTCATCTTTGAAGATACTTGCTTGGAATTAAAATCACCCTTCTACGTTGAAATATTAGATTTAAATAATTTTGGTAGACTCGTTTGCGCTTTAGAGCGCTCTCCTCTACCGTCCTTTTCCGTTCATCTTAAGAATGTACATATTTTTTCTGTACAAACCGAATTCATGGGGGGAATTCCAGTAATCTATTTCGTAAAATATCCTGAGGACCAAAGTCACGCGCAATCTATATCATATCAGTACCTTGCTTATAGATGTACAAGCTCGTCTGAATCTGTCTTTCCAGTTGAAACAGCATCAAATCCACTCTATGTTTATTCTCCAATTATTAACATAGAAAAATTACCTTCAGTTATGGAAAAGAGTTCAAGAAAGAGCAAAAAGCTAGCGTATACAAAAATCAAATTACGTGACCTATCAAGCCTTGCAAAAGTTGCAGCGTACAAGACTATTTATGACGAACCTCCATTGCCCATTTTTGCCTTCAAGAATAAGCAAAATGGAAAATATTCACTTGGGTCATCGTTAAATTTTATGGACAATGATAGTTTAACTTATTATTATTACTTGAACACAGATTTTGAACCTGGCAAATTTCTAAAATATTCTAGCCAGAAATCTGAAAAGCCTATATTTACAAATAACACAGAAGAACATGGATACATATATCTAAAAGTAGTACATCTAGTCCAAGAACACCCTCTTGTGATTAATGATGAATAATTATTCCAAATCCTATCGATCTCGAATACGTTATTTATCATTGGAAAAACAAACCCCCCTTATCCTTGCATTAGATTTTGAGAATACTGATGATTCATTATTTCAAAGATGCAATGATCTAATTTCAGATTTGGGCGAAAAGTTATGTGCACTGAAGGTCAATTTTCATTTACTTTTATCTTTATCAAAGAAAGAGATTTTACAATTAAACAAATTTGCACGAGAAAAAAATCTTCAGGTAATAGCGGACATAAAACTAAACGATATAGGAAATACTAATAAGATAACGGTTAACAGGTTATGCGATTTACGATTTGACGCGGTAATAATGAATCCAATTATAGGAATTACAGAGACAAAATCTCTCGTTGATTATGCTCATTCTTTGAACATCGGTGTTATCTGTTTGTTGTTTATGAGTCATCCCGGGGCGATAGAGGGATATGGATTAAAGAAAGCAAATGCAAATTCCACTTACTCGACATTCCAAAAAAGCGAAAAACATTCAAGCAAAAATGAATTTACGTACCTTTATAATTTATTTTATAATTATGGCAAATCCAGCAATGCTGACGGGTTTGTTATTGGTGCTACCAGAACGGAAATAATTAAGGAAATATCAACTTTAGACAAAGGAGAAATACCAATTTATTCTCCAGGATTATTAACTCAAGGAGGTAATATAACCAAGACGATCAATTCCGGAGCCGATTATTTAATCGTGGGCAGATTCATCTTGCACTCTAAAAGTCCCATACAAAAAACTGATTATCTTTTAAAAGAAATTAGAAAAAACAAACGATTTCAATATTGACATGTCACAAACTAAGTACGTAAATTAATTCAGTCTAGTTGATAGAATTTATTTCGTCATTTTTAAAAGATAAAAAATAAAAACGATTTAATAAAGAAGGAATTCCTATTGCAGATCGACAAACCTCTTATACAAATAAACTCTTTGCTCAATATCTTTATTTGTTAAGTCTATCATTCTGTTCACTCCATAATCTTCTACAACAAATGAGCCCATGATATTTCCATAAACCGCACCCTCTTTCATGGCACTTTCACTTATCTTTCTATTCTTTGCCAGATAACCTAAAAATCCACCGGCAAAACAATCACCTGCGCCTGTGGGATCGACCACAATTTCGATGGGAAATGCGGGAGACAAAAAAATGATATCATTATAAAACAACATGGAACCATGTTCTCCTTTTTTGATAATTACAAAATCTCTTACCATCTCTTTTATTTTCTTCGCACATCTTATCAAATTATGCTCTTTTGTAAGCAAACGTGCTTCTTGTGCATCTATTATAATTCCATTTACCCTTTTCATCATTTCCACGACTTCGTCAAATTTATTATGAATCCAATATTCAATAGTATCACATACAACCATTTGCGGGTCACTAAATAAATCAAGCATTTTCATATTTTGAACAGGATCATTGTTGGCAAGAAAAATAAATTTTGAATCAATATATTCTTCTGGAATAACAGGTTGAAAATTTTCGATCACATTCAATTCAGTCTTGTTTGATGTTCTTATGGTCAACGTTTCGTCAAATGACGAATCATAATGGAAAGTCTTTCCATTCTTTTTTATCACAACTCCTTTTGTATTGACATTATTATTCAAAATTTCCCTATATTTCATTGGAAAATCGGAACCGATTATCCCAACGATATTAGTAGACACATACTTCGATGCAGATAGAGATGAATACGTAGCAGCACCTCCCATTATTCTTGTTACGGTTCTTGAACCAGTTCTTGTTGTATCAAGAGCAATTGTCCCAAAAATTGTAAGCATCTTTATTATAGATTTATCTTGGTATGTGGGCATTATAAAAATTAATTCTTATACGCAACTAAGATAGGTACATATCATAGGTCTTCTAACTCTCAAGTTATAATGAGGATAATAGTCGGGATCACAGGTAGCTCGGGAGTAATTTATGGAATCAAGACAATGGAATCGTTACGTTCACTTGACATTGAAACACACCTGATATTAAGTGAATGGGGTGCAAATACCATTAAGATAGAGACTGACACAGTTCCTAGCAAGGTAAAATCCTTAGCTACTTATTGTTATGATAATAAAAATATGGCCGCTCCAATCTCAAGTGGTTCTTTTAGAACTGATGGAATGGTAATAATTCCTTGCAGCATGAAAACCCTTGCAAGTATTTCAAATGGATTTGATGATACTTTGATTTCCAGAGCTGCAAATGTTTGTATCAAAGAAAATAGAAAATTGATTATAGTGCCAAGAGAAACCCCTCTTTCAAAAATTCACCTAGAAAACATGGTGAAACTTTCAGCATTGGGCGTTACTGTCTTGCCAGCGATGCCAGGATTCTACTTCAAACCTTCTTCATTGGACGATATCATTTTTCATATAGTAGGAAAAGTGTTGGATCAATTTAACATCGAACATAATTTGTTTACAAGATGGGGCAACAAAAAATCAAATAATGAAATTGTATAGTTATAATTTTAACGTTTTAAATGTTTCCATGTAATTAAGTAAATAAACAATACAAGACGGCTAATAATTTCATCATATATTGAATATTTATGAATTCATGTAGTTTATGTAAAGTATGCGTATATTCATCTCCTTGTGTACTTTATTAATTATTGAAGCTATAACCCGTTCAATTTTCAAAACTCTAATTTATGTTTGCCTTAAAAATGGTACAGTTTTACATAAACTTTTACTCCCATAGTCTCATCTTTTCGATCTTTGCCTTTCTCCTTGTTTCCTGAAGGAAATTATAGACTACTTTGTGAGATCTTCCACAACATATCATGTTTATAGCCTCTGAGGCAAGTCTTATTTGTTCGGAGGTTCCTATCAAACTAATTGTATGACCGTAAATTGAAATATATGCTCCCGATAACTCTTCTATGGTTCTTCTCGATTTTCCTCTCTCTCCTATTAATCTACTTTTTATTCTAGATAAGCCATTTTCTGATCTTCCCACAAAGTTTCTGAGATCAATAACCTCAAGTATGTTATCTTCATTAAATAGATTGAATGCCCTTTCTGGCGAAAAACCCTTTGATATAGCACTAATTATTTCCATTGCGTTGTTTATGTCAAGCACGTTTAAATCCTCTCCTTTGGATTTTAGGGTAATATCACCATAATCGCCATCTATTTCTATCTCTACGTTAAACTTTCTTTGAATTTCTTGTTTCGTAGATCCTTTCTTGCCAATTATGGCTCCAATTCTGTCCTTCTGAATTCTAATACTTCTTTGATAAATCACTATTTTTCCCCTAGATAAATTAACAAAATATTACTTATAAAATATTCATTTATTTGGATGTATTAAAAATATATAATTTTTATTAAATTTTCTTTTTCCACATAATACTTTTATCTAGTAGTTTCCCTGAAATGTGTAGATCATTAAAAAAGGTATATCTGAAATAACCTTGACACTTTCTTTCTTTGCTAATCCTAACTTTAATGTCTTTTTAATTACTCTCTCGCCAATTAAATTCGCTATGGAACATCTTTTAAGTAAATAATGAATTTCTTGTTCACTCATTAATTCATTAAAAAAATCTCTTGTAATCTCAATATTTACCGATTCATCTTTAATTGTCTTACCCAACAGATTTTCATCACAAATATTTATCATTAATGATCCTTGATAACGCATTTTTCTTACGTAATACTGTGGGTTGATATCTGAGCCAGATTTATCAAAATGGCTTTCATCTTCTTTGAACAAATCAATTCCCCTTCTTTATTTGTAAAAAATATAACATCTTGGTTGTATATTAATAATTTCTTTTTGCACTTTCATGTTTGTTTTCACTAAAATGGAAACAAAATACGATTATTAGCAAATTACCTCCATAAAGTAAAAAAATGTTAGGCTGAATTTCGATTGTTGCAAATTTAGTATTATATCTTTCCTAATTTCTTTGTAAACTCTTTGTAAGCTTCTAAATATGATCTTTTATCCCCAATATCAATAAATCCAGATTCTATCGTAAAGGCCTTTACACATTTATTTTTCCTTATTATTTTTTGAACAATTTTGTCCATTCCAATGGTACTTGATTTTGGAATGAACTTCAGAAATTCCTTTTCCATAACATAACATCCAATGTTTATCAAGCCTTCTACTTCTGGTTTCTCTCTCCATCCTGTAACTATTTTATTTTTTTTTTGTACTTCAATAAATCCATATTTCAATCTAGTTTTATATTGCATCAACGCCATCGAAAGAAAGGCCTTGGATTGTTCATGTTCCTTTATCATTTGTTCTAAGTTAAAGTCATAAATAGAATCTCCATATAAACAAACAAACCTACCCTTAAGTAATTTTTCAGTTGTTTTTAACTGACCAGCCGTCGCTAGAGGCCTTTCAGAACGTGCATATGATATTCTTATTCCCAACCTTCCACCGTCCTCAAAATAATCCTCAATAGTTCTATGTAAATAACTAACACAAATAATTATTTCATCAATAATTTTGTTACTTGCAATCCATTCTACGAGATGTTCCAATAATGGTTTATTTCCTAGTGGTAACATTGGCTTAGGAATAAAGAAGGTGTAGGGTTGCAATCTGGTGCCCAAGCCACCCGCAAGTATTACAGCCTGCATTTTTTAGTAACTTTAGTAAATACTAAATTAATATACTTTTAAGATATTATTTCAATAAGAGAAACGAGAATTAAAACAAAAGAGAGCACCGGAACATTTAGTACAATTTATTGTGAATGATAAACCGTAAAAGAGATAATTAAAGATATAAAATCAGCTTCTTAAAAATATAATAATTTTTAAAAAAAATGATCTATTTCTGTCTGAAGTTTTAATTGCAATCAATGATCATTAGTATTCATTAATTATTTTTTTTATATATTTTATAATCTTCTGTGGATTATCTGCAAATAAAATTATCATGGGCTCCTTTCCAATATCGCCTTGATGAAATATCATCCTTGCTTCCTTTTCTTGTGATAAGCAGGACTGTATTCCCCATCGGATTGAAGATCCTTCTTTTCTTTTTATCTCTATAGGTTCTTTAGTTCTGTCATATTGGACAATTTTCAAAAAAGATTTACCTATGTTTATAAATTTTTCATTAAATCTTAAATTAATTGCAGATCTAATTGAGTTGTCTATCTGCATATAAGTCAGGACTGCAGTCGCAACATGTGTTGAAGTACCGAATTCTACACAAGACGAAGCCTTAGCACCAGTGTCTAATTTCACTATTCTACCCTTGACTCCTGCCACATCTCCTATGTTCTCAGCATCAGGTAATGCGTAAACAAAGTTAGTCTGCGTTTCAGGGATAAATAGTCCTACGTTCTTAATATCCTCGAAATCCCGCACTGCCTTGGATAATTCTACTAAAACATTATATTTCATTGAATCATAATAGTTGGCAAAACCAGCGTCTGCAACGGGCAATCCTTTACCAATTTCTAGAACGCTTTTTTCAAAAATTTGCTGGATAAACTTATTTGCAAATTTACATGCCTGATCGACTCTATAACCCTTTGCAGTAAACGCAGAGAGGGCTGCTGAAAAATTACATCCAGAACCGTGGTTTTCAGGTATTTGTTTTTTTGGATTAGAAAATTTATAAATTTTATTTTCATCATCAAGTAATATATCTATAACCTTGTCTTTTTTTAGTTGACTGCTTTTTATAATTACATTCTTCGCACCCATTTCCTTTATCATTTTCAGTGCTTCAATTAGATTCTGTTCTTTTCGTATTCTTATCTTGGTTATCTCTTCTGCTTCTGCAATATTTGGCGTAATAATATTTGAAATTGGTAACAATTTTTTTACAAAATCATTCAATGCGTCTTTCATCAACAATCTTGTATTTGTAGAAGAAATCAAAATCGGGTCTATTATAATCGGAATATCTGTAATATCTTTTAGAATTTTTTGCAATTGAAAAATAGTCGATCGATTATATGCCATCCCAACCTTTATTGCGTTTGGTTTTGAATCGCTAATTATTGATTTTATCTGCTCTGCTATCAGATAAGAAGGTAAAGGAAAAATTCTTGAAATAGTTTTTGTATTTTGGACGGTTATTGCTGTTATTGCAGTAAATCCATATACTCCAAGTGTAGAAAAGGTCTTTAGGTCTGCCTGTATACCTGCACCTGAAATGGGATCACTTCCCGCAATGGTCAAAACAGATTTCATTTTCATATGATACTATTTCCCAGTTAAAATATAATTTTTTATTTTATATAAAATTGTATAAAAAACCCTTTTTCGTTCGTTATAGCCTTTAATCTTTTTCTTAATTTTGCATATATTGTAAATAAGATAATGATGATTTTGATAGCTGTTTTAACAACTATTGAATATATCGAGTAAGTTTGGAAAACGATTACTACGAGAAATATTTTTGAAATTATTATTCCAATATTAATAATTCTAGTTTTTGAATATGAAATTTAAATTTACAATAAGGTTAATTACAAATAATCTTATTTATTTCTGTGTGAGTCCAACCAATACTGTACAAGGAAAAAAACAATTTGTATCCATATTTTTCTTAACATTTGTTTTTTGGGTTAGAATATTTAATTTTTTAATTTCTAATATTATCTCAAAGGAATCAATTTTTCAACTCGATAGGCTTAATTTATTAATATTATGAAGAGTGCTATCAAACCAAGGGTACCAAATAAGATCATTGTCGCTTTCCACAAGCCAATATTGGCATTCTCATTAATATCCCACATACCTCCCCTAAAATTCTCCTGCCTATATCGTCTTTTGAGGTTCTCGTAACTATAGAAATGCTCAAAATCTGCTGACGGAACCCACTTGAATCCTGAATTATAAACATATTCATTTTTGTTCAGGATCCTTTTATTAAATAATGAATAATCATATTTTTCCTTCAAATTTTGGTCAGACAGTACTTCGTATGCTTCAATTAGTTGCATAAACTTATGCTTTGAGTCTTCTGAATTCTTGTTCTTGTCTGGATGATATTTCAACGCTAAATTTCTGAAAGCTTTTTTAATATCGTTTTGAGTTGCATCCTTACCTAATCCAAGAATTTCATAATAATCTGACACTTGGAAATATATTAATTGCACGAGATAATAATTTTTTTCGGTTTTTATTTCAATATCTTCTTTCTATAATATTCATATATCAAATTCTATATTTTGGACACCATATTAATTGAATCATAATCTATTTATCTTCGTCAGTGATCAAATATGTATATATGAATAGATTTTTAGGAAGGAAAATTTTAAAAAAAATTAACCTCGGAGAAGCACCTTCCAAACTAGAAAAAAGTATCAGTAATGAAGATACTGCTATCAATGATCATAATGTAAATAGTGATAATCAAGAGGGTAAAACTTTGGAAAATACTATAAAAAAAAGTAATGATGAATGTGGGAAAGGAGATTCTGAAATTCCTATTCATAAACCTATCAATAATGTCGTTGATATTCAGAAATTTGACCTTTATAACAAAGGAATTAATCATATGTCAAATGAAAAGCTAGTTGATGCTATCAGATGCTTTGAATTGGCAATAAGAATAGATCCAGAATTTGCAAATGCATGGATAAAAAAAGGATATTCTCATTTTCATATGAATGAATTTACAGTTGCTATTTCCTGTTATGATAAAGCCCTTGATTTGGATATAAATAATTCAGAAACATGGAATCTGAAAGGTCTATCTTATTATCGAATGGGTAATCTACAAAAAGCTGTTGAATGCTGTGAAAAAGCGTTAGATATCAATCATAACGATGGTATGTCGTGGTATAATCTCGCTTGTTATCTTGTATTGGATGGAAGAGTAGATGATGGAATTGAGGCTTTAAAACGCTCTATTGAGATGGATATATCCTATGCAAAAAGAGCGGTACGGGATAAAGATTTTGAAAATGCAAAAGCTGAGGAAGGATTTAGAAGAATTGTTGAGGTTGTTGTCCTAGAAGCAATTCGCCTTGGATATGATTATTCTGGAAAGATAGTGTGGATAACGGGTATGGATAAAGTCGAAGTGGATGATGCTCTATTAAAATTAACTATGAAGGGGCTAATAATCAGAAAGGTAAAGAAAAATCTTTTCAGCAAAGAAGAATATTATGAGGTGGCTAAGGAACTTGCCACAAAAGTAGGTACAGTAAAAAGATCCGGTTTTATGGGTAAATCAAGAGAAATAACTCCTCCAATGAAACAACTAAAAGATATTTCCGAGTTACTAAATAGAGCAAGAAATTCGGTTGAAAATGGGGATGTTCATCTTACTATGGAATATTTCGACCAGCTAATCAATCCAACAGTTCATGGAAGTTTGATGATCGAAAAATTCTTTAATGAACATCGTGATCTCAGACTTTACCAAAATCGATTAAAGGACAAAGGACAAGAATATCTCAATTCGCACAAAACTGATTTCATATCCATGATAAACGAGATTGATAGTAAAATCCGTGGACATCATGTATCTGATGATATGTTGAACAGTACTAACTAACCTCCTAAATATTATAGTTTCAATACCAAAGAGGCTAGAAAATAAGTAAACAATAATGCTTATTCTTTATTATATTTATGATTCTCTTTATTTTGTTTCTCATTAATTTGTGAAAATAGTTTCATATTTTGCATTAATAATATATAATCTATTTATGGATGTATTTTATGCCAAAAATTTTTGCTGACGTCAGCGAGAAAGAAATTAGCAGATCAATTGCAGGAATGTTTATGGAGACTATGAACGAGTATACCGACTCTGAAGTAATTATTATTGGAGCAGGACCTGCTGGTTTGTCAGCAGGAAGAGATCTCGGAAGACTCGGAATTAAAACACTAATCATTGAACAAAATAATTACATCGGAGGGGGATACTGGGTAGGTGGATATATGATGAATCCTGTTACAGTAAGAGCACCTGCTCAGAAGATATGGGATGAACTAGGAGTACCATATAGAACTATAAGGGAAGGATTGTATGCGACATGGGGACCCCATGCATGTTCTAAATTAATAGCAGCTACCTGTGACGCAGGAGTTAGATTTTTACAGTTGACAAAATTTGATGATCTGATTATAAAGAATAAACGTGTTGGCGGTGTAGTAGTTAATTGGATGCCAGTATCTGCCTTACCAAGAAATATTACCTGTGTAGATCCAATAGCATTTGAGAGTAAGATAGTCATTGACGCTTCTGGTCATGATTCTGTTGCAGTAAAAAGATTAATGGAACGAGGTTATGTAAAGTGGAAAGGAATGGATCCAATGTGTGTAAATACAAGCGAAGATTCAGTTGTGAATTATACTGGAGAAGTTTTTCCCGGATTGATTGCAACGGGCATGTCTGTAACTGAAACACACGGATTGCCAAGAATGGGGCCAACCTTTGGATCCATGTTACTGTCAGGTAAAAAGGCAGCAGAAATTGCAGCAAACAAATTAAAAGAATTGCCTCAAATCCAGAATTAGGTCTGTAAGAGAACCATTTTTTATTACTTTTTTTTAAGTTACTATAAGGAATGAATGATTTCTATACTCATATTTTCCTTCATAACGAATCGAAGTGGACAAAGATAAATATTGATGAAATTCTACTTTCCTTAAAGAAAATATTTTCAAGTATATCCTTTGAAAAACTAAATTTTAAAGATGATTTTTTTTTAATACCAGATGAAATAAACAATATTGAAAACCAATCGATTATTCAAGATGTGAAAAATGAATTGAATATATACAATATATTAAATGTCGATAACAACATAATAGAAACGAGTCACCATACAAAAGATCCAGGGATTTGTCATCCCGATAGTATTGAAATTGACAAGGAATATTTTCAAAATGATAGCAAAGAACCAATTATGTATGATGGTTTTATTTTACAAAAAATCTATCAAGAAATTCTCAATAATAAAAGCTTGGAGTTGGATCTTTCAAATTTGTTTATCGTTATAACTGATAAGTTGATATGTACTTTTGAAGAAACAGACTGGAGATATCATGCGAGGTATATTATATTAGGAAATCCAACAATTATATCCACATCAGGAATATTAGAAGGACCAGCCAAACCCAAGGACTACTACTTAAAGTTGGTACAATTTTCTCAAGATCCTGAAATAGCTAAAAAACTTGACGAGCAATATAAAGGAAGATTTATCAAATATAACGATTGGATGATAAATGAAATAATCGAAAGTCTAGTGATACAATCCCTATATTTTTTCAAAGAAGGTGAGGCATTTTGTGAAGATACTAATTGTAGACTTTTCAATTCTCATTGGCAAGAAGATCTAATGAGATTGAGTAAAAGTAAAACTCTTTGTAAAAAACACACATATATCTTAAGAGATTATAACATCTAGATAAAAATAATCGATTTAAGGAGATTTTATCAAATTTTTTTCAATTTCTAAAAATATTTTTATTTCTAATCGAATTTAGCGTATTTTTTTATTCTACACGAACAAATTATTAATCAGTCTATTTTCTTAATAATAATAATGCAAAAAGACGAAGATGATGATACCAATAATACCACTTTCAAAGATTCTCATTCTGGCGATAATCCAAACTACTTTGATGTCATTATTATAGGATCTGGCCCAGCAGGATATACTGCAAGTACCTATACATCCAGAGCTAAACTTAATACTTTGATTATTACAGGCTCGCTTCCAGGAGGTCAACTAATGACTACTAGCGAAGTTGAAAATTACCCTGGTTTTCCAAATGGAATCTTTGGTCCCGAATTGATGATGAATATGAGGCAACAGGCTGAAAGGTTTGGATGTAATATCATTGACGATGAAGTCATTGAAGTCAATTTCCAAGACAGACCGTTTTTAGTCCAAACACATTCAAATGAATATCTTTCTAAATCTGTTCTTATTTGTACTGGCGCAACGCCAAGAAAACTAGGTGTAGATGGTGAAGAAAAATTTGCAGGCAGAGGAATATCATATTGTGCTACCTGTGATGGACCATTTTTTAAAGGAGAGGATATAGTTGTCGCGGGAGGAGGAGATACGGCATTGGAGGAGGCGACATTTTTGACTAAATTCGGTAAATCCGTCAAAGTCATTCATAGGAGAGACAGTCTTCGCGCAAGTAAGATCCTTCAGGAAAAGGCATTTGAAAATCCTAAAATTGATTTCATTTGGAATAGTACTGTTAAAACAATCACAGGAGAAAAAAAAATATCGAAAGTACTGATACAAGATTTGAATACGTCTAAAGAAACTGAACTAGATATTGGTGGCTTGTTCATTGCTATTGGTCATGAACCCAACACCAAAATTTTTAGAGGTCAGATTGACATGGATGACCATGGATATATAAAGTTGAAAGAAAATACGAAAACTAGTGTCGACGGTGTCTTTGCTGCCGGAGATGTCCATGATTATCGTTATAGACAGGCAGTTACTGCAGCAGGGTACGGGTGCATGGCTGCTTTGGATGTCGAAAAATGGTTAAATGAAAAAAAGTAAATGAAAAAAAAAGTAATACGTATTTTATAATGGGACAACGATTTGGTACGATGATATATGATGAATTTGAGGAAATTACGATTAAATAATGATTAATAATATAGATCTGGCAGATAACCTGCATATTTTAGGTTTCTATCATATTCCTCTTCTGAGAATATATTTTGTTGTAAATACAAACTTTTGAACTTTCTTCCATCGTCGGCAAAAATACCTACTATCACTCCCTTTTCCGTCTTGTTTCTTTGTTGTATCATTGCAGCCATTACGGATCCCGAAGATGGACCAACTAGAAGCTTTTCTTTATATGCTAATTCTTTTACCATGTTAAAAGATTCATCGTTTGTTGCAGTAAACCATTCATTTACCACAGTTTCTCGTTTTTTGAAAAGTTCAGGCATTGCTGATTCTTCAAAATTTCTCAAGCCCTGTAACAAATGATTCTTTTGTGCTTGAACAGCTATGATTTTTATATTTGGATTCATCTCTTTTAAATACACTCCTGTTCCAGTAATAGTTCCACCAGTACCACATCCAGTCAAAAAATGTGTTACGGATCCATTTGTTTGCTTCCATATTTCAGGTCCGGTACTTTCATAATGCGCAAGATAATTTGCATCATTCTCGTATTGATTTGGCATATAGTAAATGTCAGGTCTAGGAGTTGATATAGCTCTTGCTAAGGCAATACTTTGATCAGTTCCTGCTCCTACTCTAGGGCACAAATCATCAGATGTTTCGTGAACTGTTGCACCTAAATTTCTTAAAATTTTTTTAGTTTCATCACTCACTTTATCAGGTATAACAATTTCTACCTTATATCCCATTGAGGAAGCGATTCCAGTTAAAGCGATTCCAGTATTTCCTGATGATGGTTCTATTATGATGCTCTTGTTTTTTCGTAATTTTCCATTTTTTTCAGCATCCTTTATCATCCAATAAGCTGCTCTATCTTTTACAGAACCAAAAGGATTGTACCATTCTAATTTTGCAAAAAGTCTTACATGTTTTACTGAAAACTTTGGTAACTCTATCAAAGGCGTATTACCTATTCTTTGAATTATTTCCGTTTCTGTAGTAGAAGATATAGTCATTTTGTTATTTAGCCTTCTTAATTACAAACTCTAGATCTTGTTCTTTCTTATCAATAGAAAGTAATTCATGACCATTTCTGTTTACCCATCGAGAAATGTCTTCTTCAGATTGAGGATCATCAGCAACGACCTTCAATTTTTCTCCGATGGACATTTTTTCCATTTCTATCTTTGTCCTAAAAACTGGTTCAGGACAATAA
This sequence comes from Nitrososphaeraceae archaeon, assembly GCA_035250975.1. Taxonomy (GTDB): domain Archaea; phylum Thermoproteota; class Nitrososphaeria; order Nitrososphaerales; family Nitrososphaeraceae; genus TH1177. The sequence goes on along the minus strand of DATFEP010000066.1, from coordinate 19,385 downwards.
AGACCTCTTACATCGATAATCTTTTTAAATTCCATATTATCAATCAACTGGTAATCACAAATAAAACACCTGAATGTAATATAAAATGTTTATGACTTTAAGGAAGTGGAATACTAAAAAGAATAGTTATACTATATTAAAGATATTTTATACAAATAATAAAGATTTAATATATTTAAGAAGCATTGTTAGAATTCATTTTTGACTGAAAATTTTTCTGATGAGAAAAGCGATAATTGTGAATAGATGGAATTCATTTTTTATCTTCTAAACATATCTAGTTTCTCCCTTCTATTCAAATCCTTAATATTAGATTTTCTTGTAATAGTGAAATTAAAACCTCTTATAATAACAGCAGGAATTTTGTTACATTTTCCCATGACTAGTTCAGAAGCCCCAGCAATTTCATCAGCAATAGCAATTTCTGTTACTTTTAGGACGTTTCCGTACATATCCTTCTTACCAATATAACTCTTGATAGGTTTGAGTCCAGATACACCTATTGCTACATTAGTTTGACCGTTCCTGAAGGGTCTACCAAATGTATCTGAAATAATGACAGCTATCTCCCTTCCAGTTTTTCTCTTGATTTCTCTTCTGATTCGGCTTGCTGTTTGATCTGGGTTTCTTGGTAAAAGTAAAACCCTATCTTTATTCTTACTCACGTTACTCTGATCTATTCCTGCATTGGCACAAATGAAACCTTGATTTGTTTCAACTATCATAGTTTTATTAAAAATTTTTATTATCTTCCGTGATTCTTGTAAAATAAGCTCTATTATCCTGGGATCTTTGTTTACACTTTTTCTAATTTCAAGTGCCTGTTTGGAGGGTATGACACGTGCCAATTCCACGAACATTCCTTCCTGTTTCGATATTATTTTTTGAGCAATAACCAGAATATCTTTATTTTTTAATTTTATGCGCATACTATTACTTTTATGCAGAGAACTTAAAATAATGTCTATAAGATTGTCATTTGGCTTGATTTCCGAGAGAATTGAAATAGGTATTATTTCTAACTTGCTAACTGGCAATCTTCAGGAAACTTTCTGAACCGTATTTAGAATTGACCTGCCAAATCTTTTTTCTAAGAGGCCTTTAAGTAAAGATAAATTTCTTATTTCTATTACGTCATCAGCCTTCTTTTTTACCATGTCTACAGGACAAAAACCCACAGTATATGAGGCCAAGTCGAACAATTTTAAATCATTTGCCCCATCGACTACTACAACAATATCTTCCTTCTTAATATTAAATTGTTTTATGAACGGCCTTACGAGTAATGACTTGTCAGAAGTTACTCTAAGTTCAATATCATCTAATTTTCCATCTTTAAAAATAAGCTCATTCGAGAAGATCAAATCCAGTCCTAATTCGTTTTTTAACCTATCTGTAATTATGCTAAATCCCCCAGAGACGGCAATCATTTTCCACCCTGCTTTTTTTAACGAAGAACAGAGATCTTTCGCTCCAGGCATAATTTCCAAATTTTTAGCTATTTTCTTGGCATCTTCGTATTTTATTCCTCTTAATGCGCGGACTCTCTTTATTATACCGTCTTCCCAATTAATATCTCCTCTTATGCCCTGTTTAGTTATATCCCAGATTTCTTTTTCTTTTTCCGGACCAAATACTTGAGCCAAAACTGGAAGATATTCTGCATTAAGCAAAACTCCTTCCACATCAAATATTATTAGCATAGGTATTTGCTTTAGCCACAATGTCTTCGATATATTAAGTTTAGCTGATAATTATTTAAAAAGTTAATAAATAAACAAAAATTAGTATATAATTTGTGAATTTTTATGATTGCCATAATTTCTGTAATAAAGGGCATTTGAACATATATAATTAATTCAGTAAATTTTTTTATTGGTTCACTCTACTTAAAGATTAACAATCGCGATGTATGAATTATTTATTCTTATGCTTATTTTGATATTTATAATGGGTGGTATATTGATTACTTGGGTTTATTTTCTTATTTTTATGTTACATTCAATATCCAAATCACCAAAGTTAGAAGATTATATTGATCATAATAGAAATAAATCTTATAAATATCCAAAAGTAAGTATTATATTGCCTGCAAGAAATGAAGAGAAATATCTAAGCTCTTGTATTGATAGCCTTTTGAAACAAACATATTCAAATTATGAAATTATTATAGTTAATGATGACTCATATGATGATACATTAAATATTATGAATTACTATGTGGAACATAATCCTAATGTTATTATATGCACTAACCCTCCACGACCTGAAGGATGGATCGGAAAAAACTGGGCATGTTTCAATGGGTATATAAAATCAAGTGGGACTTTGTTACTTTTTACGGACGCTGATTCGTACCATTCTGAAAATACATTGAAAATAGCTGTGGAAAATATGATCGCTAATGATTTACAAGCACTAACATTGATGCCAAAGTTATTATGTAATGATTTCTTTACCAAAATTACATTACCAATACTTATTACTTTTATGCATACTAGATATTCACCATTAAAGGTAAATGACCCATATTCAAAATTAGGATATTTTTTTGGAAGTTTTTTCATAATAACAAGAGACACGTATCAAAAAATAGGATCGCACCAGTCCGTAAAACATGAGATAATCGAGGATGGTGCCCTTGGCAAAAAAGTGAAGGAACGAAATTATAAAATGATGATGATTAGAGGTGAAAATTTTGTTAATGCAGTATGGGCGCGCAATTCTCAGGAATTAATAGATGCGATAGACAGATTAGTTGTACCCTTATTTAAGGCAAATAAGGTAAAAGTATTAATGTTAACCATCTCTCTGTTTTTTCTGTTATTATCGCCGTTTATTTTCTTCCCATTTTTCCTTATCTCTTATTTGTTAACTTTTGACAATTTAAATTTAGTTGTTTCTATGATTTCTTTTGTTGTCGCTTCTCTAATCACATTCACAAACATCATACATACAAAGAAAACTCTTTTTTTGGACAAAATTTATTCTCTAGGTGCCCCCTTAGGTGCTTTAATTATTGTTTCCGGATTTATTAAGGGGATAAGTAAATCAAACAGGAACGGATTGGTGAGTTGGCGAGGAAGAAAATATTTAATCTCCTCGGATCAAAGCCCTCTTTAAGAAGTACTAAAATTAGCAGATTTTATAATCTTGATTTTCTTTTTTCTTTGAAACGTATTTATTTATATAAATACTCTTTCCTTCCTTCTCGGCTAATAAAAATCGCCAATATCTTTCAATGTCCTTTCGTATGCCTATTCTTTTGGTACAAATTACAATGCTTGTTTGACTCTGATTTTCTTGGAAGTAAATATTACTATTATAATTAGTTACGTCATACCCATTGTGTTTTATGTTAATAGAAAATGCTTGAGTTAATTTTCCTGGACCAGAAGCCAAATTTAACAAATCATTCTTATTTCTAAATTTCTTCATTTGCTCAATCCCATTGACAGGTTCAATAGCTCTGATGAGAATTGCTCCCGCGCTCATTGCAGGGGCATGTGCCGAGATGTTAAAACAATAATGGTTTCCATAAGTAAAATAAATATAAACAAATCCTCCCCTTCCAAACATTACACTGTTTCTCTTAGTTAAACCAATGAAAGCATGGCTAGCCTCGTCATCAATATATCCGTAAGCTTCTGTTTCAACTATTATTCCAGATAATTTCAAAATCTTTTTTTCTCTTTGCAATTTTCTGACAAGACATTTTCCTACGAGTTCTTTGGCAACTATGGAAGTATCTCTTTCAAAAAATGACCTTTTTAGGATATTAGCTATCAAAGAAAATCAATTAGGAAAAAATGATGAAATGTTCATATTAAAATATATCTATCGTAGCTCTGTGATTGATTTAAATAGGATTTAGATCAAACAATCACATTTGCAAAAAAATATTGGCATTAAAACTGAGCTCAAGTTACCTTTAATACTTATTCATACTCCATTTGGTTTAGAATTTTTTGATAAAATAGCAAAAACAAAGATTGGAAAAATTTATGCAGATTTTAATACTTATCTAATGCCTCTGATTACAGCACTGGCAATTTTTTTGATATTGAGTTCTATTATTGTTCTTTTTTCTAATGATTCAGCGAGAGCTGGTGTCAGAGATCTCGGGCCCCAAAGCAATATTTTGATTCCTGGACTAAACCCTATACTTCCTTGGACCTATGGATGGGCAGCTTTGATAGTTACTATTGTAATACATGAAGCAGGTCATGGAATAGTTGCACGTGTCTATAATACAAAAGTTGAGTCTACTGGGATAGTGCTATTTCTTGGTATTCCTATTGGTGCATTTGTAAATATTCAGCAAGATGAATTGAATAAAACAACTTTCAAACAAAAGAGTGCAATTCTTACTGCGGGACCTTTAAATAATATGATTATGGCAGGGATCTCGCTTGTGTTATTATTTTTTGTAGTTTCAACGCTTACACCTGTTCCTAATTCTCAGCCGACTGACATAGGCTTAAAAATTCTGGGTGTTAATGATAAGTCATTAGCTCAATCAATAGGACTAGAAAAGGATTCAGTTTTGCGATCAATTAACGGAGAACCTATGAATGACGTTTCAAAATTCCGCGAGATTTTGAAGGACAATTTAGGTTCTTACATTGAGATCAAGTGGACTTCGAGCGACAATCAAAATCGTTTTAGTTCCGTAAAACTTCCTGATGTTCCCCCTGCAAATAACGTTATATTGGGTGTTTCCTTAACGAATTTAAATCCAGACCCGGTTTTAGTATTAGATATTTATAAGAACGCATTTACGTCTTCTCCCTTGGCTATACTTATGCCTCCCACCATTCAACAAGGTATAGTCCCATTTTCTGACCTAATGGCACCCTATTATACTTCGAGTCTTTTTGGAGATTTCTTTCCTATCATATCTAACTTTTTGTTCTGGAACTGGTTTATCAACTTTAATGTTGGAATTTTCAATGCGCTACCAATTGCTATGTTAGATGGAGGTCAATGGTATGGATCGTTACTTGAAAAAAAGATCAAAACTAAGAATACTAGACTTAGTCCTTCGACTATTCTAACACTTATAATGTTAGTAATAGTTGTAATGGCATTTGTACTACCATGGATTCTGTGGTAATTTAATTTTCACATTTCATATTATTTTATTGAAGTGAAATAACAAAGTCAAGTATACTGAATTTACAAGGATTTTTGATTAATTAACTAAAACTATATTAATGGATTCAATAAATATTAGATCATTATATCAATTTATGTCTATTGGTTATATTTGTAAACTTCATTAAATAGACAATGATTGAATTATAAAAAAATGGACGATAAAATTTGAATAAAAAACGAAATAATAGTAAAATTAGTGTTAATGATGAGTTATTAACTCCAGTTCCGCCACCAAATGATAACAGTATTACTTTATCTAATATCGAAAAATATGATCCCAACTTAACTCAATCGAATCTGTTCATCGACCATCACTCTGAAAAAGGAAACTCCAATCAGAATACTACAATATCAAGTAAAGATGAAGAAAGCATCACTAAAAAAGTACTGAATTCAATACCAAAAGAGTCACAAATTACCATGGCCAGATTTGAAGGACCTAATATCGCCTTATACACAAAAAATCCCAAATTTTCTATAACTGAATTAACTTTTTATCTTTCTTCGCTATCTAAAACGTTGAAAAAACGATTCATCTTAAGGACTGATCCCTCTATTCGTTTACGTGAAGATGAGACAAGAAACATAATTTCTAAAATATTGACTAAAAATGTAAGCGTTTCTGCAGTTTTTTGTGATGATGCAACGGGAGAAGTTATTCTTGAAGTTAACAAACCTGAAGCAATTGATACTGATACACTTATAAATATCGCACATTCTACTGGCTGGATAGCGCATTTAAGAAGATCATCTCATATTTCATCACAAAGCATTACTAATATTAATACAATTCTAAAAAGTTCTTCTAAAGAAAGGTCCAATTTTCTTAGAGATCTTGGAAAACGAATTTTTCGTGAACCTTTAATTAAAAAAGTAGAGGAGAATGGTAATTATAGCAATAGTATTTCTGATAATAATAGGACGAAATCTTCTAGTAAAGCACTAGGAAAACCAATAAAATCGTGGAATAATTCTAAGGAAGTATTAATTTTCTGTTTAGGTGGAGTTAAGCAAGTGGGAAGGTCCTGTTTTATAGTAGTCACTTCTGAAAGTAAGATTATGCTGGACTGCGGAATTAATCCTGGAGAAAATAATAGTATCGATGCTTATCCTAGGATTGACTGGTTTAATTTTAGACTAGATGATTTAGATGCTGTAGTAATTAGTCATGCTCATATAGACCATCAGGGATTTCTGCCTACTTTATTTAAATACGGTTATAATGGTCCGGTATATTGCACTGAACCTACACTTCCCCTGATGTCTCTTCTACAAATGGATTCTGTTAAAGTTGCCCAAAATAATGGAGTTTATTGTCCATATGAAACCAGGGACATTAACGAAGTTATTAAACATACTATACCTTTGCCATATGGAAAACCGACTGATATCTCTCCGGACATCACTATTACTATGAATAATGCCGGACATATAATGGGAAGTGCTACTGTTCATATGAATGTGTCTGGAGTACATAATATATTATATTCTGGAGATTATAAGTATGCTAAGACACAGCTTTTAGATAGTGCAATCACTACTTATCCACGAGTAGAGACGTTGATTACAGAAAGTACCTACGGAGGATCAACAGATATTATGCCTGAACAGTATACTGTATACAATAACTTTACTGAAAGTATAAACAGAACCTTGACGACTGGTGGAAAAGTGCTCATCCCAGTACCAGCTGTTGGAAGAGCTCAAGAAATTATGCTCGTTATTGACAAGGAAATGAGAGAGGGAAGATTAGTAGAATCTCCAATTTATATAGAAGGGATGATCTCTGAGGCAAGTGGAATACATATGTCTTATGCCCATTATTTGGGGCAAGAAGTAAGACGTTCTGTTGCACAGGGAATTAATCCATTTCAATCAGAATATTTTACTGTAGTGAATGGATATGGAAAACGGGATGAGGTGCTCAACGATCAGAATCCTGCGATAATTTTGGCTACTTCTGGAATGTTAGAAGGTGGCCCTTCAGTGGAATATTTCAAAGAAATAGCAACGTCTTTAAATAACAAGATAATGTTTGTGTCTTATCAAATTAACGGAACTTTGGGAAGACGTGTACTCGACGGAACGACAAATGAAGTAACGATGATGGATAAACTAGGTAAAGTGAAAGTCATTCCACTTAGATGTCAAACTCAAAAAATAGACGGATTTAGTGGACACAGTGATTTTAATCAGATATTAAATTTTGTATCAAGAGTCAAGCCTAAGCGTGTTCTGGTAAATCATGGTGAAAGAACAAAATCAGAGAATGTAGCCAGTACCATATATAATAAGCTAGGAATTCGTTCTAGCGTGCCGGATAATAGAGAAATAATAAAACTAAGATAAATATTCACTTAGAAATCTTATTTGTTATTATATTTCTCCTTGACCTATTTTTAAATAGTAGACTTTTTAGGGTAGTTTATTTACATACTACTGGATTGGGATATGGCTATAAAATACAAATGTTTAATATGTAATATTGTACTTTCTGGAGAAGGTGCTTCTCGTCATTATCTTGCTAACCCTTCTCATAAATTAGAGAAATTACCTCCACCTTTGAAACCAATGAAAAGTAATAGAGATACCTCGAATTAAAAAGGTCTTAACCTGTATCGTTCAAAAGAATGATTAGATTATTCTAGCTAACCAACTATATGTGACTATATGTTCTAATTTTAGGTGATAGCCTGACAGATTAGATATTTAATTTTATACTTAATATCTACCTTTTTTCTTTTAATACAAAATAAACCTTTTAAAACCCCAACTTATTTTCCGATAATAAGAACTTTTTCATAGATAGTTTTGAATCAGTTTTTCTTCATTTCGTTTCCCTAATCTATTTTGCCTTTAGTAATTGCTATGATAACATCGTTTGGAACCAAATTTTTTGGTTAGATGAGAAAAAAGTTAACTTTCCATGCAATAGCATTTAGAGATTAAAGTATCATCAATTTTACAAAGAAATAGTTTCATTATCTATTATAAATGGAATTGTTATTCAGATTTAAAATATACATAACTGGTTATAGTATGGTATTGAACTAATTAATGAGTTCTCTGAAACCATAAATTTAAAGAACCAAAATATTTTTGTTACTAGGAAATTTTTGATTGATTAGTAAAAAAATAGAAAAGAAACGGAATTTATGAAGAACCGTACATGATATTGTAAGGTTGTAATATATGGGATAGAAAACTATCCACATTCAGAAATTGAGAAAAGCCTAATTGAGAACATTAATCAATATTCCCAGAATGTGTCTGCATCGTTAAGGTTGCTACCAATGTATTTGCCAAGGGGAAGGACAAGAAAAAATAAGTGTGTTAAATATACACAACTCGATATAATTATTGTTAGTATGTATTATGATAAAACAAATAATGAATTCGATTTCAAGAAGGTTATTATGTCTTGAAATAGGGATCTTTGTAGATCATAAATCTTTTAATTTCAATTAATCCATAACCCCTTGTATTTTCATTTGTTATCATCATTATGAATATTATTTTGTGTTATGTTACCTTTTTAAAAACAATAATGAATATACATTATAAAGTAATTCTTAGTTCTCTGTTTTACCTCTTCTTTACCTGCATCTTATATATGTCTATTAGTTCTTGAGCAGTAGTAGAATCTTCCGGATTCTTGTCAAATCTAATCTTACCAGAATATTTTGGAAATCTAAGCGCCAAGCCAAAATTTTCTCGTATCGAGTGTATAGCTGCTGTATGTGATGGACTCAGAGTAATCTCAGAAGCGATTACCTCGAGAACTATTCTTGGTTTAAACCATATATCCATCTTCATATTTGCGATCACATTACGATGCTTTTCTTTAATTATGTCTTTCTTCAGCTCATTATAAAGAAATTCTAAATTTGCATCAGAAAATCCAGTTCCCACTTTACATGTACTCTGAAAAGTGTTTGTTTCTTTATCATAGACAGCGAGTAACAATGCGCCGTAATATCCTGTTCTTTTTCCTTTTCCCAAAAGTGCCCCTACGACAGTAAGATCAAACGAGTCACCCATTGTACGGTCATACTCTCTCTTCAATTTCATCCAGAGGTATTCTCTTGCACCTGCCCTGTACCGGCTATTTAATTGTTTTAACATTAAACCTTCACATCCATTTTTTGTGGCTAAAGAAAAGAAACTTTTAATTTGCTTGGAGTTAGTTACCGTTTTCTGTTTAACCAAATCAATTATTCCCTTCGTTTTGTTTTTTAGGATGTTTTCTAAAATCTCTCTTCTTTTAATGTATTCATATTTTGTACAATCAATGTCATGATAGTATAAAATGTCAAATAAGTATAGATTTATTGGATATTTTTTTACAATTTCTGTTATATTATATTTTCTTTTTCTATGCATCAATTCCTGAAAGGGTTGAATTTTATTGTTCAAAATATTGATTGGAACGATTTCTCCTTCCAAAATCAATTTATCGACCTTTAGATTTTTTATAGGATCTACAATATCTGGATAATGTGATGTTATTTTCTCCAAACTTCTAGAAAATAATTCTATTTTAGAATTGTCTTTGTGTATTTGCACTCTTTCTCCATCTAATTTGAATTCTGCGCAAATAATATTGTCTGCCCTTTCTAGTGCTTCTGCAGGACCAGAAACTCTTCCTGCCAACATAGGTCGTATTGGCCTCAGTGGTGTAATTTTTATTTCCTTCAACCCATTGATTCCCTTTACAGCTAATGTTTCCGCTACAGTACCTAGATCACTGCAGATATTGTAACTATTTTCGATAAACTTTCTGTTACTTTTGTCACCTGTAAAGGTTATCGATAAAGCATCAATAATTGTAAAATCAGCTATTCCAAGTCTTAGATTTCCCAACAAGAATTTAATAATGTACTTACTTTCAATCGGGGTCGCATCATTTAGCAAACTATTAACTAACCTTAATTTCGTTAATTGGGATCTTGGACCAGATGTTTTTGCTATCTTTTCGAAGGTCTTGTAAACTCTATCAACAGTGATCTTTTCACTAAAAAATGTTTGTTGATATTTTCTCATCGATATTTTGGCGGTCGTTTCTCCTAAATCACCTAATTTGGCATAAACATCCTGGACTTCCCTTATGGATATTCCTATCGAATCTGCAATTGATCTTATTGTTAATTTTTCTGCTATCCCAAGCTCTATTCCTTCATAATCTGGATATAATTTTCCTTGTATCAGGTAAACAATCTTTTTTATTACATCATCGGGAGTTTTCTTGAATAAACTAACGAGATGATCTGTTAGTGATATCCTACTACTTGTCTTTTCCATTTCTTGAAAGGTTTCTGCAACCAGAGAAAAATCCAACGGAAAAAATAACCTGCAAGGTGTATTAAGCATTTTTGAAGTAACAACCTTTTTTTGGTATATTTTCATCATTATAACTTATAAATTGGATTGACTGCAATTCTAATATTATAATGGGTGGAGTCAAGAAGAAACCAGTAGGTTCATCAAAATCTAATGCACAACAGCCTGGGGAGGCTTCTACTAAATTGAAAAAGGAGGAAGTAAAGACAGCCTCTAAATCTCAAAGACAGAAATCTTCTGTTTTGATCGATGATATTAATGATCCTGGGATTATAAAAGGTATGAAAGCTATAACTGTGCAGGGAGTTGCAAAAACATTGGGAATAAAGATTTCTGTAGCTAACAATTATCTAAAAAATTTAGAATCAAAGGGGATAATCAAAATTGCAGGCGGATACAGTGGACATAAAGTTTATTCTATTTCCAAAAAATAAATAATTATTTATTTTCCATTACTTTTTGTTTTAAAGTTAAGATATCTGTTGGTTCTACTCTTTTGATGGGATCTATTTCTGAAATAATTTTTCCAATATGATTCATTGGAGCTGTTGTAGTTTGCTTTATAAAAAAACAGAAAGAACCATTTAAAGTTAAGTATGCTATATCGTTCGGTTTGAATTCTTTTTTTTGTTTCTCTGGTCCAAGATTTAATTGTGTTTGTATGTAGCAGAAATTATCTAAATTATAATGAACTCTTCCACTTAAGGGAAGACGTTTTAATATTTCTGATATTGTCAATGGAGCAAAGTGACGTACAAGTTCTGCTTTTATTCGTCCTTTATTTCCTACAATTATTTCAATAGGTATTCTTGAAACTGAGAAGGAACTATTACTGCTTTTATCATACATGATTCTTTCTATTCATCTGTATCTTATCCTAATTGCTTAAATTCGTAACGTTTAATTATATTCTAATAAGCTTTTTGACTATTCTTGGTTGGCAAGAAAGCAAATGATAATAATAAAGATGAAATAGAAAATACTGGTAAATTAACACTTAAAAATCACAATGGAGATAATATCGTTTCCGTTGTATCCGACTCGAAATCTAAAACGAAAAGTGCCAGATCGAGATCCAAAGCTAAAAAATCTAAGACCTCGGCATCTTCAAAAAAATCTTCCGATGAAGAAAAAAGCGATAAACTAGATAAAGAATCTGCAGAGGAAACTGAAAATCAAAGTACCAGGATTGAACAATTCGTTGAATACGTTGAACCTGAATTTGAATTGAAAGAAGTAATTTCCAAAAATAAAGAAATTCTAATAGGTCCACGAAGGCTTACGAGATTTGAAAAGGCAAGGATAACAGGAGCAAGAGCATTGCAACTTTCTTTTGGTGCCCCCATAATGATAAAAGTGGAAGATATTTTTAATAAGAGTTCTATTGCACTTGCCATAGAGGAGCTCGAGAAAAAAGCATTACCTATCTCGATTAGACGAATTTTGCCTAATGGTATGTATCAGGATATCCCTTTAGATTGGATGACATCTTAATTTTTTTGAGAAATTACTTTAAAATGTCAATGTTTTCCATTGAAATATCCAAAACAAGAAACATATAAATGAATTCTAAGGAAACAAATCAGTCGTTATCTGAACCTCCACTTAACCTACTATTTAACCCATCTCTCCTTGGAAAGCAAAATGTGTGGGAAATAGATATTTCAAACTTGCTCGAAGTACTTTTAAAGTTAATAAATTCGAATGGAAAAAAAGACCTTCGTATTTGCGGAATTGCTGCATGGACATCGTCTTTAATTTATCGATTAAAAGTAGAGAGTATTTTTAAACTTGAAAAAATTGCGACGGAAAAACACAATCAGCAGATTGCAGAAGAAAAGGAAATTCCAATAATTAATCCAATTGATTTTCCATTTAGATTGTCATCAACTTATCCAGTATCTCTTGAGGACCTTCTAAGAGTTCTTCAAAATATGATTGCAGATCTTTCAGATCCTAATCGTAAAATTAAAAATCAAATACAGTTGGAACCTGTAAAAGATTTCGAGTTCGACCAGTATTTTGTTAAATTTGAAAAAATATTGGAAGAGCATGAAGATTATATATTAAATTTCTTAAATACTAACGAAATTATTATTTTCAGCAAATTTGTTGAAAGAATGCAACCAATCGAAGTTGCCAGGTTTTTTATAGCATTACTACATTTAGCAATGAAAAATGAAATAGAATTGGTACAAAATGAGGATTCCTACGATATTTCGGTAATAAAAATATGGAACTAGTTAATGTTAATATAAATCCGTTAATAATAGAACCTAGTTTTGGACAAATTTCTTCCAGATAAAGAGGTTATAGCAAGGATTGAAGCCGCACTCTATTCATCTGGTAGGCCAATGACACTTGAAGAATTAAGCAAGGCAACTGGTATTAATTCAAACGTAAAAATTAGAAAAATTCTCATAGATATGATGAAAAAAGTAAATTCTATTTTTTATGCACTAGAAATAAGAGAACTAGATGACGGTAAATTCGTATTTCAATTAAAATCTAGCTATATACCTATGATTAAAAAATTTGCTAAACAACCACTTCTTTCATCTGCCACTCTGAAGACATTATCATATATTCTATATGAGCAACCTATCACGTCAAAAAGGTTGGTATACATAAGAGGAACGCAGGCATACACTCATGTAAAATATCTTGAACAGCTATCATTTGTAGATCATGAAAATTTAGGAAGGCTAAGAGTGTACAAGACAACGAAAAAATTTCAAGATTACTTCGGAATTTCTGATATCAACATGATGAAAGGAAGTATTATTTCTAAATCCTAGAAAAGTCTTAATTAGAGTAATTAATTCTCATTTTAATGCGAAAGTCAATTGAGAATCTAAGCGGAAGAAAATATACAGGAGGAAGACTAAATGCTTCAAGAACGAGAAAAAAATACGAAATTGATAGATATCCCAACGAACCGGTTGTGGGCCCAGAAACTACTATCACAAGACGTGTTAGAGGAAACAACCAAAAAACGGCAATAAAGAGTATCGATTTCATCAATGTAAACGATAAAGAAAATAAAAAAACAGTTAAAACTAAAATTATAAGGGCCTTAAAGAATTCTGCTAATAAGGATTATGAAAGACGGGGAGTGCTTTCTAAGGGTGCGGTTGTAGAGACTGAATTAGGTTCAGTAAGGATAGTTTCGCGGCCAGGACAGAACGGTACCATGAACGGTATATTGGTAAAGGAATCTAATTAAAATAAAATTTTCAATTTTATCTCCTGTACATCTTTAGATTTGAAATAAGGATTTTAATATCTAATTAGAATATTAATATTAAAATAAGTAGAATCCTTCTACCTAACTATTGAAGGATTATGAGCATGTAATTATTTGGTTAGACTATTTAAACAAGAATCTCTCTAGGAGGAAGGGAAGACGAATAAAAAGAGATCAGGCTGTTTTCGACCCGACTTTTTCTGAATTGTTTGATGCTGCAATAGATTGTGGATTAAATGTTACTGCAGAGAATTCTAGTGACCATGCAAGATATCCGCGACGATCTTTTGTAAGGTCAGGATATATCATGATCCCAAAAATAGAAAATAAAAAGAAATTTGAATTAATCTCAACAATCGCTTCAAAAATCAGTGCAAGAAGAACAAGGAACAAGAGAACCTGATGAAAAAGAAATATAGTTTTAATTCTTTATCAATTTAATAAATTATTATTGACCGAATAATATGAAAATGAGTAAAACAAATAACTTTGCGTTGACAGAAGTCGGTGAAATTGTTCATAAAGCAAGAAGTGGAAGATTGATTGTAAAACTCGATGAAAAAAATCTAGTCAATGCCGGCGATTTACTTTTTAATTCTAGCTCTGTGAAAGTAGGAAGTATTAATGAACTAATAGGATCAGTTCGTTCTCCATATGCCTCCATAATTATGTCAAATGATGAATTTCAAGTTGTTAAGGGTGATAAAATATATAAATCTGATCTAAGGAATCTCGAAGGTGGTGGAGAGTCAAGGAGGTTTAAAAAAAGAAATATGAGAGGTAGAAAATAATAAAATGGTGTGTCTAGAATATTGCAATAATTGTCCAGAATGCCATTCTAGTTTGATTCACGATTTTAGTAAGGGTGAATTTTTGTGTCAGAATTGCGGTTACGTAGTATTGGATGAAGTGAATGATTATGGACCAGAATCCATAGCCAAAGATTTTGAAGAAAGAAATCGTAACACGAGAGCAAGCGGAGCAATGAGTTTTTCTCAACACGATTATGGTTTAAGAACAGAGATAGGCAATGCTTCAAAGGATTATGGAGGGAAGTTAATTAATTACACAGTAGCCGAACAAATGACCAATATTAGGAAGTGGCATTCAAGAATACGTGTATCGTCATCAAAAGAGAGGAGACTTTCTAATGTTTTGTCAAAGATTAGCGAGACTTGTTCAAATCTGTCACTGCCCAAGATTCTAATTGAAACCGCTGCAATGATATATCGTACCTATGAAAAGAATAATGAAGCAAAAGGAAAATCAGTTTCTTGTATAGCTGCGGCTACAATCTATCTTGCGTGTAAAAGATGTTCCATTGTAAGATCTATTGAAGAAATAGTGAATGCCACAGGCGCATCTCCAAATGACAGATCGTGCCTAAAACTTGCCTCCAAATATTATAGGATTATGTCTATGGAATTGGGAATATATCACAATAATTTTTCATATGAAAACAATGCTTATGATCAAACAATTAAAATTGATAATTCGGATGGCTTGGCGGTTATGGGTGGTAACTTTATTCAAACCAAACTTGATACCCATACTAATAAATCAAAATATGACGACAATAAAAATGGAAATAAAAACTCAATTATTCCATGTACCTTATCTATAGATAATTATATAGCCAAATTAATTAATCTAGCAAAACTCGATACACGAATAGAGCGATTAGCTATTGATTTAGCTCATAAAACTTTAAATAATCTACTGGCTGACGGTAAATCTCCAAACGGACTTGCTGCTGCATACATTTATCTTTCAGCAGTTTTATTGGGAATGAATATTCTTCAAATAGATGTATCAGGTTTAGCTGGAGTTACCGAAGTTACTATCAGGAACAGATGTAAAGATATCCTCTGTAGCTCAAGAATAATAATAACTATAAAACCACATATTCGATAATATTTTCAATCCTCTTCAGGCTTCAGAAATATATTAGATAACTACTTCTTTATAATTAATGCCTGACTTTTTTGAGATCGAACGACTTGTAGAAGATCTTGCAAAGTTATATTCGACTGCTTGCACAACTACATGGTACAAGATTACTCGAGTGGCTTATCCTACAAACGAAGAATTCAGAAAAAAAGTTGTTGAATTTATGAGGCATTTTGAATATACATTGTCAATTTTTCCTGAATCGGAAGAAGGAAATAAGTTTAAAAAATATGCATTGGATCTACTAAATAGAGAAATTGATAACGTATTGTCTGGAAATAATAAAGAAGTAGAAAAACGTTACAGATATTTTATAGATTCTAAATGAATTTTCTGATAAAGGTATTTTATAACCTTAAACTGCCATTTATTAATTTTAAATCATCTTTATATAATAGATTTTAAATTCTGGGATTTTAAATATAAAGTTTTTTACATGCGATCTTATCTTATCTGCATGTATTAATTCGATCTTAATAAGATTGGTGAAATTATCTTTATTAAATATCGCAAAAAATTACTTTAGAATTATGAAAATATTGTTATATATGAAGAATCATGGATAATTAACTTAACTATAAATATTGTAAATTTACAAAAATCATATTTATGTTGCAAGATAAGTACGATTATGATATCATCGTAGCCGGAGGTGGGTTGGCAGGAATGATAGCTGCTACCTCAGCTGCTTACTATTCTAACCAATCTCTTAGGATACTTGTAATCGACAGGAATTCATTTTCCGATTTAGGAAAGAAAACAGTTAACGGTTGGGTTTGTGGAGATGCAGTAGGAAAGAACAGTGTTGATTACATGACAAATAGAATAGGTATATCCTGGGGGTCTCCAGAAATAGAGCATCCGGTAAAAGGGGTAATCGCCTATTCTCCTGATCATGAAACTGGAATTTCTTTTGACGGTGATGGTTATATTCTTAACAGAAGAATTTTACCTCAACGGCAATTAAAAATTGCTTTAAAAATGGGGGTTGAAGTCGTTGATAATATTGCTCTACGATCATTAATTTCCAATAATAATTACATAATTGGTGTAGATGGTGAAAACCTTAAAACAAAACAAACATTCAAAAAAACTGCAAAATTAATAATTGATTGTACAGGAGTCACATCGGTATTACGAACCAACCTGCCAGTCAAGTCATTCATTCAAAAGAAAATCGATCGGGACGATCTGGAATCTACAGGGAGATATATCTATAATTTTAAAATATGTAATGATGAAAAGACATATTTTGATCCAGATTATTGTATAATTCATCTTGATCAAAAACTAGCTCCTGGTGGTTATGCATGGGTATTTCCAAAGGGGAAAAATAAAGTAAATATTGGTTTAGGTGTGCAGCAAAAAGCATTTAACATATATAACAGACAATATGGAAAAAACAAAAATCTTAAGAATTTAATTGACGAGTATGTTCAAATTAATCCCGTAATATCTGAACCGGAATTACCTAATGGCGATGATCAAGGGAATACTTGGGGTACCTGGCAGGTTTCAGTAAGAAGACAAAACGACTGTCTTGTTTCTAATGGATACATGATGGTAGGAGATTCTGCATGGATGCCAAAACCATTAGATGCAGGAGGAATAGGCCCTGCTATAATTGCCGCAACAATAGCAGGGAAAGATGCTGTGGACGCAATAGAATCTTCAGATGTTTCGGAAAAGAGTCTATGGAAATACAATAAGGATTTTATTGATGACTATGGATACAAAACTGCTGGATTGGAGGTTTTTCGTCGGATGCTTCAAACTCTTACAAATGAACAGATAGATTATGGGATGAAACATTTTCTTTCTAAGTTCGATATCGAGAAAATCGCTAATGGAGAACATCCTGAATTCGGAGCATTGGATAAACTAGGCATGTTAATTAGGGGTGCGTTAAACAAGAAATTGGCAGATGATCTAAAATTTACTTCGGAGTTAAACAAAAAACTTGTGGATCACTACTATAATTATCCGGATGTCCCTGAAAAATTTATAGATTGGAAGTCTAAATTAGATGGTTTTCTTAACGAAGCAAATTCTAAATTTAAATAAATAAATTGGACATAAGTTAAATAAAACTGAATACGAAAATGGAAATTTTTGAACCTTCAATATATTTGGCTACATTTCCATACATTTTTATATCAATGTTTCCAATAATTGGGATAATATTAGTAACGAGACAGTTATTTAAATCAAAATAATTCAATTTTTATAATTATGCTCTTTCTAAATTGTGTACGTTTCTCTTAGAATTTTATAAGACATGCCTGTTTGATAAAATTGAATATACCCAATTACTTTGTTGCGGAAACAATAATCGATGCCCCATTCATTTTTTTTTGAAAATCAACATTTGAGAATTTAGTGGATAATAACGAATAAAGAATATGATTTTGAGGCCATCTTAGGTAAGTACCATAAAGCGTTTTAAATTGCAATCCATGTTCTCCTGCGGCTATATAAGCTAATATTTTTAAGATATATTTTAAATAAAAATTGACAATGATCCTAATAAAATAATTGTCTGGCTTTCCTAAATCGACTATTATAAATTTGCCGTCTTTTTTTAGTATTCTGTGTACCTCAGATATTGCATTTTCAAGATTGATCGCATCTCTCAATGAATAACCACACATTACAATATCAAATGTCTCGTCTCTGAATGGCATGTATTCAAAAATACCAGAAGATTTTGAGAATAATGTTTCCAATTTCATAATTTGCTTAGAATTTTTCAACATCTCTAAAATTGGATCATACAATATTATCTTAACCTGATGATTAGTATATCTAGATGCTGTTATTGACATGTTTCCAAATCCCGATCCAGCATCTAATATAAAATTACCCGGACGGATATTTTCACTTATACCAATAAATCGATAAGATTCGGCCTTTCCCAAAGAAATGACTTTATTTACTTTATCGTATACAGGAATTATTTCTCTTAATACTGAAATAACTTCACTCCAAAAAGTATATCCTAATCCGAACACGTGTAAAATTGATTAATGATCAACATCTATTTTATTTTATTTGATATTATCTAAAATACTTTATTTCAAAAATGTGAAAAACTAAAAGATAATTCTTTCTAATAGGGAGACGATAAAAATTTGCCAAATTTAACAATACTTGGATCGAAGTACACTCGATAACCAAATGTTGATAAATGACTATTTAGAATATTATACCGTGTCCCAAGAATATGTATGCAGTGATTGCGGTTCTCTCCTTTTACATTCGAACCCTATTACATTAGAAAGTATGAGGGAGGTACACGAACAACTGTGTGTTGTAAAGAGAGAAAAATTCGTTGCTGCTCAATCCATAAAAGAAATTCCATCACAAACTGCTGCAATTAGTCAAGCTAATGTGGAAACCGTACTTGCCACGACACCTTCTAGTCCTGATATAGCACCTGCTGGAATTTCACAACTTGGTGAAACTAGTATTTCACTTACCGGTTCGGGAACAAGTTATTCAAAAGTAGATGGTCCAATAGATACCTCCTTTAAAACCAAACGTAAAGCAACAGGTAAATTCAAGGGAATAACGGTCTGGGGACCTGTAGATGCACCAGGACAGTTGGGAATATGGGGAGATAGTGTATGTGTTGACTTTGATATTTGTATAGGAGACGGCGCTTGTATTGAAGCATGTCCAGTAAATG
>DATFEP010000021.1:0-20339 GCA_035250975.1 Nitrososphaeraceae archaeon | reverse complement strand
AGCCCGGTCGAATCAGTTTTCCTTGAGATGGCTGATGCCGAATCTAGCGGCTAAACTCCTTGGTAGGGCTAGGGATTTCAGGCTCTGGATCTCTGAGAAGAAACCTGGAGACAGCAGTTCGAATCTGCTCCGGGCTACTTTTATACATCTGGTTTTGGACCAGCATCAACAATTTCTTTAGATAGTCGCCCGAATTTCTCAAAGTTTTGTGTGAATAATCTTGCTAATTTCCTAGCTGCAATATTGTAATCTTTTTTATCTTTCCATGTTTGACTGGGATCAAGTAGCTCGTCAGGTACACCCGGACATGATGTTGGAATCTGGAAATTGAAAATTTGATGTAATTTAAATGAACATTTATCTATTTCTCCACTTATGGCATTGGTCACCATTGCTCTCGTATATCCAAGATCAATCCTCTTGCCTATCCCATAAGGACCCCCATGCCATCCAGTATTAATCAAATATACTCTTGAATTGTGCTCGGTCATTTTTCGTCCTAACATTTCTGCGTATCTCATAGCATGCAGGGGCATGAATGGTGCACCAAAGCATTGGGAAAAGGTTTCTTTGGGTTTTGTAATTCCTCTTTCAGTACCGGCTAATTTACTGGTATAGCCAGACATAAAATGATACATTGCTCCTTCTTTTGTCAATTTTGCGATGGGTGGCAATACCCCAAAAGCATCAGCAGTAAGAAAAATTATCACATTTGGATGATTACCTACACTAGGTATTACTGCACGTGGTATGAATTCTAAAGGATATACAACACGGGTATTTTCCGTTAATGAATTGTCACTGAAGTCGGGTACCCTTTTATTATTTGAAATAATGACATTTTCCATAACTGATCCAAATTTTATTGCGTTCCAGATCTGTGGTTCTGTTTCCCTTTTCAGGTTTATGCATTTTGCATAACATCCTCCCTCAAAATTGAATATTCCATCTGCGGACCATCCATGTTCGTCATCTCCAATCAAACATCTATCAGAATCAGCAGACAACGTTGTTTTGCCAGTTCCTGATAATCCGAAGAATAGTGCAGTGTCTCCATTTTTACCAACATTTGCAGAGCAATGCATAGGAAAAATGTCTTTTGCAGGTAAGAAATAATTCATAACAGAAAATATCGATTTTTTTATTTCTCCAGCATACGAAGTGGATCCTATTAAAACAATCTTCTTTTTTAAGTTAATAATAATGAATGTTTCTGACTCAGTTTTATCTTTTTTCGGCATCCCTTTAAAATCATTTAAAGAAAAGAGAACCAATTTCGGTGAAAAATTTTTTAATTCATTTTGCTTTGATTTTATCAAAATTTGGTTAGCGAAAAGAGATTGCCATGCTTTATCTGTAATTACACTTACAGGAAACCTTGCCTCTTCATCTGCTCCTACATATCCATTAAATAAGAATAATTCCTTGTTTCTTACAAACTTTTTCATTCGCTCAAATATTTTATCAAAATTCTGTTCTGAAATTGGATGATTCACTTTTCCCCAATTAATATTTTTTTTAGTTATATTATCTTCAACAATATATCGATCATCCGGGGATCTTCCAGTAAATTTTCCAGTAAATACAGATAAGGCTCCTGTTGAGGACATATTAGCTTCTTTACGTATGACTGCAAATTCTACTAATTCTGGCACAGATAGATTGGCACAAATTTTTTTAGGTTCAAATCCCATCTTCTTTATCACAGCTAAACTTTTTAAATTTGTCTTCTCTGGATCCTTGGCCATGATGATAACTTAACGAATAATTGTTAGCATTATTTAATTGATTTCCTTTGAACCAATTCAGTGTAATTCATTTTAATTTTCCTCGCATATAGGACAGAACTGTAAGTAGAAAGTTTTTATCTTTAATTATTGTTCTATTTCCTAACAATCATTTCTTTAAGATCGATGTTAAAGAATGTGCGGAGAATTCCTACATAACTTTGTACTGGTGGAGGAATCTCTTCTTCACAAGTCGCTTTCATATTCCATGCATTAATCCATATTATAATACTCATCAACATATTTGTAAATCTTGAATATTCTTCATTTATTTCCATTTTTTTAATATATTTTTCTGATAACAACCAGCAGGCGGTAAAATCTAAACATTCATTTCCATAAATCGCCTTAATTTGTTCTTTTATGTTATTTGCATACTTGAATGGTTTTTTACACAATATGAATGGAAACTCGACTTTCAAAGGAAGCAATAATCCTGGAGGTGATAATACTGTTATTATTCTTGTATTTTTCATCAATTCATTTTCAAATTTTGTTACTAGATGGTCTATCTGGTTGATATTACTAAACCAAAAAAAGATTATTGTGGCCTTATATAAATCGACTTCGTCAATATTTCTGTTGATGATATTTATTTCATCACTTTGTAATTCCATTTTTGCCTTATCAGTAAATTTCCTCCTATCATCAATTCCAAAAACCTGTTTTGTATTAAATTCCCTCTTAGCAATATTCAATGCATTTGAATTATTTCCAAATCCTAGATAAAAAAAAATATCTCTAGAAGAAAGATCTGCAAACCTGAAAATATTTCTAAAGACATTGTCTGAAATATTTATTTCCTTTCCAGAAATTATCCCAGTGGGAAGTGTGGAAAGAAATTCTTCAATCTTCAACTAGATTACTAAAAAATATCTGGTATATTACTTATTGTGCTGGTATAAACTGGGATTTTTATATTGTTTTCGTTGTTTAAACATCTGGAATAATCAATGTTGGTTTTGTATTCTTAACTTGTTCTAAGAATTCGTTTCGTATGAATAACTTTATAAAGTGAAAAAATAATATTAGAAATATGTTTGGTCTAAAAGATTATTTCTCAAAAATAATTGATCAAATCAAGATGACCAATAATAAATCCGACGAAGCCTATGAAAAAATAACCTGTCAAATTTGTAATAGAATATGTTATAATAAGAAAGATCTCAAGATTCATTTAAGAAAAGAACATCCTGATCTTACCTCTGCACAAACTAGAACATAATATAATTTTTGTATACCTTATTAAACTTGGTTGTTATTATAGTTATTAATATTTGCTACTTGAATTATGATATGATTTATTATAATTTAATATATGATTAGAAGACTACTTTATTATGTGAATAGATCTAGATATGAGCTAGGACTTAAACATTTTAAAGAAATTTATGGAGAAATTGGGACTAAAGTATTAGAGAATTTAAATCATATTTCACCAGACATGTCTCGATATATCATAGAGTTCGCTTTTGGAGAAATATATAATAGAAAAGGTTTGGATCTCAAAGCAAGAGAAATTGTTACAATATCTTCTCTTTTAACCATGGGTAATGCAAAGCCACAATTAAAGTCACATATTCATGGTGCTTTAAATATTGGCTGCTCCCGTGAAGAAATTCTAGAAATAATGATCCAGATATCTTTGTATTCTGGATTTCCTGCTGCTTTAAATGGATTGGAAGTCATGAAAAATGTATTCGATGAACGAGACAAAAAGGGAAGCTATCCATAAATAAACCACGCAATAATTCTTAATAATTATATTTTTGCATTTTATCTAGATCTTGAAGTTTTTTGCATTTTCTACAATGTAGTCGGTCTATTGCAATATCACTACTTGATTATTCCTTCAGTTTAATTCTTTTTACTAATTGCTACTTAGAACTTGATGCCAAAAATAGCCAACTTTCAAATTGATGGCATCGTTCAATCAATATGATTTGCCAGCTTTAAGAATGACGCATACCGTTATCTGTCTCATCTTTTATTAATTTCAATATACTATTTATCTGCCAATTACGAAGTTTACTGGATCACAGCGTATTGATCAAGGCGTTAACGAAGTGTTAGAAATGTTTTTAGGAATTTTATTTCAGAACATTGTATTTCAAAATATGGTTCTTCTATCGCTGCTTTGATAAACCAAATCATTAATGAACAATCCGAATTTAAGAATTTTCATTGAACATTGTATATCAACCAAAAATGCTAAATTCCCGATACCCGTAAAAAAATTCCGATAAAAATTGTTATTTCGCAATTTCAATGCAAGAGAGTCGAATAACTTGACTCGGACAAGTTCTATGATATAATTCAATAGCATTTTTCTGGTGTATTATGTCTTATTACCTGAGATATGCTACATTTTGATTCTTAACAGTGGGTTTGATCTTGGAATGATGATAAGATGACAACTTTTCTTCCTTTCAACATAATTTCTAATTAATTAATTAAAAAACTATAACTTCAGATTGAATAATTCATCTTATTTTTCACATTTCTTATACTAAGGTGAATTTTCTTTGGTTTAGATAAGAATATATAAAATTCTGCACTAGACTGTCATCACTAAATGTATAAAAAGTTAAACCTTATATTAAAATTGTTCTTAGCGTTAAGAAGTGTTAAAATTATGTTACCACATAGTCAAAAAATAAATTAGAAAAATTAATAAATTTCTAAATTAGTAATACCTTAATGAACATGCGAGTAATACATAAATTAATTGTCATGGTTGCAATATGGTCTCTGCTCTCAAATTTGACTCTATTAAATGATGTATTTGCAGAAATACCAAATAATACTACAACGAAATCTATTAAAAATACTTCTGATTCGTTTGAAAATGTTCTAGCTAATTTGCCATTGGTAATAAATATTACGAAGAATTCTAATGCTACAGATACAGTTATCGATTTCGTTATCGATGAGGTAAATAGTAGTGTAGTAGATAGTTCAATACTGCAACAATTAGCACAGGAAAGAATCCCACTATTAATCGAAACGTTGAAGAATACAAATGCTTCAAGTATTGTGGCAGAATACGTTCTTAACGCAACAAAAGCCAGCGTTTTACAAAATAATCAGATCGAATAATATTATTTTTTCTTTTCATCGATTTTTATCTGATTGCTATTTTATTATTTTTCTCCCTATTTTATATAGGGAACTATAAAAACATCCAAATCGTTTGCAATATATACATTTTCAAAGATCTTTCTAGCTTCGCTTTCTATCGGAGCGATATCCTTGTATCTTGCACTAAAATGTGTTAATATTAGTTTTTTAATATTAGAGTTCTTCGCCAGCAAAGCAGCTTCGAAAGCAGTTGAGTGAAAACTTTCTTTTGCCTTCTCAATATCCTTGTGTAAAAAAGTCGCTTCAAATATTAAAACATCTGAATTCTTGAAGAAATTTGTCAATTTTAATGTAGGTCTCGTGTCTCCTGATATTCCTATTTTTCTTCCAGGTCGCGGTGGCCCTGTAATACCTTTTGAATATATTTTTTCTCCTTTAAAGCTTATATCTTTTCCGTGTTGTAAATCACTATAAATCTTTCCCTCTGGAATCCCCAAACGTTTTACCGCATCTAAATGAAAAATTCCAGGCCTATCAAATTCTTCGAGACAAAAAGAATAAGCTAACTTCGAATGATCCGCAAAACAACTGGTAATTTTATAATCTTTTTCACTGATTACTATTCCCTCTCCCGATATTTTATGAATAATAACATCGTAACTTAATTTGAAATTAATTATTCTTATATTTTGTTTTAAAAATTCTCCGATCGTTGGTTCTCCAAAAATTTCTATAGGCTTGTTCCTTCCCATTAAAGAAAGAGTTTGCAGTAAACCTAGCAATCCTACACAATGATCACCATGTATATGAGTTATGAAAATCTTCATTTTCTTATTCATCCCAATCTTTGATTCAATAAATCTTGTTTGCATTCCTTCTCCGGCATCGAAAATTAAAATCTCGTTTCCTCTAACGATAGCTAGGGATGATAGTCCACGTTGCAACGTAGGGATCGCTGCAGACGTACCTAAAAAAACAAGTTTCATGTCAGTCATTTATATCATTTCCAATTATACCTGCTAATACTTTACAATAATCCAATTAGCTATTCTCACTAATTACTTCAGATATAATTTTCGACAGATCAACCTTGGAACAACTGTTGGGAATGGAATTTGTAGAGATTATCTCTGTTGCGCCAGCTCGTATTATTTTGTCTAACGCTTTATCAAGCAGTAATGCATGAGAACAAATTACAAAAATGCTTTCAGCTCCATTATTTCTTAGCACTTCGCAAGCCTTTATTATGCTATTACCTGTGCTAATCATATCATCAACCAAAATTACGTCTTTATCTTTTACATTAAAATCCAATACATCCTCAATCGAGACTATTCCTGTTAGTCTGTCACGTGTTTTCTTTAGAAAAGTTACTTCTCTTTGTATTATTTGCCCGAATTTTTGTGCTCTTTTTAATCCACCAAAATCCGGAGAAATAATTATGGCATTATTAAGAAATATGTTCTGCAGAGCGTATTCTGCTAATATTGGAATTGCCGAAATGTTTTTGATAATATTTCCAAAATAAGATAACGATGATTCACTATGAATATCGACCGTTATTACTCTACTAACTCCAAAATATTCTATAATTTCTGCCAAGATTGATATGCTTATCACTTCACCCTCCAGAAATGCTTTATCCTGTCTTGCGTAAGCCATGTATGGAATCACTACAATAGTTTTTAATGCTTTGTCTTTTCTACACTTTTGGATCATCATTAATAATTGGATTATGTGCCTGTCGATAGGGGGATAAAGAGATTGAATAATTATGCATTGTTTATTCTCTACAGATTCTATCTTTATTTTACTTTCCCCGTCTGCAAATATCATGAGCTCAGGTTTTATGACTTTTATGTTTAATCTTTTTGCAATATTAGATGCTAACTGTTCTGATGCTGGCCCTGCGATAACCACACTATCCCTTAACAAATAATAGCAATAAAACTAATCGAATCATAAAAACCTTATGAGGTCCGCTATATTCTAGTTAATCACTATTTTATTCAATTTTTTCTTATCTACAGTTTTTTTATTGAACAGAAGAGTAGAAATTTGTTAAAAATAGTTTTTGAAATTATAATTAAATAAATAAGACTATATCTAATTAAGGGTAAATGTACTAGTAATTGTCCATTTCTCTAAAACAATTATTGATTAATCAAACACCTGATAATAGAAATTAAGAATTGGAATATTTTAAAAAGGATTTTTGTTGATTAAAGAAATCTCTCATATGATGATGTTCTATTCTGTTCTTCTATTTTTTTATAATAATAGTTACGGCTTCGACAGTTAATTTATCGAATTCTTTTTTTATGGCCTCGATTAGATGTTCAGGAGAGCTTAAACTTGAAAAATCTATAATCTTTACATCATCCAAAATATGGATTTGTGGGGCTAAGTCGTCTTTATTTTTGTTACTAAATTTATATACTAATGATCCTATATTGCTTTTTAAATCTCTCGTTCCATTAATTATTTCTGCATTTTCTAGCATTAATCTTATTCTGCCTAGTTTATCTAAAATTACAATCGGGGTCCTCCTTACTTTGACAAAAAAATTCTTCTTTATTATTTCGCAGGTAAATCCATAATAATTTTTCATATTCAGAATTTGTTTCACTTCGTTACTTCCTAGAACCTTTATTGCAATATTCTCTACTTCTGCAAAATTCAGTTCTCTTTTGTTACTTTTTCCGATATCTAACTCAACGTTTCCTGATGCTGTTGCTCTTAATAATGAACGCTCATTGATATATTCAGTTTGGATTGAAATTGATTCTGGTGCTGCTCCTCTTTCGAGGGCTCTTTTTTTAATTTCGTCAATTAATAATGAAACGTCTTCGGGTTTCGGCTGATTTATGGTTTTTTCCATTTCCTCATATATCATTGCTGCAGCCACTCCTATAGATGATATAACCTCCGCATTTTGAGCTAATTCGAACTGATATTTTAGCTTCTTTGCCATATACGGAACCAAAGCAGAGGCTCCGCCGCCTCCCCCGATTAGGAACATCTGATCTGTTTCTATCTGATATTCCTTAATCATCGGTTCAATTATCCTTTGAATTTTTTTAATAGAAAAATCTAATACTATTTGTGCCGCTTCGTTGTAGTTACTCACTCCTATTTTTTTTGCCAAAAGGTTTAGTGCCTTTTTAGCTGCGTCCTTATTTCCTGATGCATAATCTCCTTCCTTTATCAATCCTAGCGCATTTGCTGCACAGGTATTGGTTATTGCTATCAATTTTTTTGACTCTGTTTCTATACAAATATAGTTATCTGGATCATTTTCACTAGGTTTAAAAGTTATTAACCTTGAGTTATCAAGTTCTGTGGGATCGACAAAACAGGAATACCTCAAACCAGCAATATGAGCTGACCTAGGACCTACATCAATAATTTTTTTGCCTGAAATTCTTATTAATGAACCTCCTGCTACTCCTGCAACTCTGACATCCACCGAACGAATACAAGTCGGATGATCCATTATGGTAACATATCGAATTTCAGGTTTTCCATTTTTTATAATCGAGATATTAGTTGACGTTCCTCCAACTTCAATGAATACTCCACGCAAAATATGAGAGTGTAATAATGCTCCCGCGACACTTGCCGCAGGTCCTGATAGTATTGTCAAAATAGGTTTGTTTTTAAAAGTTTCGATGTCTGTCACTCCTCCGTCCCCCTTCATTATCATGATAGGACAAATTATATTCTCGTTCCTTACCGCAGACTCGACATATCTTGCCGTACTTATTGACTTTGGCATTATGCCTGCGTTTATCGCAGCAGTCAAAGTTCTAATCTCAAGACCATAAATTCCAGTAAGCTCATGACCTCCAGTTATAGGAAAATCCGAATACGACATCACGTATTGTTCGTTGCTAGGATCATCCACACCATACGCTTCACTGACTACCAAAACCTCCGCACCTTCGTTTTTTAGCGATGATATTATTTCTTCCACTTCTTCTTTTTCCAAATATTTTGATGTATCTAAAAATCTAAAACATGTATGCAGATATTTATTTGAAGATAATTCAATATTTTTTATATTAGTCCTCTTGACAACGTTAGACTTTTCTAGGCCTACCCCCATCCCAATAATCCCAACTTTGGCAGTGTCTCCTTCAAGAAGCGCATTAACTGCCTGAGTAGTACTATGTGAAATTAATTCTATTTCAGATTTTTGTATGCTATATGTTTCCATTAAATTTTTAAGTGCTAAGACAATACCTTCCGCTACGCCATTATCAGCATTATGTGTAGTGGGAACCGTCATTTTACCCAATAACTCTCCCGTTAAAATATCAATAGCAACAGCTTTAGTGAAAGTTCCTCCAACGTCTATGCCGAGTCTTATTTTCCTAATCATTAATTAATACACATTAGGTTTGCCTAATTTGATTAATTTTATATTATATATTTTGTTCGTTGACTATTACCTAAATTGACCAAAAAACTTCTTGTACATTTTCCTTTATACCCAAATATCTTAACATTTCCTGAAATTCATTTTTTCCATCCGATACAAGAATTCTCATCCTTCCAGTGTTATTTTTGTTACGCAATCCGTTGTCTGTCAAAATTTGTTTTACATTTTTTGCTGTCGTTTTTGCAGAATCGATAAATTTAACAGATGGGAACTCTTCAGATAATTGATCCAAGATAAAAGGAAGATGCGTACTTGATAATGTTATAACATCTATATCTTCAATGTTCCCTAGAATTCTATGAATTTGTTTTCTGATCTTCTTTCTGCTTTTGATAAAATCTCCATTTTCAATCAAGGCTATTAAGGGCGATGCGTTATACTTATTAACAAATATCTTTTGAGGAATTTCATCGTTTATTTGTTTATCTATCTCCTTACTATTGATAGCGGATTCTGTTGCCATTATTCCGATGTGATTATTTTTTGTTAGCTTTACTGATTCTCTTAGTGGAGGTCTCACACCTAGTAAAGGAACATTCACTATATCTTTAATTTCATCTAAAATCTGAAGTGAAGGGGTATTGGAAGCTATTATTATTATCTTTGGTTTGAATCTCTCCAAGTATTGAATAGTATTCTTCATAATTTCTAAAAGTCTTTTATGTGACTTGTTTCCATATGGAAAATTTGCTCTATCTGCGAAATATAATATATTTTCATTTGGTAATTCCATTCTTAGTTCCTTGATTATAGACATAGAACCTATTCCAGAATCAAAAACCATGATAGGTGTATTTGACATATTATAAAAAACAAACAAAGGACGTATTAATATTACTTCCTCACTAGTCTGATATTTTGCTAAATATAGTCTGTAATGGTGTTACCAACAAAAAATAATTTTCTTTATAAACCTTATGCAATTTGTTTGTATAGATTCAATGGAATATATGTTTATACTTTTTTAAACTCAAACAACCTGCAATATTTTTGTCAAAGAAACAGTTGCAGCTATTAAAAGGACCTTTTCTTCATAATAGAAACTAAATTCAATAAAAGTCGGATGACCTTCAAGTTTTATTAATTTAGCCTATTTTGAAGCAAATCCCATTTGTTCTCTTAAGGACAAAATTCTTCATTCATTAATTACTTGAGTAGACTTATTAAATTAATCACAAAGTAGGGATTCCTATTATGTTTTTTCATTTTTATCTATTTTCTATTTATAAAGTACGATCATATTGAATTTAATGTGTTCTGTGAATTTAATCCTATTTGTCAATGTGTCTATAAAAAGAGCAATCTACATAGTTCAAAAAGAGGTTGTTTTAATTTCAACAAATCATCTTCACAATTTTGTCAGACAACTTGTGTATTGCATTATTGGTAAATTAAGGAATCAACAAAATCAACTAATTAACTTTCACTATATTGGTGGAATATTCACACAGCAAAATTGCAAAGATATGTCTTGGAAATTCTTAATTGTGGTATCCTACGTACGGGATTTATTAGAATTTCGAATTTCAGTATTGTAAATTATAAACAAAAATGTTATCCTTTTAGTTATTTCAAACTCTAGATAATTAAAACAATGCAACTATTAACCTTTCTTGTTGATGTCAACTATTAACCTTTCTTGTTGATGTCGAATCTCATTTCGATCTCATGTTTATGAAATCCATTTTTTTCATAAAATAGGATATTTTTGTCGGAGCAATTTAGTACTACCTTATAACAATCTTCTTTGGTGGAAAAATCTATAGCCTGTCTTATAAGACTGGACCCAATACCTAATTTTTCATATCCTTTTCTTGTCACAACATCTTCAATGTGGCAGACTTTTCCACCATTATGAATAAACTTGTATTCAATAATTGTCGTAATTACTCCTACTATTTTATTATCAATTAATGCTACAAAAATTCTTGAATTTGATTTTTCTTTTATATTTTTAAAAATTTTTAAGATGTGTTTATGATCGTTTTTTAATTTTCTAACATCCCCCAAATTTGAAAGAGTGTCTAGGAAATCTTTTCCAAGGTGAGTTTCCTCTAATTCCCTTATCACTAACTTATTGTTAATATTTTCCATTTATTATTTTTAATAAATTATTCTAAATATTTAACATTTGATTTAGTAATGTCATGTCATAATTATATAATTTTATTTGTTAGAGCCTAAACTAGATTTTCCAGATTTTATAAAATTAATAGAATCACCAATACTACATACATGATCGGAAATTCTTTCAAGGTATTGTAGAATAAGCAAACTGGTAAGATAACAATTTAAGCTCTCTTTCGTTACGGTCCTGTTTAAGGAAAATTCAGTAGACTGAATTATTTCTCTCAGATATTTTTTATATTCTCTGTCAATATTATCTTCTAGTTCGTATACTTCTTTAACTGCTCCAACATCGCTAGTAGGGATAACATCGGAACAAATTGTGATCGTCTCTCTGACAATTTTGAGATTTCTAATAATCTAGCTTTCTCGCAATCCTCCGAACAACCGCTTTCTCGTATTAAAACAACAATATCAAAATAATATTGTCCAAATCTTGATATATTGTATGAAATTTCAAGCGATGATTTGGTAAATCTCAAATCTGTAGATACTAACTGATATCGCGTAATGAGCTCTATTTCTATTTCGGAAATCTCATGTTACAATATTCTTAATTTCTCTGAATACCTGTAACTATTTTTCGTTGAGCTAATATCGTTGTTGTAAGAATCAATGGCATTTATAAAAGATATTTTGGCAAGACATATGATGTCTTTTAATATCTTATTTATTCGTTCAATGTATAAATCTAGAAGCTTTGTCAATTTTTTTCAGATTTTTATTATATAGAATTTTTATTGTAAATATAAAATAATTAGTATAGGGAATTGGTAGAATTAATAAAGCAAATTTTACTGTTTTGTTGTTGCAAAAAATAACCCTTGAATTACTATCCAAATTTTCCAGAGATATATCTTTCAGTGAATTCTTTACTAGGGTTTTCGAAAATTTCTTTTGTTTCTCCAAATTCGATCAATTCTCCGAAGTACATAAAACCAGTTTAATCTGATATCCTTGCAGCCTGTTGCATATTATGTGTAACTATTATTACGGTCAAATATTTTTTTAGATAATGAACAAATCTTCTATCTTAGATGATGCTATGGGATCTAATGCAGAAGTAGGTTCGTCCATTAGTAATACTTCAGGATGCATGGCTAGAGCTCGTGCAATACAAAGTCTTTGTTGTTGACCTCCTGACAAACTCATTCCAGGTTTATTTAATTCATTTTTGACCTCCTTCCATAATGCAGCATTTTCAAGACTTTCTTTTACTATCTGTTCTATCAACTTCTTATCTCTTACCTCATTTAGTTTCAAGCCTGCTGCCACATTGTCGAAAATACTCATCGTAGCAAAAGGATTGGGTTTTTGAAATACCATTCCTATTTTTCTTTTTATGATAACCGGATTTACTTTTGGGACGTAAATATTAATATTTTCTAGGTTTACTTCACCATTTACATAAGCACCTGGCGTCATTTCATGCATTCTATTAAGACACCTTATTAATGTCGTTTTAGAACATCCGGATGGACCAATAAATGCCGTTACTTTTTTTCCGTCACGTCTAGATTCATTTTTTTTAAAGTTTGTTTTTTATACAATGCTGCGTTTAAGTCTCTTACGATTAATTTTCTATTGCTTCTAGAAAACCTGATTTCGTTAATGTCACTAGTTGTCTCAATCTTCCTTGTCGTCTCAGATCAATCTATAATCTCTATCTATAATATCTTATAACTCTAAATAAACAATTTCTCTATAGTTTTCATAGTAATATATAATCATATATCTATTGTATCAAGTATAGAATCCGTTCAAGAATAAAAGCTATAGAAAATTGATAAATTCTACTAAAAACGACTTCAATTATTTTCAATTGGTAGACTCATATCGTTCCCCCATTCATTCCATGATCCAAGATATAATTTCGCCTTTTTAAACCCAAGTTCGCTTAATATAACAAATGTATTTGCCGCTCTATATCCACCCTGACAATATGTAACTGTTTCTTTGTCAGTTGGAAGTTCTGAGTATATTTTTTTTAGTTCATTTAACGACTTAAATCTTCCATCCTTAACATTTGTATTCCAGTCAATATTCCGAGACAAAGGTATATGTCCTCTCCTGCATGCTCTAACCTGTTGTCCTGAAAATTCATCAGAAGTACGTACATCAATAATCTGAAAATCTTTCTTCTTTTTAATCACTTTCTTCATAAAATTTAAATCCGCCAGTATAGACGAATTAGGTTTACCTTCAAATCGTCTATGTTGAAATTTCTCACTTTCTGTGTCGATTACTCTATTTTCAACTCTCCATTTATCAAATCCTCCGTCTAACATAGCGACTTTCTTATGTGAAAAATATAATGAAAGCCAGACTCCTCTTCCAGCTGAAGGCCCAGAAATGTTTTCATAAAAAACAAGAAAAGTATTCTTTTTTATCCCAAAATTAGAAAATAACTTGGTATTCTGTTTATTGAACTGTTTAATGCCATTTTTTGTTGTATCACTCCAATGAAATTGCATTAATTCTGTGTTTATAGAACCTGGAATATGTCCCAAAACATATTCACCAAAAGACCTAGTATCGATTATCCTTAACTTTTTATCCTTTTTTTGAATTAATTCATCTAATTTTTGTGTAGAAATTAATAATGTCAATAGATATACAATAGATATAGATTCTAATCAATTTATTTTCTTTTATAATTGTTATATTAAATAACAAAATTGATTTTCTTTACATGAGATTTATCCATAAATTTTTCACTCTGAATTTGTAAAACAGATGCATTCTTAGCAATTGATATGTCAAAATTTATAAAAAAAAGGTCTACCTAAAAATATAATTTAAAATTATTATACAAATTCATAGTATCTCTTTTCGCCAATATATATAATAAAAAAATTGAATTTTCTTTCGAATGTCTGATATGTCTCTTATCCGAGAAAATAAGGTTCTGGTTATTGGATTAGGTCAATTGGGTTTACCTGTTGCTAAATTTGTAAAAGCTAATGGTTTTGATGTGTATGGCTATGATATAAAAAAAGAAGCAGTGGTTATGGCTGAACAAATTCATGGTATCAAGGTAACAGAAAGTTTCAAAGATTTTGATATATATATCATATGTATATCCACTCACAAAGCAAACGATATTTATTCTCCACAAATAGATAGCTTATTTTCAATAGTCAGCAGAATATCCGTAGAAGGTAAGATTGGCGCCTTGGTCTCAATTGAGAGTACTGTTCCTAAAGGTACCTCTCGGAGAATATTCGAGTTGTTAGGGCATCGGTTTCATGTAGTTCATGCTCCTCATAGGTGGTACTCACTTGAAGAAGAAAAATATGGTGTAAATCAATTACGCGTAATCGGAGGAGTTAATCCCTGCTGTTTAAAAGCTGGTTTAGATTTTTACACCGGAACTGTCGACAATAATCTACCATCTCAAGAAAAGAGGTGCCTCTCTTCGCGATATGAGATCTATAACGAGATGGATTTTTCATTAAGGCGAGACCTGCTAGATTCAGAATCTAATAAATATGAGGAAAATGCTGCAGAAAATTTGATATATTCAAAAGATGGCTTGCACATAAAAATGCATCCTGTTTCTTCTATAGAAATTGCCGAATTGACAAAAATTATAGAAAATTCTCATAGATATCTTCAGATAGCGTTTGCTGAGGAATTATATTTATATTGTCAAGCAACTGGTGTTCATTTTTCTGAATTACGAGATGCATTAAATACTAAATGGAACGTCGAAATTCTGGAACCAAGAGATGGAATAGGTGGACATTGTTTGCCAAAAGATACAAAAATGTTCTTAAATTCTTCCCCAAAAATGAAAAGTAAACTCTTACAATCCGCAATGGAAGTAGACGTGATGTATAGAGATTACAGAGAATTACGCAGAGAATTACAAGCAAAAAAAATTGTCAGTCACATCTAAAAGATTTCTTAAAATTATTATGTAGAATGACCTGTAGGGTCACCCATTTTCTCACCTTTATTTTTTCTTTTTCTAAAGTATCTATAAACTATAATACCAAATAGTATGGAAATAATTATGACTGCAAGAATATTAAATATGGGTGAAGATTCTTTTGAAAATTTATTCCATGCTTCTCCAAGATAATAGCCTACCAAAGTAAGAGAAAGGCTCCAAACAAAAGACCCTATGAATGTAAAAAAAGTGAATTCAATAATATTCATTCTGGAAAGTCCAGCAGGAATTGAGATCAGTTCTCTTACTCCCGGTGCAAGTCTTCCTAAAAATACTGCAAGTTTGCCATGATTTTTGAACCATACTTCAGATTTTTCGAGTTTTTTCTCATTAATCAAAAAGTATCTCCCTATTTTTAATAATACTTTTCTCCCGACTTTCCATGCTGCCGTATAAATAATTAAAGCTCCAACTGTCGAGCCTATTGATCCAATCAAACCGAACATAATTGCACTAATTATTCCAAGATTCTGGCTTTGTGCAACGTAACCTGCTAGAGGAAAAATTAGTTCACTCGGTATTATAGGAAACAAGGTTTCTACTAGCGCTGCAATAAAAATTCCCAAATACCCAAATTCATATATTAGCTTTGCAATAGAATCAAGAATGTTATTTATTATTCCAATAGAAGACGTTGCCAGAATTATTAAAAGAAAATAGAGACTCAAAATATGAATAAGAAATTTACTATTACTATTAATAAAACTTCTGAAAATGGTTAAATAAATTGGAATTGTTATTTTGCTGAAAATTAGTGATGAATGCTAGTTTCTTCTGGAAGATTTTTATTCCTTATGATTGTTACAACTCCTAATGCTATAAACGCTAAACCTAGTATTAAAATGAGATAGTCGCCTGGAAGTATTATCGCCCAAACCTCGTTCACCGATCCCGCAAATATGAAAAGAAGTGACAAGATTACAAGCGCTATTCCCGTGATTGTTTCTCCGTTTATCCGTTCCATACAAGAACAAATAGTTATTGTTACTATAAATATTATTACTTTCTAATGCTTAAATTTACGCTACTTTATTTTTTTTATTATATGCTAGACAGTCATGATTTAATCTAGGGAAGCTGAACTAGTATAAATTTATTATACCTTAGATTATATGAATGTTAACAAACTATCTTAATATCCTCTTCATTAATAACCTAAAAATGATAAATAACGTTTTTCTTTCTGATATAGAAAAAAAATTGATTTCATCCTATGGTGATTAAAATGTCCAGGAAATTAGCGATATTCCTGTTTTGGCTTGTAGGATTCACTATCGGATTCGGAAGTTATATCTCTTTTCCGAATATTACATCTTGGTTTGAAACGATGGTACCGCAATTTCTTGATGAGTCACTACTCGGTGCGTTAATTGCAGGAATAATTGGTTCAGTTTTAAGTACAGTCACCGTTATTGCTTGGGCTAACCGCACCTCTTGATCTTTTTTTATACTCTTTTGAATAGAAAATTCCATATTCTTAGTTGATCATGTTAATACGGATTATATGAAATTATTTCTAGAGGGTTTGACATATTTATTAATTAAAAAATAGAACTATCAGTCAGTTAAAATTTCTCATTTTTTAAGCTACTACTCTTTTTATGTATGTGTCTTTAAAAGAGATTTCTGTTTATTATCTGATGAATTTTATTAAAGCATCTACTTGATTTTATAAATAAATTTCGTCATATTCAGGTTCGCCAAAACTATTTTTTTTGACATTCTTATCGCACGGTAAATTTTCATTGTGATTGTAGATTTTTAGGCGATGAATATTTGTATGGAACGATATGTTCCTAAATATAATTCTGAGTAGGCAGAATTAACATCATCCGGATATTGCATTGTAGTACCCCTTTACAAAATTTGGTAAAAAATCAAAACAACCCTTTAGGTATATTTATCACCGCAACATGTTTTTAAATTTCACACTTATTTCGTTTTTCTACTGTCGAAAGATTGTTACTTTTTTCTCTCATCATCATTATCTTCAGTCGTTCCAATAAACATCGATGTTGTATATGAAACTTGTTCGTTATTATCATATGTACATCTTATTTCCAGATTTTTTAACCCTTGTGGTGCATCGTCTGGAATCATTATGGTCGAATAATCTAATTGTTTGACTGGATATATTTCATTTACATCTGAATCGTAATCAATAATAAAAGCTTTCATTTCTAGGGGCTGTTTTCCATATTCTAAAGTTAACTTGTCACCTTGTTTTACAGTAAATTCTGGTTTGTCGTTGGTTTGAGTTTCAAAGAATTGTGGTATTCCTATTTGTGTAATAATTTCATTCTCTTTATGTATGTACGGATCTAAATCAAGATCTTTTTCTTCAAATGACACTTTTAGAGATGGAACCTCTTTTTCAAAATTTTTTAGAGGTTTATTATTTTTATTGTCTGTATTTGTAGATTGTGCTATTACTTCATTCAAGGAAAAGACATTACCTAAAATCAAAGCCATTCCAACTAACAATGCAATCGAAAAGGTGAAAATTTTGCATTTTATGAATAACACTTTTTCTTTTTTCTTATTTCTTAGAACAATAGATCTATTCATTTATAATTATCTTAGGTCTTAAATGTTATAAATGTAATTGTAAATTTATAAAGAATTTTCTTTAGTTCTAATTTGATATCTTTATTTTTGCATTAATATTCATAATTCCGAATTTTTTGATTTCGTCATGGTGTAAAAACTATGACTTGTAATTATAAGAGCAGCTAAAAACATTTGAGTTGCAAATGACAAATTCCATGGAGTATCTGGTTTAGGATAATTAATCAATTCCTTATTAGGTTCAAAATAACCGCTTATCAGATTATCAGTTATTATCGAGTTCCAAACTGTAAAATTATAAAATAACTCGTAAGCGCAAATAATTATAGAAACTAAACTTATAATTTGTAATATTGTTTTTATATGTGTCTGTATATTTATGATGTTATCTTCAAAAATTTTTATTGCAGTAAACCATGATACCAGTGAGAATATCATTAAATAAGTCACCAAGTTAATGGAACCTTTAAAGGGAAATTCAGTATTGACTAATACATCTCCAATAATTATTTTTTGGTTCTTTTTGTAATTATCCGCACTCATATACAAACCATACCCCGAAATTATTAGCATTACGATTACGCTAAGATAAAAGCACGTTATTACAAGTTTTTTTGATTGAACTAATTTTTTATTAATTCCTATCATATTGCATTTTGAAAATTGTATTGATTGATATTGTTTGTCTGCCATTCATTTGTTAACTACATAGAAGTCATAATCTGGGATTCCTTTCATAGACTTAATTCTTTTTCTTAATTGATATTCTAATATGGCAACAAATGCTGGAAATGTTTCAATTAATCCTAATATGAGTGAGAGAATCAATGCATAGGAGTGGAAAGTTATTTTCTTTAATAGAGTAAACTTGTTGTACCTTAAATTTAAGGTTAATCCTATTTGATATGATAACAACCACATAATATAAGGAAATAATAATAATAATGACAAAGATCCTAAATCAACGGGATTATAAATGTTGTTACCAGTAATAGAATTTATTTGATTAGTAATTTCTGGAAAAACCGTTGGAAAAAAAGAAGAAATAATATATTGTATCCACGTTAATGGATTATA
This sequence comes from Nitrososphaeraceae archaeon, assembly GCA_035250975.1. Taxonomy (GTDB): domain Archaea; phylum Thermoproteota; class Nitrososphaeria; order Nitrososphaerales; family Nitrososphaeraceae; genus TH1177. The sequence goes on along the minus strand of DATFEP010000021.1, from coordinate 1,300 downwards.
TTCAAGTTTGTCGATCAATATTTGTATTGAAGCTGTAAACAAGGGAACAACTGTAATTATATATAGAATTGTTGAGACTATCCCTGATACAAAGCCCATGAAATAACTAGCTAACTTGAATCCAATTTTGAATTTATGCCAAAACGGAAAATTATTCATATTTTGTAAGGTTCCCAATATCCATCTCCTTCTCTGCATAAAGTGGTCTTTAATATTTAACGGAGGTTGTTCTAAAAGTATACCTCCATGCCATCCCAGAGCATTTGCCCCATATCTTTCGTAAATCTTGTATCCAAAGACTTGATCTTCTGCAAGAGTTTCACCAAAATTCCATCCTACGGAGTCTTCTATATCTGACCTTACGAGTAAATTACTTCCATGCAAATGAAGAGGAGGAGGATTTGTCATTTGAGAAACGCAATCATAACAGCCAAATGGTCTAACAGATTCAGCAAGGGCAGTTATGGGATTGGCACTTTCAAATTTTAGGGGATATACTATAGGACCTTCAGAGGCAACACCTTTTCCTTCTCGTATATACTTTAATAATGACAATAATGTTTGGTTTGTAACGTAACTCTCATCATCCATATGAAATATCCAAAAATTTTTAGTATTCTCACTAGTATTTTTTCTATATTCTACTGCATATTGCAGTGCTCTGGATTTCTTTATGGCATTTGTTTTATATTCTCTTTTTACAACTATTATCTCAGAATTTTTAAATTTGCACACATTTTTTCTATCGTTTTCATCTTCTGTAACTATTGAAATTTTATAATTACTGTAGTTGATCTCATTAGAAGCTCTAATAATAGAGTTTATCCCTCTTTCCACGACCTTTGTCTTGGTAGCGGATCTTGTAGTGATCTGAAATATTATTATAGGATCATTGTATATTCTACGAAGATCTTTTTCGATTAGAGTTTTTCTATTTCTTACAAATCTAATTAAGGTTAAAAATGCTACTGGTATAGTAGAAAACCAAAATGTTAAGAGCATAATATATAATGTATAATTTAGTATCTCCAATACAAATCCTGTAAATTACTCTATAATAAAATTTTCACTCAATTTATTCTTTTAATAGTGATTTCAATTAAAATAGCTGTTAATAATTCATATCTGTTTTTTTTAATTAACTATAAAAAGAAAAAAATGTATATGTAGTCGTTTCAAAATACTTGACGTGAATAGTAATTTGCCGGGTAGTAGTGTTAGTAGTGGTGGTTCCGGTACTGGCAGTACAGGTAGTGGTAATAACAATAATAACAATAATAATAATAATAATAATAGCACA
>DATFEP010000046.1:0-17533 GCA_035250975.1 Nitrososphaeraceae archaeon | reverse complement strand
ATCAATAATAAAATTATAAAGCGCTTTTAACTTAAGCAGATTAGAAAAGATACATATATTCCATTTTTACCAAATATTTCATTATTTGAAAATATTGTAATTTCATTTTATAACCGTATTGTGCTAGGGAAGCAAAATAATAAAAAATAATGATGGTGACAGTAATGATGAAGAAGATGATAATATGGTTAGTTGAGATGATGATATAATAGAAAAAGATGAAGATGATTATGATGTGCTATTATACTTCCTTTGAATGTTATACCATTTCGTTAATTGTTTTATCCTTCTTTTCTATCATGATATTCATGGTCTCTCATGGATAACTTTAATTTTGATTTAAATGGTGAAATGATATAAGCACAACAATCTGCAGATTTGGCATAACTTAGATCTTCCAGTGCTTATAAGTTTAGGATTGATTTCTTTGATTTTTTCTCTTATTTGTTCCTTTTGTTATATTTATTTTTACTGACGTAATTATTTAAATTAATATTGTTTGCATATGAATATCTTTTTTTTTACAGTTATAGCAATGATTAATATTGAATTTATTTATTAAAATAGTAGCAAACCAACAACATGATTCACAAAATGCAAATTTACAATTATATTTGTCATAATAATTTTTAGTTATGCTAACAGTTTGTTTATTAGACATTTTTAATTATCTCCTATTATCTAAATATGGTCTGAAACTACGTTAACCTATCGGCTATATTTAATATAGACTATATAAAATTAGGTCAAGATAAATTTTTAATTTGTCCAGTATGAATCCAGTATTTTAATTCTTCAATCCTGGGCTTTATATGATTCATTCTAGATACATCAGCTTTTAACAAAATATAGTTAATGCTATTTACCATTTTTTTACTATTTTCATTGTTAGAGTTGAAATCAGCTTCTTTTTTTAACTCATCTGGAATACTATTCCACCATTCAAAAAAAGTTCTTTTTCTTCTGGTTTCCATGTGGATAGTATTCTTTCGTTTAAGATAACTTTAAAATTGATTGTTGTAAAACTTGTACGTCAATAGAGATTTTCTTTGGTATTTAGACTATATGATTGTTAATTTTTTTTATCATTGTGGCAAATTATTTTATATTATTACTCTACACATATTCCTGGAACATGGACCTTCTTGAATAAATGTGGTGAAACTACTAAATTATCATCATCATATTTTAAAAGTGACGATTGTGTTTCAGAACTAAAATATTTTGTTAACCGCTTCTTTATAATGTTCTATCGATTCCCAAACAGGATAATTAATTAATATACTACTTTTTCCAATCCCTTTGTGCAGTTGTGGAGAAATAAATCCGGGTTGCTGTTTAAAGTTAGCAGCATACTCTGCCCAATCCTTTAAAAACTGTTCAACTTTGTCTGATTCTACATTGAATTTGTTTATTAGAATTACCTAACCCTCTATTTTTTCTTCGATCTGATCCTTAAATTTTACTCTCCCGTCCATTTAAAGAATTTTTGCAATACCAATCCAATATAGTAGTAACTAATAGAATAATTGATTTCTTTTTTCACTGGAATAACAGAAATACTTTTTGGACATTCGAGTCCAGAGGAGAAAAGTAGTTAAGAAGAAATTTGCCTTTGCAAGCAATGAATGATAGATAGAAAAAGTTTGTAAAAGATAATCAATTGTAATGAGACTATAATTTAATTACAATTTAGCAGTAGTATGAAGCTGTATTCTAAAACTGGTATCTATAGATATTAACTTATATCAATATAATGGACAGTGTACTATGTACTACAAGAGTAAATAGGAGTATCTTGCTGAAAAATTATAACTATGTATGTAGAAAAAATTAAAATCAAAAGTTATGTTACATTCACTGTCATAGCATTGATTATAGTGTTTCTTTTAGCATTAGCAATAATATCAGTGTACGATCTTTTTGTTCATGATATTACAAATAATTTCAGCGAACTATGTACACGATATGGCTTGCTTGTATCTCCAGGATGTTAAAATTGTCTTGTCTAATATTGATGCCAATAATAATAATGGATCAAGTAACTGCAGGTTGATTCATGCAGATTTCATGGAAAAAGAGAAGTACATTATAGATGATAATTCTATCGACCTCATTCTGACGGAACCACCTTACGGATTTGAAGCACTTTCCATTTATGAGGGGCTAGCATGGCTAGCTGATAGAGTACTGAAACCAGGAGGTAGTCTGGTCTTTTTTGTAGATCATGTAATTCTGGATCACGTTATACGGCTATTTGACGACAATAATGATAATCTAAAATACTGGTGGATTTTTTGCGTTAAGCATTCCCGAAATCATTCGAAAGTCTATCCAAGGAATGTTTGTGTAGAATGGAATCCAATGCTATGGTATGTGAAAGGAGACAAAACAAATAACTTGACTTTATCTAATACAATTGGAGACCATATTGATGCTAAACCTTTACCTAAAACACCTGATGACCGGGAACAGTCCTCAGTTGAAGCAGAATATATCATAAAAAATCTTACAATAGAATATCAAACGGTATTGGATCCTATGATGGGATTAGGCACTGTTGGAATTGCTGCTTTTAACATGAAGAGAAAATTCATAGGTATAGAAAAAGATTCTGAAAAATTTAAGATTGCAAACGCAAGAATGAATAATGGGTATAAGTCACGTACTCAAAAATACCAAAACTCATTTGTGTCTTAATATATTATGAGAAGAGAAAATTGCAATATCAATATATGAGCACGAATATTTACTACAAAAACTGATTGATTGGAAAAGAAACATACTACTAGAGCTATCAGTAAAATGTTATGGTCAAGCCATCTTCATCCCTGAGTGCGTAGATACTGCCCAATGACAAAATACTCATTAGTACAATGCCCAATGTTATGGATATTGCAATACTCTTCATATTCATTATTTTATTACTTAAAAGTAGATATATAAACAATGTGCAGGTTTTTTCTGAAGATCTGTATCTAATAAGTGGTCAAATATAAATAATAAATATATATTATAGAGATCTATATATGACTATGGACAAAATTATAAATTATCTGAAGCTACTGCATCAAGGAGGCTTGTAAAAAATTTCTCTATTACGGTTCTATAAAATATTCTCATATAATCGACAACACTCTCGTAAATACATTTAGAAATTTTAGATATACGGAGCAAGCATAATCGAACGCAAGACTTACTCCGTACTTCATAGGGTTACAATGTGTATTCCTCATTATTTATTCCACATACTAATTTATTTAGATTGATAATAGTTTCTACTATTCTCTATATTCTTCTCCATATTCTAAGTGTATAAGTTATTATTGGCAGTGACCATTGTTCTAGTAACAATGATACTGACTTATTGCTAGTACGATAGTTCTATTTGTAAATATCTTTATGGATGTTTTATATTATTACTTGACTTCTATACATAATATAGAGTTCTTTATATTGCTAAACCATATACTATCGATTTCCTTTTTACCATTCAAGTGATTATAGTAAATAATGAGTTTAATAAATTTGAAAAAAGGTACAACATCAATAGTAGTATTGTGTTTTATAATGTTAACTAGTATATCCATTATTTTTTGTCCGAAATTAACGTATTCGGAGAAGATGCCTAACAATTCTTTTGTTTCTTATAATTCTGTTAATATAGAGCAGAAAAAAGATCATGGAGCAAATGACTTCGGTGAGCAAGATTTCACTTTTGCAGCAGTAGGAGACTGGAGTTGTAATAAAGAAGCAATAAAAACTGCTAGTAATATTCTAGCTACAAATCCTGACATAATATTGGGATTAGGAGATTATTCCTATCAGAAGAATATGAAATGTTGGAAGGACATTGTAGAAGAAATAGATCCTCAAAAACTCAAAATATCTTTTGGTAATCACGAATTCGAGAGCCAATCATTAGCAAAACAATATATGGATTATACAAATGTTGATCAACAGTATTATTCTTTTAATCATAACAATGTCCATTTTATAGCAATGTCTACAGAAGCACCTTATGAAGAGGGGTCAAAACAATTTCAATTTGTTCATGATGATTTAATAAAAACAAAAACTGATTCATCTATTGACTGGATAATCATATATTTCCATCAGGCAATGTATACTTCCAAAAGTAATCACGAGGGATTAGAATCATTTAGGGATACTTATCACGGTCTCTTTGAAAAATTTGGAGTAGATTTAGTATTACAAGGACATCTTCATAATTATCAAAGAACTTATCCACTATTATATAATGATGAAAATCCGGCAAAACCTACAATTATCCAAGCAGCAGTTTTAGGAGAAGGGTCGGGAGAAGATTTGTACGTTGATTCCCAAGGTACTATTTTTGCAATAGTTGGTACTGGAGGAAAGGATTTTCACCAATTGGACGATCAGTCTTATTTTAATGCGGAGCAATTTGAAGAGTATGGATTTTTGGAAATAAAAGTTGTAGACAATGGAAACCGACTTGATGCGAAATTTTATGGAAATGACGGCGAAATTAAGGACAAATTTAGTATAGAAAAATCTGCAGATAACCAAAGTGATAATCCTAATCTAAGCCTTGATACACTCTAAGAAATTGGATCCTAATAACCTTTCTTACACATCTTGAGCCTTTATTCTGGAACCAAGAACATTCTGTATTAAGGTATGAATATTATGAATATGAATTAAATTGGATCGATTAGGTCTATGACACCAGTAGTAAAGTCATTTCAATAATACTGCATAAATTTTTCTTGTCAAACAATTGGTTTTTATTGTTAAATTTGAACGTTAAGAATTCATTGTGATTACCTTATGTTTTTGAGATATTTTCATTATGCTTGTGGGTATCAGTAATGTAACTCTTTTTCTCTTAATTTTCTCCCTCAATCTGAATCCTATGTAAAGATTTGTTGATATACTTTTTTACATCTTCCAATAATTCTACCAGTATTTTTTCTTTTGAGACACTATTTTTATTATTTTCTAATTCACTATTATAATATTTCATCCATGAATATGTTCTTTGAATATTTTGAAATAATTCAAACGAGAGAAAAGATTGTTTGCCAGATAGAATTACAGCATCCCACATATCAGTAAAAAAAGGCTTATAATCTTTGTAATTAATTGATTCTTCTATAAAACGTAATCTATGTTCAAGGTCGTCTTTGATGAATAGGAAAATATTATTTCTAGTCTTTTTATCCTGTTGTTGTTGAGTCCTTTTATATGCCCAATGTTCAATGTATACTGCAAACCAAATTATTCCTGCAAGAAGTATCATTTCTATTACTAAGCTATCCCATTCTATTGCCAAATTTTCTTACTAGATATGTATTTTGTATATAAAAGATAAAGATTATTATTTAGAAACCTTTTATATTTTATTTTTTAGATATCAAATTTTTTAAATAGATTACAATATAAAAAATTTAACATATATTCTATGAACATGACCTATAGTAGGGACCATATAGTTTGATTAAAGAATACTTTTAAAAAAGGAGATAGCATTAATTCATCGATAAACTAGTTGGGGTAATAGTAGACACTTTTTTAATACTCTAGATAATGAAGGAAAATAAATTATTATTATAGTCATAGACATTATTTCAAGATCTTGATTCTTATGAGGAAAGAATCTCTTGTTAACTGTAAACGTCTTTTGGAAAAGTTCAAAAATTCTTCATATTTCAATCTCCTTTTTTCTGTTTCAGTATTTATCATTTCTTGAATTTCTTTATTCGGTTGCAATGATTGTAAATAATTGATAGTTATATCAAAGTCGTGAATAGAGCCAAGATGATCCTGAATTTTTTCAAAAATCTTTTTTAATTCTATTGCATCTCTGTTTTCTTCCGGTAATAACTCCAACATATATCTCATTTTTTTACAGTCTTTCCTCAATTGATGTAATTCTTCTATTTTTTTAGCATTAGTTATTACAATAGGAAGGTTTAATTCTATTTTTGAAATGAGGTTTGAAAGAACTTTATTATATCGTTTCTGCAATTCCCTTTCTGTAATATTCATTTTATCTACAACTTCATTAGCACCGAGATCTTTTAGAGAAATTGCTATTGTTTTTGCTTTTTCTAAATTTGATTGTCTATCTTTTTTAATAGAATCAATAACTAGATCTCTCTGACTGTTTTGTGGGTAATTATTTAATATGTCAAAGATAATATCGTAATCTCTGATTTTACTATTAATTTTAAAAAATTTATTTGCAATTTGATTATATTCAGATAGTAACATTGGTCCGGTTCTGTATTTTTTAGGTAATGACAAAAATGTCGAGTTGAATCTTCTAACAGAAGTTCTTACATCGTGGATATTTTTTTCATTAGAATTTTTAATATATGCATTGGTTCTATGGTTCAATCTTTCAATACTTTGATGTAGTTTTATTAAAAATGGTAATAGAGTTAGCAACTTTGATAATATCTACTATATTTATTGTTATTAATATTTTTTATAAATGCACTCTGCTTGGCATTGTATTATTGCATAACTAAAGTACACTCTTTAACTAGATAAAAGTGAGGCTTATTATCCCGTTTACAATATAAAGAGGTTTAGAAAAAAATAAGAAGACGCCGTTTTCGACAGAAATATGTGCGTCTAAATTAGATGACATATAAAACATATGGTGTATTTCGGATGATTTTTTATATATACTGGAAATGGCACACAAAGTAGCAGGTGGATTGACCGTATGGTTCTAAAAGACCAAATACAATCGATAAAACTCAAATTTCATAACAAACTCAAACCACGATTTTAGCTATACTACATAATTTATTGAATAAAACGTCTTGTATGGATTCAGAAACCTGCAACTCCTAAAGATAGAGATAGCGTAATAAATAATGCAAATTCTTAGTTCAAAAGACATTTTCCATTTATCAAATATAGTAATAACAATACAGTACATGCCTCATTAAACTAAAAGATCGACAAAGTAGTGCATAGAAGTGGAACATCTATTGTGGTTAACAGGTTCCCTATAATGATCTAAATAGTTTTAATAGAATAAGACTAAATAAATTAGTTTCCAATATTTTATACTAAAGAAATGAAAAAAAAATATACTCATATAAAAAAAGGAGCTGAAGGTGTATCGTTTACTGGTAAAGAAATACAAATACAAGATCGTGAAGGTAATAATATTGTTATAGCGTTAATAGACAGAAGAGAGAGCGAAAAAGAACATTAATGAATTTTATAAAACTAAAGAAAGGTTATTTAAAATATAAATATTTAATTGTTTTACAGTGGAACAAAAATGAATCTAGCCACAAATAACGATTATACAGATGATATTCAATCAATCTCCCTCACTAATGAACAGAGAAAGTTAGGAAGGGATCTATATTTATTATATAATGGTATAATCAATGAGTCTGAAAAAATAAAAGAATATTTCAAGATAAATGACAGTAATTTTCAGTCAAAGAACAAATGCTGTGACAACCTATTGTGTTATCTTGTTTTAAGAAAAAGAAACATAGAACAACTTCAACTAAGATTGGCTGAGGATGGTCTTTCTTCTTTAGGAAGATTAGAAGATCATGTACTAATTAGTATAGAACAAATTTTGAAACATTATGGATACGTTATCAATTCTAATACAACTCTGGAGAAAATAAATCAAGATGATGCTCAAGTAATAATTACAAACCGTAGTCGATTATTATTAGGCCGTCCCAGAGATAATAGAACAACTCGTATAATGGTGACTGTAGATATTGGCATAGCTCACCAGCCGCAATTACTAGAGGAGTTACTAAAGAACGGAATGGATATTGCAAGAATAAACTGTGCTTATGATACAGAACAAAACTGGAAAATGATAATAGAATCTATCAGAAATACCGAGGATAGGTTGATTCAGAGCGGTCATGGTGTTGGTAGAAAATGCAGAATTGTTATGGATTTAGCCGGACCCAAAATCAGAATAAAACAGACGAGTTTAGGAACAGGTCCTTTAAAAATTACTGTTCCGAAGGACACATACGGAAGATCCGTTAAATTGGTTGAGGGATTTTTCGATTGTGAGGCAGAATATACTGAAAGAACAAATTTGATAGGCGTTCCTGAAAGTTTTGTAATTTCTGTATCAGATGGAAAGCAAGAATTAACTGAACTTGAGGTAGGAGAGAGATTATTATTTTATGATTCTCGGGGAAAATATCGAATGATGACTGTTCTCGAAAAGGTAAGTAAAACCCGAACACGTGTTGGAATAGACAAATCAGTATATCTGGATGAAGGTTTAATTATACATAGAGAGAAATATTTTGTTAACAAATTCTACATCAAAAACAAAGAAGACAATACTAACCTGTGTCCATATCCTAGAGAAATTCAGCGAGGTATTGTCATTGGCACAATTAAACCACATCCGATAGATCTTGAAGTAAAGGCAGGTGATAAAATTTTGATCAATAAGAAAGAATTTAACGAAAACTCGAATCTTTTCGAGGGTTATGGTAGAATTAGTTGTACAATGCCAGAAGTTTTAAGCAAAGTGGAGATAGGTCATAGAGTCTTAATAGATGATGGAAAAATTGATGCTAAAGTAATATCCACTAACGATCAATATTTAGAATTAGAAATAACATATCCATCAGATAAGACTGCAAAGATTCAATCAGAGAAGGGATTGAATTTTCCCGATTCAAATTTAGATATTCCTGCTATAACATCCCAAGATATTAAAGATCTAAAATTTATTGTGAAAAATGCAACTGCAGTAGGAATATCCTTTGCGCATTCTCCTGAAGATGTAAGAAATTTGTATGATGAGTTGGTAAAACTGGGAAATACTGATTTTGGAGTAATAGCAAAAATAGAAAATCGTAATGCTGTTCACAATTTAGGAAAAATTCTTTTAACCGGACTTTCCTTGCCTAAATTTGGTGTATTAATTGCAAGAGGGGACCTTGCTGTAGAAATGGGATTTGAAAATTTGTCTCTAATTCAAGAGGATATCTTGTGTTTATGTGAAGCTGCACACGTTCCTGTTATTTTGGCTACACAAGTTCTTGAAACATTAGCTAAGAGTGGTCTACCTACAAGGGCTGAAATAACTGATGCCGCAAGAGGTCATAGGGCCGAATGCGTAATGCTAAACAAAGGCAAGTTTATAGTGGAAGCGGTGAAGATATTATCATTATTACTAAAAACTGAACAACAGCATAATATAAAGAAAAGACAGATATTTAGAGAATTTACTTGGCAGAATGGTATATTTGATTTTGATAATGATGCGAAAAACAAAGAGAATCATATTCAAAGGCGTGATAAATTTCTGGTATAACACACATTCTTGAACGATGTTACCTTTTATGTTACCTTATATTATAGATAAAATTGTGAATAATAGATCGAAAAATAATTAATAGTTCTTTTTTGGGTTCTTGGAATCATAACATCATTTCTATTAATACTACTATATACTATTGCTAATAAAATAAGAATTATAATATTCTAATGAAGCTAATGATCGTTATAATATGTTCACATTATTTTTATTTATCTATATAATATTTTAATCATGCCTTGGGAACTCAGATGGTTTGAAGATGATATGACTAATTACAAATTAGCTTTGGATTGGTTTAAAACGATTGATGATGTGTTTATCAGAGAGGATCCTCGAGAAGACCGATATATCTTTCTCCTAAATAGCGAAGATATTGGTATCAAGTTAAGGCCTTTTAATGATGAAAAAACAAATAAACCGAGATTCAGACTTGAAATAAAATGGAGAAAAGATATAAAATCTGATTTTTCAGTAACAGGGAGACAGATATATGGCAATATGGAAGATTGGACAAAGTTGGGATGGATATTAGATGACCTTCCGCTATCCAATGACAGTAGAATCGACCCTTTTCCCAGTCCAAATAATGGACCTATTTTAAAGTTAGAAAAATTGAGGTTTCTAAGGAGATATCTTTTTCAAGAGAATTCATATAAATCAGTTGAATGGATCAATATCGATAAAGATGACGGGCTACAATGTGAAATTACCAAGATTATGAACGAAAATGCTACAGCATGGTGGACAATAGGATTTGAGAGTATTGGAAAGAGGAATAATGAGAGAGAATTTCGTAAGGCAGTTCAAAAGATCTTGAAAGATTTCGCGATAAAACTTGAACGAAAGAATTCAGTTGGATATCCAGAATGGATAAAGTTGAATCATAAAAGTTTCTCATAGATAAAATTTTTTGCCAAAAAAAGAAATTTTTCGCTCATATGCGATAGAGATCTAATACATAAGAGCCTATGTTTACTAACGAAAAGATTCTGATATATTGATTATTTCATAACGATTTGACATGCTTTTCATAATTCTTTATTCCCTCTAAAACTATTCTTTTTGCTCTTTCTTTGTGTGCAATTTCTATAATTTTTACAAATTTATTGTCTTCTAGATCCTTATGATGTTCAATAAAGTGTATTAATTTTTTCAGGATATGTGAATTTATATCTTCTAAATCATTTAAAAACTCATTATTTAATTTATCTGTTTTTGACGATGGTCTTGCAATTATTTTCGAGTCTAGTCCATCTTGATCTTCAGTTAAGATTGCTCCAATAGGAACACAGTTAACAACACTTTTCGGTTGTAGGGACTCGATCCCGATAACAAAGACATCTAAATTATCTTTGGAAGTGGTAAGTTTATCTGACTTTTCAAGAGTATTCGGAATGAATCCATAATTAAAAGGATAAACCATTTCAACTGACAGTATTCTATCTAGATACAAAATACCATTTGTAGGATCTAATTCATATTTTATGTTACTGCCCTTTGGAATCTCTATGACTACATTAATATCTTCTGGGGGGTTTTTTCCGGAATGTAGTGTATTTAGAAAAGACATATCTTAATTAATGGAATTATAAAATAAAAAATATACCTTTTGAAATTCATCTTTGCTCCGTAGAATTTCTTCCAAAAATTATTTCTTCTATCATTATCATTATTTTTTTGATTATTAAACGACACATTTGACGATTTCATTTTATTCCCTTTACTAAATTTTCATCATTATTTAATATGTTAGACTGCATCATTTTATCTAATGTATATCAATTTGCATATATTTAAGATAAAACTTTAAAGAATATGCTTATATCTTTCCAGATAATTTTCTATTGTCTACTATATTTACTATGATATACTATATTGAATACATATGTAAAACTAAAATTTCTTATTCCTATATAACAATTGAATCAATATCTTGGAACTCTATATACTTAGACATGGAGAAACATCTAAAAAACTATACTCGTCTGTAGATTCCAATCACTCTCTAACATTTTCAGGAAGATCTGAAATTGAAAAAATAGGAAAATCAATTAAAAAATTAAAAATCAAAATCGATCTGATATTATCAAGTACTATCTCTTCAAGTCTAGAAACTGCGGATATAATAAATAATTTATTTAATAAAAAAGTAAAAATCTTAAAATGCAAAGATCTACAACCAGAAGGAAATATATTAAATGTTTACAAAATTATATCTGAATTTAATCAAATGTCTTCTATTCTAATTGTTGGACATGAACCATATCTCAGTACCATGATTAGTGACATCATATCAAATACTAGTAGTAATAAAAATAAGACTAATAATGACATAAAATCAAATAGTAATATTATCCTAAAGAAGGCAGGTTTATCGAAAATTAGAATAACTTCCACTGTACCTACTTTACAGGGAGAATTAAGATGGTTACTTACACCGAGAGTATTAAAGAGTATCATCTAAGTAAGACCATAAACAAAATGACTTATGGAAAACTTTCATACCGTAAAGTATCGGTAATAGATTTGGGATATAATTCTCTAAAATTAGTTCATTATATCATATCTCCTAATAAATCTTATACAAAATACTATGAGAAAACTATCAGGGTGAAACTTGGAGATGGTCTAAACAAAACAGGATACCTTCGAACAGAGGCTATCGATAGAACTATTGAATCTCTAAAATATTTTCGTGATGTTATTAATTCTGAATCTATTGAATTTACAATACCATTTGCTACTAGCGCAGTACGTGAAGCGCAAAATAAGAAATTGTTTCTGAAAAAAGTAGAAGAAGAAACAGGATTTAAATTCAAATTATTATCAGCTAATGAAGAAGCTGCATATTCATATCTAGGTGCATTGAACTCACTATGTGTTTCAAATTGCTTATTTTTTGATCTGGGGGGAGGAACTATAGAATTAGTAAGTTCTAAAGATTATAGAATTAGGAGAGTAATATCTCTTCCCTTGGGAGCATTGAAGCTAACCCAGAAATTTTTTTCAAATAATGAAGATAACAAAACTGCCACTAGTAAAAAATTTAAGGTTGTTTGCAATATTTTAGGAGAACATATTGAGAATCAATTACCTGATTCAAAAGAATTAGAAATAGATAGTGAATCTACTGTATTAATAGGTGTTGGGGGAACTCTCAGAACGATTGCAAGATATGATCAATTGATCAAAGAATACCCAATCACAAGATTACATAACTACAAACTAGATTTTCGTTCTTTATCAACCATCAAAGATCATCTATCTAACATGAATAAAGAAGAGCTATCTAAGATAGATGTAATAGGAGCAAATAGAGCAGAAACAATCAAGACAGGATTATATGTAATCTACTTCCTTATGTCCAAATTCGGTTTTAAGAGTATTATTGTTAGTACAAAAGGATTACGAGAGGGAGTGCTCCTAAATTTTCTTGAATCCTGTCATTTGGATAATAGAACTAATTTGGACAATTATCTGCTAAATAACTGTTACAATAAAGACAGATGCAATTCGAGCTTAGCAAAGAAATTCTTATCAAATGGAATTATAACAAAAAATGAATACACTATTATTAATCAATCGATATTATATATGTCCAAGATTCTCATTAATGATAATATTGGTCAATTTTATATTCTCATCAACGAGGATATCGCGAATCTGGATCATCATCAACATATTTTATTAGCATTATCCCTGCTGGCAATCAATAAGCCGAAAATAGCTCTTGAACTATCTGAAAATTATAGAAATCTATTATATTATTATTATGATAAAAAAAAGATTAAAAACATTATCGAAAGAATATCAACTTTCTTACGATTTTTAAATTTTGTGAAAAATAACAAATTAATAATTCAAATCAAAGAATTTACAAAAATAACAAACAAGCTTTTACTGGAAATCGTAATACAAGGTGATAAAAATAAAGACATCTTTTCCTTTCCAGAAATTTTATTTAAAGAAATAATTTCAGATTTTAAGTCTTCATTTGATCTTTCGATAGAATATACATTATTGGTCCAAGGCAAAAAAAGGAGTACATATAGTAAATGACACAGATAAAAATAAGAAGATCTAGTAAAATAACAGCTAATACCACAACCAAAAGAAAAAATAAGTACGATATAAAAGGTAAATTAATTATAGTTGAAGGAATTGATGGATCAGGAAAATCAACACAAATTCATCTTCTTGATAAATGGCTTAAATTTAAGAATACACCAGCTTTTTTATCAGAGTGGAATTCATCTGTAATTGTAAAAAATGTTACCTCTAGAGGTAAGAAAAAAGAACAACTTACACCTACAACATTTTCGTTACTCCACGCAACTGATTTTGCAGATCGGTACGAAAGGAATATTTTTCCATTATTAAGAGCTGGTTACATAGTATTGGCAGATAGATATGTCTATACAGCATATGCACGAGATATAGTAAGAGGATGTGATCCGCTATGGATCAGAAAAGTATATGATTTTGCTTTAAAACCTGATATCACATTTTATTTCAGAGTTCCGGTGGATGTAGCTGCAGGACGAATATTATCTGGAAGACCCAAGCTAAAATATTACGAGGCGGGGATGGATCTAAATTTAAGTAATGATATTTATGAAAGTTATCGTATTTTTCAAAGTAGAATAATAGAACAATATGAGAAAATGGCCACGACTGAAAATTTCACTGTTATAGACGGAACACTAAATATAGAACAACAACAAAAAATGGTTAGAGAAAAATTTAACAATACTATTCCGGGAGAGATAGTAAAATGAATAATTCAAATAAGATAAAAAAAATGGAAAAATCTAATATTATTAAATATTATGGACATGGAATTCCTTATTTAAAAAATATAGAATTAAAAGGTAGATTGATCATATTAGAAGGACCAGATTCATCCGGAAGAAGTACACAAATCTTATTATTAAATAATTATCTTGAAGCAAATGGTCACGCAGTTCTTAATACAGGTCTCAGAAGATCTGAACTGGTAAGTGAAGGAATACTAGAGGCAAAAGAAAGACATTTATTAAGAAAAAGGACCATGAGTTTATTTTATGCTGCAGATTTTGCAGATCAACTAGAGAACAAAATAATCCCAGCTTTGAGAGCCGGATATATAGTATTAGCAGATAGGTATATCTACACACTTATGGCTAGGGATGCTGTAAGAAAAATTAATAGAATATGGTCATATAATTTATATGGTTTTGCAATTAAACCCGATCTTGTTTTTTATTTAGATGTAGATCCAAATGAACTTATACGAAGGGCCTTTCAAAAATCTACAGAGGAACTTTTGAAAGGAATTTTTGATAAAGATAATTTTCTTGATTATTACGAATCTGGAGAAGATATGGGGTTCTCTGAAGATCTTTTAGAATCTTTTATTCTCTATCAAAAGAAAATGAAGCAAGAATTTAGTAGAATACAAAGAAAATATGGAATTATTAAAATTAATGGAAATCGAACAGTAGAAGAAGTACTTAACGAGTTAAAACAAAAAATAGATCAATTTTTAAAAGTTCCATTCAATAAATAATTCAAAATAATAAAATAAAATTTCTCCCGTTTTATATTAACCGACCTAGTGTGTAGCATTATTATCTTGTAACAACATTATTCTCAGAATCTCAAAGAAACTGGTCTGCATATAGTGAATCCGTCATAAAATGTCGCGATGTGCTGATGGAAACTGGATTTATCAAGAACATTCTACCACGGACCTCATACCGATTTTGATATGAGATCCATGTCTTGCCAAATATAGTGTTATCAATTATAGGATTATTTCTTCATTTGTTTATTCTTCTGCTTCTCCTCTTTCTTCATTTGTTTATTCTTCTGCTTCTCCTCTTTCTTTTTATTATTATATTTTGATGTATTTATTGTATCTATATCACTACCAATTTTCTTTACATTTGATTGCAGTTGGGAGATTTGAGATTTGATCTGTCCCAGTGATTGTAATTCCCTTTTGTGATTAGGATTGTTAGTCGATTTAACGGCATTTTTCACATCCAGCAAAATTTTTTCTAGTTTTGAATAATGATCATTTTCGCCTTCTAATTTTTTTAGAATTGTTTTCTGCGTATTAGTACTAATTTTTAGTTGATCATGTATGTTTTTCAAATCAAGAATATGTTCAATATCTCGTGGTTTTTCATTTGCACCAATTTCAACTACAGGTGTATTTAAATTTCTTATATTTGACAATGTATTGTATTTAAACTACTAGTATTTATTTTTTATACTACTATAGACAACATATAGATATCTTAATGACTCTATTGATCCGATATATTATGCATAATCAATATTTCAATAAAACTTTCAGTTGGATAGTAGTGAGCATAGATTACTAAAATAAGTGACTTTAAGGACAAAATCTAATATCAACAATCAATATTCCAATATATCCTATGTTTGTCATTTTTTTTCTAGTCTGGTCGTAGTATTTCATTCTTTTTTCGATAAAAAATCGTTTCATAGAGATACACAAATAAATAGAATGGTTTGCCAATACTAGAAATATAATAACTTGAAAGGTATGGATTATTCAATAATGATTTTTCAATTAATAACATACAATCAATTCTTGAGATGCCATTATAATTTTTATGGTATCGAGCAGTCGCGTGAGATTAAAGGTTGAAATCGATGTTGATATTCTTACAGATCCTTTTGAGAACAATGATCGACTTTTGATAATTGAAGATGGAATAATAAAGAGTATTTGAAAGTGACTGTATGAAGAGGATGTTTCATTTCAGATAAAGAAATTTCAATTCTATGTGTGATTGGACAATATGTATAATGTGCAGATAATTGAGACTGGGTCATAATTCGATTAACAAATATTGTAATGTTTACACTAGCATGTAGTCAATCTTTATGTTCCTAACATGTATTTGATTGCGATAGGATTATCTTTGTTGGTTGTCTTAGTTATAATATACAACTATCTGGTAAAGTAGTACTGACAATAGGACTATTGCACAAGCCCTAGTATATCCTCTAATAGGTAATGGATCTATCCTGAACGCAGATTTGATATGCCCTATCAACGGTTCAATTGATATACTTCTTAGAGAATAGATAGCATGTCCAATATCCGATTCATAAAATTCTATCAGTTTTATCCTGTCAGCAGGTGTATTTTTATATCTCTGTACAGGACACACCAATCTAAATCCCATATCTGTACTGAGATCATACAATTCATGATCATCATATCCAGGATCTGCAGACATGTATAATGTTCTTCTGATTATTGCAAGAGGTAGACTTGCTACCAATATACTGTACATTTGATTGTCAGGTATGTTGGCAGTTGTAAAATCGGCTGCCAAAGGTACAATGATAGAACCGGTACTGGTAGATATCAGATGTAGTTTATATCCAAATATCCAACCCTTTGTATGGCTGAATCCCCACATTGCATCTATGTCGATACCAGAACGAGGTACTACTTTTTTCTTCATAAATGATTTGTGCCATACATGACCTTTAGCCTTTATGAGAGTACTATCTGTTGAAAGAATAGATGGATCAATCATTTTATCATGCACAAAAAGTTTACCCATTGTAGTAATTCTGTTTTTGATATCATTAGATATCGTAGCAATACGTCTATCAAATGTTCGTCTGCAAGGTATTCTGGATAGTCCACATACTCTCATTACCTTTTTGTTATATGGTACTTCCATTGCAAGGTATTCATGCAATGCTCTGTTGGAATCCAATCGAAACCATATACGTACTACAAAACATCTCAAAATAACAGTAGGCGAATAGACATATGGTCTACCACGTCCTCCTCCTCTACTGTTATGAGGCCAACGAATCAAACCAATTAAATACAAAATACTAATTAGAATAGATGTAGATCTTTTCTGCTGTGTTAGTTTGTTGGTTTGGATGATAGTTACACCAAAACATCATACACCAATAAACTAGCTTTATTCGTTATGAAAATGGAATAATTATAACCCAGCCTCAACTAAATTCAATTTATTGTGCACTAATTTTAAAGGCTTATTTATCTATCATTTTATAAATAAAAAAATCTATTAAAATGCTGAGGTTAATGTATCTATGAAAAACATTAATTGAATACTTTTTTATAATTAACAAAAACAGCTGCTAAGAGTTAATCACATACCTCAATATGATCTTTATTTGAAAAGAAAG
>DATFEP010000042.1:0-2394 GCA_035250975.1 Nitrososphaeraceae archaeon | reverse complement strand
GTTTGAAATAAATTCATTTATTGATTTTATATCTTCATTATAATTTAGCGATGAAGAAGGCTCTGCATCTAACTTCTTCCTATTTTCTATTTCAACGAGGTTAACTTTAAAAAAATTTACAATCCAATTATGCTCTTGAATAATTTTAATTGATTCAGAAGATTCATCTTTTGCTTTATGCATTATAACTCTCATAAGTCTAGCTTCTTCCTCAACTGCATGATGTATAATAGATTCACTCATGTTTCTTATTATTTTGGCGGCAAATTTAATATCTTTATTACTGTTAATAGATTCTTCTACTTCTTGCAGTTTAATTTCAAACCTACGATGTTCTGATTTTAATCGCTCAATCATATTATTGAGTGGTTCATCGAAATTTATTCTTTTTTTAATATTGTTATTACTAGATTTTTTTTCTATCATACTAATTGTTTATTTATCTATTAATAATATATAGGGTTTCATTAATACAAGACTTGACAGAAATTATCATAGCTATAACCTTATTCTTTCATTTGTAAATTGATGATTGTGGTGCTCGGAGGACTTTAATGTATAGAGATTAAAATGCTCACTCTTTATCTCACTATTGGAAAAAAACAAATGAAATAATAAATCAGGATTTCAAATATAGAATTAAGACAAAAATTCAAAATAAGGCAAGATAATATTATTCTGTGGGAATTTGTAGATTTAACAACTCTGAATTTTAATAAGGATTGATGTTGTTATATCGAATGACTTTGTATGAGAGATGCATTTACTAAATCCTGAAAAGCAAAATGCAGATATGGCTATTTAGATACTTTAGGAAAGCAGGAAAATTTAAGAGAATTTCCAACAATAGAGTCTAGTTCATTTAAACTATAAAGAATTGTTTTTTATTTACAAAAATATAGTATAGTATTTATAATTTCTATCTTTGGTTGATGATATATATTATATTGTATACATATTTACTCAATTGTAAATATGACGAAATTTTAATACTGTTGATTGGTCAAAGAATGGACAATTGACTATATGCTTACCTTTCAATACTGGGATAATTTCTATTAATCCTTTCTTCATCATTTGATTTAAATCATACATTGTCTGTAAAAGATGTGCTTTTTGTGGGTCTTTCCAACTGACAAATAATACTCTCCACATTGGACTATAATTAGAGTCCTCTAGATTTACTGGCGATATAGGAGGTTGAAAACCTTGAGGTCCACCATTTCTAATTCCATTGATAAATTGATAAAAATCTACTGCTACCGGAGTAGAAGCCAGTAACTCATTTGCAGGAGAATAAACAATACCTCCCTTTATAATATCATCAGTCATTGGAGTAGCATCTGTCACCAACCAATATACCGTTTTACCATCCGGACCAAATGCTCTCATGGTAACCATAGTAACTATCATATTATCAGTATCAATATTAGTTACTTGTCCTCCAACAAAAGGCGTTTCATCGGTTATTATCTTGTCTGCTCTGATTTTAAGTGAATCGCCTTGCCATTTAATTGCTGGAGCGTTTATAACCAGATCAGGAGAAGTGTTATTGATTTTTAATTTTCCTGCTTGTTGGGCTGCTACGATTTCCTCTTCAGATTTTAATTCTGTAGTTGTTACTGCTGATGAATTATTCCATTCTACAAAGTTGACATGTTTTAGTGGACTATAATTCTTATCTCCAGGTTTTGTAGTTATGATGGTAGGTTGAAAACCAAGATGTCCTTTACCTTTTACTCCATTTTTAAAGATATATGCTTCATTCAATGCAGACTCTGGAGTTTGACTTAAGACTTTAGTATAATGGATTGGAAATTCCCTGTTATAGTCTGTCAATTGTTGAGCTAATATATTATCAGATGCATCAAAGGTTACTAGAAATATTTCATGTCCATTTTCATAAGCTTTTTGCAATGGTATATCAATTGCAATTTTTGACATGGCTAATCTTAATTTAGAATCTGGTCCTTTTGTTTCTGTAAAATTGGTATCAGATAAAAGTTCAGATACCTTATTAGTTACATTATTATCACTTGTTATTTTTGATGTTGTTTTTATATTTGAGATATCTGCTAATGGAATTAATGGTGACTGTGTTTTCAATTTTACTTGATCTGTTTTCTCTAATTCTTGTAATTTCGATATTGTGAATTGCTCTATTTGTTGAGCAAAAGCATTTTGTAGAAAAACTTGCTGCTGGTGGTTTAGAGAAAATATATTTAATTCTTGAAACCACGAGAATAAAGGTGTTGTACCGCTAGTGATTACTGTAATAATTGTTATTGCTGATATTGATAATAAAAGCAAAAAATATACAAATAATGATGTATAACTATTATACTCATCCTGATTGTTTTTCATATTTATAAGCATATTATAAATATAATATTA
>DATFEP010000037.1:0-2791 GCA_035250975.1 Nitrososphaeraceae archaeon | reverse complement strand
TACATGCATGATCCTGATTTTAATGGAATTGAAGTTTATAGCGATAGGGATCCTAAAGAATGGAAATGGAAAGATCATTCAGTACATATGGTTACTGAACCATTAAATGTAAAAGATTTATTTAAAGATGCTATTGATGTGAACAATAAATGGAATGAGCTTCCTGCTAAAACATCAATAGGTCATGTTCATCTACATGTATCAAATCTTGCCAAAGCTAAAAAATTCTATAATGATATTTTGCAACTAAATCATACCGCTACTTATCCTGGTGCATATTTTTTTGCTGCAAATAGATATCATCATCATGTTGCTACAAACACATGGCTTGCCGAAAACATATCTCCTGCAAATTCAAATAATAATAACAAACCAGGATTAGATCATTATGCAATAAATTTACATGGTGAAAATGATTTATTTTTGCTAAAGAAGCGCCTTTTAGAATTTAAAGTAAGGATTGATGAAGAACAAGTAATTGAAAATGATAATCAATTCTCGTCATCATTCTATGCTTATGATTTTGATGGAATAAAAATTGAATTTTTGTATAATAATTAGTACATCAACAGTACATATTAGGTAATCCTGTAAATATCTTGTCTTTGATATTTAGTTATTATACTTCCAATTGCTATCTACTATATCTATTATCCCATCATCTATTATTTTTGTATTATTGGTTACATCTCTAAATCCAAAATATCCTGAATGGTTTTCCCCTTTTTCACAGCTTGTTAATCCAATAACAGAAATATTATCTGTACCTGAATAACATAAAGGAACATTAAGAAAAAATGCAGATGAATATATGAAAATATGTATCGTGATATGGAAACACATGATTTTCTAATTGATATCATAGAAAAACATGAAAAAATAGATTGGATGTTATAAGAGATCATCTTGAGCAATTTTAAAGTTTACTTTTATTTATTATGGAGATCCTGATTCCTGCTAGTTTTTGCGTGCTGAGGTTCCAAGGGAAGAAGTAAAAAGGAAGATTGAAAACTTTGAGAGGTAATTAATCAAGAAATTTTACATGAGTTAGGTTGGAAAATTGAAAATAATTGCATCATAGGTGTTGATGGAAATAAAATTGTAATAATCAAGGAAAATGAACCAGAGATTGAATAAATGAAATTATATATTGTATAATTCATTAGTCATATAAGCAATATCTTTCATTATTTTGGGAATATTCAAACAAACAAGCTATTTTCATCTTTGCTACAAATTTTAACCAATATTTTACACTATTGCTCTTTATGTGATTTAATAATTATAAATAAATATATATAAAATTACATTTTTGTTATTTATTATTATTTAAATATTGGTAATAAAAGTGTAATCAATTGCATAGTATACTTATTTATTTATATATCATAATAATATATTAAATATAATAATATCATGCCAATCGATGAAGAATTTCCAAAGAGTCATCATGTTATAGGAAAGCATAAACATGCTGATGGAGAACATTATCATTTTGTCTGGGGGCCAGGCAGGTCAAATGCCGAAACATCAACAAAACCTGATGTTCAAGCTGCGTACAAAGAGAGAGGTGAAGAATATGTGCCTTTAGGTGTACATGGTACAATGGTAGCTGTCGATTGGGATTCTTGCTATGCTGATGGAGCATGTATTGAGGCATGTCCTGTACAAGTTTTTCAATGGTATAGAACAGAGAATGATGTACCTGCTGCAGAAATGGTTAATGCGACAAGCGAAGGAACTGGAGAACAATATCTAAAAGATGGACGAAAAGATTACACGGATAAATCAGATCCAATAAGGGAACATGATTGTATCTGGTGCATGGCATGTGTTTCAGTATGTCCTCCACAAGCAATTAAAGTAGATCAGTCAAATTTAGAATATCATGAGAAAGCATCAGGAACATTTAGTGAGAGCCTATCAAAAGGTAGTGCACCACCACCACATGGACATTAATAATCTTGGAAAAGATACAACAACAGAAGTTTAATTTTACAAAATATAATATAGAATATTTATTTGGAGGTGATATACATTCTTCACACAATTGAACTTACAGATGATGAAATTAAAACAATAATTGCATTATTGAGATTTTCAATTGACGCATGTCCAATAGAAAATCTGCCAGAATATAAGATAGAACTAGATACAGTCAACAATTTGGTCTCAAAGTTTGAACAAACGTTAAAATAAAAATAAATTTTGTCAAGTTATTTGTAAAGTTCAAACCAAACCAAATAAAATTTTGTTGATCTAGTTTGATCAATAGTAAAAACAATAAGACATGAAATCTTGGGCAAATCTATTTGTATGAGTTATAATTTTATTCTTGTAACTTCAGAGTAATCTATCTGCTCTATTGAATAAAATTTGTTTTGATGATCATTATATTGCATATAAGGATGCACAAACCGTCTGATCTGATTGTTATATATATTGTTGATTGCAATTTTGTTTATCTTTGTTGATAAAAAAAGATAATAATAATGAACAAAACTCTCGATTCTATTATTAAACCTCTGTATTACTCTACTAATAATATACATAATTTAATAGACCTAAAATAGCCTTTTATAATTAGATTGACATGTTATGATTAAGACAAGACGTATTTATGATAAACCAGACGCAGATGATGGCTTCCGAATATTAGTTGACAGAATCTGGCCTCGCGGGTTAAAGAAAAATGACGTTAAAATCGATTTATGGCAAAAGGATATTGCTCCTAGTAGTGCATTAAGAAAATGGTTTAATCACGATCAAAGAAAATGGAATGAATTCAAAG
>DATFEP010000030.1:0-21371 GCA_035250975.1 Nitrososphaeraceae archaeon | reverse complement strand
TAAAATTAATAATATTTGACAAGTATATAATAATAGTTCTTTTGTATTAGATAGCATAACAAATAATGGATGGTTGATCAATTTATCATTATTAATCAATTATCTATTTACACTTCTATCCATCTTTTCATCTTGAATATTGATCTAATTTCGAGTTTGATTATTTAATACAGAAATTCCTGCAAAAAACAATAGGATAGTTGATCTCTTGAGATATTTTTCTTGTTCTTCAAAGGGTAGTATATGACATAGATTTTAGTATCGAACTAATAGAGCCATTCAAATTTAAAATCACTTCTTGTATAAAATAATTATTATATCTTATTTTTGCGTATCTATATGATGATATTTTTGTATAATTTGGATAAAAATAAAATTTTAGTTACGTTATTTATAAACTGAAAAATTAATGTAAAGAATTCAGATATAGTAAATATGCATTTGGTTTGGGAATAAAATTATTTTTGATTAAAATTTTCACGTAATCAATTGCTTTTTGTTTTTCAAGAAAACCTTGATGATTAGCAAGAATAAAAATTGATAAAATACCTTGAGATTTAATCCCATAATTCTTAGCCTTCTTTCTGGCTTTATCGTCATCTGATAAAATAACATAAGGATTTGTTGATTTATCTGGACAATCGTAGGCAATAGCCATAGATTCTAGTTCTCCTTTACCTAAGTTTCCATGATACTTTTGAAATAAATTAATGGTATTTGAATTACCATGAGTTCTAATAATTTGTCCATTTTTTATGTTTTGTAAGATAGATTTCGTCAATGGATTTTTTTGTGTAGCCTCTGCCTCTGCTATTTTTGGTAAATATATATCCCAACTATTTTTCTTTGCAAGAGTAATAAGAACTTGATCGCAATTAGTATACTGCAGATTAATTATAAAATTAGCATCTAGCAGTATTCTCAAAAAATGATAAATCCTCCCTAAGAGTTGACTCATCTACTTCAAACGCTTTAATTTTTTTTTCTTTGAGTAAAATAATAAAATCCTCTAAGGTTTTACCAGAAATGCTAGCAGCCTTTTCCAAAGAAATCTTTTTTTTTTTAAACAAAGAAATAGCAGAATTCAATCTTTCAGAATGAAATTTTTCTAATACGTCAGAATTTTTAGTAGTTTCTGGGTATGATGAGTATATAAATGAAATCAGTTCCCAAGTCCTCATATCATTTAAAAACTGTTTAACTTCTAAAATTAATTTTTTTTTCTCATCAGATATTTTGTCCCATATACTCTTTACTAATTCTATACCATTGTCAGTAAGAGTAATTGGACCATTTAGATATTGTTGTTTAATTACTTTAGAATTAAGATACTGATTCTGTATAGATTCTAGAATTGGACTATGTGGACCAAATAAGTGTTCATCGAATTTCAAATCATTCAATTCATCTAATATTTTTGAAAGAACGAACATTTCCTTTTGCATCCATAGATTACCTCTGACTGGTTGGGCAAATTTGTTCGATAAATTAGGAGCGTATAGTAATACTAGGAAATATTTTTCTTCAGGAGGATAATGTAATGAATCTATTTTCTTATTCTCACTTTTCATTATCTTAATACCACAATTTAAAATATTATTATCTACTGCTTATTAATTATTATATGGCTAATCTTCGCATTCGCATCAGAGGATATGATGAAACACTTCCTAAGGCCAGAAGTTTACAACTAAAAATTGGTGAAAAGGAAATAATTACGCCAAGAAGAGCATTTACACTAAATGATTCTTCCTCTGAATCTAGATTAATTAAAGAAGATAAACTTAGAGGAATCAATGAAATCTATAAATCAATTACAAAGGAGAAGTTAGATAACATAAATTCAGATCCCAAATCAGAAATTGAGTTTGGAAAAAAATTACGATACACTTTTGATAAATCAAACATGGAAAAGGAATTAAATCTATTAATTTTTTCATACGAGAACAAGAATGCGAAAAAAGGAGATTTCTACAATAGACCACCAACTGATTCAGAAATTAGAGATTTATGTATTCTACTATCACATCCTTATGCAGATACAATTATCCCTCCACGCTTACCGCAACTTACAGGTTTAGATTATATGAATTTTTTAAAGAAGTTCATCGAAATTCTCAAATCCTTTAATTCAAAGGCTGAAATAATGGGATTCTTACCATTCATCGCCAGAAATGAGTTAATACAGTTGACTGATTTTTATAAAAATGAAGGTATTATCTCATTTATTGTGGATTTTGAGGGTCATAATCCAATTGATTCTTTTGCTAGAGTAATGGATGTGAACAATTATGTTAATGATATACAAAAGGAGTATAAGGAGGATTGTTATGTCCATGCATTAAATGTGCCATTTACAAGAATAAAACATAAGACGGATGTAACTCCAGCAAAAGATATTCTTACTTTTACATTAGGAATTGATAGTTTTGGAACCTCACATATCCCTCAGAAATTGCCTCTTAATGTCATTCAAATAATACAACAAAGGAAAAAAACTGGAAGATTTATTCCATGGAGAATGACATCAGAGTTTAGTAATAGAGAAACCCTAAACACCGAAAGGATGAACACCGAAAGTATGAATCAGCAAGAAGTATTTCGTGTATTCAACAGAAAAGATTATGGTTACTATAGAAGTGATATAAAAAATTTAAAGTCATCTATAATGGATAATTCTATAATAAATTTCGATCAAATTTACTCAAATTCATTCAGTGACAATAAATTAAAAAGTATCAGAAAGGCATTTAATGTTGAAAGTCAAGGATTAGAGGCACTTGAAATTCAACAAAAGATTCATGAAAACGTATTGGTAAATTATATTAACCAAAAAAAATATGCAAAAGATAATTTTAGAACTATAATTAAAGTAAATAGTGGATTAGAATAATGTTAGAATAATGTTATATAGTATCTAATATCTAAATTTTAGAATACATTATAATTCATACTGTATGATTAAGTTTAATAATTTATTTGATTATAAGGTAATCTATCAAAGAAACAGATTAAGAATTCCATGCATTTTGGTAAAACCTTTTATCTGATATTACATTTACCTAAAATTTTAATCTATTTTAACGACTATTGGATATCAATTTTAAGAATATATCAAAAATGGGATTGAACACAAAGTATGCACAGAAATATGATTATATCGCCAAATCCAATGAATCGGCTAAATTTAATGAATTACATTTGTGTAATAATAAATTAATATTAGTACTTGACTATGCATTTTTTTGACATTCATTATTCAAACAGTGAATCGTCTAATGACGATCTTTACTCATTCTAATATTAATTGGAGATATTAAGAATATCATTAGATGAAATTTACAATATTTAACCTATTTCTTAATTTTTCTATTAATCCATTCTAGTTCTAATACTAAAATTTTTACCTACAATATGACTACTGGAGTTGAGCGCCGGGAGTGGGACTCGAACCCACGAGTCCACAAGGACATCAGCTAGCACGTCATTGCATACGATCTCGAGGCTGACCCCTGTTAGGGTCATTATGACTTACCTAGCTTGGGTACCCCGGCATCTACTAAAAACACATTGTATTTTATATATTTAATATCTAACACAGATTCTAAATGTCATTAGATACGCATCATCTAAAAAACCCAATAACAATTAGACTTTTATCACAAGGATCTGAAATCCAATTTCTTTTGTTTTTTCTTATTTATTCACTAAAATTTTTGATTTTGAAATATAACAATTAATTAATAGATAATATGCTCATTGAATATAAGAACAGAGAGGAAATTATGGCATTATCGAATATTCTGGATAAAAATTTACAAACAATAATCTTAGATTTAGGATATACTTCTTTATATCCAATTCAAAAACAAGCTATATCAAAAGGTCTTTTAGAAGGAAAAAATCTACTAGTAACCTCTCCAACAGCTAGTGGCAAAACGCTAATAGCAATAATGGCTGCCATTAAATCAATTGAAAAAAAACAGAAAGTCATTTATTTGACACCATTACGATCATTAGCTACTGAAAAATATAATGATTTTTTAGCTTTAAAAAATGTTTATTCTAACGGGATTACAGATAATTCTTTAAATTCGGATCAAATTATTGAAAATAATAATAACAAAAAGAGAATAAAAGTTGGAAAAAAAGAACTCGTAATAAAGATAGCGACTGGAGATTATGACTCACAGGGAAAAGATCTATTGGATGCAGATATTGTTATATTAACTAATGAAAAACTTGATGCATTAATACGAAACAATACTGAGCTATTATCTAATGTAGGACTTTTTGTTGTAGATGAAATACACTTAATAGGCGATAAAGATCGAGGTCCAACTCTTGAGATAATGTTGACAAAGATAAAAAAGTTCTATCATGAAGCACAAATACTAGCACTCAGTGCAACTGTATCAAATTCAGAAGAGATTGCTGAATGGTTGGAATGTACATTACTAGAAAGCAATTGGAGACCAACAACTCTAATAGAAGGGATATATGATCAGGGGATAATCCGTACAAATAATAACAAAAAATCTAAAATAAATCATAATTCATCAATATCATCTGCCCCGGTAGATATAGCAGTGGATTCTGTAGAAAATGGAGGACAAGTAATTATTTTTGCAGATACCCGAAAAAGAGCAGCTTCACTAGCAGCTAAATCAGCAGAAGGAATTTTTAATTTACTCGATAAAAAACAAAAGGAAAAAGCTGCAAACCTTGCATCCAAATTAGCTAAAATATCCGACGATACAGAACTTACAAAAAACCTTATAACCTTAATTTCCAAAGGTGTAGGTTTTCATCATGCAGGATTAGGACATATAGCAAGGGAAAAAATTGAAGAATATTTTAAAAACGGAACAATCAAGCTATTAGCTTCTACTCCAACATTGGCCGCAGGAGTAAATCTTCCTGCAAGAAGAGTAATATTGTCTAGTATTTTGAGATATGATTATGATTATGGTTCAAATGTTCCGATAAGTATCCTTGAATATAAACAATTATGTGGACGAGCTGGTAGACCACAATATGACACATATGGAGAAGCAATAATTGTATCAGAATCTGGAATGAATTCAGAAGATCTTTATGATCATTATATTCTTGGAACCCCTGAACCTATTAAATCTAAATTATTTAATGAAAAATCATTACGTTTCCATATTCTTAGTACTATATCAACTATTCCAGGGATAAAAAAGACAGAACTCTATGAACTGTTCTCCAATACTCTATTTGCCCAAAATATCAAGAAATCTAATATTATATTTAAACTTGATAGTGTATTAGAATATCTTGAAGAGTATGAATTTATAAAATGTAAAAATGATAGGTATATCGCAACGGCATTCGGAAAACAAACTTCTATCTTCTATATCGATCCCCTTTCAGCTATGGAATTTAAAAATACACTTAATTCAATTTCTGAGATTAAAAAATCTCTCGATTCAAGTCAATATAGGAATATTACTATTTGCTTTTTACATTTGATTTCCGAGTGTTCAGATTTTTATCCAAAACTAGCACTAAGAAAAAAAGACATGGATATTTTTTATACGACTATCAGAAAATATTCTAATGATCTAATATATGATCTAAATGAAAATAATTGTTCTCGCAGCTTTCTTGGATTGTGCGAATGGATAAATGAAACTAGTGATAGAGCCTTGAGTGATAAATTAGCAATAGATCCTGGTGATATGCACAGAATTTCTGAATCTGGTGAATGGTTAATACATTCTTTATATGAATTTGCAAAATTATTCAAGAGAGAAGATCTACTTCCAATAATTTCTGATCTTAGAACTCGAATAAAATACGGTATAAAGAAGGAATTACTATCGTTAGTAAAGGTAGAAGGTATAGGAAGAATAAGAGCACGTGCACTTCATGATTCTGGAATAGTCAATCTAACAATACTTAAATCAACACCAGAACTCAATTTATCTAAAATATCCAAAATTGGACCAACAGTTGCCAAGAAAATCAAAAAACAATTCAATTAAACAATTACAATATTATTATTCCTCAATAATACAATCTCATAAAACGTTAATAGTAAAACAAAAATAGAAATCATTCTATCATTAAATAAAGAAACTGATATGAAAATCAAAAATATTATTATTTTTAACATTGATAACATTTCTTCATATAAAAAAGAACAATCTGAAAAAAAATACAAAAATACAATATCAAAAAGAGTTATCTAGTGAATATAAAAAAATGATAATTTTGAATGATAGTTCTGTACTTACGTTTATTATTTATACAATAATTTCTTCTGTATGTTCTTTTTTCATAGTGTATTTTTTTATGCCCCGTGCAATTAAATCTCTTACCTCCAAAGGCAAAGTAGTACAAGACTATCATAAACCACAAAAACCAAATATTCCAAGACCTGCCGGTCCAATCTTAATTATGGGGATAATAATACCTATGACAATCATTTATCTATTTACCTTTAGTATGGAAATTTTGGCAATCTTGTTTACAACTATAATTGCATTTTGTGTCGGTTATATTGATGATAAAAAAGTTATGCCAGGATGGTTCAAACCAGTTGCTTTAATTGTTTCAGCATTACCTATTATTATTTTAGGTGTATATGATACCAACCTTAATCTTATTTTCGGTGATGCATTTATCCCAATTTTATATATCCCATTAATTCTAATTGCAATACCCGTGGTAGGAAATACAATTAATTCCATTGATGTTTTAAATGGTGTTGTAAGTGGATTCATGTTAATAACGTGTATCCCATTGATAATCAGTGTCTACATATTTGGAAGTATTGAAGTATTTGTATCAACCATCTCTCTTTTCTTTATTAATTTAGCTTTCTATAAATATCATAAATTTCCAAGTAAGATCTTTCCAGGTGATTCGGGTACCCTAATGCTTGGAGCAATGTATGGTGCTATAGCAATAATAGGAAAATCAGAGCTAATTGCAATTATTGCATTACTTCCTGCTATCTTTAATTCATTTTTATTTCTCTCAAGTGTTAAAAGAGTTGTTGAACATAGAGAGATCACTACAAGACCTACATTTTTAACAGATGATTTTAAACTGGATGCATCAAAAGATAAAAAAGCTCCAATTACACTTTTAAGACTTATTCTTGTAGATGGCCCACTAACAGAAAAAGAATTAGCCACGAAGATTTTCAAACTAGGAATTTTTTCATCGTGTTTAGCATTAATTTCAATAGTAATACAATATTATTTTGTTATAGGAATAGGTAGATAATCGTATGGTTTCAAATCTTATATCGTTGATTGCATTATTTTGGTGTACCATTTTAGCAATATCTTTTTTCTTGGTGATTTTTGTCGCTCCTATGGAAATTATAATTTTTAATACTAGAACTGATCTTTATATTACATCAATAGTTCAAGCTCTAATAGCTATTTTATTTGTGTTATTACTAATAGTTATTCTCAATTATCTCAAGAGAGTGTATATTCGAAGAAAATTGAAATTATGATAAAATAAA
This sequence comes from Nitrososphaeraceae archaeon, assembly GCA_035250975.1. Classification (GTDB taxonomy): domain Archaea; phylum Thermoproteota; class Nitrososphaeria; order Nitrososphaerales; family Nitrososphaeraceae; genus TH1177. The sequence goes on along the minus strand of DATFEP010000030.1, from coordinate 13,861 downwards.
ATCATATCCTGTATCAACTTAATTATTTAACATATTCTATATATTGATTGTTTTATTTTTATGTATACATATTAATTGAATCATATTCTAAGCCGGAAAATGAATATATAAAAAATAGCGATAATTTCAAACCTACCAATTATCATATTCGATGACAAAATAATTTTCGAGAACAAATCTACATCCATGGCAGTTATTCCAACAGATAATCCAGTGTTTGAGATTGTTGAAACACATTCAAATAAAGAATCAATAAAGCTATTCCACTTCCAATTGAAAATATTATAAATAAAGATATAACCATCAAGGTTTCTCTAAAGACTTTATCTGATAATAATGATAACTTCTGTCTTGAAGATTGATCTGATTTATTAATATTATATTTTTCAATATCTTTTCTGAATTGTCGAGAAGTTGATGAAATAGATGCTGAAATATTTTCCCCATCTGTATCTGAGTGCGACAATAAATTCGTTTTTTGAGCCAATTTTTTAAAAATATATAGAAATCTTGTAATCTTAATACCACCTGCAGTAGAAAATGCAGTTCCTCCAACGAGCATCAAAATAATAAGTAATATTTTTCCACCATCAGATAGTTCAACGAGATTTAAAAATTGAAAGCCAGTAGTAGTAGAAGCATTGATCGCATGAAATACAAAAGATAGCCATCCTACATCAGATACACTTGATTCAATAATTATTAATATTACTATAAATATAGACATAAAAATACAATAGATTATGATTTCATTCCAAAGTTTTTTTGTTTTAAATTCTCTACTAAAAATACCGTAATGAAATGCAAAAGGTAACGCAGATATGATCATTCCAATCATTATTATTATTAATTGTAAAGTGTTCTCTGAATCCAAGAAGGTTGAAATTGGTACAAATCCTCCGCTTGTAAGAGTAGCAAATACTACAGACACAGAATCAATTATATCTTCACTTCCAAAAGTATACAATAATATAGTGAAAATTGCTGCATAAACTACGAAGATTATTGTAATTGTCGATAATAATTGTCTAAATTTAAGTATACCACCTCCAATCATATTTTTCATTGCGGCCAATTTTGTTTCCGGATAATATAATGCCATTACAAGATAAATAAAACTTAATCCACCAACCCAGAGTATATGAACGATAAAATACAAAACTTGCTGGCAAATCCTCTGGATGAACTATAGTAGAAATACCTGTAGTAGTAAATCCTGATGTACTCTCCAAGAATGAATTAACAAAAAGTGATACATAATCAACATTATTCCAAAAAGGATTTACATAAATATATGGCAGGCTTCCAAACAAGCTTAATAACACAAAACTTAAGACAACAACAATGGATGCCTGCTTTAAATTTAAAGGACTTTTTTCTCCAAATACATTTAACACAAAACCTACAAAAAATGTTGTTACTACAGTAAGATAAATCCCTGTTGCAGAATGTAATTCATTCATAAACGTTGCCAATAGAGAAGGAACAATCATTAATATTCCAGCAAATGCATTATGAAACCAACATTTCCAAAGATAGGCTTATAATGTTCCCTAATTGTCACTCTATAACTTCTAAAAGTTTTTTCTATCACTGAATTTCTAATAGAATCTGCAAGAGTCTTTTGTAGTATCATTCCTACTATTTTTTTGCCAGTTTCATCAGACGAATCTGTTATAGGAATCCTCTTAATTCTATGAAGTCGCATAGATTCTATAGCTTCTTTAACAGTAGAATTGCTTGCTAAAGTTATTATTGGTGATGTCATTATAGATCTGAGTAATACTAAATCTGAATCTTCTCCTTTGATTACGACTTTTTCTAGAATATCGCTATCAGTTACTATTCCTACAGGAAATTCATTGCGAGTTACAATAATTGTTTCCACTTTTTTTTGTTGCATTAGTTTAACTGCTGATGCAACTGATAAATTTTCATTCAATAGAACAAATTGTCTATGCATATAAGAAAATACAGAACGTTCTAATGGTTCAACCATTCATTATCCTCAATTCCAAATATCCTGCTGATTTGCGTAGTAATCCTATCAATAAAACTAGCTAAAATTTTACCAATATTAATAATCAGATAATTTGTAAATGCACAATACAAGTAATCCACTAATACTCTATGACACTATTAGCAGTCATATATAAATGATAGAATGGTAATAAGATGAATATATATATAAACCGATATCTTTATTCAGGTTTAGTTATCAAATTAATATGATCAGTTAATGTTAAAAAATGATGATGACGATCGTTATATACTTGACTTATGGAAAGCATTTTGTAGGTCTAGAAAAGCTTTGTCCATAGAATTCAATGCTACTGATGCTGTAAATAACAAATGGACTAACAGATTCTTTAATATATCTTCCATAGAACAAATTAAAAAATATGTGAAAGATAACATTAATAATGAAGGACACGTTTTAGATGATCCGTTTTAATCAATTTTTGATGTTGTAGTAGTGTATACCAATTAGCATAACTATACTTAGCATTATTATCGTTATTGAAACCATAATCCCTGTAATTGCGTCATTGAACTTTTGCTAACTGGTATAAGTCTCATTTTTTTCTGCTGTATACACAGACTTGATTTTCATGAAACCTCTTTCTTCCAAAAATAACCAATTTTTTCCACAAATAATACAAGTTATTTTTTTCTCGTCACCGATTAATTCAAGCTCATAATGACTACAACGTATTTGATATTCTAATTTTAGTGCTTCCATCTCTTTTATAGTATCGATATGTCTGACAGAGTTTTCAGTACCTGTATTTTCATGTCTGATGCTGTAAGAAGTGGAATTTTTGGTCATAACAATAGTATAGATTTTAGTTGAATAAGATTTATTCGACTATTAAAGGAATTAGAAATCTATTATCAGTATTTCAGTTCAGTCAGAATTCTTAATTATTAGCATATTTATTTTTCATAATTGCAAAAGCTTGTTATGCTTGCAAAAAGGAATTGGGAACATTTGCGACAAAATGGTCGCATAAGGAATTTTTTTACCAGTGCATTCCAATACCTAATGGAATGGAATGCTAGAAGATGATGTCGTATGTAAATCATGGTTTGAGGTAATTAATTATTATTATTGAGATTGTTGTTGTTGTGGCAATACAAGCAATTTTCCTGTCATAGTCGGTAGATGATATTTACAGTAGTAGGTGAATATTCCTTCTTTATTAGCAACAAAATTAATTGTTGAATTTTGTCCTCCTTTCAGATCTTCATTGATATTATATGGAGCATCTAAAGTGAACGTATGTCTTTCCTCGCCTTCAGTGTTATAGAATTTAATAGTTAGGTTGTCACCTTTATTTGCAACAATTGTTTGTACTGAATAAGCATCATGAGGGAGTTTTAAAATTTCTTCTTCAATTTCCTCTATCTCTATTGGAAAGAGATAATAAGGTATTGATGCTCCTATGGCTTTTGTTGTATTCTGTGCAATTACTGATTTCTCAAAAAGAGAAGGCACAAAAATGACAAGTACTGCTAAACTTGCAAAAAAAGAAAGCAAAATTACTTTCATATTTATCAATCTTTCATATTTATCAATATATTTATTTAAGATTTATAAAAACATTTATCCTAAATGCAATTCTTTATAGCCTATTCTTCCTCGGAAAATTCAGAAATGTCACAATATTCTGTATAGATTTTTGTCAAATTGTTTTCGACTAACGCTTTATTGACATTTATACCATCACAATAGACAACACCTATTTCTCTTCCATATCTGTCACCTCTACGCTGACCATCATCAATATCAACTTCGCCTTTTTTATTTAGACATAAATTCTTAACAAATTTCCTTGCTTCTTTATATCCATCTTGTCACCGTTCGGGTGTATCAACTAATGCTAACCTTATTCTGATATCATTGATGTCTAGAGTATCACCATCTACAACATAATTTACTATACCTTCTAATTCTATATCGTCTTGTTCTTCTCGGTTACTGTAAAGATTTGAATCAAGAAGAGCAAAAGAAAAAAGACTTACTATAATGATTGAAAATATTATCAAGTATTGTTCCTTATCCAACTGAATTAAAAATTTGATATATTATTGTATTTTGAAACCATAAGATGGTTATGATTCACATCCTATACCGTCTCCATCGCGATCAAATCCATGCGGATCTGGTGACAAAACTGTAAATCTTTTATCTGAAATATCACCACAATCAAGATCCGGTGGTGGAGATGCTATGCATACATCTGGATATGAAGAATCGCAGTCATCAAATTGTGCTTCTGTTTTAGTAATAGTGAAAGAAAAAAAAGTTAAACTTGAAACAAACATGACCATCAAAATTGACGTGATTTTTACTTTCAATGTTAAGTGAAATTATAAAAGAGTAATATTAAAAATGTTCTATAATAATAAGTAAATTTCAAAATTGTCATTTAACTAAATTGATAGAGCATTCGCTTAACCCAAACATTTCCATGAGGATCAACTTTAATCAAAATATCTTTGTTTGAACTCTTTAATCATAGAATCAGCTACTAACTCTTTTGCAATATTGGTTTGTACATTTAATCTATTAACTAATGGTTTTAACTGTCCTACTTCATTATCAGGAATATGTCTAGCTGTTGTGTTTAGTGTTGCACACTTTGTTGGTCCATTTGTGTATTTTTCATAGAAATTAAAATGATTTATCATTTCACTTCACCCTTTTCATTATAATTTTTTGTTATCTAGAGACAATTTAAAATAATCATTATATTTGAATTATTTAAATTAAGTCAAGTGTCTTGATGGATGTGATATCCTTTTAATTACAGATCTAAATTTCTGCATTTCCATATAGAAAATTAGAAGATGGCATGATGATATTCATTATGACACTTGACTTAATTGTTAATCAGTATCTGAATAATTTTTATCTCTTTAACAAGAATTTTGAAAGCAAAATTAAATAAACAAAAATCTAATAGTATATCATCAATGAAATTAACAATAGCTCCTATTCTTGTAATAATATTATTGGTATCATCTCTCTCAACGATATTAGTAAATGTTAGTGCCGAATCAGAACCTAATGTAATGGTATCTCCAGAATGCGGCGAACTTGAAGGCTTTTCAATGATACTCAAAGTCAATGGATTTGAACCAAATGGGAATGTCCAGTGGCAAGTAGTCCACCCTGAGAGCAAAACTATTGCATCATACGGATATTTTGCCACCAACAGTACGGGTGGATTCAATGAAGACGTATTCATTGAAGGTCCATTAATCAAAGGATCGTACGAAATTCAATTGTTTAATGATTTAGATCAAGATAATCTACCTGATAACAATAAGATTCAAAAAATATTAACAATATCAGTACCCTGTTAGATACACAATACTATCCATAGGAATATATTAAAATGAATAATTGAAATTTTTAGAATTTTTAGACCCTAGGCCAAAAACTAAGAATATTATAAATATCACATTAGTTTTTACCGTGAAACATATTCAATCTCACAGATTTTAATATTGTCACTAAATGCATAATAGATCTAATATACATTTACACAATTAAAAAATAATATAATTGTCGATATCATTTTTTTACAAATTGAAATGCAAAAGTATTATTTTCTTTTAGATTTTTATCATATAAAAACTGAGTTGCTATTAATTTTCCATAAGTTACCATATCTCTTCCCATGTTTTTCATACGTTGATTCAAATAAGTATTTTTTAAATTACCTTGATCATCAAAATCATTTTCTCCATGTATAGATAAACCATATGGTAAACTCCACCCATAACATTGACGTACTGCTGTTCTCATATGATCAATGACAGTTAAACCTTTTTCATGTGATGATACTATATATCCAAATAGTTTACCAGAAAATTCATACCAATAATAATCTAAAAAATTCTTCATTCCACCCGACATTGATCCATGATAATCAGGTGTGGCCAAAATAAATGCATCAGATTCAATTACCTCATCATTTATCTTTCTAATATTTTCTGTAATTTCTTTAGGTTTATTTGGACTGAAAATGGGTAACTCTATTTCTCTTAAATCAAGTACACTAATAATTGCACCGTATTTCTGACACTCTTCAAGAGTCATTTGTAGTATTTTAGTACTTGTAGAATTTTTACGTAAACTTGCACCAACCCCTAAAATTTTAAATCCATCTATTTTTTCATCAATTATATTTACTGGTGATTGCTGGTCTATCCTTATTTTCATTTATACAATTTGTTCATTTTCTTATTTTAATTATTCGTGATACAAATAATTGACTGTATAAAGATAAATACAACTTTAATTTCGAATCTTAATTTTTATTGTATATTTTCTTATTATTTTATAAAAATCTTTATACTATATCTGTATCATAGACTATGTTGTTGTACGTTAAAACTATGTGATAACTAAAAAAATATCAATCTTCTTAATATTAGACGGTAGTACCAGTCACGAGTTCCATATTCAATGACAATATTAGTAATCACAAATCTCTAACTCGATTAAAGAATACATCAAAATTTGACAAAATTTTCAAATGGATTATAATTGGAGCTTCTATCTATACACTAGTTATTTTATCATTAATAGTTTTTTCAGTTGGTGATGGTTCTAAAAATTTTTTGAAAGGAAGGATTTAGTTTCTTCACTGGTACAGATTGGAATACAATAGTGGGAAGAGAATCATTTGGAGCGTTATATTATATCATAGGTCATAGGAACCTTGGTTAGTTCTGGCATTGCAATGGTTATATGTGTACCAATAAGTTTAGGATAGCCGTCTTCCTCTCTGAAATATGTCTAGCTGCTCTTCCTCTTAGAATATGGAGATTGGCATCTCAACCATACGAATCTGCTCATGCTCAAGGATGGGTACAGCATTCGTTTCAATTATGATTGTATTAATCTTGAATATAGTTCTTAGATTATTGTCTCTAGGAAAAAATATTTCAATTAAAAATTACTAGGCTTAGTTTCTTTCTATATAGTATTATATGAATAGTTCCTGATCTAAAGATATATTATATAGTAAATATAGATTTGATAGATCTATATTATCAACTAACATAAACTATACTAATAATGTTTCTCCTTCTCTAACTATTGCCAATATATTCAGACAGTGGTGAAGTAAGAAAAATACAATTTACTGGGAAATCTACATACGTCTTATCATTACCTAAAAAATGGGTAACAGAACTACATTTGAAACCAGGAGACCCTGTTACAATCATTAGAGAACCAGATAATACATTATCAATAGTATCTGATATTGCTAGATTATCAAAAGAATCAGTCGATGAAGCTACTGTTCAAGTACTAAAAGATGATAGTTCCAATTCCATAAAACGTAAATTGGTATCCATGTATTTAGCAGGATTTAATATAATAAATTTAAAATCGAAACTGGGAAGAATTAATCCATTACAACGTGAAGCAGCTAGAGAAGTTGTTCGCAGAAATCTGGTAGGTACAGAGATTATTGCTGATTCTTCAGATTTAATAACGATACAAGTTTTAATTACTCTTCCAGAGCTTTCTGTAAATACTGCAGTGAGACGAATGTTCCTACTTGCTACTTCAATGCATAAAGATGCGATTATTGCTTTAACAGAGTTGAACTATGAACTGGCTAATGCTGTTATTAGATCTGATGATGAAGTCGACAGGTTTAGTCTTTACATATTGAGAAATCTAGTTATTGCTACAAAAAACGATAGAATGTTAAGTGAAATCGGCTTAAAAAATACTTCAGATTGTTTAAGTTATAGATCAGCTGTAAAAAGTATCGAGAGAATTGCAGATCATGCTTCTAAAATAACTGAACAATGTTTGTTTATAAAAGATAAGATTCCTAATGAAATTCTTGAAAACGTGAAAAAAATGAGCGATCTATCATTACAAGATCTTAATGATTCAGTTGAAGCATTTTTAAGAAGAGATTATTTGATAGCAGATAAAATAGTGGATCGAGTTGAAAATGTGAGACTTCTTGAAAATGAAATCGTGTCAATTCTGGATAAATTTGGTGATTCCTTTAATCAAAATAAGATTTACGTTAAACTTATACTCGAGCATCTAAGACGTACTGCAGAACATGCTAGTGACATAGCAGAAGAAGCATTAAATCAAACTATCGGAGAAGTAATAACTATAGAAAAAAGACCATCAAGTTACAAGATTTAGATATTTAGCAGTTGATATAAATATAAATAATTTTCTATATACCTAAGATATAATATCACATTCCTAAATTTACCACATACTTATGCAAATCATTAAAAATGTCTTTCAAAGATAATATGCTAATTTTCTTTTTCTGTATGAAACTTGACGAAAATTTCAGTGTTATACTTTATTGTTGTTTTATTCTTATACATTCATTCTAAAAAATATTGTTGAAAATTATTTTTACCTATTAAGTACCAAATATAATAAATGCAAAAAAAATTGGTGTTTTTGTTATAAGCTATTGAAGTATTGGATTTCCCTTGAATATCAATGATTTGAGTATTTCTTGATTAAGTTTTACGACTTCATCAGGCAAGGTAACATATTCTAAACCTGAAGCAAATTTTTGTCCATCAGTAATAGCCCAGGATATAAAATCAACTAATGCCTTAGCTTTGGTCTCATCAATAGATGGATTAGTACCTAATTCTTTAAAGAGTAAAAGATAAGTGAAGCTTGCTATAGAATACGAATCACTACCGTGGGCATTGACCACTGAAACATCTTTCCATGAACCAATACCATCAGGTAAGCCCGTTGTAGAAGATGATATCACAGCTGCAGTAGAATTTAAAGATGGTTTTATAAAATTACCCTCATTATTTTGAACAGAAGCAAAATCAAGATCGGTAGTCATTGCATAAGCTAATTCAATATATCCAATTGAATTAAGTGTACTTACTATTGAACTACTAACACCTTCGCTTCCTGGAGAACCTATTCCTGTAGGCCATTGAACTGATTTTCCTTTGCCTATCTCTGCTTCCCATTGTGAGCTAACATTAGATAAATAATCTGTAAATACAAACTGTAAATACAAATGTTGTACCAGAACCATCAGATCTATGTACCACATGCATGCCTTCTGCAGGTAGATCTAAATCAGGATTGAACTCTTTGATCTTTGGATCATTCCGTTTAGTTATCTTACCCATAAATATTTCAGAAATTACAGGACCAGTTAATTTGAGCTCCTTATCTGATATTTGTGGCAAGTTATAGCAACTACAACAGATCCAATAGTCTCAGGAATATGTACTGCACCAGTAATTTTCTTCTCTTCTTCCTCATTTAACGGAGCATCAGTCGCTCCGAAATCCACCGTTTTTTCTATAAACTGTTTTACTCCTCCTCCACTTCCAATAGATTGATAATTGATATTTACATCAGGTTTAACATTTTGATATTCAACTCTCCACGTGTCTATTAATGGAAATGGGAACGATGCACCTGCTCCATTTATAGTAATCTGTGCGTAAGTTTGTTCTAATATTGTTGGCAAATTTGTCATTAAGTATATACCAGCTATGAACCAAATCATTGGTCTATAGTTATTTTGCATATCCAATGTACATGATAATATGATTAACATTTTGACATTATAATATCATTAGTTCTATATGAAACTAAACGAAATATTTTTTTCTACTTTATATTTCTATTTTCCCAAGGAAAAATAATCCAATTTGTATTATTCAAAACTCTTCCTATGATTATACCATCATCATGTATATTATATCTACTTATCAAACATGAAAAATCATATTCAATATTTTTCAAACGTTCCTTAATTGCAAGAAAAGTTTTACCTGTATCATATATTTCATCAACTAAAAGATATTTTTTATTGTTTTTTATTCTATCATAAAATTCATTTGTTTGAACAGATTTAGTTGAAATAAATTCAATCTCCTTAATTTCTAGTTCCCTTGAAAATAATCTTGCAGGAACGATTCCTCCATTTTTTATTCCAATTACTGTATCATATTTTTTATTGCATTTTCTAATTTTGTTACTAATTATGTCAATAAGATTTTCAATATCGATCCAGCTCAGATATTCCCTAAATAAATCAGTTTCAAATTTGTTGTTATTCTTTTTCTTCATTTGGATCAAATTTTGAAAGATTTACGCTTATTTCATATATATTTTAAAGGAAAATTGGCTTATTTTTGATATTGAAACAAACATCTTAGTTTAATCAATCTATGTTTATGTAGCTAAGCCACTCGGTACTGTATTTGTGGTTGCCTCTTGTTAGATCGTCAAATAAACTTTTTAACTGTAGAGTTATTTTTTCTATATCGCCATTTCCTATACGTCTGTTATCTATTTCTCCTACTGCCTTTATCTCAGCAGCAGTACCTGTCAAAAATACTTCATCTGCTAAATACAATTCATCTTTTGATATATCACGAATTTCAGTAACGATATTATCATCTTTAGCTAATCTTAATACTGTATCACGTGTTATTCCCTCTAATGCACCGGAAGCCGTTGGAGGAGTAATTAAAACATTATTTTTAACAATAAAAATATTTTCCCCGCTAGCTTCAACTACCATTCCATCAGTATTAAGCATGATAGCTTCATCAAATCCGGCTTTTATAGCTTCAATTCTTGCTAAAGCTGAATTCGCATAATTGGCAGTTGCTTTTGCATGAATAGGCATCGTTCTTGCATCTATTCTCATCCATCCTGATACCATTACTCTGACTCCATGATTGACGTCTTCTTTCTTTAGATATTCATCCCACTTCCATAACGCTATAGCTACAGATACCTTATTGCTTAATGGATTAATTCCCATTTTTCCATAACCAAAATAAGCTAACGGTCGAATATAGCATTCATCTATTCTGTTTTTTTTGGTAGTATCAATTATCGCATCTTCTATTTGTTCTTTGGAAAATTCAATATTCATGAAATATATTTTGGCACTATTAAATAGTCTATTTACATGATCTTCTAATCTGAATATTGCAGGACCTTTAACAGTATTATAACAACGGATTCCCTCAAATACTGCCGTTCCATAATGTAGAGAATGGGTTAAAACATGTATTTTTGCTTCATCCCATTTATAGAAAGATCCATCTATCCAAATATGACCATTATTCATAACATTTCATTCTTTTCATATCAAATAATTCAATACTAGGTGCTCTTGCTATCATTACTAATTCTTTGTAAATGAACTGCCTTTATTGCATTGGCAACATTATTGTCTATATCTTCAACTATTATTAAAATCCTTGATGTTTCTTCTTGAGCATCTAAATTCAATATATTTATATCATTATCTCCTAAAGTTCTACTTGCAGTGGACACAATTTTTGGCATTTTCCACATAGAATCTCCTATTAATGTAACTACACCTCTTCCATATGAAAATTCTGTTTTCGGATAGAATGCTTTGAAATGTCGCTCATGACGCTTAACATAATCTGCATCTAAAAATAGTAGTCTAGTAATCTCCATGTCATCAATTTTATATGGTGATAATTTTAAGAAATTGTAATATTGTTTATCTTTCTCCAGTGATGCTATTAAATAAGATGCGTTTATGCTCTCCATTCTAACTATAGCACAATTTCTTTTTCCTGTTACTATTTTGATTAAAGAATTTGAAATATTCCTATCCTTCTTATTATCCTTATGTTCAAAACCTTTCTTATCGTTATCTAAAGATTTTTGAATTATTGTAACGTTTAAAGGATTAATGATTGAGGTTATAACTATTGGGATATCCAATTTATTATCATCTATTTCTTTTATTGCTATAGGGTCTAGAATTTTCATTCCGAACATTCCAGCTAATTTAGCTTCATTATACGATAAATATTTTATTGATTCTAGATTGTCTTTTACAATTTTTGGATCTGCACTAAGAACAATATTATCTTTTTCAAAATCTATTTGTGTCTTATAATCATCATGAAGAATAATAGCAATATCTGCAGCAGTTCTATCTGAACCTCCCCTTTCATATGTAGTTTCTAAACCATCTGTAGTTTTGCCAATAAAACCACCAATAGATATTACTTCATTTTCTTCTATTAATTGAAGAAGATGTTTTTTGCGTTCCTTGGATTCTTCAATCATAAAATTTGCAGCTTCAAAATTATCATCAGTAATTATAGGCCATTTTTCAATATCTACATGATTCGATTTTAATCCATTACTTCTCATAATATAGTCCATTAGATATGACATAGTAATTTCTCCTCCATATGCAAGAGTTCTTGCTCTATTAACATCTATGAATCTTTTATTTTCAATTGAATTATTTAAAGAAACAGTAACATAATGATAAAATTCTTCGAGGTGATATTCAAATTCCTTCAAATATTTCTCAGACACATAGTTCATTGCGATGTTTAAGTATGTATCATAAAAAATTTTTGTATCTACTTTTTGTCCTGATGCATACTTTCTACCAATATTTATAGCAATATCTGTCATGGATCTTATTTTTCCTTCGTATTCCATTAAAGGAGCAGAAAAAACTACTACAATTTTGTTTCCTTCATTTTTCATTAGTTTTATTCTTTCTATTACTTTTGGTATCTGTTCACCATTTTGTCCAATAGTACTTCCTCCAAACTTTGCAATTACTACTTCGGTCATATCTCTTGTTCCTAGGTATTATTTACTTGAATTGATATAGTATTAATGTAATAAATATTTAGAGAAACTCTAGGATGATTTCTGCTGCTTTTTGAGCTCCCTTATTCACAATTTTTCTGTTATCCTTACTGAAACCAAGTCTTTCTTCAATTAATTCGTTGAGTCTAAAAATATCATTGAATTCAAATCCCAATCTTCTTGCACCTTCTTCTTGTTCAAAATGATTCTTTAAAGGAATAAATATTCCAGGAGTATTGTATACTATGGATTCATCCATGGTAGATCTCCCTGCAAGAGAAATAACAAGATCACAAGCATAGATATACTCATTTAAATTTGGTACAAATCCTAACAACCTGCAATCATCTGATGGTTTTATTGTTAATGATGGACCAGCAACTATTACAAGATCGACGTCCAACCTCTTCTTTATCTTTTCGAAAGATTCTTTTGTTTTCTCTATTAAAAATTTACCATAATTAGTACCACCTACGCAAACAAGGATTGTTTTTTTATTAAAATTAAATTTTTTCCTTAAATTTTCTTTACTATCATAAATATTTCTAACAATTGGTCCAACATATCTTAAATTTTCACTATCTTCTCCAAAATCTGGAATAATTACACAATCACATCTTCTAATCATTCGGCACAATTTTTTGTTCATTTGTTTTTCTAATAAAGATAAAAAGCCACTTGTAAAAGTGGTATTAATGATATCCGTGATTAAAATTTTTTTCCTTTTTCTTTCTTCTGCTACTGCAATAGATGCAAAATCCTCATCGCTAATTAAAATTTTGTCATTACCTTTAGAATTAATTACGGTTCTAGCAGCATTTTTACATTTCTTGTAATATAAATAATATTTTATTAGCCAATTGAAAGAATTATTTAGTACCCCATTTTCAATGTTAAATTCAGGTGGATTATATAGATTAAAAACTTCATATCCACAATTTGCTATAAAAGTATATGCCTTTGATCCAGTAACAAATCTTAATGACATATCTTTAATATCTAACTTCTGAGCTATTGCTATATCACGTGTGGCATGACCTAGACCTATCGGGCTAGTAAAGAAAAGCATATATCTGTATTTATTTAATTTGATTCTTTTTATTTTTATCTTGCTTTTTTAAATTTTTTCATGTTAAAATAAAATACTTTAAAGCTAATATATTATATATAATGCATATTAACTCAAAT
>DATFEP010000029.1:0-36736 GCA_035250975.1 Nitrososphaeraceae archaeon | reverse complement strand
AGCATGTCCAGTAAATGTCTATGAATGGTTAGATACGCCCGGACACCCTGGTTCCGACAAGAAACCAATAATGGCCAGAGAGAAAGATTGTATCTTCTGTCTGGCATGTGAAAATGTGTGTCCTCCACAAGCAATAAAGATCTTCACAAAATAAAGATCGAATTTAAATTACCATACTTTCTTCCTACTATTCTAGATTCAATTCCACGAAGATCAACAAAACCAACAGAGAATTACTTTCGACATTAAAGTTTTTTACATAATGTTAATATGTCCTTTTTTCTATTTTTATTTTCATTCAAAGTGACTTCTAACGGAAAAAAATTGCCAAATTCAGAAGAAAAACATAATAAATTAAAAGATTATGGAATACCTTTAGCAGTAATGGGGATATCATTATTGGTTGTCTATATCCTGTGGACAACATTTGGATATATTGGACCACAATTTTCAGATAATGTATTAAAAGCTCAACAAGAAACTTTAAGAGAAAAATACGGTATGCCCCCAGCAGAACTAGTAGAAGGCGCAGAAAGCGAAATACCCCCATCACTACGCGAAATTGCCAAAAAGAACACTACTTTGTTAGGAAATTCTACTTGATTTGTAAAATAGACTCAGTGTCCTTATTGTGATAGTTTAAATCTTTCGTTGATTATAACAATTTGATAATTTTTCTTGTAAATACAATTAAAAGTATGAATTACATATAAAATTTTTATTGGAAAATCATTCAATTTACAAAAAACATGATAATCTTAAGCCGAATAAACTAATCTCTGAATCTAGTCCATATCTTTTACAACATGCATATAATCCTGTAGAGTGGTATCCATGGAATGAAAGCGCCTTACAAAAGTCAAAAGATGAAGATAAACCAATTTTTCTTAGTGTTGGCTATAGTGCCTGTCATTGGTGTCATGTTATGGCACATGAATCCTTTGAAGATGAAGAAATTGCAAAAATTTTAAATGCTAATTTTATTAATATTAAAGTTGACAGAGAAGAACGTCCAGACATCGATGAAATATATCAAAAGGTTTGCCAACTCGCAACAGGCAATGGTGGTTGGCCTCTATCCGTATTCCTTACTCCTAGTCAAAAACCATTTTATGTTGGCACATATTTTCCAAAACATTCTAGATATGGCATCCCTGGATTTGCTACAATTTTAGAAACTTTATCACAGTCTTACAGGAAAAAAAAAGAAGATATCGATAGGGCGACAAAGGAGTTCATGGATTCACTTTTATCTACATCGGGGAATCTCACAAAAGAAAGGTATATGGAAATAGAAAAATCTGTTCTGGACGAATCTGCAATAAACCTACTTCAATTAGCCGATCCGGTTCATGGCGGCTTTGGTCAGGCTCCTAAATTTCCTAATACTTCCAACCTATTATTCCTTCTTAGATATTATGATTATTCTAAAAATAGTCAATTTCTCAATTTTGTAGAATTCACAGCTAACAAGATTTCACTGGGAGGTCTTCACGATCATGTTGGAGGGGGTTTTTCTAGATATTCTACTGATCAACGATGGTTAGTACCTCATTTTGAAAAAATGTTATATGATAATGCATTACTTGTACAATTATTTTCAGAACTTTATCAAATAACAAAGAAAGATGAGTATAAACAGTTGATAGATAAAACTTGCAGATATGTCTTAAGAGAGATGACATATAAAGAAGGCGATGATCTATGTGGATTTTTCTCTTCTCAAGATGCAGATTCTGAAGGAGAGGAAGGAAAATTCTACATCTGGAAAAAAAATGAAATTCAAGAGATTTTGAAAGATCAAAAAATAATTGAAATCTTTTGTGACTACTTTGGAGTATCACAAGGGGGAAACTTTGAAGGAAAAAATATTCTAAATGTTACAAAGTCAATGAGTTCATTATCAAAAAAATATCAATTATCTTTGAGTGAAATTGAGAGTCTTCTAGGTGACTCCTTAAGTATGTTATTTAAATATAGAGAAAATAGAGTACCTCCTGGAAAAGATGAGAAAATATTGGTATCATGGAATTCTTTAATGATATCTTCTTTTGTATCTGCCTATAAGGTGACAGATAATTTAGACTGTCTGGATACCGCAAGAAAGACAATCTCATTCATTGAAAAGAAGGTGGCATTCGGTGATTATAGACTACAACATAGTTTCAAAGACGGCCAATCGAAATTGAATGGATATATAGATGATTATGCTTATTACATTAACGCTTTAATTGACTACTTTGAATGTGATTCAGATCCTATTTACCTTGAAAAAGCAATAGGTTATACAAATTCTATGATCTCTCATTTCTGGGATTGGAAGGATAAGAATTTCTTCTTTACCTCTGATGATCATGAACAGTTGATAATACGGACAAAGAACTTTTATGATCTAGCCGTTCCTAGCGGAAATTCGATGGCAGCATATGCTCTTTTGAGACTACATTTTATTACTCAAAATAATGATTATTATGAAAAGGCAACCGATATTATCAAATCATGTTATCTTGCATCCATCCAAAATCCTTTCGGTTTCGGACAATTATTGATTTCGACATATTTCTATATTAAAAAACCAGTAGAAATCATAGTACTTAGAAATGATAAAATGGAATCAACTGATACTTCAGGTAAGACCCCCTTAACCTCGTGGATATCAAAACAATATATTCCAAATAAAATCTTGCTTGTGGTGAATTCAAATTCCAAAAGTTATCGTAAATTACTTGATTTTGGAATAGTCAAGGGAAAAGAAATTAAAATAGATGATATAAACAAATTCAAGGAATCTGTATACATATGTAAAGATTTTACCTGTTCCCTTCCAATTAACAAAAAAGAAGATTTAGAAAAATATATTTATCAAATGAAAGAAACCTAGATTTTTTTTCATTTGTTATCTTATTTTTTTCGTTCTGATTTAATTATTTCATAATAGTGCATTTTAGTTTAGTACTTGTATACATCAAATGAAGTCTATATGTAAAGTATCGATTTTATTCAATTCTATTCCAAAATCATCTGAATAATGTTTTATATTGAAAATAAATTTTGCACGTAACATTCCGTCTTTGTTAAAAGTAACCAAAGTTTCAATCTCATTAAGTTTATTATGCTTGTCCAGAAAACTAACTTTTCTTGTTATATCGTTGTTAGTATTAACAAGAACTTCGAAAAATGGTTTCAAATTATTTTTTTGTAAACCATTTTCTTTACTGAATGGTTCATAAACTATGCAATGTTCATCAAACAAATCGACTATACCATCAATATCTCTTTGTTCTATTAATGAAAAAAAATTTTTAACAATATCGATATGGTCTTGTCTCATCTTGAAATGAGATAATCTCGTATCAAAACTATTTAACTAATAGGATTGCAATGCAAGATTTTTTTTATAATTTACAATGAAACCTCTGCTATTAAAGTACTATGAGTATAAGTAATTTTAACTTTACACTGGGCTAATTCAAAAAAAATCTTCTCAAGTAGTTCTTTTGAAAACAATGACCAATTTTCACCCATATCATGTTGAAGTGTAAAGATATGACGTCTTCCTGAATCAAATTTATGTTCTGAATTTATTCCACATACTTTCATGTATTCTTCCAAAATAGATAAAACACTAAATAAATTAAATTGATTTTTCATAAATAATACTGATTCTCTTAGCGATTCAAAAGCAACTGTTGCAGCCTCTTTAATTAGTAGATTTCTGTGCGTCTCTAGGTCTTTTATTCCAGCTTCTTTACCTATTTGTAAGCTCTTTTCTATTAATGCTGTCATTATTGCTCTTGGTACAGGAATTATCCCTAGTTTATTTTCATATCTATCCCATTCAGAATATCTTCTCAAGATTTGATTAACCAAAACATTTAATGAGATTTCTTTTTGTTCAGATTCCTTTGTTAATTCTTCAACTATTCCTGCCTCCAGCCTAAAGGTTATGCATCTGGATTTTTTTTTCTTTGATTTTTGTAAATAATGGGAAGGGTAAGAATCTGACATATATGACAAGATATTAATTGGCAATTTAAAAAGATAGTGTACTTAACAGATTTGTTGTATACCTTTTTCTCAATATGTGGTTAATGGATGAAACTGGTTTCAAATTATTAGATAGCAGCAAAACATAACATTTAAACTCCAAAATTCTTTTTCTCCAAAATTCTTTTTCATAGGATGCTACTGTTAACCTTAACACAAGAAATATGGAATAACTAATTTAATATATTGCAGTTAAATGCAATGAAACCATACTAACCTTATATATTGAATTATTGATAGTCTTATTATGAGTATGGATCAAACTTCTGTCACTGCAATTATGGCAAAAAATGTTGAAATAGCATCTGATGATCAAAATATTCAAAATATCTGCCAAAAAATGTATGAAAAGAAAATAGGAAGTATAATAATTGTAGAGGAGCAATTATTGAATGAATCTGAAAATATTTCTTTTGAGAGAAAAGAAGATAATCTATTGTATACTGCCGGAATAATTACTGAAAGGGATATTGTCAGATTTTTAGGTTCTGGTTCCATTTTAAAATTCAGCCTAGCAGGTGAAATAATGAGTAAACCGTTAATAACAATTAACTCCACTAACTCTATAAAAGATGCGTTAGAGTATATGAATTTGAAAAATATTAAAAGACTTCCGATCTTAGATTCAAACGATCATATAATAGGAATAATTTCCTTTACTGATATTGTTAGATATCTCATTCAGACAATCAATCAATCGCCCCTTTTAATTGAGAATCAAATCCCTCTTTACGATGAATCGTTTATCAACAAGCTAAATGAAATTTGGTCACATGACTATCTCCCATTTTAGTTTAGATGGTTCCATTATTGAGACATTTCCTCATCTAACCAAACGTCCAATTTCGTTTACTTATCTAAACTCAAATTTAGTTCAACTTGCTACATTTCTTGCAATAGGTCCGCAGATATACATAGATGGACTGATAGTGGTTTTAGAAAATCAAATTAAAAAGCAAAAACAAGTAGAACAAAACGGAATCGCACAAAGAGGAGAACAACAAATTACCATTCAAAGTGTTTTAGGTAGGATAGGTAGTAAACAAATTATTCAATGTATTATCAATCCCAATTCATACCTACCTGTATCCTACTATCCCGAATCTCTATATGTTAGAAAAGCATCTGAGATAATGGAAAAAATAACTGAAAATCTAATTATAGAGCTAGATTCAACCATTAGGAATGTTTTAGAAGTCTTTAAAAAAACAAAATTTGCCTTTATTCCTATAGTAGAAACTGTCTACAATAATAATCCAAAATATCACAAAGCAGTGGCGTCGATTACTGTTAGAGATTTTTTAAAATTATTTACCGGAATAAAAAAATATGAAAATACCAAAGATGCTAGTAATAGCATTCTTGATATCGATATTGAAAAAATAAAAAATTTGCCAGCAAAAGACGTTGCTTCGGACTTGATATCAGTGAAGCAAGATGATGTGCTACAAAATGTTCTATCTGTTATGTTTAGAAAAAATATTCGTAACTTAGGGGTAATGGACAAACGATCGAAAGTTGTCGGTATTATAAATGATAGGAATATCCTTGAATTTCTATTATCTCCTGCTACAAGAATGGTCGTGAAAAATAAACGTGACCCCATAGAGACACTAGAAACTAGAAAAAAAATTGATTACGATATCATTGGACAAAAAAAAATTAAACAAAATCTTACTATCTCTAATATCTCTGAGGTAAAAGATGATACTACTGTAAGACAAGCTGCAGAACTTTTGTTGGATCCTAGACATCCATATTTAATTTTGCAAAACAGAAATAAAATAGTGACTCCTTGGGATATTGTTATGAAAACATTATCATTTTAAAAGTAGTTGACTGGAAATAAAAAACATAATAAAAAAAGTAATCTATAGGTAAAATAGAACGAAGTCCGATGATCATGTTTTAAGTACAAGAAAGTAGAACATCAAATAAGTTCTCGCTCAAATATATAATTGAATAAAATCATTTGCTTATGCATACGGTATAAAGGTTAAGAATAATATTGTATTTATGAATAAAGTGCATTGTATTATTAATTTGAACGAAAAATCTATCTTTGTTGGTGTTATAATTCTGGTGATACTTTATTGCATTGCAATACACTGAATGCTTAGTAATTAAATAAATTGACTACTCCTTTCAAATATGGATAAACCAAATTCAATAGAGAAAAAGAAAATAAAAGATAATCGTTACCCTGCTCGAATGGATGATATCTTTGAAAATTTTAGAAGGGATATTGAGAGTGCATTTTTACCACGATTTCCCTCACTTTGGGATTGGAGATTTCCAACAATTGGATTTCCTAAATATGAAGAACTAGAAGTGAGAATGCCTTTATGTGATCTTATAGACAAAGGAGATAAATATGAATTGACACTGGAAACCCCGGGTATCGCCAAGGAAAAAATCCAAATCAATGCGACAAAAAATTCGATTCTAGTATCTGGAGAGCAAACTG
This sequence comes from Nitrososphaeraceae archaeon, assembly GCA_035250975.1. GTDB lineage: Archaea > Thermoproteota > Nitrososphaeria > Nitrososphaerales > Nitrososphaeraceae > TH1177. Next base: position 30,222 of record DATFEP010000029.1, on the reverse strand, counting down.
AAAAAACTGAAGAGAAAAGAAAGAATTATCTCTATAACGAAAGATCGTATAAATCATTTCAAAGAGAACTTCCCCTTCCTGAAGAAATAATACCTAAAAATATCGAAGCTGAAATGAAAAATGGCGTTTTACACATTTCTATTCCAAAAAAGGTACCCACCAAGCCAGAGCAAACAGAATCAGTCAAAATAGATGTAAAATAAATTTTTTACCATTATTTTTTTACCGATCTTTAATTTTTCTCAGGTAAGATGTAAAGAATATTTAATGAGTTTTTTAAATTTGCACTGCAATATCATTGAACCATATTCTTTTTATAATAAATTTTCTAACAATATGCAGTGAGATGAAATAATCAAGATACCGATAAATTTAGGTGGACAAGAAAGAATTTTTATTAAAATCTTAGGATTAGCTACCGAACCTTTAACAAAGAAAAAAATTCGACAAGAATTAAATATTTCTCATCAACAAGTTAGAAGATACACTGCAGAATTGGTAAATCGAGGATTATTACAATATTTTGGACCAAGCGAGGAGTATATCGCTACAGCTAAGGGGAATCTTTACTTGAAGAAAAAATCACTCCATTACGACAATTTTTTACTAGATGCTTACGATGTTAGCAGAGAAATAATTTCGTTAAAACCAAATAATACTCTCTTGGATGCAAGAAATTTTATGATCAGATATAACATTAGCAGAATAGTTGTGTCTAAAGATCAGAGACCAATTGGTATTATTACTGAAAAGGACATTTCCAAGTATCTTTATGACTCTTTTACCGAAAAAAAACTTTACGAAATTATGGTAAAAGAGGTAATGAAAAAAAATCTAGTTACCATTAATCAAAATTCAGAAATAAAAAATTGTACGACTTTAATGTTAAAAAATAGTATAAGCTCATTGGTACTCCTTGATGACGAAGGAATCCAAAAGGGAATAATTACCAAGAGCGATTTGGTAGAGTTGTATGCATATCATTATATGAATAAATATATTTCAAAAGATTGGATGACAAAAAAAGTTCACACTGTCGATCTATACGAAAATATTCACATAATACTTTTATTAATGAATATCCATAAAATATCTAGGCTTATTGTAGTAGAAAATAATAAACCGCTTGGTATAGTGACTATTCGCGACCTATTACCAGTCAGTTTTATGTTCCGACGTGACAAATCACCTTCAATACTTTCTAAAAAAGTATCTTCAAAATATCTTGAACAGCGATATCTTCCGACAAGGGTCACCTCGATGTTGGTAGCAAAAGATGTTATGATAAAAGAGCCTATAACTGTATCAGACAAAACCGATCTCGCGGACGCAGCAAAAATAATGGCAAGAAATGGAATTAGTGGATTACCGGTTGTTAATTCCAACAATAAGCTGGTCGGAATAGTTACTAAAACTGATATAGTTAAAGCATTAGACAAAATTCTTCATGTCCGATGAACATCTAACTTTATTTTGAATTTAATAAATTTTACACATATATTTGGAATTCTTTTTTATAATATCGATTAGTTTTTTATCAGAATTTTATATTTATTAGTGGATTCCTATTATAGATATCCCGTGACCATTTCATCATGCAATTACGAAAATAATATGGCTTTAGCAACGGATTTTTATGAATTAACTATGGCATCAGCATATTTCAATTCAGGTATGAATGATACTATTGGGCAATTTGAAATGTACGTTAGAAAACTTCCAAATAACAGAAATTATTTGGTAGTATGCGGATTGGAACAAATAGTATCTTTCCTCATGAATTTCAAATTTACTCGTACACAGATTGATTTTCTTAAAACTCATAATTCATTTAAAAACGATAAGAACTTCTTAGATTATTTGGCAAATCTTAAATTTACTGGAGACTTATGGGCAGTACCTGAAGGTACAATTCTCTTTCCAAATGAGCCGTTTTTAAGAATCGAAGCTCCTATTATTCAGGCTCAATTATTTGAAACATATGTTCTTTCTATGATGAATTTTCAAACATTAATTGCTTCAAAAGCATCACGAATAGTTAATTCAGCTGGGGACAAAACTGTGATAGAATTCGGGTTTCGAAGAGCACATAGCCCTTATGCAGCATTATTTGCAAGCAGAGCTAGTTATATCGCAGGATGTAAAAGCACCTCAAATACTCTTGCTTCGTTTCGGTATGGAATTCCAGCAGCCGGGACCATGGCACATTCATATATAATGAGTTTTGAAGAGGAAATAGAGGCATTCAAAAAGTTTGTGACTATCTTTCCGGATAGTTTTTTATTAATAGATACTTATGATTCGATAAACGCAATAAAAAAAATTATCAAACATCGAGTAAAGTGTGGTGGTATACGAATTGACAGTGGAGATTTATTTTATTTGTGTAGGAAGATTAGGAAAATTCTAGACAAATCCGGTTACAAAGGAACAAAAATAATGGTGAGTGGAGATCTTAATGAATATACAATCAAAAAATTGGTAAAGAAAAAAATTCCCATTGATTCCTTTGGTGTAGGTACTGAATTGGTAACATCTAGAGACGATCCCGCCTTGAACGGTGTTTATAAATTAGTTGCTATCAAAAAATACTCGGATCAGGATAAACAAAAATATGAAATAATATATAAAATGAAGAAATCATTAGACAAGATCTCTTTTCCAGGACCCAAACAAATTTTTAGAATTATTAAAAACGACAAATTTTATAAAGATATCTTAGCTCTTGAATATGAAAAAATTGCTTATGGAATACCTCTGTTGAAACAATTTATTAAAAATGGTAATATAATGATAAATCTTCCTACAATTCCAGAAATTAAGAAATATTACGAATATCAGATGTCTATATTACCTAGAAAATTTAAAAGACTTGATCCTGAATTAAAGACCTTTCCAGTATACCTAAGTAAGGAATTAAAAAATTCAATTGAATCTTTCAACTAACATCTTCTTTTTCTATTACGTTTCCTGTATTGGTTATCTATATTAAATAATAGATTAAACCATATAAATAGATCAACTCCAGTAATATATCTTGTTTTGAAAAGAATAGTAATCTTGGTGCTAGATATGTTAAATGATTTTGTTTATGGAAAACTAAAATTTTCTAAAGTACAAACAATAATACCTAACATCAAATTATTGCTTGATTTTGCTAGGCAACATAATATTCCTATAGTGTATTGCAATGATTCTCATATTCGATCTGACAGGGAATTACAAATATGGGGAGTTCATGCAATGAAAGATACAAAAGGATCGGAAGTTATAAATGAATTAAAACCACAAGATAATGACCATATAATTTTGAAAAATAGTTACAGTGCATTTCATAGAACTAATTTGGCAAAGGTACTTGATTCACTTTACAAAGGAAAAGGTGTGGAATCAATAATCTTTACAGGAATTCATACCGATATATGTGTTAAACATTCCGTGTATGACGCGTTCCTCACTGGATATGATATTATAATAGCAGAGAATGGAATTGCGGCTCCTTCTTTTCAAAAACACAAGTCTGGTCTAGATTATATGAAAAGCAATTATCTGGTTCAAGTTAAACAAATAGAAAAGATCATTCAGGATCTGAGAAAGGGCGTGAAACTAAAAGTAGTCAAAATCCGGTAAAATAATATTAATATTATTCAATAATTTGATAATCTTACAACTTTTTATTTATTATTAATAAATATCAACTAACCAAAATCGATTTTAGTGCTATCTCCAGTAATAACAAGATGTATTTTTATTTTTATTACGATTAAAACATTCCCAAAATAATTACAAAATAATAGTTAATTCTTACGTTACAAAATTCAGTTACACTTTAACTCAATGTTAATAACATTCTTACCGTAAATCATTCTAAATTCGATTGTCTGCAGATAATGGATTATTTCAAAGATACTCAAAGAATCCTATACTGTTTCCTAAAATTGAAAGCTGGTGGGAATCTAAAGCAGTATTCAATTGTTCTACCCTGTATGACGGAAAGAATGTAAATATGTTGTATCGTGCGATAGGAGAATATGATTATTATATTTCGAGAATAGGATACGCACAAAGCGTTGATGGTTATACATTTGAACGGAGGAAAAATCCTGTAATTGACATTACTGAAAACTACGAAAAATATGGCATTGAAGATCCAAGGATAACCATGATCGACGATGATATTTTTATTACTTATGTCGTATTATCTGACTACGTAAAATTTAGACCAACAGTTTCTTCAGCTTTGGCAGTTACTAAAGATTTCTTGGAATTTTCAAAAATGGGTATAATTAGCAATCCAGTGGAAGACAATAAAGATATAGTCTTTTTCCCAGAGAAATTTGCGGTAAAAAATTCTGGTTCTAAAAGAAAAGAAAATGTATATCTCTCTTTACGAAGACCCAGTCATTTTATTGGACCGGAATATGGTACTGATAAACCAAGTATTTGGTTATATAAAGGATCTACTTTGACCGAAATGAACGAACATAAGGTGATTATAAAACCAGAACAAGATTGGGAAAATCTAAAAATTGGTGCAGGCCCGGCACCTATAAAGACCAAAAAAGGATGGCTACTGATATATCATGGCGTAAATCAGGAAAAGGTCTATAGGGCAGGTGGAGTAATATTGGATTTAAATGATCCGTCAAAAGTAATATCTAGATCTAGCAGGCCTATTTTAGAACCATTCGAACGTTATGAGCGTTTTGGTGACGTTAATAATGTCGTATTCCCAACAGGAACAGCAATTATTGATAACAATTTATTTTTGTATTATGGAGGTGCAGACAAAGTGTGTTGTGTAGCTACCGTAGATTTGGACACATTATTAGACTATATAACAGGTTCAAAGTAGGAGAAAAAATATTTATATCTTTTTTAAAATAGTCATTTCATTGTTTTTTGTTCTATTCAAAACTATCAATAGATAATAAATAATGCTACGTTATAACCCAAATAAAACTTCTTCAATCATAGGTTCAACATTGTCTTTATTTTGACCATTAGTTAACAAAAAACAAATGAATTCTTGTCCGTTCTTAGTAAGTGGCAAAATAACTAATATTAATTTACATGACTCGATAGTCGAATATGCTAATTCTCCTTCATGCCAAACCTTTTCAAAATCACAATTTTTCATTAATTCAAATATTTCAAGCACCGGAGGTAATTCTTGGCTTATCTTGTAATCAAAGGTCAGGTCTTTAACCATATTGTTACTTCTACCAGTAATTAGCTTACCATTTTTTCCTATTATCCCAACAAAATCTATTTTTTTATTGTTGTCGAGCATTTGCAGGCAAATTTGTTTCATGAAATTCCTTTCAATCATTTTAAATTCATTTGATTTATTTCAAGATTATAACCTGGTATAATCCAAGTATGATTTCCAGATCGTTTATAGCAATGTGGATCTGTGCAAAGTGGATTCCTAACTGATCCTATATTTAAGATCATGTTTTCTGATTTGCGCAATTTTCTAATAGTAAAGATTATACAGTAACTTAAAAGACCTTTGTTTATTGTGCATTACACTGAAAATGAAGATTTAGTTAAATTCATGAAAATTAACAATAAAAACTCTTCCTAAATTTTATAGTATTTTTTGAAATTATAAGATTTAGTTTTCATATATTGTTTTTTCTTTATTTGGATTGGTTTTGAGAATAGAAAAAAATTCACTGAAATAATTATATTAAGAGATAAAGTAATTAATTCTTCCAATTTTAGCCGATATTTCAGATTATTGGCATATTCAGTATCTCAAATTATAATTATTTCTTAATTTATTAGTATTTCACTTTTGATATTTTTTTCTCTTTCAACACAGCTTTTATATATATTTAGATGTTGTGTTGCGATATCACACCATCTTAATTTTTCTTTAAACTTTATAACATTCGATAGATACATATCATAATTCCTATCAATGACCTCTAGTCCCTTTGTAAATTCTTCTGGTTTTCCTTCTATTGTCATACCTAAATGTAAGTCTTCAAATTCTTTAAAAAAACCTAGACTAGAAGCAAGGAATGGCAAATCGTGTCCAAATCCATCAAACATTACTCCTGAACCAGAACTAACTCTATATGGCAAAAATACAATATCCGAAGCATACAGCAATAATGACATCTCTTCCTCTGATAGATAATCCTTATTCAAATTCATTATTCTGTCTCTGTGTCTACTTTCATTGAAATCTAAGTTGTATTCCTGCCTACTAAAATGATTTCTTGAATGATTTAAAATTATTGTCCAGTTTTTAGGAATATCTATTTTATTAATAATATCCCATCCCTTAGTGAAGGTAAAAAAACCTAAAGAAAGTGCTATTCTGCCATTCTCCGGCAAATGCAATTTTTTTCTAGCAAACTGTTTTGTTATCTTTTCAGGAAACGCTGGTTCAGACCCATGATAAATAACTTTACATCCTGGTATGAAATTGCATAAATAGTGCGAAAATACAATTCCTGCCTTACTATGATTCAAAATTTGCTCGTTCAGATTGTTAAATGGCTCATAGTTTATTGATCTGAACCAATAATTTCTTAATTTTCTTATTTTCCATTTTATTTTTTCAAGATAACCTGTTCTTTGAAAATTGGGATCTAAATTCACCCATTCTTTAAAATCATATGCAGAGTGAAAAGTTGTTACTATTGGTTTGGGACATTTTGAATAAAAAGAGTCTAACGATGTAGTTAATTTACCTGGAACTAGGGATCTAAAATTCAGTCCGTATAATCCATGTTCCATTTGAATATGTACGATATCTGGCTGTGATTCATTTACAATCTTTAATAATAGATCTGAATTATTTTTGTTATATGGCGATAACCCTTTGTAATTTCCATTACCTTCTTCTCCTGAGACAACTTGTGTATCGATACCTATCCCTTGGATTGCTTTTACCAAATTGTATGTATACCTTCCAACACCACCTTTCATTGGTGGGTATTCCGTCGACACCATCAATAACTTTAATTGGCATTTTTCAGTCATATTCTTTGCACCAAGATTTTAGGTAATAAAAATAATTTTTATTAAAAGACATAATTTTAATAGACATACAGTGTTTATAAACCTATAAAAAATTCCTTGCAAATCATCTTGATTATTTTTAGTGTACTAAGGATGACAATCGAAATTGATTAAATTTTTTAATTGATCAATCTTGCATACCCTTGCTCATGAAAAACATATTTCTATAGATCTCTATCTATCCACCCATCCATTATTATTTACTCGTAAAATGATATGTCATCCAAATTTCACAAGGATATCTCCTTTTTTTACTAATTGGTCCTTGGATACATATATTTTCTCAATTACTCCTTTTAAATGAGATTTTATTTGATTCTCCATTTTCATAGCCTCAAGAACCAAAATAGTTTGATCCTTTTCTATAAGATCATTATTATTAACCAATAGATCTGTGATTTTTCCATTTATTGGAGCGCGTATTTCTTTTTCCAACCCGTAATTTGAAAAATCTTTTGATACAACATAACTTACTCCATTAATTATCATTAATGAAGGTTCAGTTTCTTCTACAAAGTCCAAATAAAATGTATCATTACCTAATGTAATTTTATCTCTATATCTTTTTAAATCAAAATTAATATTATTAACTATAACCTTTTCACCGATAATTTCGATATCATATTCATTATCGTTAACTTTTACCCTCAATTACGTTGACCATCTCCAGTTATCATTTAAATAACTCGTCTCATTCAAATCCAATTTTCGTTGTATCCAAGCATCTCGGATTTCTTGAGTTTTTATGAATTGAATTTTCTTAGGTAGCATTGAGAATATTGCAGCAGCTATTTCACCATTTCTTGGTGAAAAGTGTTTCATTTTGTTGATGAATGATGTATCATATTTACCAGTTAAAAAATCGTTATCGTTCATGGCAGATATGTGAAAAGAAATGGTCGACGGAATTCCTGATATTCTGAAGGACAGTAGAGATTTTTTCATCCTATCTATTGCTTCATCCCTGCAATGGCCAAGACATACTAATTTAGCAATAAGAGAATCATAGAACACAGGAATGGAATATCCTTCATATAATGCTGTATCAACTCTTATACCCTCTCCCATAGGTGGAATAAATTGATCAATTTTACCTGGATAAGGAGCAAAAGTTATAGGATTTTCAGCGTTAATTCTGCATTCTATAGCATGTCCTTTGGGGTTTATATCCTCTTGCTTTATGGTAAGTCCATCACCAGTAGCTATGCGAATTTGTTGTTCAACAATGTCTATTCCTGTTACCTCCTCAGTTATGGGGTGTTCTACTTGAATTCTAGCATTAATTTCCATAAAATAAAATCTTCCTTCTTTGTAGAGAAATTCTACCGTGCCTGCATTATCATATCCAATTTCATTAATTATCTTTATAGCCGTCTCTGTCATTTCATCTCTAGTCTCTTTTGTTAAAGTAGGAGAGGGTGTTTCCTCAATCAGTTTTTGATATCTTCTTTGAATAGAACATTCTCTTTCTCCAAGATGAACTGTGTTATTATAGTCTGCGAGTATTTGAACTTCTATATGCTTAGGATTTGCTAAATATTTTTCGAGATACAGTCTATCTGAACCAAAACTTATTTTTGATTCGTTTTTGGACAATAAAAAGAGATCAATTAACTCTTCTTGAGATCCTGCTATCCTTAGACCTCTGCCACCTCCTCCCTCTACTGCTTTAATGATTACTGGATATCCTATTCTTTCTGCTACTCTAGATGCCTGTTCCTCATCCATTACTTCTTCTCCTTTAACCGTCTCAGCTAATTTTGATGCAATCTTTCTAGCTTCTACTTTGTCTCCTGAAAGCGTCATTGCTTTAAATGAAGGTCCTATGAAAACTATGCCTTCTTCTTTACATGCCTTGACAAAATTATGATTTTCTGAAAGAAATCCATAACCTGGGTGAATCATGTCGCAGTCTAGTTTTTTAGCAGCATCAATCACTTTATCAATACAAAGATAATTTTCATTCGGCATAGAACCTCCTAGGTTAACTGCATCATCGCAATATTTTATATGTAAAGACTCTTTATCTGCATCTGAAAAAACACCGTATGGTTCTATTCCTATTCTTTTGCAGGTTTTAGCTATCCTGATAGCTATTTCTCCTCTATTTGCTATTAGAATCTTTACCATGTCGAAACCACATTTTAAGAAATAATATAAAATAGTTAATAACGTTTAATTCATTTTTGTGATTTGATAAACATGGAAGAATTTAGATAAATTAAGGCTTTTTTTCTATTGTATTTATTAGAATTTATAATCTTTACCATATATTTTACCATTTTGCACTTTTCTGTATATCTGGATCTATTATTTCCTTTACTGAACATTAAGAAAACAAAAAAGGAATTATACGGCCATTGACTATCTTTGGAGCATAAAATTTTAAACAGGAATATTGCCATGTTTTCTTTTTGATCTTTCCTCCCTTTTTCTATAAATGGCCCTGAACGCTGATACTAGTCTGTATCTTGTTTCATTTGGTTCTATGACATCATCCAAAAATCCTTTTGAGGCAGCTATATACGGATTACTAAATTTCATTCTGTATTTCTCTACTAATTCCGATTTTTTATCAACTGGATTTTGAGACTCTGCTATTTCCTTCTTCCATATTATACTACTTGCCCCTTCAGCTCCCATCACTGCTATTTCAGCTGTAGGCCAAGCAAAGTTATAATCTGCACCTATATGTTTACTATTCATGACACAATATGCTCCTCCATAGGCTTTTCTTGTAATTACCGTAAATCTGGGTACTGTAGCCTCAGAGAAAGCATATAAGAGTTTAGAACCATGACGAATTATGCCTCCCCATTCTTGATCAGTCCCCGGTAAAAAACCTGGTACGTCTACTAAAGCTAAAAGAGGAATATTAAAACAGTCACAAAAACGTACAAAACGAGTTCCTTTATCGCATGAATTAATGTCCAGAACGCCAGCTAAAACTTCTGGATTGTTAGCAACGATTCCAACAGGATTTCCGTCAAGTCGAGCAAATCCAATTATTATATTGCGTGACCAATGTTTTTGCACCTCTAGGAAAAACCCGTTATCTACAATTTTTTTAATTACAGTTTCCATATTGTAGGGTATATTTGGACTAGAAGGAAGAATTGAATCAAGTTCTTCAACTCTTCTTGACGGATCGTCTTTAGAGTCAATTTTAGGTGGATTCTCTAGATTATTAGAAGGTAGAAAAGACAGAAGAGTTCTCAAAATCTTGAAACAATCTTGTTCACCCTCCGCAAGGAAATGGGCTACTCCACTTTTTACATTATGAACACCTGATCCTCCCAGCTCTTCAAAGGTCACATTCTCGTTTGTAACTTCTTTGACAACATCGGGTCCCGTTACAAACATGAATGATGATTTCGTCATTATAATAAAATCAGTTATGGCAGGCGAATAGACCGCACCTCCAGCACAAGGGCCCATTATCAATGAGATTTGAGGAACTACTCCAGATGTTTTCACATTTCTATGAAAAATATTTGCATATCCTGCTAAACTATCTACTCCTTCTTGAATTCGTGCCCCTCCTGAATCATTTATTCCTATTACAGGGACTCCTTGTTTCAATGCAAGATCCATTATTTTACAAATCTTTCTTGAATATGCTAATCCTAAGGATCCACCAAATGTTGTAAAATCTTGGGAAAAAACATACATCAATCTATCGTCAATCATTCCATAGCCTGTAACTACGCCATCTCCTAGAATTTTTTTCTTGTCCATATCAAAGTCACTGCATTCATGCGTTACAAATGGATCAATTTCTGTAAAGGTACCGTGATCAAAAATAGAATTTATTCTATCAAACGCAGTCAATTTTCCTTTTTTTCGACGATCTTCTAATTTTTCCTTTCCTCCTGCAAAAAGATGTTCTTCTCTTTTCTTCTTTAGATCCAAGTCCATAAAAAAGTATTCATATAAAAAGATAAAAAGTTTAATATATCTAAGAAATTTGATTATTGATAATGTTTTTGCTAACTCATCTTTCTTTTAAGAACTTTTAATGATTCTATGCTTTAATGTTAATACGTCTCCTAACCAAATTCTATAAAAATACGTTTGACTCGATTTATATCTTGAATTGATCTAATATGTGAAATTTTGAGTGATATCATAAATGAACAATCTTTTTAAGAGTTATATATCGCCTAAGTTATACTACATCACTAAATTATGACGCGGATCCGTTCTCAACATGAATTTAATGAAGTGACTGTTCACGATCCTGAAAGTGTTTGTCCCAAATGTGGAAATACAATATCACAAACCTGTAAAATTTGTGGTTTATGTATGTACTGTCACGAACAAGTGGCAGAAAGGGAATATTAAAAAAATTCTTTATCAGATAGAAGATAACGTTTCTTTAAATAAGTATTATACATTACGCTTAAATTTGAGTTTTAAAATAATGACTGATATCAGTCAAAACAATAAAATATTCGAAAATCGGGAAGCAGCAGCTGTTCTACTTGTTAATGAATTGAAAAAAATTATTGATAAAAAGGATCACCCAATTACGGTTCTTGCAATTCCTAGAGGAGGTATAGTCCTGGGTGACATTATAGCAACATCTCTAAATGTAAAATTAGACATCATTATTTCAAAAAAAATAGGTTCACCCGATAACACTGAGCTTGCTATCGGTGCAGTGACTCATGATGGAAGTTTTTTTCCTAACGAAGACATAATTGAAAAGTTAGATATTTCTCAAGAATATATAAAAAAACAAATAAGTAATAAAGTTAAAGAAATCGAGATAAGATTGAATAAATTCCGTGGAGATGATAGTTATGATCTAAAAAATAATACTATCATTTTAGTTGATGACGGAATTGCTACGGGTGCAACTACCTTTGCTGCCATAAAATGGCTACGAAATCAAAATACAAAAAAAATAATTCTGGCAGTGCCTGTGGCACCACGAGATACTGCAAATTTAATTTCCAAATTAGTAGACAAAACAATTATTTTAAGTACGCCATTGATTTTTTTTGCAGTAGGAGAATTTTATCAGAACTTCTCAGAGGTAACTGATAATCAGGTGTTAGATATAATGTCAAAATACAGATGGAAATAGATTGTAAATATTATTTTTTACTGGTTTAGAAATTCTTAGGTTTAGTTTTTTAACTCTCTTAAATTATCTAAATTATTGTGCATCTATACATGTGTAGACAATTAATTATTGTTATTATTTTCATCATTCTGTATTTCGGTCTTTCTCAAGTACATCAGGTGCGACAAGCCCTATATCTTTCTAATAAATGAACTAATAAGTGGATATTTTGTTTCTTATGAATTGTCCTATCATAAACGTTACAATGAAACACATACCGCTAACTCCTTATCATATGTTGACATATTAGGTACAAACGAGGAATTCATGTCCATATATTGGGATTTCCAACGACTTCTTCAATCAATGCCTTGTAATTCAATGGAACCTTGTAATCAAAGTTAAATCGCAAAGATTTATTTTTTTATACTCGGAAGTTACTAGCTTTCAAATTAAGATGAAAATAAGTATTTGTTGAATAGGGCAAATTAATGCAGAGCAATACAGTGTATTCGTTACGGAGAAATATTTACTATCATTCATAAGCATTGTGATAAAATTATCAAAAATAAAATTGACAAAAAACAAAAAATATACGCCCAAATCATCGGCATCGCTATATTACAGTCTAAAATCAACATGGTTAAAGTGGGACTTGAGAGTTTAGGATGAAAGCCTATGATGTTATGTCGATAGATATAATTTGTGCAAAGGCAAATGTAACTGTTATAGAGATAGCTACAAGAATTGTCTTAGGTGTAGTTAACGGAATGCCTATCATAGACAATGATGGAAAGGTGATTGGAATTATAACCATTATCGATTTGCTACGTGCAATTAAATCTGGTAAGGACCTAAATATTACTACCGCAAATGAAATAATGACAGTTAATCCTTTAGTGATAAACCAAGACACAGAAGTTGATAAAATAATTGATATCATGGATAAAAATAGCATTTCCATGCTCCCAGTTATTGAAAATGACGGAAGAATTATTGGAATCTGTTCTAGATCTGATATAATAAAAGAAATCTTGGACGAAAGATTTGTAACGATAGGTAGAAAAAGAACTGTTACTACTACTATAGGTGAAGGGCTGTAGATGAAAGGTGAAAACAATGAAAAATATTGCTAAAACAAATCTTGAAGATTCTTACAAGGATATTAGAGGGATGGAAGATAAACTTTTGCGAGAACTTTGTTCTCGAGATTATCATTCTAAGAAAACAGGCAATATCCCGATCTTTGATATTGACGAGATTTATAAAAAATCCTTTAAAGGTGTTCAAAGAGAATCTTTTAATAAATTTCTTGAGTGGTTAGAGAAGGAATCAGGGTACATTCAATTTCATATTGAAAATAAGATTTCACTTACTTTTCTAGGAAGAAATGCTTGTATGATCTCAAGGATTTATGGATAGACTCTATTATTCTTCAAATATTTTGTTCTTTTTTTTGAGAGTTTTGTTATTAATCAAATAGAAAATTAAGACATCCATAAATTAATCCATAAACAAAGAATTGTATTCAGTTAAGTGCCTATGATTTGTTACTTTTTATAATTTATCACTTGCCATATTTTACATCTCTTTTTTTATTATATTTGTCTACTAGTTGTTTAATTTCGTTTAATCTGCTTTATTCCAATTGTTTATTTAAGGCGTTTTAAGAAATGTATTTTACTATTAAATATACCAATTGTTAAACTAGCACCAAAAACAGAAAGTGACGAAACAAATAATGAAATTAGCCATTCATTCAAATTTAACCTGTGTAGCTCAAAGATGTTATTAAGAGGTTCTACATCAACTGCAATGAATAATATACCAAAAGAGAGTAAAATAGCACCTATTAGATATTTATTTATTCTATGATTATTATCAACAAATCTCCGAAGTAACGATGAATAATTTAATACATGCAAGATCTGTGTCATTCCAATGGTTGCAAAAACTAGAGTTTGTGCAACATCTCTTTTTTCATCTGTATTTAGTGCCCAGAGAAAAATTCCAATTGTGCCTATGGTCATAAATAGAGATTGAATAAATATGGAATACCATTCTTTTCTTGAAATTACCGGTTCATTTTTGGACGGAAGACGCAACATCAATTCATCTCTGTTTCCCTTTTCTGCAGCAAGGGCTAACGCTGGGAATGTATCTGTTACCATATTCATTAATAGTAATTGAAGAGGAAGTAAGGGGAATGGTAGTGATAGTGCTATCCCCAATAACATTATCATTATCTCACTTAAATTACACGATAATAGAAACATTGCAAATTTTCTTATATTGAATAAAATTAATCTACCTAATTCGATTGCATGGGTTATGGTATTGAAATTATCATCTAACAATATCAACCCCGCAGACTCTTTCGCAACATCAGTACCTTTTTCTCCCATTGCTATTCCAATGTCTGCTTGTTTTAAAGCTGGAGAATCATTTATTCCGTCCCCAGTCATTGCTACTATGTGTCCCTTTCTTTGTAGTGCTTCAACGATCTTTAATTTATATTCTGGAGTAGTTCTGGCGAAAACTCTTATTCTTTCAACTTTTTCTGCCAATTTATCAACCGATAACTTTTCTAATTCTTTACCTGTTATCATCATAAATTCGTCTGGAACATTGTTATCATTATTCCATATTCCCAGTTCCTTTGCTATTGCTTTTGCCGTCAATGGATGATCTCCTGTTATCATCATTATTTTGATTTTAGATTTTTTAATAAAATCTATAGCATTCAAAACTCCTGGTCTTACAGAATCATATAATGCTACTAGTCCTAATAAGATCGCTTCGTTCTGTATAATGAATTTGTAACTGTAATTAATTTTACTACTATCCGATTCAACCTCCATGAAGGCTATTAATAAGCTTCTATATCCATGTAAAGTAATATCTGTGATTTTTTCATTTAATTTCTTCTTTTTTTCTTCATCAAGGACAATTACTTCGTCTTTTTCCATTATTTTTTTGCATAATGGAAAAACTTCTTCCGGGGCACCTTTTATACAAATTAATAATTTATTTTTTTTTCTATGCACTGTTATCATTCTCCTAGTCTTTGAATCAAACGGTTCTTCCCATATTCGAGGATATTCCTTTTCTAAATCTCTTTTCTTAAACCCCATCTTTTCTGAAGCAACTATCAAAGCTCCTTCTGTCGTATCACCATTAATTTTCCAATGTATGCCATCAAAATATAATTCAGAATTATTGCATAATGTTATAGTTTGGAATAATAGTAATTGATTTTTATCTTCGGTCTTTTGTAAGTAATCATTCATGTTTTTCTCATTTGGTGGAGTTATACCCTTGTATATTTTCCCAGAAGGGTTAAAGCCGGACCCTGTCGTTTGTAAAATTGTACCGTCACCTAGAATTATTTGTTTTACAGTTGGTTCGTTTAGGGTTAATGTACCAGTTTTATCAGTACATATTATTGTTATTGAACCTAAAGTTTCTGCACTTGCAAGTTTTCTAACCAAGGCATTTTTTTTTGCCATCCTCTTCACACCCAATGCTAGCGTAATAGTAGCGATAGCAGGCAAGCCCTCAGGAATAGCAGCAATAGCTAGAACTATGCCACTTAGAAATAAAGATCCTATCGGAAAATGTTGAAAATAACCTATTACTATATAAAATAATGTTATGGAAAGAATGACTAAAACTAATTTTTTCCCAAGCTGTTCAATTTTTTTTTCAAATGGTGTTTTTCCACCGGTTACCTTTTCTAAAAGCGATCCAATTCTTCCAATTTCTGTTTGTTTACCGATATTTACAACAATAGCCTTTCCTCTTCCTTCTTGGGTCATAGTTCCCATGTAACAGATATTTTTTCTCTCAACCAATTCAGTATCGTTGGAACAAATTAAACTAGAATCTTTTAGGATACCATGAGACTCACCTGTAAGTGGTGATTCATCTATAATCAATCCAAAAGATTCTATTAATCTGCAGTCTGCTGGAATTCTATCTCCTGCTTCAAATTCAATTATATCTCCAACTACTAATTCATGGGCATTTATTTGGAATTCCTTTCCATTTCTGAGAACTTTTGCTTTGGGTGATCCTAATTTTGCCAATGATCGAATAGTCCTTTCAGAACTATTTTCCATAACAAAACCAATTCCTGCAGTTATGAAGACTACCACGATTATTGATATGGCTTCTAGGTACCTTCCCAGTGAATATGCAAGAATAGTTGCAATTAATAAAAATATTATTGGTAAATTTTTGAATTGGGAAAATAAAATACGAATTTTTGAACGATGTTTAATTTCAGGTAGAATATTTTCACCATAAATTTTTCGTCTTTCTTTTACTTCTTGATCAGATAGACCTTCTGTTGAGCTACTACCCAACTTTGAAATGACATCCAGATCAGAAACCGTATGCCATAAACCAGATGTTTCTACCTTTTTATTGTACAACTGTATATTTTATTTTGATTTTAGGATCCTAAGGTTAAAAAACATTTAGATCATTTAAGTTCGCTGGTAGTTCTGTAACCATATATTATTAATCAGGAACATGTTGTCGTTGGATGTCTAACATGCAATTAAATATTCCGGATTGAAATTGTTCGTAATCTTTTATAATGTAATATGCAACTTTGTAATGGAACATCATTTCAGTGGTACGATTGAAAAAGCGATCTTTTGCTAGTAAATTTCATTTTATAAAGAATAAACATGATTTTAATTTGTAATATCTTTACCAAATGATTTTAGTTCCTTTATATCTCATAATACAATCATTTATCTTTACTCCGACGAAATTCCCAAAAAATCTTATTGTTAGAGTGAGAGTACATAACAACTATTCTTTGTACATGAGATTATTTTTTTTCTGGTGCATATAGCCTAATAATTTTTTAGAAATAATGTATTTAGTATTATGGCACAAATTTTACTTGTTTTTTGTTATTTAATATTTTTATTTGTTATAACCGTTCGTCTTTTTTTTTCTCTTTCAACTTAGAAAATTTCATTTTATCTACTATGATTCATTACTGAGTCAGTAATAATATAACATACTCCCTTTAATTATAATCAATTATCCATTAAAGGCTAGAAAATTAAAAAATATTTATTTTGAAAGTAACGTTTTTATTAATACAAAAATTCATCTATTTGCTATCAATAATTGTTAGAGGGGATAATAAAAGAGAATGAAATTCAATTTTTGATAGGACTGGTTTTTTCAATAATTGCCGGTTTTGTTATTGGTGCAGAACGGGAGTCTAGAGGAAAACCTGCTGGAATTAGCACGAACGCGTTAGTTATTTGTGGTTCAATGATATTTACAAATTTATCTTCTGTAGTTGATCCCCAATCATCTTCGAGAATTGCAGCGCAGATTGTATCTGGTATAGGATTCTTAGGTGCAGGAATGATACTAAAAGGCGAAATAGACGGAAAAATCACAAATTTGACTACAGCTGCAAGTATCTGGTTTTCGGCCGCTATAGGAATGGCGATAGGATTTGAATACTATGTAGTAGCGGTTGTTGCAACGGGTTTTGCTGTTTTAATTCCACGCATACCTCATATTTCAAAAATAGGAAAAGAAAGCGATAAAGAAGGTTAGAATTAAAATAAATACAAGATAAAATACCTTTGATAAAAATTGAAGTATGCATATTTATTATAATTATTCTATACTAGCTGATTACTTAAAAAACTATTATGGTATCCACATCGGGAACCGTGGCAAGCGAGTTATTAAGTATTAGTTATTATTTAATTTAGCGATAAAGAAAGTAAATATCAACCCAAGGTAACATATTTTCATATTATGGATATCTTTTGTTAGAACTGGCACAAACAATATCCTTACATCATGGTAGCGAATTGTAATGGAAGAATTATATCGATCTGTCAAATTGACATAATATTAGAACAATAAACAAAGCATTTGTTAATAATTATAATATTGATAGTATCTGGGTCTTTTTAGCCTACCATACAACAGAATTCACATGGAAAAGAAATCTATCCCTAAATATCATCGAATCAAAAATGCGGTAATAGCTTTACCCATATGGGACGCAAGAAAATTGAGTCAGGTAATTTAGGTTATTCAGAGAGAATTTAATTACAAATATTGTATTTTTCATAAACAAAAACTGAAATCATACGACCAAGATAAAACTTGATTTGAATTTTTCAAGTAGATCCCATTATTTACTAGATCATTTATGTCTGGTCAATGTATTCTTATTCAGAGTATATCCTATACATTACCTTTTTATTTATATGTTTATTATATGTGAGTTATAAAATTATGCTAAAGAAAATTCTTCTTCCATATGACGGCTCTGTCATGAGCGAAAAGGCTTTTGACAAAGCCGTGGAAATAGCCAAGATGGTGAAAGATTCGGAAATAATAATTATATATGTCATTGCAGAAATGCCTACCCCAATATTTTCACGAGTAATTAGATCGCCCAAAACAGGTGAGGTGACTACTTTTTCAGAATATATGTCGGTTCTTTATAAAGAAATGGAATTGGAAATGAGAGAAAAGCTTGAAGATAAAAAAAAGAAATATAGTTCCGATGTCTTGTCTATCGAAATAATAATAACCACTGGCAGTCCAATTGACAAGATAATAGAATATGCAATTAATAATAAAGTGGATCTTATTGTAATTGGTAGCGTAGGAATTAGCGGAATTTCAAAATTTTTAAAAGGTCTGGGAAGTGTCTCAAGAAATGTTTCGGAAAAAGCTTCCTGTCCCGTATTGATTGTCAGATGATTGCTATCAAAGAATAAAACAATGTTTTGTAGAGTTTTAATATTTAAAAATATAGGAAATGCTATTAATTATAGAAGTATGAATAGTATCAATACTATATAGCAATATTTCAAATATTAGAAATACTATTAATAATAATGATAGAAACAACATGAACAATACATGCTGCTACGGTTGCAATACTCCCATTTTCTGGAATCCGGTAAAAGGAGAGTATTGGGAAGTATACAAAAACAAGAAACATATTTGTCGATATCTAGAAAAACAGGAAATACAACACTAATCAATCAAGCGACAAAAAATCTTCTACCACTTATGTTATTGCTGGTACTAATAATGTCTCTAGAATATGGTAAATTAATTAATTAATTAATCTGGATCAGTAAGAGGATTTTCATCTTATGCTTGACAATCTGGGTCCTCATCATCTGTCTGCTCGTCATGATCATTGTCTATTCCATCACCACAGAAAAGAGATTCATTTGATGGGGGTCAATTTTTCCTGAATTTACTAGACATTCTATTATGACACTCATCACTTGTACCGTTATGACTGGTACCTGAAATAAGGCATCTAGTACATCTTCAGGTTCATCAACAGTATTTGCCATACCAGAGAGACTATCTAAATACGCTGCAATTGATGTTGCTTGCACAATGGATAATCGACGGGAGATTTGTGGTTCAATTAGAACTGAAAAGCAGTCTTCAAATGTTTGTTATTCTTCTAGAGCACTTGGTTTTATCTGGCCGTCCAAATTAACATTTACACATATATTTACAAGGTTTCTGTCGAAGTTTATTCCGTTTCCATTAGCATTATCGTTTTGAGTATTTGCTGCTTCTGCTGTTCCTTCAGCACCTCCTGCATTTGTTGCTGCTGGGGCAGTAGGGTTTTGAGGTATTTCAGTGATATCTATACCATTTACATTGATGTTACTATTAACACACTTTAATTTTTGTACATTTACATCAGAATTCATTTTTGGATCTGGATATACTTTATAGTGATCTTTACCTAAATCTAAGTCATAAATTTGCGCTTGTGTATTTATTGATGGTCCTAACGTTAACAAGCCTGAGGCTATTAGTAATATAGAAAGAAATACTACTTTTTCCTTGTTCATATATAATTACATACGCTTAAAATATTTCTAAGATTGGAATGAACATTACCTTCAAATTTATTAATTCAAAATTCAGAAATAGTGCTCCAAAGAAACTATAGTAACATACTTAGTTAGAAATGATCTTCAGATTCAATGCTATGTCGCTAGGGTATCAAGGTTAGAAAAAAAAATTTTAGGTTTCTGGTGGACTAATTAAACCCGAGGTTGCCAATCAATTCAATATTACGTTAATATCAAAGACACTAGTCACAGTAATATCCCTCTTAATGTTTGGGTTTCCTCTCGGCCATTTTCAATGAGATCTAGTATTGTGCATAGGTCTTCAAGGTCTAATTCATTCACTGGTATTGCTTGTTCCTAACGGTCCCGTAGTAAATCGAATTAAATTGGAGTTAGATTATACATAAAACACTCTTCACATCTTTGGTCTCCCCTAGTATTATGATGAATTAATTAAAGTTTTTTATATTTAGTCGCTTTATTTGTTTTAGAGTTTTTATAATTTGGCAGATTTAGTAAACTAACAGAAAAAAATAATCACTATAAAATCAGAAATCTCCATTATGGACATATTAATCTGATATATGAAAAATAACGAAAGAAATCATTATTTATACAGTATTCAGACAAAAGATGGAATGGAGACTAGATAATATGGATAGATGTCCCCTTACTAAACTGGAATAATGATAGAACTATGCAGCTTCGAAACATAAACTTGAGACGGGAGAATATGCGCACATGTTCGATGATGTAAAAGAGATCGTCTTTATTCTAGAGGGAGGGATGACTAGGAAGCAGGTAGGAAGTAAAGAGGCCGAACTGTTGAAGTTGGTCCAGAATATGATTATTGGAATACCTATGATCAAGGCATTACATTACTTGTCAAATGATACTTATGTATACAAGGAATATGATGAAAACGGAAATCTCAAAATAAAATAATTAGTACGGAGAGAAAGAAAAAACGACCTACTATTTTTCATAGTAAATAGTTTGACTAGCTACCGATATGTCTGTTGTACTAATCTTTTTCCATTCTCTCCAACACCACTGATTGGGAGAGTATATTCCTATAGGTTGCAATGAATTCGTGAAATTGGCATTAGCAATTCTGTGATGTTACTGCAAATTAAATACGCTATAAGGAATATTCAGTGGTTGTAATATTACACTACTTTCGGATATTTAAATGCTTATTTCTTTTATAAAATCATATACTCTATTAGAATGACTAATATTCTTCATTCTTAAAAATTAATACAATAGTACACATAACAACATATTATTATTATGAAGCCAAAACAACAAAACGAAAATACGGCAATTATAACTGGAAGCACAAGAGGCATCGGTAAAGAAACTGCATTGCTCTTATTAAAAAAAGGAGTAAATGTAACCATATCTTCTAGAAATCAAGATAGCGTACAAAACGTCACAAAGGAATTTCAACTTAGATTTCCTTCCCAAAAAGAAAATATTTTAGGTTTAAAATGTGATGTTACCAACCACTCTGATGTAAAATTTCTTGTTGATGCAACGCTGAAAAAATTTGGAGGAATTAATATTCTTGTTAATAATGCTGGCACAGTATTTTTTAAAAGTATAATAGAAACAACTGAGGAAGATTGGAATAAAACTATTGATACTAATTTAAAAGGTACCTTTCTATTTATCAAGGAAGTACTTCCATGTATGTTTGAAAACAAATCTGGTACTATTATCAATGTTAGTTCGGGTGCTGGAAAGTATGGGTTTCCAAACTTTTCTGCGTATTGCGCAAGCAAGTTTGGTATGATAGGTTTGACCGAAAGTGTGGCTAAAGAAGTTATTGATGAGAATGTAAGAATCATGGCCATATGTCCTGGTGGGGTAGATACAAAGATGATGGAAGATATTATAAAAAAGGGATTTACTAAACCTAATTTCAATTTGATGAAACCTGAGAAAGTTGCAAAAAAGATTTGCGATATGATATTTAATAAGGAGAGTTATAAGAATGGACAATCAATAGAGTTTTACAATATATGAGTAACTATTTTGCAATTTTTCTATGTAATGGAGAGATTTGTGGATACAAGAAGATCTAGTATGATGGTATCTAAAAATAATTCATATTGATATCAGTTTCAGAGTTCCAAATTGATATTGTAAACTAAAATTAGGTCACTTACGTTGAGATGAACATGTAACCGAGCAAGAGGGATAAATGTCGACAGCCTTGCTAAAAAAAGGTTCCAATGCATTAATGATAAGGTAGTGTAGAAACCAAGCATTATAATATATAAGACGAACAATATTATTTATGAAGAATGAATTTGTAGTATCAAAAATTGAGGCTTCTCAAGATGAAAAAGGCCCTTTTGTTTTTATTGTATTTAGCGATACTAAAACTGCTAGAAGAGGGAAGCAACAGCAATCGCCTTTCGGAGATTTAGGTATGACTTTTACGTCTCCAGAAGATTTAACTAAAAACCTATCTAGGATGTTTGGAGGTAGCATGGCTTTTGGTGATGCGCCTACATTCAAATTAAGTATACGAGAATATGAAGAGTCTGGCCTACGAGTAGGAGACAAAGTTACGATAGAGATTAGAAAGTCAGAAAATAGTGGAGTTTAATATAATCACGCATTACAATTATTTAATGTATATAAAATATAGTTTTATTGTACAATGAATGGTAATTAGAAAGAAATATGTTAAAGTTTGTATTTTATTGATATTAATCGGCTTATCTGTATTAAATTTCCTATTGTCAATATATGTAATTTCAGTAATTTTTAGGTAATTAAAGCAAATTAGGAATAAATCGTTATCATTCTCCATACTATTATTCATCCCTTGGAGATTTCATAATTAAAAGATACCTATAGCTGAACAAAAAGAATTCATCTCAATATAATAAACTACGTGTCGGAGGCCTCAGATAATATGTGCTAAAATAATATGATGGATTCTGTAAATAAAAGATGACAAAATTACAAAAATCTTGTTTTATTACTATTAATAAGACAAATCAAGTAATAAGTCCTCATTAGTATTGTAAATATACTTTAGAATCTCATATATGTATTCTATCTTCCTGATCAATAGATTACTGAGTAATTAAACGTGCACAAAATCTTTATAAATTATGAACTAAAAATTGAGAAAATGCCATGTTAATTTTCACCATGAAACATTTCTAACTATGCAACAGATCTAATGATAATCTTTATTGAATGTTTTCAAAATTATCACGAATTAAAAAAAGACGAATGATGATTAGTTTAGGCGTAAAATGGCTGTTTAAAATTTATATTGCAGAGCTTGTTTTTGGATAGAATCACAACCTTTTTATTTTTTAATTTTTATAAAATAATATGAATAATAGATATAATATTAATCATTATACTGTTAGCATAATATTGGGAGCATTTTTGCTTGTATCTATTTTGTCATCACATCAACAACAATCTTTTTCGCAAAACGAGACTTCGACTACTACTCAGCCAATTTCAATCAAAACTGAAAATAATGCTGTGGCAATTTTAGTAAATTGGGATTCTAATTTATCTCCTGGAACCAAAATTCCTTTTATGATTGACTTTAAACATCCATTTAATGATATGAATCTTCAACATGTGAATTATAATTTACAGTTGTTTGACGATAAGGGGACTTCTGTATTTTCTATGGAAAATATTCATGTACATATGGGAAGTGATGTTCAAAATATTATGATTGAAAATCCTGGAAAATATACTATGGTTATTACTGTCCTAGGAACTGGAATTAATCCACCTTTTGACACTACAAGAAGCGGTGTAGCAAAGATATCTCTTCAAATGTGAAACGTATACGTATAATGACTTAAGTAAATACTAATTTACTTATTTTGTTGAATCGAATTATATTTTTGATCTTGCCATTGTTGACGTAAGTAATATTTTAATCAAAGTGCATACATGTCCTGGACACATTTCGAATTATTCTTTCTGCATGAATATTGTTCATCAAAAGAAAGATTTATTCATAAAAATATAGGTTCCCTTCTTTACATAATGATTTTCGATAGCAGTTTGTTGTGTTTCAATCGCTATATGATAAACTGGTGCCAGTCATGTAGGTTGTCCAGTAGATATTGGTGGTTGGTTAACCAATATCAAAGTTATTGAGATAATGTTATTGATTTTTAGGCTTTACAAATAGGTCATTTTTGCCTTATATTGTGTGAGACAGATTTTGCTAGAGTTGTAATCCCTACGATGAAGCTCGGCTGCAGTTTCAGATGAATTTGATTAATACTATTTTAAAGAAGCTCGGCAGCTATTTGTGAATTACAATTAGCCCTAAATTGGATTCAAAACTGCAGATTGTTTAACATTTTATGAATTTACTATATAAGTAAAATTTTGATATGCTATTATTCAGGTATCTGCAAATTTTAAAGATAATGTGGTTCATATTCACGACAATAGTGTATATTTCCATAGTGTTTAGGTGCTGGTCACAAATTTCAATGTAATTCTGGTTGACTAAAAAGTGGTATATAACAATATTATAATTTTTGACTCTACCTTTAATCTTCATGCTTTTTTTAACCATTTTTTATCATTTGCAGAAAGATGATGAAAATGATAACGGTCATTATTTATTATCTTAATGAAATAAATGTAGAGAAAATCACTATTTGCATTGTACGTCTACTTTATATTAGTTTGCTATTACTAATCTAACCAGTCATGATAAGAATTTCGCTAAATAGAATATTATTAATTTTCCTCACTATTTCGATGATTACTGCTTATCCTGTACAGATGTATATTGGATCCGATCTGATATTACTTTCTGGTTCATTTCTAGAATCTTCTAATGGACAACTGGATTATGGGAATACAAGAGAAGATAACAATCACGGAAATGATAAAGAATCTAAAGTTGAAAATGGCGACTCACCAACAGAGGAAGCAGTAACAACAGAGCAAGAAGTTGGAGAACCTACAGAGCAAGAGGTAACAACAGAGCAAGAGGTAACAACAGAGAAAGACGAAGTTACAGAACCAACAATAGTAGAGCCAACAGCGGAGGTAACAGAGCCAACAGCGGAGGTAACAGAGCCAACAGCGGAGCAAAAAGAAATTCCAGAACTTACAGCAGTCCCATCTAAAGTTGAGGAGGGTACCTCAATTCAGGAGGCAGAGCAGAAGTCAACTCAAGTAGCCACTGGAGGTACTGATATAAACGAAGAGCTAGAGGACTATTTGGATAAAACCAGAGACCAAAGAGTAGACATAGACCTATGTGGTAGTGTTGCCTACAGGGGAGTTTGGAATTACGATACCAACGAATGTGAAATAGATGATCCTGATAAAAGCAAAGAGTATGAAAAGGAACGCACACAAATTTCAAGGTTTGATCAGGCAATATGTGATAATTACGGTGGAAAATGGAACGATCGGGAAAATATTTGTAAAATAGAGAATCTTGAAGAAAAAACAGCATATGAAGATTACCTATGTGATGACCCACGTGATACTATTCTATACGATATCTGTACCCGTGACCGTTATAAAGGAAATACTGCAGAACAAATTAAAGATTATGATAAAAGTAAATGCTTGTATGATTTTCACGGAAAATGGAATGAAGACACATTGTTGTGTGAAACAGAAGATGAAGATTTACAAAAGTATCTAAATGAAAGACAGGATATCTATTCTTGTATTACTTCTGGTCGAGCATGGAATTATCAGGAAAACAAATGTGAAACAGCATTTGCAGGAGATATAGAACAAAAAGTAGACCAGGAAATATATCAGAAAGCGAAAGTTGAGGAGGGTACGTCAATCCAACAGGCAGACCAAGAGGCATCTCAGGTAGCTCCTCCAGGTGCTGAAGAACTAGAACAAAAAGTAGACCAAGAGATTATTCAAGAAGCAGAGGTAGATGAGGGTAAAGTCCAACAAGTTGCTAGACAGATATCAGAACAACTTCCTGCAGGTACAGATTCAGCTAAAGCTCTAGATCTATTAAATCTAGAATTAAAGAACAGACCAGAAGGACAAGTAAGTCAGGCGTTAGAAACCCTTACGGGAATGATAGCATCTGGAGATGCTAACCAGAGTACCATTAGTCAGACAGCGCAAATTATCAATTCACAAATTGCACAGGGTAAAGATATAACGCAAATCTTTGCTCCAACAATTATTCAGATAGCAGGAGACAAATTCAAAGATATTGTTATCGGAGACATTAATCGCTATGATGATGATGGTAATTATCGTTATTATGATGATGATGAACGCGATCATAAAGATCGTCACTATTACCACACAGAAAAGATAATCAAATACAAGACAACTAAATGTTTGACACAGGCTAGTTCGATACCATTAACTGGAAAGATAGGGCCAAAAACTCCTGTACTTTTGGGAGATTTTTATCCATGTGAATTGAAAGATGGTCGTGCAACCTTGAATTTACCAGATAATCCCGACTTGCAGTTTATGTTTCTACATGTAGACAAATACGGTGATGAATATGAAGGAGTAACCGTTCCGTTGGAAAGAATGCAGACTTTGAGTAAAGATAATGCTTTATTTGTTGTACAGTTTGACGATGACATGGATGGACAGGATCCTATAACTGGAGAATATCAAAACGTAGAAGATATAAATGTAATAGCTCTATACAACCAAGGAAAACAAACAATAGATTTCAAATTAGGCAATTCACTGGCTGTTTCTGCATTGCTCAAATCTTAGTGGATTCTCCAATCTATTTATTTTTTAAAATGAAATTGGATAGATATATTTTTTTATTTCCATAGATCATACTTTAATCTTTTCATCAATTATAGTACGAGATTAAATTAAAAATCTTCTTTTTGAATTCGCGATTTCAATTAATACTTGTAATATTGTCTTATCCTCTTTAGCAAATGTGTATAGTAAATCGATATTCTTTCAGCAATTCATATACGTCAAGATATTCATAAACCTTGTCAAGACACATATATTGTTGCATCTTTAATAATGATGATGATTATGACAAGATGAGGCTGGTGGTCTGGATACCAATATACTCTAACTATTGTTTTTGTCATCTTCATGTTATGTTGAATTTGTTCTATCCACAATATCTCCAGTAAGATTAATCGGTAGGATAATAAAGATTAATGAATGGTGGGTAGAAAAGGATACAGAAAATCTATAGGTCTATTTGATCTCGTTAGTTTTGGTCTTGGAGGAACAATAGGTTCCGGAATATTTATTGTTCCTGGGATAGCTGCAGGGATCGCTGGGTCAAGTTCCATAATTGCTTGGTTATTCGCTTCATTATCTGCATCATGTGTTATGTATTCTCTTGCAAAGACTTCGTACAAATATCCAGCAACAGGAGCTTTTTATCATTTATTTTCAAAAGTATTTGGGAAAAGGATATCTATTTCACTCGTTATTTTATATACTGTATCATCGGTATTTGGAATTTCAACAATAGCATCTGGAATAGGACAATATATTTTCTCTTTTGGAATTCATGATACTGAACTTATATTACTGGTTGAAATTTGTATAATTGCGGTATTTTGCCTAATGAATATAAAAGGATTATATTTGTCTGGAAAGACAGAAATTATATTAACAATCGCAAAAATTTCACCTATAATTATATTATCTGCTCTTTTACTTCCATTTTTAAATGAAAGTAATTTCCATCCTTTTTATCCTTCTTCAAGTTTTGATTTTTTAAAGGCAATCGTGATAGTTTATTGGTGTTTTACAGGATTTGAAATAGCTGCATTATTTTCTTATGAGACAAAAGGAGGACAAAAAATAGTATATAGATCACTCAAAATAGTTATAGCAATTACCATATCTGTATATATTTTTTTAAATATTTCGCTAATTGGTTCAGTAGGAAGTTATGTTCTTGCAAATTCTCCTGCACCACTTGCTACAGCATATGGATTAATCATAAAGGACTCCAATATCGTGGTTGGGATGATTGGCATTATTGCGATGCTCTCTGCAATCAATGCTTACATAGCTGGGACAAGCAGAGTACTCCAAAATATCTCTTACCAATTGGGATTGCCAATACTAAAAGATTTAACTTCTAGTGCAACGCCTTTAGTGGCTACAACGATAGTCGCGATAATTTCCATTCTACTATTAATCATTTCAAATAAATTTGAAGAACTAGCAAGTATTTCAGTTATTATAATATTATTACCCTACTTTTTTATTTGTATTTCTGCCTATAAAATATTCTTTGATGACTATAAAACAAGGATTATTTCAAGTATCGGCGCTTCTTCTGTATTTGTAATATTTGCCATTTATTTTTTAAGTCGTTTTTTTTAGTAAAAGTTTGACACATAATATCATATATAGATAAGCAAGTTTTAGCAAATATACTAGGTCCTATACTTATATAATTACCACATAGTTTCACTATTATTGATTTTAAAATATTGTGAATTTCCTGGATACTCTGTCCTCATGATATCAGTATTCATTAGAACTCAGGCAACCGTGAGAAAATGCATGTGGGCTACTGGAAATGGTAAAAAAGTTTTGATATCAAAGCAAAAATAACATATTCATCACTAGAAGATAATCTTCAATTTCCATCCCGTGTTGAAATACTTTAGAAAAGCAACTCATTTCTCTGATTTAATTGAAGAAATTCAAAATTTACATACAATCATTATTATTTTAAAGCAGAATTGAAACCATGCATTACAAGTAAAAGCGATCTGCAGTAAAACTAATACTTTAATAGTTTATTTCAGTAATCAGCGTCGAGCTAAAACTTTTACACATTGCAATTCAAAGTGATACAAGAAGTATTCCAATTTAGACAAAGAGCGGTGAAATTGGTCAACAGTTATTATCTGAGAACTAATTTGGATAATAATATCAATGAATAATCGCAAATAAGAGATTTTATGATGATGCTAATGAAGGTTAATGAGTCTCAAGATTATCCATTCTCAAATAATTCCTACCAAATTACAAATAGCTATTACTTTTTTAATACATAATCTTAACGAAAGAAATTAATTCAAAGAAAGATATTACTAATTATACTAATATGAAACAAACAATAAATATTGATGAAGATATTTGGGAAAAGGCCCAGATTGAAGCAAAAAAACGTGAAATATCTACCGATGACATAATTGAACAAGCATTAGAAACTTATCTTTCTATTGATACAAAAAAGTTATCATTAAATAGTGAGGAATGTTGATATAAACTATACCTATTTGGTAAAAAAATTGGGTGTCGAAAATATGGACAAATAAATTAAAAGATAATTGTAAAGGTTAATTTGTATGATCATAAGGTTTATTGTATCTAGTACGTGTTAATTGATCAATAAGAATTTTAGATTTAGTACTTTAGCAGTAGGAATATCCATATAGGGTTTCTATTATGTTGGTATCGGAAGACTAGTAGGGTTCAAATACTGGAAATACTGTACTTAGAAACATAAATAGAAATGCCATTTCTGCTTGAAACAGTATTACAAAAGATTCCAAATGTCAACAATGAAACAAATAGACAATTAATATCAAATTTTCATAGATATCATGTAGCAAGAGATACAAGTGAAAGTCACCAGAAACACAATGTAAAAATCATTATCAAGTTTGCAGAGTTTTTGGAAGAAGAAAATAATAACATAGCATTTTATCAAGTGAAGGACAAGCAAAGTATTCTCCAATTTTTGAATAAAAGGAGAGAGAGCAAACAAGAGGACCATGAGCAATAATGGATTACCACCTGGAACGACTATCTTTGGAGACTCAAGTATTTCTTTAGGTGGCTACCTTTGCAGTTTAAAGTTGTAATCTATTTATAAATATTCATATTTTTATATTATACTTGCCTTTGTCAATTTAATGAATATCAATTTTAATAACAAGAATGGCAAATACTTTATTCTTTTTTTTATCATATCTGTATTTAGTGCAATAGTTTTTCTTGGTAGTTATAAAGACATACAATCAGTATTTGCAAATCCTCCAGTTATGAAAGACCAGATGAGTAACATGACTGGAACACAGAATCAGAATATGATGATGGACCCAAACCAGATGCAGAAAATGATGAAACAGATGAATAAAACTGGCATGATGATGGCAGGACAACAACCGCCTATGATGGGACCGATGATGGGACCGATGATGGGACCGATGATGGCAGGACAACAACCGCCTA
>DATFEP010000068.1:0-5310 GCA_035250975.1 Nitrososphaeraceae archaeon | reverse complement strand
TGTTAAAGGACCTGAACTGCTATCAAAATGGGTCGGTGAATCTGAAAAAGGCATTCGTGAAATCTTTAGACGAGCACGACAGGCCTCACCATGTGTGATATTTTTTGATGAAATAGATTCTATAGCTCCTATCAGAGGGATTGAACATGATAGTATGGTAGCAGAACGGGTTGTTTCCCAATTACTAACAGAAATGGATGGTATTCAAGCTCTTTCTGGTGTAGTGGTTCTTGCTGCCACCAACCGTGCTGATATGATTGACCCTGCATTACTAAGACCAGGTAGATTTGACAAGATAGTCTATGTGCCACTCCCAGACAAGAAAACAAGATATATGATTTTAAAAATGAATTCTAATAATAAACCTAATTCAAATGACGTCGATCTAGAAAAAATAACAGAACTTACAGAAGGTTTTACTGGAGCTGAAGTCACTTCATTAGTTAACGTTGCGGTTTCTTTCGTTCTGCAGAATTATCTGCAAAAATATTCTTCTCCTGAAGAAGCAGCTAAACACGCATCTGAAGCTTTCGTTTCTATGAAAGATTATGAAAATGCAGTTAAGAAAATAAAGAAACAACGTGAAATAACACCTAATCAAAAAGTAACTGTTCCCTATTATCGTTAGAATAGGCAGTCATAATTATTTTATTTTTTATGAAATAATCGATAAAAACTATTTTGTTACCTATTCTGCTTAAAGAAAGATCTCATTTTTATTTTTAGCTATAATCAATATTGAAGTTAATAATATTATTTTATCACTTTTACTAAAATTATATGTTTGGAGAATATTTTTCGGCTATTATATTTGAAAACATTGTAAAAGAGATGATGCTAAAAGTATCATTGTATAACTGGTTTAGAAGTATAATTGCAACATAGTTGCTAATTAGATATATAAAAAGGATTGTATAAACTAGTTGCAGAATAGAGCATTATTTTATTATAAAATTGGAAGAAAGTGTAATTTATCTTAAATTAAGAATCCGATGAAACCAGTACAAATGTCATTTAACTTTTTTCATGTCTCCCATATGAATTTTCACCTTATTGGTAGGATATACGATACCTATTATTTTTTGCTTAATCATGATTTTCAAACCCTAATAATGATAAAGTTGGAAATTATGTCTCCTTTTACAATGTTGGGTTTCTATAGCGTTCTCTATACCATTTTACCCATAGTTACGAAAACCAGTGAAAACAACTTCAAACTTGTTGGAAATGGTATATCATTAAAGATCTTTAACGAGGAAGGAGAATTTCTTTTATAATCTTTCTCATAATTTATATTTGATAATCTCGTTTCTCGTATGATTATATTGAGTAATAATAATCCACAAGATACGCTTTCTAAGGATGAGAATGTCACGGTTAATAATTACTTGAGTAATATAAGAGCTCATCTAATAATCTCTGGTAAAGTTCAAGGAGTCTATTTTCGAAAATATACTCAAGAAATATCTATAAAAAATAAGGTTAGTGGTTGGGTTCGAAATCTTAAAAATGGAAATGTCGAATGTATTTTGGAAGGATTACCGTCAAATGTTGAAAAAGTGATAGAATGGTGTCATATTGGACCTAAGAATAGTAGAGTCGATAAAATTGATATAAACTATGAAACTTATACCGGTGAATTTCAAGGTTTTAAGATAGATGGTTAAACAATTTCTGAATTTAAAAATATCATGATATATTTTTATACGCACTTACTATCTCTTTTTTAATATCTGTCAAATCCAAGCTATGGTTTACCTTATATGTAGTATAGGGATTTTTTCTATCAATTCTTATCGAAACTATCAATTCTTCTTTAGTTGGTTTTATGTCTAAAAATACACGAAATGCTATTGTCTTAGAATATACTATTCTGTGAGGTCGAATTTCTTCAATAACATTCATCCCCAGATCTTTTACGAATTCTCTCAGATCAATTAATTGTTTTTTAATCGGTTCATCCAATCCATATAAGTGTGTTTCAAATGGGATTTTAGGTGATTTCGTATAAAGACCAAATTTAGTCATAATAATCAATAAATCAAGTTTCTTGTATTTGAAATATTCTAATAAGATAGTAAAAAAATTAGATTATTGTTGAATTGTATACTACTGTCTCATTCTGTTTCTGCATATTCTTTCTACTAATAATGAAAGATCGTATCTGCAACTAAGTATAACAGAATAAATAATTCAAAGTATAATGTTAATAACAACAGTATTTGAGACGATCAAGCAATCAAGACGGATAATGAAAATATCATTAGTAAAGCACAAACAAAAAGAGATGTAAACCAGTAAGATGGTCCCATGAAAAAAGTGTAGAACAAAAGTTTACGGGGAACAGTTAGTATGTATTTCCAATCCTGTTGCTTGCGAGGGTCATCCAGAGAGACGTTCATGTTGATCCAATGCTCTATATGTAATTAAAGATCTTGAATTCCTACATCAAATGGTTCCCAATATTTTGTTACTCAAGACCAATTAAGAGGGTATAATTCACTAGATCAACTCTACATACTGGATAAGACATCATAAAGTCTGGACTTCAGAGGATGAGCAGTCTCTTTTGAACAATTCATACAAGAGATTACATACTAACGTTTAGTTGGTAGTTCAAGATGAAGCCGGCGTATCAGTTGAAGTCAGTCTCAGGGCAAATAATCATTGAAATTATTCAAGGAAAAACTTTTGATTATCTTTTTAATGCAGAATTTTTACCAACTAAAATAAAAGAAGAACTGAAAATTAGATCCAGTGCATTTACCGAAAAAATACTTCGAGCCCTTAAATCAAATCGACGAATACCAACAATACTGGTTACGCCATAATCTATAATTACGTAACAACCAAAGGACTGCGAAATGAGAACATAAACCAAGACGGCTCCAAACTTACCATGATGAGAACATGGAATACATATCCTAACAAAATAAACAATAATAACATAAGAAAAAATGATCTCTTACTTACAATTTGATATCAAATTTTTTATGTACACCGTTGGTTTACAAACAGCACCAAAAAAATGTTAGCAAAAAAAGATAATTGATTAAAAGATATGTAATATGTTTTATTATAGGTGAAGTAAAGTATCAACTGGTTGGATGGAGATTACACCAATCTTTTTTTCACTCTTGTCATTTATATGTTTAAGTTTTTGTATTAACTCCTCTAGAATATCTGACTGTGCTATAGTTACTATAGTCTTACGATTTGAGGATATAGTAGCAGTTTGTCCTCCTGCTTTTCCTGACCTTATTTTTTGCTTGGACTGTCCATAACCACGCGAGTCATATAATGTGGCCTCTAACTTTAAACTCTCAATTCCTGAGATTATTTCATCAACTTGTTCGGGACTAGCAAAAATTTCTATCTTTTTTAAACCTGCCTTAATTTTATTTTCATCTGTCTTTTCAGATTTTACTATTTCGAAAGGTAAAACGACTTTTTTATCTGTCATTATGGAATATATAATTACAATCTAAATAAAGTATTTGTTTATAAAATTTTTCATATTTTTTGTACGCCTTACAGCAGTTACTTGGATATTGCTACTCATTAAAATTTATTGTTCTAATTATCAGCAGATTTCCATATAACTTGAATACTTTGTCCTGATTTCATTAAATTCCGTCTATCTATCAATAACAAGAAAACTAATCATTTGTCAAGTAGCATTAGTATATATAGAAATGCACGTCTAAAAAAAATTTTATTATTCTAGATTTAAAAAAAGTTATTTTAATTCTTCTAGTTGCTTAGTGCATGTTTCGACCAAACTCAATCCTCAATGCTATATTTATTAAGGATATCAAAATTCTCAATCATATTAATCCAGTTCTCACTTGTCATGGAAAAAATTAAAGGATCCGATATCAATTTTTTTTATTTACCGATCACTCACATCCAGCGCAGACGATGAAGATATACTGCTTAACGAAGTATTGTCGAGTTTTAAGCATAACAGTTTGTGAATGTTCTATCCCCATAAATTTTTGACACCAAAAAATTGCCAATATATTCAGAATAGCAAATGCCGGAACCACAAGTATTTCACATTTTGTTTTCAGTATATTTTTCTATATTGTTGTTAATTAATATTCGAGTTCTTGTTCCAATTTTCCAACTTTGGGTACTTACTATTATTGTGATTTTACCTCTCAACTCAAAGCTAACTATTTTTTTGTCATTTTATTTATTGTTGCTACTTCTGATAATAGTAATAATAATTTCTTTGGTTATTTTTCTACTAGAAATCTGACAACATGACAATTATGTCGTCAAATCAATCTAGGTTACGATGCCCCCTCACCATATCTTTTTAACGATTAGTGAGTCTCTTCATTTAACTAGATTAATCTCATTTCTTTAGTACTGATAGCAGATATATATTAATAGCAATGATTATATTCGGTATATTTTTTTATTTTTGGGAAATCATTTCTTGTTCTTATTATCTATATATAATCAAGATAATTAATTACTGTGATTCATCCATCTAAATATTTTCTATATCATGATTACTAAGACAAACCCAGCTAAAATTTTTATACATTGATCAAGCAAGAAAAGAGGATTATATGTACATAAAAAAGATTTTGACTTTGACTATAATAATGACAAGCATGCTATTCACTGGGATTTTATCGAATCCAACAACAGTTACGCTTGCTCAGCAACAGGAATCAGTAACAATTACACAGGGGGCAGCTGATGAAGGCAATCTCGAACCATTTTTCCCACGTGCAGTTAATGTTATGCCAGGAAGCATAGTTTCATGGACAAATGAGGATTCTATACCGCACACGGTGACTGCTGGAGGGACTGGTGAACCACTATTTGATTCAGGCCCGATTTCTCCTGGAATGACATGGGATAATAGGTTTGATTCTACAGGAACATTCGGTTATCATTGTTCAATACATCCATGGATGATGGGCAGGGTTATGGTTGGGTAATAATTAATCATTCTTTTACCCAAGTATTCTGATGCTTTAACTTTATTTTTTTTAGGTTTTCAAGTTCCTGTTGATATCCGTATTTTTTTGGATTCTATGCTAACGTTTTATCCTTATCAATATGTTCCTTAATTGAGGAAAACACTGGCTTGAACTATAAAATTTGGATAAGCCAGGTATGGATTAGATATGTACCAAGTTATCAAGATAAAGTATAGTCTCTATGGCAAGCTGTAAGAGGACTCTATGGCAAGCTGTAAGAGGAAGTTAAAAGAGCGAAACTCGACTCTATAAATTTTAATGTTTAAATATCTACCATATTTTTAATTAATTATTCTATTTTTTTTAT
>DATFEP010000056.1:0-39756 GCA_035250975.1 Nitrososphaeraceae archaeon | reverse complement strand
GGTTCAGAGGTTACTGCTGGTTCCGGTTCAGAGGTTACTGCTGGTTCCGGTTCAGAGGTTACTGCTGGTTCCGGTTCAGAGGTTACTGCTGGTTCCGGTTCAGAGGTTACTGCTGGTTCCGGTTCAGAGGTTACTGCTGGTTCCGGTTCAGAGGATTCAGAGTTTACTGCTGAGTTTACTGCTGATTCTGGTTCAGAGTTTAATAAAGAAATGAGATTATCAATATTAGATGGTGGTGGACTTGCTCCAGGACTGGAAAAAGTATTTGGTGCCAAAGAATTAGTTCCAGTCATAATGGTAGTATTACTACTGTTGTTTAACCCCATTTTTACTTGGTTGATAGTATCTTGAATCACTTTATTCATGCTGTTACCTATTAGATTTTGAATCTGTTTCTCTATATCACCTGGAATAGGATACTGAGATGGAGATGGAGATGGAGATGGAGATGGAGATGGAGACGAACCAGTTTCTGACTGTCCATAGATTCCAACTGGCAGTATTATTAAAGATAGAAAAATGGATGAAAATAGAAAGAAATCGAGATACATCCTAAATGTTCTATTACATAAAATAACTTGCACAATCGAAATTTACTGATATTGTATTAAAGAACAATGTTCAAATCTTGATGTAATATTGTTAAAATATTTTGCTTTTAGACTTTATAAGAAATAACAAAAATTTTACACGCATGAATTCAGATTTTAAACATAACTATGCAAATTAAATAAATAAAAAATATAATATAGAGCTTTAACATGATTTGTATATCTTCCAAACAAGGAAATGGCGAAAATATCAGTAGGTAAAATTTTGAAAAAAATGGAAAGAATATTGGCAAATAGGAATAAGTTGACACGACCTACCGCATTAAAGGAACTACAAATGGAAGAGAAAAATGATCCTTTCAAGATATTGATAGGCACTATCTTATCAGCCCGTTCCAGAGACGAAAATACATCAAAGGTAGTTCATAAATTATTTTTAAAATACAAAGATGCAAAAGAACTGGCAGATGCAGATATTGATGAATTAAAGTCTATAATCCATAGCATAGGTTTTTACAATACAAAGGCTTTGAGGATTAAACAAGTAGCGCAGATAATAGCTGAAAAGTATGATGGAATGGTGCCAAACAGGATAAATGATCTTTTGGAATTACCTGGTGTTGGACGAAAAACTGCTAACTGTGTTCTAGTTTATGCCTTTAATGAACCTGCCATACCTGTTGATATCCATGTCCATAGAATTTCAAATCGTATAGGACTGGTAAACACTAAAAATCCCAAAGATACTGAAGCAGAACTCTCCAAAATAGTCGATAGAAAACACTGGTTGGTTCTGAACAATACTTTTGTAATGTATGGCCAAAATATTTGCCTCCCCATAAAACCCAGATGTAAGATTTGTGGTTTAACTAATATTTGCAAGTATTATATGTCCAATTTTAAAGAAAACAATTGAAAGGAATTAGCTATTTATCCATTATTATTGTATGGTATCTTCCTTCTCTTTATCCCGTTTCTTGATTTTTAACAAGAAAAGGATCACACCCCCTACAAGAACTAACATTATTATTGGCAAGAAATACAGCGGAGAATCACGTGGATCACCATATAAAAGATTGAATGAAATAAGTCCATCCACACTGTTTACTGGAGAATTGACATCATCTTTTCCATACACAGCTATTGAACCTAAATTAAATCCATCAAGCGAGAGTTTATCTATTACTATTCTCTTGCCGTTAGTTACTGTCAATCCCTGATTATTTGCATGCCCAATGTTAATTGGTTGTTCAGTTGACCAGCCGTCTGTATCCCTCTCATGAACTCGTATGTATCCAGATTCGTTTGTATTAACAGCCACCCAGAATTTGCTATTTTTTTCGAATAAAGCTAACTCTATGAACTTTTCACTTGGTTTTGGTTCCATTAATTTGATTATTGTTTTTGCTTCACTAGAATTGGAGTAAGTCATATTATTTTCTATAAAAAGGAGCCAATTGATACCTTTTGGAGGATCATACGTATAGATAAGTGGGTCCTTTCTATCAGTGTTAGAAGCATCATACGACAGGACAAATCTTTCACTATTTTTAGTTTTTAGAACATCAATATCTCCTATATTAGAATGATATATCGTTTGAGATTGGTTCTGTGCGTATACAGAAGTGGTAGAAAAAAATACCAACAAGAGAACAGATGTGATTAAATAAAGTTTTAGCAAATGTAGATTTCTATTATATTTAAAATCAGCTCCAATAAAATGCATTTGATCTAATTTTCTTTCTTTCAATATGACGGTACTGGTTTTTTAAATTGAAAATGAAAACAATATTTAGCAAATTTTTTTGATTTGTATTGGAAATATCTGTGGAACAATTTCTTTCAATCCAATCTATTTCACAAAGGGATCTGAAAATTTCGTAATAACCTCTGCAATTTCTGGACGTAACAAATGTTTTCCTGGAAGATCTCCGTCTGTAACCATCTTTCTCATTCTCGTCCCGCTAAGCTCTTCTTTATATTCAGGTCCGTGTGGACAGTTCCTTTCATTTGCATATCCTAAACACTTTTTACAATAGTAA
This sequence comes from Nitrososphaeraceae archaeon, assembly GCA_035250975.1. Taxonomy (GTDB): domain Archaea; phylum Thermoproteota; class Nitrososphaeria; order Nitrososphaerales; family Nitrososphaeraceae; genus TH1177. Next base: position 37,163 of record DATFEP010000056.1, on the reverse strand, counting down.
AATGTAGGAAAGAAAATAGGTTGGATACCAATATCAGGAAATTCTTTGAATATTTCATGAGCAGCAAAAGGAGGGTAATAATCCCCAACACCGGCATGATCTCGTCCCACAATAAAATGAGAACAACCAAAATTTTTTCTCATAATTGCATGATGTATTGCCTCCTTTGGTCCAGCATATCTCATTTCGGTATGAAGTGTAACAAACATCACTTTATTTTGTGGGTAATAATTATCAATTAATTTCATGTACGATTCAAATATGACTTCATCTCGAAAATCGCCTGTTTTCTTTTTCCCTATTAGAGGATTTATAAACAATCCATCGTATATATTGAGGGCTGCTTTTTGTAACATTTCATGAGCTATATGTGGAATATTTCGTGTCTGAAAACCTACTACACTATTCCATCCACGTTTTTTAATCTCTGCTCTAGTCACAGATGGCTCTAATCTATAATTTCTTAATTTTGAATCAAAATTTTTTTTATTTACTTCAATCTTTCCTGATACTAAAAAATCTTTTAATTTAAAAGTTTTAGATACGCCCGGATGTTTCTCATCATCTGTTTGGTAAAGAGACCTTGCCATTTGCAATTTATTGTATCCATAATATTCATCAAAATATAATATTGCAAAATGTTCACTATTATTTCTTAACGAAATTTCCTTGTGTTCTTTGAGCTGTACTGCAGTGTCCTTACTTACATCAAGTATTATCGGTATCGTCCATGGTAATCCATTTTTTAGTCTCCCAGACGTTAAAATACTCTCAAAATCATCTTTTTCAACAAAACCATCCAATGGACTGAAAATACCATCAGCAATATTCTCTATATCATTCCTCAGATCGTCATCAACATCTATGCGATACATGTCATCAGTCAACTTTTTAGACTCTAGAAATTGATTTACCAGCTTCCCTCCGTGTGGATTGGGAATTCTATCTATAACATCGTAACATTTTGATACTTCTTTCATTTTTTTATCTCTACCTGATTAGATCCATTTTAATAACATCTTTGATATACATATAATAATAATATTGGATCTCATTTCTGGTTACTTGTCTTGCTTTGATCGATATGAAGACCACATTCTTTCTGATCTGGCTGTTCCCACCACCAGCGACCTGACCTAATATCTTCCCCAGGCGATATTGCTCTTGTACATGGTTCACATCCAATGCTTGGATACCCCTTATCATGCAATTTATTGTATGGAACATTATTTTCTTTTATATATGTCCAAACCATTTTTTCTGTCCAATCTGCAAGGGGATTAATTTTTAGTATATTATTATGAGCGGTATCGATTTCAACCTTTTCTATATCCGATCTTGTGACAGATTGTTCTCTTCGTAAACCCGTTATCCATCCATCCAGAGATCTCAATGCTCTGTTTAATGGATTAACTTTCCTAATTCCACAGCAAAGTTTTCTATTTTCAATGCTTTTATACATTAGATTAAAACCCTTGGTACGAACCATCTCTTCTACTTCAAATGAATCTGGAAAATATGTATCAATAGTAATATCATATTTTTTCGATATTTCATCCATTAAATCATACGTTTCCTGATTAAGTCTCCCTGTATCGAGAGTAAAAATTTTAGTTTTATTTTTATTGATTTTGACCATCATGTCTATTAATATAACATCTTCCATACCAAAACTTGAAGCCAGAGCAATTTTCGTTCCGTAATTATCAAAAGACCACTTTAATATCTCTTGGGCAGGTTTACGTTCGAATTTGGATGCGAGAGTTTTTATATTCGATGAATCAATAGAGTGCTCCATGTTTTGAGCCAAGCTTGAATTGTTGGAATTTGCAATGGATGATCTATGACCTGATTCAGACATTATAAATAGTAAAGATATCTTCTTAACTCTATATTTATTTATTCTCAAACCATGTATATTGCCCAGTTTTACCTTAAAATATCAATATTGATCTGATTTAATATCATTTGATTGATTATCCAGTCATTATCGAAATTTTTGCCAAATCAGGAAAATATGATATAAGATCTTTTAAAATCTACCTAATGCTACATAATTGAGAAAGATGAAGCAACAATATATGTTGTCAATTAATTTTCTGGGAACATATTATATCTGGGGGATGACGCCAATAATGAGCGATTGTCAGATTTATTGTGTATAATATTCATAATGGTAAAATCATATTATTTTATGATCTAACTAAATAATTTTGAATAAAAAAATAATGAGACATGTAGAATGGTTCGGGGAATAGTTAAGTCAGTATTTTACAACTTTCTTTTCTGTAGTTTTCGAATGAAAAGAGGATAATGGAATGCTTAAAATATCTATATTTTAAATATCATTATATTAAACCATATATTGGATTATCTTGAGTCAAGATTTTTGGCATAATATATTTAGATATAAAGAATATGGTTTTGAACCTCTTAATTGGATTACTAATTTTTCTAATGAAATTGATCAGGACGTATTTGAAAATTCTATAAATAGGATTAAAGGTACAAACGCGAAATTTACACCAGATTGGATTGACTATTTCATTAAATGTGAAGGAAAATTCCCTGAATTAACAAGGAGATTCTATGATTTCACAGATTCAGAAGTTTCACAAAGCGAAACTGGAATTAAAAAAGCATTAACAATCATTTGTATGAATAGTGACATTAGCGAAGATGCAGAAAAAAGATTTAGTCTGTTGTATAATTTTATTAGTGGTTTTAAATCTAAATTTAATACAAAAAAAGTAACAGTATTAAGCACTTCATCAAAAAAACAGTTTGCATTATTGGATTTTATAGAAACAAGAAGAGGAAATAAAATTGGATACATACTCGCAAATAATTATGTCACACAGGTTACTGATGTGATGGATATACCTGAATCAGAAATTCATACCCAGATTACAGTATCAGGCGCCATAGAAAATTTAAACCTTCTAGGATGTACATCTGAATTTAGAATATTTCCGATTTATGATGGACCTACAGAAGAGATTCTAGATATTACAAGAAAGAATTTTGATTTTTTTACACTCTCAAACAATATCTACATGGAGGATTATCCTTCTCTGAAAATAGGAAATCTCTTCTTTGGTGCAACATCTACTGCAACTACACTCAAAGAATTACCCTTGAGATATGAAGATACAGAAGAAGGAATGAATTTAATAATTACAGACAAATTCGGCTCGATAATACCACTCAATTTATTCCTATTAACACAGATCAATGAAGAAAATATTTCATTGTTTGAAAACAATGGGGTTTCTTATGAGACCTTGAAACATACTAAGGATATGATTTTCAAAAACTTGATTCATCCGAGATTTGAGCTGGGAAAGATTATTAACAAATATTGTCCAGATTTTGGAGGAGAATACGATAAGTCTCAACATATTACTGCAGTATTTCCCATTCTGACAAAAGGATTATTGGCTATAAAACTCCTATCTCAATACACAGATAGCGAGATAACGATACACAAGATTCCGATAAAATATCATGAAATCGCTTGCTATGCAGTAAAGGAATATTTTTTGCAAAATCCAACCTCTTCTGTTAATGGTTGTCATGCAATAATAGCAAGCAGAGAGTTGACAGATTCGATAATTCAAGATTTAAAAAAGATAAATCTAGAACCAGAGGTTATAGGAAGTATTGGTAGGAAGGGAAAGGCCTTCCTTGATATAAGAGACATCAATTTTGATAAATATTTTGTGCCTAGATCAAAAATGCACAAAAAGTTAAGATCCTTTAGACCAAAGGAGCCAAACAAAAACATGATGGAGACCAAAAGAAATTAAAAACTAAATTAGATAGGATCTTCTTACTGACGTGCCTATTGTTGTCTGGGATAAAATTAGATATATTTTCAATATCTGGATTTACGTCCGGATTTATCCCTAAAAAATTTACCAAACTCGGGCATTAGAGACAATTGTTTTTCATTAAATATTGTTCCGTCGGTACATACAAGTTTATCACCGATGCAACAGCTGGCACATATTCCTATCCCGCATTTCATATATCTCTCCAGACTGGCCTGAAAGCGAATGGTATAATCCAAGGATATTGTAAAAATATTTTTCATCATCATCTCAGGACCACAAGTATATATAAAATCAAATTTTTCTTTATTTATTATATACTTTATAGCATCAGTGACCTTTCCCTTTATTCCAAAAGTGCCGTCTTCAGTGGTTACAATTATTTTATTACTTGTTTTTGATACTATTTGTTTTGCCAAATTGTAAAAAAGGACTTCATTTTTTGTTTTTGCCCCAATTATTAAAGTATATTTTATTTTAGAATTGGTTAAAAAATTAGCAAATCGCATTAACGGAACTAAACCCGTCCCACCACCTGCCAACATTACGTTTTTGGCATTTTTGTTTATACTAAACGAGTTTCCATATGGACCTCTTATCCCTATCACATCATTCAATTTCTTATTAAATAATGCAGTAGAACCTATACCATGTTTTCTAATGGTAACTGCTGCATAACCTAATTTCTTTGAAAACATTACACTCATTGGCAGTTCTTCGATTCTAGGAATCCATACCATCAAGAATTGTCCAGGTTTAGCATTATACGAAAGATGGTCTTTGAATATCAGGGTTTTAATCGATGGTGTTTCTTCAATTACTTGCTCTATTACTACGGTACGAATACTATCAATATCTGTGTGCAATTCCAATAATCTCCTTGACACTTTTGTAGCCTTTTTTATCCAAATATCCACTAATTCCTTTAATTATTTTATTAATAACACCTAAACCATGATAACCAATAACTGAACCTAACTCTACTGTCGCGGCCCCGGCCAGCATGTATTCTATTACATCTTCCCAATTCATGATGCCACCACAGCCAATCACAGGAATACTTACTTTTTTTGAGATCTCATAAACACATCTGACACCGATAGGCTTTATAGAGCTCCCAGAAAGGCCTCCAATTTTATTACTGAGGATAGGCATCCCGGTCTCAGTATTTATTGCCATTGCCCGTATGGTATTTATTGCAGTAATCGCGTCTGCCCCAGATTCTTCTATTATATCTGCAAGCTTTATTACGTCCACATTACCTATACCAACTTTGATAATTACTGGTTTTTTGGTATTTGCTTTAATAGTTTTAATAATTTTAGTTACCAAAGTAGGATCATCCCCAACTTCCATTCCCATTTTGGCTACGTGAGGACACGATAGATTTATTTCGTATCCAAGAATATTGAGTTTATCGAATTTTTTAATCAAATTTGGGAATTCTATTGCACTTGAACCCACCAGACTTACAATTAATGGAACAGTATTATTTGAGATTTCTTCTGAAAATGCATCTGCTCCTGGATTTGATAGGCCAATCGCATTTAAATAACTCTTCTGGTTAATTGAAACTATTGTAGGGCCTTTATAGCCCTCCATAGGATCAACACTTATAGACTTACTAACGACAGCTCCTAAACCTGATCTATATAATCTATTGAAAATTTCTTGAGAGATTCCTAAAAAACCAGATGCTAATAGCAAAGGATTTCTGAAATGTATTCCTGCAATTTCTATGGACAAATCATTCGGATCAGAACTCTTTTTAAGATTAGTCAGAGTTGGTTGATATTTCAATAGTATTAGATTAGAATATTTAAATATCTTCTTATTAGTTGTTCGTTTTCAAATTTTGTTTAAAAATCTTAAAAGTAAGATGGAGTTACTATTTCATCATATTTATGCATTATAAAATAGATGAATGAATATAATGTAATGTAATTTAATAAGGGTGGATTTATATTCGGACAAAGCGATTTCAAAAAAAATATTATGATCCTCTAATAATAACAAATATATAATATGTTACTCTATGTATAGACTATTATAATTTATATAATTCGATAAATTTGGAAGATATTACGATATAAAATATTGATCATAATTGTGTCAAACGATTAATTACATTATCTGGACCTTAAGTCGATAACATTTATTATTATTTACTTATATCAAGTAAGATGGATGTCACGGCTATTTGATCCTCATATTCATATGTATTCAAGAACTACCGATGATTATGAAATTATGTCCAAGGCAGGAATTGAAGTTATCGTTCAGCCTTCTTTTTGGTTGGGAAGCCCTAGAACATCTGTTGGTACCTTTATTGATTATTGGGAACATATGATATCTTTTGAAACTGCTAGGGCAAAACAATTTGGGATAGAGCATTTTGTTTGTATTTCTGTTAATCCGAAAGAGGCGATACATAGACCTCTTGCACCAGATGCATTAGAAGAGATGAAGAAATTTTTGGACAGAGAAAGGGTTGTGGCTATAGGAGAAATTGGATATAATCTAATTAATGAATTTGAAGAAGAAATTTTTATAAAGCAACTTGAACTGGCATCTTCAAAACATATGCTTACCATGATTCATTTGCCACATGAGAACAAGACAAAAGGTATGGAGAGAATGGAAAAGATAACAGAGACCAAAATTAATAATGGCCAATATAATCGAGATCAGATTTTGATAGATCATAATACTGAGGATACTATTGCAAAGACACTCGAATTGGGTTTTTGGGCAGGTTTAACTGTCTATCCCGTTACTAAATTAAATCCAAAAAGAGCAATGGATATCATAAGGAAATATGGTTCTGAACGCATCATGGTAAATAGCGCTGCAGATTGGGGGATTTCGGATCCCTTAAGTGTTCCTCTAGTAGCCAGAGAGATGAAAAAAGAAGGATTCAGCTCTAAAGATATAGAAAATGTTACTTTTTATAATGCCTTCAATTTTTACAAACAATCGGATAAATTTACTTGGAAACCATAATTTGTTTTAGAAGATATTGTCCTAGATTTACCGGATGGAGATAAATTTATGAAATTAGCTTTTAGTACTAATGCTTTTAAAAAATATTCACTTGATTTTGCAATAAAAGAAATATCAAAGATAGGATACGAAGGAGTGGAAATATTGTGTGATAGCCCTCATGCATATCCCCCAGAATTTGAAGATAATAAAATAAATGAAACGCGTAAATTGATTTCCGATCTTGGTTTAGGAATTTCTAACCTGAATGCATTTACTCTGTACTCCATCGGCGATGTCTATCATCCATCCTGGATCGAATCCAGTAATGAGTTAAGAAAGTCAAGGATCAATCATACCATAAATTGCATAAATCTAGCAGAGAAATTAGGTGCAAAAAATTTGTCTACGGAGCCAGGAGGACCATTCAATTATCAAAAACTAAATGGAGATAGAGATAAACTTTTAAAGATATTTGTAAAGGGTTTGCTATATGTATCAGAATTTGCGGAAAAAAAAGGTATAAAGATTTTAGTAGAACCGGAACCATCGTTATTGATTGAGAATTCCATCCAATTTTTAGAATTAATGCGATTGGTAGATTCAGACTATATAAGACTGAATTTTGATATAGGTCATTTTTATTGTGTAGGAGAAGATCCTGCTGCAATTATTAATAAGCTCGTAGATTATACAGAACATTTTCATTTGGCAGATATAGCAAGTAATAAGGTGCATTACCATTTGAAACCTGGCGATGGTTCTATAGATTTTGTTAAAGTTGTTGAGGCCATAGAAAAAACAGGATATAAAGATTTTGTTACCGTTGAATTATACCCATATCAAGATAATCCAGTTGAAGTTGCAAAGACTGCGTATCAATATTTGACAACAATCATTCGCTAATTCTTCCAAGAAAATATCTTAGTTTGACTAAATCATTTCAAAAAATAAATTATTTTCATTTACATAAAATCTTTCTTTTGATTCTAACTGGTTATTGATTGATTTATTGATTGATTTTTATAATTTCTTAGAATTTAAATTAATAGAGAAGCAAGAATGTCGTCAAAAATGAGGATGCTAATAAATCAATAGTTTCCTTTTTTAATAGTAACTAAAAATTAAGCCTGTCCACATGACAATATCATTACAGAATATGACGATAATTTGATTATAGTGCAAATATTTAGGGTCAGTAAATCTTATATGGTACGGTCATGTACGGAATTTTCATATGCCAAAGCCTGGATTCAAATCTATTACTGTGAGCGAAAATGTTTACAACAAATTTTTCAAGGTGTATGAAAAAAGAAAGAATGATTTAGAATTAAAAGGAATAACAAGCTTTTCTGGATATCTTACAAGTATGATGGAAGAAACTATGATAAAACATGAGGCTTTTGCAAAACAGGCTCCATTCATTGAAAAAATTTCTATTGATATTGATCGTGTATTACTTAAAGACAATAAAAAAAATAGAATAGTAGAAGTGATCTTGAAAAATGGTGAATTAAGATGCTTAGTAGACGAAAAGACCGATTGTATTCACATTGGTTTTGTTTATTCTTTACCTGAGGTCTATATGATAATGAATAACAAGGGAATAAGAATCCCTAAATCTTTACGCTAGTTAACCTCAAGATATTGAAATCTGTCAGAATATTTAAATCGATTTAAATAATATGAATTTATTTCAATAAAAGGCAAAAAATTCAAATATCTTCTTTTTAATTTTGATATTTAAATTTTACTTTATTTTAATTAATTAATCTATTATTTTGCAGATACACAAATTTTATTTCTTATTATTATTATAAAATTAGTTTATTAGTGTCTATTATTATATGAATTTAGGTGTTCTATTCCTTATTGTTACTGTGGCGTAAGAGTAAGAGTATTGAGTTTTTATCTATCTATAATAATATAATTATTGAATATTAAAAAATAAATAAATTAATTAATTTATTACTCTAGCAATATTTCATTTATTTTATTTTTTGGCCATAGTTACTTCTGTAATCCACTCACATTTCAAATTGAATTTGGAATGATGTTTTTCTACTGCTTCCTTGTTGGGTGCATCCTGCAGACAATAGCATAGATCCGCATCCTTATTAAAGAGAATGTTAATGGGCGTAACATCAAACTCGTCCTTGGAACCTATTAATTCTTCTACTTTTTCATTTTCTAGAGAAGGCATAGTGTGTACATCTAAAAATACTGGCATAACTATAATTCGAGAATGTATTTATTAATTTTTTGGTAGTTATATTAAATAGTGTGTAATTGCATATTCATCTATTACTCTAGCGATATACATGTTTTTGAAGAATATTTAATATGCTTAATGCTTTTTAAATATCCTAATTGGATGATGTTACATTTTCTATTCCAATAGTACTTCAAATTCTTGATCTGTTTGGTATTATGGCTTTTGCAGTAACAGGAGCTTTGAAAGCAATTGAATACAAAATGGATATTGTTGGGGTAATAATGTTAGCAAGCAGTACAGGATTAGCTGGGGGGTTAATTAGAGACGTAATTTTAAACAGGATTCCCCCAAAGGTCTTGGTAGATCCATTTTATTTGCTAGTCGCCGTCTCAACAGGTTTGATCGTATTTTTTTTGTATCGTTTTTTTAAGGAAAATTTTAATTTATTCTTGAAATTTGATGCTATCGGTTTAGGTGTATTCAGTATAATAGGCGCCAGTGTTGCCTACGAAATAACTGGTCTGAATTTCATTGCTATGGCATTTGCTGGAATCTTTACCGCCATTGGAGGAGGAATTTTTAGAGATATAATTGTCAAGGAAATTCCACTGGTTTTCTTAAAAGAATTATATGCATCTGCAAGTTTTTTGGGTATCACCATCTTTTATATTATGTTATTTTTCGAAATAAATTATTATTTTTCTATGATGATTTGTATAGTTATTATTACAGTATTTAGATTACTTTCTATGAAATTCAATTGGAATCTACCAAGATTGCATACTGATGAAAAAAATGTGGATTAATGTTAACGTTAAATCTAGTGCTACTACTATAAAACCTACAGATACTTTAGTTCATTTGATTAAAGAAAGAAAAAGCACAAATGATAGCAAAAATAAACTATTTTAATAGCAAACAGAAAATAGCGGTGACATCAATTTTTCTACATGGATATGTTCCTAGTTTTCTACAAATTTAGTTTTAAATAGAAATGATTGCGTTAACCCAACTAATAGAAACGAGGATCCAGTTCCGAGCAATATTCCTCCCACCACATCTAATGGATAATGAACACCAACATAGATTCTTGAAAAACAGACCAATGCAGCTTCAAAAGCAAGTCCCACAAGGAGAATAGTTCTTTTCATATTTCCACGAAACATGATAGACACAGTAGCTAATCCAGCTGAAACAATTGTTGCATGTCCGGATGGAAAAGAGAATGTATCTGCTGAAACCGGGAAAGTCTCGACTCCCGATACATTCGGTCTCGGTCTGTCTATTACATCTTTAATTACAGATACCAAAGGCATCAGCAATATCATGGATATTGCAGCAATTACTGCGGTCTTTTTTCCTATTTTACCACCAAAAATAAATAACATAATTAGAATTATTGGCCAAAAAATTTCTCTCCCGTACAATGTAATCATGAGCATAATGTTATCTACAAAAGAGGGTAAGAAAAGAGAGAATTGATTTAACTGCAGAAAATAAAAATTATCAGTTTTTAATAAACCTGTAAAAATTGTATATGTTTCATTATATATAATAATAGAAAGAAAAACGAAAGAGAGCAAGCATACAAACGAAGCTAAAAATATTTTATCCACAATCAATTATTACAATATTTAACAACTAGAGATACATCATATTAATTTTTTACTTTAATGATGGATCCATAAGCCCAAGGTAGAATAAAGAAGCCCACCGTTATAGTTGAATTGTATAAATATCCTTTTAACATCAACCGTCTCGAAGTAATTTGTTTACAAGCTCAGCGATCTTTTTTTCTAAAATGTTATAATGAGAATCAGTTATTTTACCTTGTTTAAATAAATGATTTATTTCTTCTCTTATCTCTTCTAATTGTTTGACTCCTTCAACTCTATCTTGTTTCAATGCATCGTAGGTAAAATCTATTCTATTCATAACTCTGTTTAGATTTCTTCTTTCCCTTCTTCTATGATAAAATCCAGCAAAAATAGAGGTCGAACCTATTATTCCTGCCACCATTCCTATATATGTCTCTGTTGATATGGAATCTTTGAAATTAGCAGTCAACTGACTATTTTCTGTGACGTTAATTTTAAGTGGATTCTTGTTAGTTGATACGAAATCAGACCAAAAGTCAAAGGACTTTTCTCTAGATGCATGAGCTACACATGTTATCTCAGTATTATGTGGATATAAAATAGAATGAATTGATGGAAATTTGTAATTATTACATTCAACTGTTCCTGAATTTTCTGGGTTAACACTTACAGACAAACGTACTACAATTTGATCTAACTTGCTATCGATTACTGAAATTCCATTGAAAGCTGTGTTCGATACATATATCAAATTTGTATCTGGATTTACAGCTAATCTACTAGCTACTAATGGAAATGCGACCTCAATAGGCAAATTAAGCGAGGGATCGTTACTTTCATAATTTTCTGCTATTTTAGTCCCCATAGAGATATCTTTTATTTTCTTACTGGTCGTTGCATTAATTACAGAAACAGTATTGTCTCCAAGATTGGAAACATATATTTTGTTTGTTATAGAATCTGCTGCAATATCTACTGGAGATTTACCAACTTTGACTGTAGATTTTAATTTATTTGTTTGAACATCGATTATTGACATTGTATTTGAAACATAATTTGCGGCATACAATATGTTTGTTTTTAAATCTATATACAAACCGGTAGGTACAATTCCAACTGTGATATTATCTAAAACTTGATTTGTTTTTCCGTCTATTACAGATACAGTAGAATTATCAATATTAGAAATATATATTTTGTTTGTTATAGGATTTACTGTTATACCATAAGGAATATGATTCAACTTTATTGTTTTTATTACATTGTTATTTATCCCATCTATAATAGACAGCGATTTAGAATCGAGGTTTGTCACATAAATTAGGTTTTTGGATGGATTTACAGATATTCCTACCGGAGATGATCCAACTTGAACATCGGAAAGCTTTTGATTTGTAGAACCATCTATTACAGATACTGTACCTGATCCTCGATTGGTCACATATACTCTATTATTAAAAGGATTGGTATCAAGATCATATGGAAAATTATCTACTAGAATCGTGCTTTCAATATTATCTGTTTTACTATCTATTACTGAAATAGTATTTGAGAATTGATTGGCAACATAAATCATACCTGTTAATGGATTTATATCAACACCTACAGGATAGCTACCAACTATTAACATAGATTTTCCATTACTACCTGTCAATTCTTTATCTGTCTGTGCAAAAATAAAAGAGAAATAAAGAAGAAAAATAATAAGAGACGAAAAGAAAATGATAAATGAAAATGATAAAAATTTAAAGCTCATGATAATCCAGATCCAGTAATATTAAATCAATTTAGGAGGTATAAAAATAATAGTTTATTTGCGATCTTAATCATCTAGTATATTTTACAAAAAATAATTATATAAGATTTTAACCTGAAAATTATTGTAAGAACTTATATAAAATGAATATCTATGAATATTATAGCTAAGAGATATAGAGAATGAAACGAAAAAATCTTCTGTTTGTATCAATAATTTCCCTATCCATATTAGTATTAGGAACAATTAATATTTCTGAATCTTACTCGGATGTAAGGCTTATTTCTACAGATAATGAAGGGGAGGAAGAAGATGATCAGGACATGTTTAGTTCTCTTAGTAGAATGTTAGGTGAAAATAGCGGTGGAGATTCTGGAAAAGATTCTGGTTCAAAAGAGAAAGATAAAAGTGGAGATTCTAAAAATGAGGGTAAAGGAACAGACTAAATCTATTATCGATTCTAAAAATTGAAAGATATTTAAAATTTTTAAAAAACAATAAATTTTTTTTAATTATGAAATAAAGAATTTATCTGGATCATTATATAATAATTAATGTATGGGCAAAAGCAAAATCAAAAGCAAAAACAATCCGAGCAAGAATAATACCTTAAGATATGCATTAATTTCCTCTATTACTATTGTTATTTATCTAATTTCTCTATCTATCTCCAATTCGTACGCAGAAGATATTGTCTCAATATCCGAGAGAAACATTTTCAAAGATTCAAATGATAAGTTGAATTTAGTAGGGACTTTAACAAATATTGGCAAAACTCCATTAGAGGTATCTATAGGTGTAGATGTAAAGAAGCCTTTCCAAAGTGAGCAAGAGGTACTGAAGAGCAAAACCTTTGCTAGTGTGCTCTATCCACATAGGGAAGTTCCTTTTAAATTCACTATAAAAAATGGAGAGTTGTTTGAAGGATCCGTTTTTGTTGTAGAAACAAAAGAAGTGAATAAGCCATTATTTGCCACTCTCAAACATGAATATTCAAACATTGCTATGGGAGATGAAAAAGCATTGATAGGAACCATAAAAAATATTGGGTCATCCATTATCAATGATGTTGCAATATATGCATCGGTTCATTCCAAAGATGGTACGCAATTAGATTCTGTAAAAAGTACAGTAATTCCTATTCTGTATCCAGGAGAAGAAAAACCTTATAAAATTATTCCTGAACCTACTACAAGATCTTTAGCTTACTACTATAGCTGTGCTGGTCTTGATATAAACAGTCCTATAACTACTTTAGACCTAGGAGGAGAATTCCTTGCCTTTAATTTTGAAAGCGCATCTCTTGTGAGTAATTTTATCTATGATAAGTCCTCTGACAGTATTATGTTTACAATCAAGCCATATAACCCAGAAGGGGGAGATCTCATATTCAAAATTCCACAAAGTAACCCCAATCAGAAGGTAAATATCAGTGTTGATGGAAAGGCCCATAAAGAAGCGACGATTTCAACCGACGGCAAAACTATTACAATGAAAGTATCAATACCATCCGATGAGCACAAGGTCATTATTACAGGAGCTAGAAATGGAGTATAACAAGATATCATCTGTTTCTGTGTGGAAAAGAGAATTTATATAAAATAAATTGGGATAAACTAACCAAGCTCATTCAATTTATCTTTCGAATTGGTATCTATGTCGTATTACGATTCCAATCCTAGAAACATGATCAAAAAGAAATAAATAATGTAAATTTCAAATAGAAATAAGATATAAACAAACAACAACAAGAAACATAATTATTGTTATGTACAATATTTCTATTACATTATTACATATTTTTTGCAAATAACCTTCTTATATCCGATTCACGTGTTAGAATCATACAGTCAGAAACGAAAGTGGAACAAACTGCGAGTTTGACTGTAAATGACACTGGTAAGTACTGACTTGTGCAAAAGCCTTACCGGAAAAAAACTGATGGGTCGCAATGGGCCAAGAACTATCTGGCCCATTGCATAATCTATGTTATAGTCAGATGTCATTATTAGAATATAATATTTTAACACTATAAAAGATAAAAATGAGCAACGAGATAGCTGATCAAATGTCATTTAATCTAGTAAAAGCTGTCAAGAATACCCACAGAAATCCAATAAATATAATTTTGCATGCCATAGGATTAGTTCTATATTGTATTGGACTATATTTGATAGCTGATGATTTAATTGGAGAAGGACAAAAAATGATTCTTGGTATATTTTCTATTATCGCTGCAATAGGACTATTTTTGATTGGTCACAAGATCGAAGGAAATATTAAAGCAATTACAATAATTATTTTACTAAAATACATCAAAAGTAAAATATAGCTTAGTAAAAATTATAAAAAAAGCTTATCATATTTACTATAAAGATCCATGTTAGTTCAGTTTAAATATATTTTCTATGATAAACTATAGTACTTTAAATATTAACAGTAAAATAATTCCAAAAAAGTTATAGTTTAGATATTACATAATATTATTAGGTGAAACACATGGACACCTCCAAGATAATAAAAAAAGGTCAAAATAGCTTATTTTTCAGACATGAATATCTTAGAGATAGTCTTTCACAAAAATACAGAGAATGCGAATCATGTAAAACTAGAACACAATTTACATGTGTAGTATGTGGATTTTGTTGGAGTTGTCATTGGAAAATTGAACAGCTTTCAAAAATTCCAGAACACTTTTTAAAAGATTCAGTAAGTTTTAATAAAAAATGATAAGAAATTTTTCTCCCTTAAAACTACAGTGAATGGCAACAAACAGCGTAAAAACTATTATTACCAAACAGTAAAAATATTAAATATGGATTTTGATAATTTGTGTAAAAAGATACTAGACATGGACAACAACATTAGGTTTGCAGGTGTATGCGACGAATCTGGCGAGATAAAATATGGTAGTCAGCGAGAAGGCGTAGAAAATATTTTAAGCAGCGAAGAAACGAGGAAATCAAATCTGCAAGCATTGGCAAGATGGGGTCTTAGAAATTCATTAGCACCAAAAATCGGGAAGGGCAAGTACGCAATGGCAGAATACGAAAAGATAAAGAGAATAACTATCCCACTGCCAGATGAACATCTCCTACTAGTTACAACCGAGGTAAAAGCTGACCATGGAAAAATTATTAATAATATCATAAGTTTATTAAGTGCATAACAATTCATGGTGGAGGCATTTGTCTTAATTACTTGTGATTACGGGCAGGAAGAAAAAATACTTGAGGAATTAGATAAGATAGAAGAGATACAAGTAATCAATAGACTAGAAGGTCCATATAACATCCTTCTTAAAATAAATTCAGAAACTATCGATGAAATAAAGGAAATTGTTACAGGACAGATAAAAACAATAGACAAGATAAGACACACTTTAACGTTAAAAATCAAGACAGATTAGTTTAAGATCAGATGTTTATGTAAGTCATTATTTTATATCATTAAAAGTCTTATTAAATCAGGATGAAATTTATATACATGTTCCAGTTTTTCAGTAGTTCATTGTCAATTTAGAAGAATTTTTCAATATCAGAATAACATTCTTTAATTATAAAAGCTATTAATAGGTTAGGTCAATTTCTCTTTTTTCGCAATCCATTTTCCTGATTTTCTGTCTAGAATTATATTACCTATTACGTGTCCCTTATTGTATACTTTGGCAATTTCCTTATTAATTCCTATCAAGGACAGAAGAAAAGAATCTTTTTCGTGATATCCAGATTCTATAATCTTCATACTGAGTTTACTGCTAGTTTTTTTAATCAGATTTCTTGCGAATGACCAATCTCCTTTCCAAGAAAAAACTTTAAAATTGCCGAAATTTACTGTTGACAGTGAATAGCCTTCAAGTTTTGCTTCAAATTTTTTATCATGTTGTAAGGAATATGAATTCATCCATTTTATGGCCTCTTCTGCCTTTCTCTCCTCAAGAGCAAAATTATCAGCACTTGCCAATTAATCATAAGAAATCATAATCCAGATTAAATACTTGACGTTGTCTTATTATATGATAAAACAGACTCTATATGAACAAAGAGAAAAAGTTACATCTAGATAAAAAAGGAATCAGAGTATTTGCAATTGCTGAAAGTTTCAAAAAAGAAAATTCAACATCCATGATTGCGGGAATTGTAATGAGAAAAGATCTAATAGTTGATGGTGTTGTTTTTGGAAACGTTACTATCGGAGGTAATGATGCTACTGATAGCATCATATCAATGATAAAGAATCTGGAAAGAAATGATATCAATCTTATTTTATTGGACGGTATGATAATTAGCATGTATAATTTCATTGACGGAGAGGAGATTTTTAGAACTACCAGTATACCGGTTATTGCTATCACATTCAAAGATTCCTTTGGTATAGATCAATCTATTAAAAACTATTTTCCGGATAATTATAAAACAAAGATTGAAAGTTACAACAAATTAGGAGAACGTAAGAAAATCATGTTGAAGACTGGAAAATTTCTATTTATCAGAAATTGGGGAATAACTATTCAAGATTCAATTAATATTATTAATTCTTTCCTAATTCAGGGAGCAATTCCAGAACCTATAAGAATAGCAAAAATGATAGCAAGAGCACATGTTAGAATAAACAAGTAAAAAAGAATACCAGATTATCTATCAAAATAAAGAAAATAATAGCCAATAATTATATCTCATATTCATAGTAAGAAGATTTTTTTAATGTCTGGTTTTTACGAATTTAAAGTATATAATTCTAATCCGTTGCGTATCTCCTTTAAAAAGTTTGAGGAAATAGGTGTTATAAAGTTCAGGAGGCCCTTCGGAACAGTCTATCGTAACGAATCCTATAGATTCAAAAAATTCTTTCAACCAAATCATTTCTCCAAAAAATAATTCATCAGATACAGGTTGTAACAATGCATCAGTGATTTCTGTGATTAGAATAAAACTACCTTGATGTTCTAACTTGTCGTAGATTATTTTATATAACTTGCTACATTTTTGTTTATGATTCTTATCTATAAATTTTGGATCTGGCAAAATATAAATAACTTTACTGATGGAATTATCCACGAACAATGGAAGAACCTCATCAAAGGAATTATTAATCAACTTTACATTATTTGATTTAATATTGGATGAAGCTTCTTGAAAACGCTCCGTGTTAATTTCGATCCCTATAAAATAGTTCTCTTTCTCTTTTTCTGATAAATCTTTGATAAATCTTCCATCTCCCATTCCCAGTTCAACTACCAATTTGAGGGATTTTGGTATTTCAGATAGAAGTTTTTTATTCATTAACTTAATTTGGAAGTTCAGAATGATTTTTTATACATTTCGTTATTAATCAAATATATTTAAAATTTCATTTGTTATAATGATATTTTCATATTTTAAATGGAACAAATACGGTTAAAATAGATGATTAATTATTTCAAAACAATACTAATTGAGACATTAAAATCAGCTTTGAGTATCTATAATTTTTTCCCCTATTGGCGAGGTAACGTTTTAGACGGCTCAATATTCTATTGGTAAATCAACAATAATTAGCCAAAGTATGTTAAAAAATTTAATTATGAATATAAAATATTTGTCCGCTGATTTCTCCTTCTGGATAATCACGACTTTGAACATTTAGATAAGCATATCCACTTTGAATAAGATCTATTAACTCGCTAAATGAAGAATTTTTAAGGGGTCCTTTAAGGTCTTTAATACGTAAAGAACCTTCAACTGATAGTCCAGGACCTTCTCTACAATGGCTTTTTCCTTTGATCTCATTACATAAAGACAATACAGAAGGTCCATCTTCACCTTGATTACCTATATGAATATCAATAATTTCTACGTCATCGCCTTCAACATAACTCATACCGTATAAGAATACTTTAAAGTCAAGTGTATCTATATTGGGACGAAAAGTAAAGAATGCCTTTCCTCTAGAGTCGATATCGCCATTACCTTGTTCGTAAATAGAAGGCGACGGATACATATTAGACGTAAAAATCATTGGATACATTGGAAGATTAGATGACAAGGGATTTATAGGATATATCGAATCGGATCTATCTTGCTCATTAATACTATCATCATAATGTCTATCATCATTTTGGTAATAGTTATTGTCTACATAATTTTCAGAGTACTCATCTTCAATACCAATCAAAAGGTTTTGAGTGAGGGGTTTTTGATTCTTATTCATATCGCCATAGATACTAGACATGATAGATGGTATCAATATACCAAATAGGGTTAAAGAAAGAAATACTATAGAAAAAAATAAAAATGTTCTTTCCATTGTATGAAATTAAATATCAACTATATCAAGAAATCGTTTCACCCTACTCTGAAATAATTATAACCAATAAATAGATTATAATTATACTGTACCAAAATAGGAAATCATATTAATAAATATAGTATGTATTTTCGTGATAGAAGAAATCTTTATATTACCATATTAATAATGATGTTATAGAAAAGTGATAAGATTTTTTTCTCTTTTTAGCAATTAATCAGTGCAATTGTGCCTATCATATATAAACAACATAATTCGAAAAAATATCCAAAATTAATTCTTGAACTAATGTGCTTTAGTGATCAAGAGACATCATAGTAAACAAGGCAGCTCCTTTAGTAGCAAGTTCGGCCGTAATTTTGCTATTATCATCACTTCCAATAATAATAACATCATTGTCTTTCGGTTTTAATTTTTCAATTAATAAATCCCTTATAATATCTTCTCTATCTAATGCATCATACTCCGTTTCAGGAATAAGAAACTTACCATTAGAAAAGATAAGAGTTGTAGCACCCGTAGCACCCAATTTTATCGCTTCATCACGCTGTTCCAATCCTGATCCGATCAGCCTAGCAGAATTTTTTAACAATACGCAATAATTGAATTTTCCCAAAGTGATGGAACTTTTTGGAATTATAGTTTCTGATGGGATTAGAGTTAGAAGGTCACGGAGAATAACTTTTCCCTTATTTGTTAGAATTGTTCCTGATTTACTGGTAATTATCATATCATTCATTTTTAAATGTTTTACAAGTGTCTTAACTGATCCTTCTCCAATACTTAATTCTTTACACAAAAATGATCTGCTGATATGTCCATGTACACTAGCTAATTGTAAGGTTTTAAAAATATGGACAATCCCAAAAGATAGGTTCCTGCTAGGTGCATATTTACTGGAAATTCTACGTAATAGTTTGATAGGGTTTTGCATAATTATTTCATGAATATCTAAGATCAATAATCAAATTTATTTATTTGTATCAATATTTTATTTAAAATTCATAAATTAAGTATCCGAATTGTATACAAAAATTAGATATATTTTAATAGTATGGAGCTTAAATAAAATACAAAATATTTAATAGATAATGCGATCTAGAATATCATCACAAAATGATCTGATGATGTATTTTTAATCTATAAATCAAAGATATTACTCGGTTGGATAAACTAGACAACACTTTATATACTACCTGCTAGTATCTTCATCACTAATGACATTATCGAGACAGATTCAGATCCGCGACGATAAAATTCCCAAATTAGCTATAGGAATTCTTTCGGTGGTATTATTATTTGGTTTATTTATGGTCGGATATGACCAAGGACAATTATTTAGCATGGTTGAAGGAGAAAAAGCATTTGAGGATCTTTTTGTTCATGAATTATTTCATGACATGAGACATGCTGCAGGATTTCCCTGTCACTAATTTTTTAGGTAATAAATATTGAAATCGTTCACTTTTATTTTTATTTCGGTTTTTTCTGGAGCAATAGCTGGAACAATTTTTGGCGTTATTAACCTTGGTATTGTTGAACCTTTTTTGGATAATGCAATAGGAATTGAAGTTCAAAATGCAATAAAAGATGGGGAAACAATAGATCAGAATGAATTACAAAGCTATCGAATATGGCAGAAAGTCGGTCAAATTACAGGAGGCACTATTTTAGGTTTATCATTTGGAGCCCTTTTTGGTATTACATTCATTTTTGGAAGAAACATTCTTCCAGGTTCAAATAATCGGAGAAAAGCAGTGGTTCTTGCAGGGATTTTATGGCTGGTAATTTTCGTTATTCCTGCACTCAAATATCCAGCAAATCCCCCTACAGTAGGAGACCCTGAAACGATCTATGAAAGACAGAATATGTACATTATTTTCACGGCTATTTCTGGGATCACTGCACTTGCACTTGCAGTGATATATAAAAAAATGGACGGAAATCCAGTAAAGAAATTTGCTCTCATCTCAGCGGTATACGGGATTGTAATGATTGCAGCCTTCATTATCCTGCCACAAAATCCTGATGAAATTACTGCACCTATCGATTTAGTGCAGGGATTTAGAATAGCAAGTGGATTTAGCATGAGCGTATTTTGGTTGCTTCTTGGAATAATATTTGGCAGTCTATGGGAAAAATTCAAGCCTCATCTGAACCAAAGAATAACCACATTCTGAGAAAAGGATAGAAAAATTCTATATTTCTTATTTACTATTTATTATTTATCCAAATAGAATACTAGTCAAACAACACTTTAAAGCTACGAAGAAGGTGTGGGTATATTCTGAAGAGACAATGATTCCTGTTCACCATATTTTTCAAAGATTGATTCAAAATTTGATACTTTCTCTTGAATCAAATTTCCATTTGTATCATAGAGTTTAGAAAAATTTGCCCGCATTACCAAATTTCCGCAGATATCAAAAAAACGAATACTGTAACTTTGACGATTATGAGATTCATTGAACTCTCTAACAAATCTTGCTTCTCTGACTTGGGTAATATTCAGATGGATATGCCAAGGGGTTGTCTCGTCTCCTATCGTTGCCCATTGACCATTAATCTTAAATTTCATATCTTTTTGTAACCTTGCCTCACAAATACCACCCATATTCTTTACAGAAAAAATAATATCGTTTTGTTGAAGAATATCGTGTATTAAACTTTGGAATGTTGAATTAATCAATATGTAATGAATACATTTATCCACTAATAAACCATGATTGGAAATCGAAGAAATCAGATAAGATCGGATCTATTACTCTATATTATTTACGTACTCTTTTAAGAGACACGTGAATTTATCATATCAATATAATAATAGGGTTGCTATTGATAGATTAATTTGAAAACATATTGTTGCTGTCTAATTCAGGATAAACAAAAAAATGATTTTTAAAACAATTAATACTGATAATGGATTAAAGATCAGATAGAAATATTATTTTTATCAATATCAAGATATAATAATACTCATGATATTTCAAAGATATACAGTATTACTAGAATAATGAGGATTTTAAAGATAATAGTAAGAAAATTATTATTATCATAAAAGTATACTTGTTGAATAATGCAAGAGAAAAGAGAATTACCAAGAAAAATGGTATGGTTATCGTTTATCTCTTTATCATTAACTTATTCTATCATGTTAATTGGAGTTTATATCACTTCATCTCATCAAGGCCTTTCATGTCCCGATTGGCCTTTATGTCCAAATGGTTTTGATTTTCCATCTTCAAAATATTTCTTTGAGCATTTTCACAGGATGCTGGTTTTAATAACGAGTGGATTTATCATTGCGACAGCACTATATTCAGTTAAGAAAGCTAGATCAGTTAGAAAAACAGCAGTAATTGCAGCACTAATTGTGTTGGTACAGATTCTTATGGGAATGATTGTAGTAAATTCAAAGCTACACGCCATCCTCGTTGCGGGACATCTGGCTACTGGAATGGTATTATTTGCCATGTTGTTATTGACTTTTATTTACTCTTATAAGGAAAGAAAGAACAATAAGTTTAAATTATAATTTTTATTCATATAACATCAGCGCTTTAAGAATTTTAAATCTAATTTATAATACAAAATAAATTTTAATTTATCAAAGAATATGAAATCTGGTTAGTTCATATGAATTATATGAAATTTTAGGTGGCTAAATTTCAAAAAATATATTTCAGTTTTTCTGATTTATTTTATCTTATCGTAATTCAAGTAAAATGACAGGTACAGTATTTGCTAGATCAACATATGATAATATTTGATTCTAGTTTAAACTTTTTATATTTACGAATAATGAAAATTAAAAGGATAACTCAAAAGATTTTATCAAATAATTTAACATGTAAAAAAGATAGGTTGCGATAAAAAAATGTGTACAATCTTGAATGGATTATTTCAAATAGCATGAAGGAGCGAGATTTCTTAACAATCGAACCTGTAGAAGTTATCTCAAAAAGTTATATACTTATTTTATTTTTTTTGAGAGTCCAAATTTTCTTTATACAATGATATCATTTCTTGGTATCCGTCAGAAAAATCTTTATTCAAATTTTCAATTAAATCTATAAATTTTAAATCACGAGATAAAATTCCTTTCATCTTTGCTTCCAGTTCATATAATGTAACTCTAACATCATCTTTAAACCCGGTATTAATTGCCAATAAATTAGTTTCATTATACATTATTATTAATTTGAAAGCAAGTCTCCTGATAAGCCATTCTAAATCAAACTTCAATCGGTCAATAATTCTTATTTTATCATCTTCTTTGTTTGATGAATTAACATCATCGATTGCATTAAGAGTGAGATTGCAACATTCCTGTATATACGTAGTTAACTGAGAATAAAATCTACCTGTCGACATTTTTATAGTTTTTTCTTGAAAGAATTGATAAACGAGAGTTTGTAAAATAATATCATCTTGATATTTGATTAAGAATTGTGGAGGATATATAGAAATATTTAGAAAGATATAGAATAAACCATTTGTTCTAAATCGAAAGGTTTTGGAACTGCTCAAGAATTTTCCCCTGCTAATTTCTAGAAACCCAATATCTTCGAGATACTGTGATATAATAGATGTAGGGTCCTTTGCATCTGATGGTGGATTACGTAGTTTTAGATATGATTTAAGTTTGAAAGATTGATCATGTCCGCTTACAACTTTTAAAAGAAAAGCACGCTGGTCTAAAGTAAGATCCTGTTTCTTGTAGCTCGATAGCGATTCAATATAATTTGAATATGTCATGATCAGCATATGCTATAATACTCACGTATTTATAAAATTATATTATCACCGATTCATTGAATCCAACAATTTAACTGATAGATCGATATACATTTAGATTTGATAGGATTATACAAAATATATGTCTAAAAATATATATTTTTTTACTAAATGCATTCCTAATTTTTATAAATAAATTTATAAATCGATTACTAAAAATGAAACATTTTGTGATTAAATTAAATTGGAAATTCTAGGGTTGTGGTTTCTAGATCCAAAACAGGAATATAGATAGAATGCGATTCTGTTCCAAGATCTTCTACAAATTCATATTTTCCACTTGTCTTATTGAGCTGGATAAACTTGTCCTCAGGTTTTTCCATGACAACAGTATAATGAATTAAACTGCTTCCAATCGAACTATTATATATAAAAATGATATTTTTATTATGATAATTTATAAAATAAAGTAAAGAATTTATCCCTATTGCAGATTGCGATGAGGCCAACATTATTTTCAACATATCTTCAAGATTATTGTATTTAAGATAATGAAATTTTGATTTTGGGTTTTTTTGCATTCATATTTAAAACATCTACCCATTATTAGACCTTGCTAAAATGTACAAGATTCGAAAAAATAAAAATATACATTTATCTGATATTGAAAAATCATAACCATGTGAAAAAAAACAAGAAAAAATATACCACTAAGGTAAAAAGAAGTGATGTGATAAAAACAAACAGAATTTACAATGTCGATTGTATAAAATTTATGCAGAAATTAATAGATGAAAACAAAATTAAATTTGATGTTATTGTAACTTCCCCACCATATAACATAAATAAATATTATACAAAATATAATGACAGGAGAGAAAAAAATGATTACCTTGATTGGTTACAAAGAATTGCAGAAAAGAGTAAATACGTATTAAAGGAAGACGGAGCTTTCTTTTTAAATGTTGGAAGTACGTTAAAAGATCCATTATTGCCGTATGATATCGCAAGAAGATTTATTGATGGTGGATACAAGCTACAGAATACTATTCATTGGATCAAATCAATTTCATTTGAAGATAATGACATTGGAAAAAATAATATATTAAAAGAAAATACCTCCGTAGGGCACTTTAAACCTATAATAAGCAAGAGATTCTTAAGCGATCTACATGAATATATTTTTCATTTCACAAAGACCGGAGACCTGACAATTGACAAATTGGCAATCGGTGTAACATATCAAGACAAGACAAACATAGGAAGATGGAAATCAGCAACTAGTGACAGGAGAGATAGAGGTAATAATTGGTTCATCCCTTACAATACAATTCAAGAAAGAAGACCTCATCCAGCGATATTTCCTAAAAAGTTACCATATTTATGTATTAAATTACATGGAATAAGAGAAAATATGATTGTTTATGATCCATTTATGGGAATAGGTTCTACTGCACTAGCATGTATAGATATTGGAGTAAACTTTGTTGGTACAGAAATAGATAATAACTATGTAAAAATTGCAAATGAATATATCAAAGGATGTCGGTAATACAATCTTTAACATGTAAAAGATCGGAAACAAGAATTATCCAAATGCGTATGTTTGTAAACAAAATTATTTTATCAAATAACTGAAATACTTACTTCCTTTCCATCTATATCAATATTTTTATATTCTATTTTATCTAATTGTTGTTCAGATAAAATTAATGATTTGACTCGAACTAGATATGTTAACTCATCTTTAAATCGTGATAAAGAAGATATTTCGTCCTTATCTAACTTTGCAACATAAGCAGTAGAAAGGATCTCGGTAGGATTATATGATTTCTCTTTTCTTAACTGTTGGAGATTTCTAGCCAGATCTCTCAAGAGACCCTTGACAAGTAGAACTGGATCTCGAAATGAAGAAAGAAAAATCATAAGATTTTCTTTTTCTGCATTAACATAACCATCTTTGAGAGTAAATGATGTCTCCAAGTCTTGACTGAAAATTTCAATGGAAGATAAGGAAAGATCGTCATAAATTATTTTAAAACTTTCAGAATCTTGTAGAGACTTTAAAATTTCAATTTTATCCAGCTTTTCAAATTTCGCAATTACCTTACCAATATCAGATTTGACTTGCGGTGCTATATTTTTTTTAATTAGGGAAACAGATGGAATAATTGGGATTCCCGCTTCTAATAAGCCAAGGATCTTTTCAATTTCATTATTTGCAGATATCTCTATTATTTTAAAAGTCTCGACATTAAGTTGGCTTTTCAAGATTTCTGATATTTCGCTTTTTGAAAATTCCTGTTCAAGTGTGATACGTTCATTTGTGGAATCATTTTTTTCATGAAATTGACATATGACAATATTAGAAAGAGGCCAACGGCGTTTAAGTTTGGCTTTCATTCTTGCGGAATTTGATATAGAGATAATTTCCTTTATTTTTTCGAAAGTATTTTCAAGAACCTTGTTTATCAGATCATTCAGTGGTTCGGGCCATTTACAAAGTAATATACTTGCTTTTTGAATATTTGTGAAGCAATTTAGATACAAATATTCTGTTAGAAAAGGTGAGACAGGATGAAGAATTACATCTACCTTTTCAAGAACATAGTCCAATGTTGCAAATATTGCTAATCTTCTATTGATTTCTTCGATGCTATCATTCCAGATATAATTTCTTGTAAGTGGGATATATGTTTGGCTGATATCATTTATAATAAATTCTTCTATAGCTTTTGTTCCCTCATGAAATCTACAATTTTCAAAGGAATTATTCACATACAAAATCAACTTTTGTAATACGGAAAATAACCATTTTTCTGGTAGTTCTAATAGATTATTTTGCAAGGTCCATTCAAGATTATGCTTTTTTCTATCGAAATTATCCAATATACTATTTTGTTTTAAATATACATGTAAATAATATAATGTACTTAAAACCTGATATGGTCTTGAAGCCATTTCTTTAAGGCTGAAATTTAATGCTTCAATTGGAGATGACTTCCAGATAAAATAGAATCTGATTAGATCAACTGGATTTTGATCTAATAAGAAATCTGCTTCAATAACATTTCCCGCACTTTTACTCATTTTGTTTCCTTTTTCATCTAGGATATGGCCTTGAAAGAGAAAAGATTGGAATGGTGCCCTAGAAGCATTATTCAGGATAACATTTTGCATTAACAGTGAGTACGACCATCCTCTAGTTTGATCTATTCCCTCAGTCAAAAATACTGCAGGTATCAAATTGTTATACTCTGTATCACTAAAGGATGCAAATGGGGCTGACCCACTATTGTGCCAAGTGTCAAGCACAAAAGGTTCTCTAACCATTCTCGAATTACATTTAAGACAATTTATTTCAACTCTATCAATCCAAGGCCTATGCAATTCGAAATAATACTTGTCAATCACTGAAAGGTCCCGACTATTAGCTGTATTAATATCCTCTTCTTTATTTTGCTTCTTAAACTTGATTATTATGTTCTCATTGTCCATGAATAAAAGATTCTGCGACCTATCCACTAGTTCTTTTTTAGTTGATAACAGTTCTTTTGCTCCACAGTTTTCACAGGTCCAGATTGGAAGAGGGGTTCCCCAAATACGTTCTCTTGAAATACACCAAGGAACCTTTTCTTTGATTATTTCTAGAAATCTATTCTTTGGTGCATCAAAAAAATACTCTACGTTGGTTGCTGCTTCTAAAGGTTTATCTCCCAATTTATCAATCATATAAAAATATTCTCTCCTTGCTAGCCATACAAGTTTATGATGTGATCTCCAACATGTTGGATATTGATGTTTTATTCTACCTATTTTCACAGCAGCTCCTAATTCATTCATAATATCTATGATTTTTTGATCCGCATCCCGAACAAACAGATCCTTGAACTCACCTGCAGCTTCTGTAAAGAATACTCTATCATCAATCGGAACAAATATTGGAACATTTCTCTTTTTAGCAATGTTGAAATCATCTTCCCCGTTAGCAGGTGATAGATGAACTATACCGCTACCAGTAGTGACATCTACAAAATCTTCAGATACGACAAAGTGAATAGATCTGGAATTAGAGAGATCTTTTAGTCCAGGAATAAGGTCCAGTAATGGATGGATGTAATATTTTCCATCAAGATTTTTACCTTGTGAAATTTTGATAGTTTCATATTTATCAATTTGTAGTTCCTTCATTAAATCGTCTAATCTTGTTTCACCGATTATCCAAACTTCATTATTTACTTTAACGTAGACATAATTAGCATCAGGATTAACTGCAGTTAGCTCATCTGTTATTAAAGTAAAAGGCATGGTAGTCCACACAATAAGATATGAATCATCCTCAACCAGTTTTACCTTGTAGTAAAAAGATGGATCTTCAACAGTGTCGTATCCCTGATTGACTTCAGAGTTACTTAGAGAAGTCTGACATGATGGGCAAAATGCAACTACTCTAAACCCTTCTTGCAAAATTCCGTTATCCCAAGCTTTTTTCAAATATGACCATTCCCTTTCCATATATTGATCATAATAGGTCCAATATCCTCTTTCATAATCAAATGACATACCGAGAAGTTTATCAACATGTACCCATTTTTCATTATATTTCTTGACTAAAGATTTACATGATTGTACTATTTTCTCTATGCCAACTCTATCAATATTATCACTCTTATTTCCTGTTAAACCCAATTCTTTTTCAACCTGAAGTTCTACCGGTAAACCTTGAGTATCCCATCCTGGTCTAAAAACGACTTTATTTTGTTTTAATACATTAAACCTAAACCAAAGGTCTTTGATTATTCTTCCGCGTAAATGTCCTACATGGGGTTCACCATTCATTGTAGGAGGTCCGTCTACATAACCCAGAACTTTTTGATTATCTCGATTTTCTATCTCACTTTTTATAAATTTATTAAATTGTATTAGTTCCATGTGATCCCTAATTTTTCTTTCAATGAGTTTAGCATTGAAATGTGCGTCAAGTACCATAAACACAAAAAGATTCTAATTACCATTCTTTATGTTTTTGGATAAGTAAATTTAGCTGATCGATTTAGATATAAACTATCAAAAAGAAAAGAAAAATGATTAATATATTATAACATAGATCACTTAGACCAATATAACTACATTAACCAAAATCTATACTACAATAATAATAATATTAAGACACTACCTTTATCGAACTTATTATCCTGTCTATTATCGGTAATTCTTTATCAAAATTTTGTGTTGTGGATTGATATATTAATGTAAACAATTTTTTATCTATGATCGAAAATATTTCAAGAAGTTTACCACCGAGGTTATTTTCTCTAAATACATACTTCACGATATGACTGGCTGAAGGATTACCATCTATATTATATTTGGTTAAATTTTTTTCTAAAACCTCATAAACGGTATAATAAGAGCTACTCCCAAATTTTCCAAAATCTTCTGATTGTTCAAGAACAAGTTCATTTGATAATTTATCTGAATCTGGGAGCGTATCAAAGGAAATCCCTATAAAGGAAGTACGATTACCATCGATTACTTTAAGCAAGTTGAGATCCAATACGTGGAATTTTGATATTTTCTCTTCAACCTTCCAGTCTTCTGGATACATGAGAGAAAATCTTGCACCGCTATAAGGCATCCAGTTGGTGGAATTGTCTTTAAACTGGGAATTTGAATCTTCACCGTAAATTAATTCTACCTCATTATATACGTCTGTAAAAAAAATTGCAGACAGTGAAATCAAAAGAGCAGAGAGTAAAAAGGAAAAAAAACGAAAGCTGAAAATATTAAACATTAACAATAAAATTAAAAGAAATCACAATTAATAAATTCTTTCTCACTCGATGTTTGAATGGAGCTAAAAAAGTTAAGATATCTTTAAAATTACATTAATTTGAAAATTTGGTAAGATTTAATATTACAAATATATGATTTTCAGCTGATATAACCCATATTGGATCTTCTATTTTGTGAAAAAAATTGTCTCTCCTCATCTTGACGTTCTTCACCCATCAAACTCTGGGCACCTTGATTAGATTTCGCCAACATTTGTTGTTCGAGATTTTTGATTAATATTTCGGTATCTTTAGCCCTTTTTGTAATTTCATCCATGTTTATATGAATATTCAATATACGCGTTATAGTTTCAAGAATTTTTTTAGCTGCAATAGCATCTATAACATAGCCAGAAGTTTCACCC
Organism: Nitrososphaeraceae archaeon; assembly: GCA_035250975.1. Lineage (GTDB taxonomy): Archaea > Thermoproteota > Nitrososphaeria > Nitrososphaerales > Nitrososphaeraceae > TH1177. Next base: position 7,558 of record DATFEP010000056.1, on the reverse strand, counting down.
AACAAACAAAAGCCATCAATTCCACGTAATTTTCCCAAGCCTATTATGATCCCATTCATCCCTGTTATATTCCCATTATCTAAGGAAGAAACATTATGATTCCTAAATAACCCTACTAATTTAGTAGCCGTCGCAGTCCCATATATTTTCGGAGTGTTTGTAAAAGCACCAGTTACGTATGCAGCTAGAGAATAAATATTAGAAATATCAAATTTTGTCATATCATCTAATATCTGTTCGGTCAAAACATATTCTGAACCAGGAACTATTGGTTGAGAATCTCCAGTAAGAAGAAGCAAGTCTGATGATGCAGGTTCCAGAATATTGACAGACTTGGATTTAACACTGCTTGAAATGTCTTGACTATTCTCTTGCAAGGGTTGCGTCTTGATTGTGGTGTTTTTACTTTTTTTATTCTCTCTTTTTACATAATAAACACTATTCTTAACTATCTCGGAGGTCCCGTCTTGTTTTATTATGATTTGCGGAGAGAAGAAAGTAGAATAGATATCCGCCAAATGTACAGCATCAAGTTCTTTAATTAAATAATCTATGGCTACCTTGCCTACAAACCCAGTACCAGGTAAACCACAAATGAGAGAAGGAGATCGTAAAGATGGTAATTTTTTTTGGGAATAAACTACGTCGATGGGTTTTGAGTAGGAAATCATTTCTTATAAAATGATATGATATTCTCTCTTTCTTTAAATGTTCCGAGTTGTTAAATCTCGTTTGAACACCAAGAGATCGGGTTTTAAGATAGAGGAAAGTTTATTGAATCAAAGTTTTTTCTATTTAATGTTGGAATTCCCTTCACGAGTAGCAATAACAGAGGAGATGATAAACAAAAATTCGATTGCAAGAAAAATCTCATCTAGGAAAGGAGATAATGGGATTGTATTGGTAATAGGCGGAAGTAGAATTTATCATGGTGCACCCATACTGGCATCGTTAGCCGCTTTGAGAGCAGGAACCGATCTGGTATATACGGGGGTTCCTAAAAGTAACGTAAATGTAACAAGAGCGGCGTCACCAAATTTAATAGTAATACCTTTATCGGATGAAAGATTGACTGTAGGTGCAGTATCAAGACTAATCAAAACTATGCCAAAAAAGGTTGATTCTGCGGCAATTGGGATGGGATTGAATATTGCCAAGAAAGAGGCGATAACGGTGCTGGTAAAAAAATTACTTGAAAATGGAACAAAATTGGTGTTAGATGCATCTGCATTAATTCCAGAAATATTACCCATAATTGCAAATACCAAAAGTATTATTACGCCACATGGGGGAGAATACATTCGAATTTTTGAGACAGAATTAAAAGATAAATTGGAAGATCAGATTAAGGATGTTGAAAGTTTTTCTAGAGAATACGGAATTACTATGATTCTAAAGGGACAGAACAATATAATCTCTGATGGAGACCAAACTGCTGTTGTTCAGAGGACTACATCAGCTATGACCGTAGGAGGAACTGGGGATATTTTGGCCGGATTGGTCGCTGGATTATTTACTAAAATGAATCCGTTCAATGCTGGATGTTGTGGGATATATTTTAATGGAAAAGCAGCAGAGATTGCTTATGATAAAGTTGGATTCCACATGATGGCTACTGATTTACTAGATATTTTACCACAGATCATGAAAAAATTTGATTCAATGTCAGAAAATTGATTTTAAAATAAATCTCTCCTAACTATCAATTAAGTTTTTGTAATTTTAATTCGAAATGAATCTATTTTATCAAAATCAACTACATCAGAAATCCTAGGAACAGTCTCAACCTTGTAATCCAAGTTTTCAAAATAAGAACATATTAAAAATGACCACACTACAAGGGACTTGTTTTTATATTTTGAATATATTGTAATAATACCGTTATTTTTATCAAATTTTATGCTGCCTGAATTATATACATTTAATGCTAAATCCATTATTTTAAAAAAGTCATCTTGATTGAGATCGAGATCTATTCCCGTTTTCCCCATCAACTCCAGTGTAAATAAAGATGAACCAATTTTTGGTCCTTTATTTCCATACTCAAAAAATTTCTGCAACTCATTACCTTTCGTAATTTCTTGAAAGTCAAGATCCGGGTTAGAATTATCTATTGACAAATTTTGTGAGTAAGAATCGTATGTCATCTCCTCAATAAATTTAGTTAACCGGATGGCTTTTAATTGAACCACAGGATCAATGTCAGAAAGACCACGTACTTCAACAGCTTTGTTCCATTCTTCTTCGAATGTTTTCATATATGAAAATCCTAGAACATCTATTGATGTAAATAGAGCTGCTTTTCCATTTCCCCCGTCTATATTAATAATATTATTAGAGTCAATAATGACGATATTCGAAAAAATATTTCCTACTTTTACCATTATTTCATTTGGCAGTGAAATAAGATTATCGTGTCCAAGACATTGATTAGAGATCAATAACCGAATTTTGATTCCTTTATTAATGGCCCTAATTAACGATTGCCTACATTTAGATATCAATCTTAAACCCCATATGTCAAGAATAGCTGTTATGGATGTTCTGGAGTTTTCTATCAAAGCTGTTAATCTTTCAAAAGTAGATTTCGGGTCCAGAATGAAATATCTTTTCTCCTCCAAACCCTTAAGGTAATTACTTTGGTCATCCAATTTTTGTAATTTATCTATAACTTTTCTCATATTTTTTAAACGTTGCTCGTGGAGAGTAAGAATTTCCTCAAAAGCCTCTTTGGGGTTAATTGCACTACATATCAATGGTTTTTGCTGAGAAATGACCGACAGTCCTTTTTTCTCTAATTTCTTTAACGTTAGATAAATTTTCGTTCTCGGTAAACGAGAATAGTATGCAATTTCACTGGCTGAAAGAGATCCCTTACCAATCAGCGTAATATAGGCTTTAGCTTCATAATAAGAGAGACCAAATTCTTCTAGATTTCCAACATCATTATTATCTTTGTTAAAAGTTATGGGATTCCTGAAATCTGTCGTATCATTCAGATATTTTTTTGGTTTGTATTTTCTACCGCTGTTAGTTCTTTTTCCTGTAGTGACATCATGAGGAGGATATATATAGAAATCATCTTCATGATTTGATCTCTGATTCATTAGGATTATTTCCATATTTGATATTCAAAATAAAATCCCTTTGTCAATTAGATTATGTCAAAGCTAAAAAAAATACTGAGCTAATTCTAATGTTGTAACCACTAACTGATGTTACCGTGGTTAACCTCAAATTTTGAACATAGTAGTATTAATTACTATTCTATAATAGCATGAAGGTCTACGATAGATGGAGAATGATCTCGAGTTGAATTCAACAAAAAAAAATAGTTCTATAAATGCAAAATATGAAACCTGTCAAGATTTTGGTAAGGAAAATAATTCAAACAGCATTCATGAAAGAAACAATGTTTCAAGTCTAGTCAATGATCATAAATCCAATTTCATTGAACTTCATTTAATAAAATATAATACACCTTTAAGACCAAAGATAAATCAAATTCAGTATCGAATACATGAGGAAATAGTAAAGCTTATAAAAATATTTGAAGAGTTAAAAATTCAAGACGAAGAAGTATTAAGAAAATTGATTACATCTATAAAGGAAAATAACATTCAATATTCCTCTCTAATTTCTTCAGAACTGAACAAAATAAGAAAGACAGGTAAGGCAATAGTGGTCTCCAAAATAGTTCTGGATACACTGCAGGTCCAGATTCATAGTGTATCAAATTTCAAGGATTTAGTCGAAACATTAACGCCTTCCATTACGGTAATAAAGAGTCTAAGGTCGATGTTATTTTCTCAAATCAGAGGTTCAGAGCTTGATTTGAGAAGCATCTCAGATCTGTTGATTGACATATTGATAAATGCTGGACAAGTAGGTGGACATTTAATTAATTTTAAAATAGCAAATGATAGAGCATCAACTATATTACACGATGCATCATACGAAGCTGAAGATAAAATAAGAAAGGAATTCTTGCCTATTCCAGAGCTCAAAATTTAGAAAATCTAATTCAGACTATATTTCATATATTTTAGTTCTCTTTTTCTCTATTGTACGCTAAATAAATAAACAATTAATAAACTAAACAAGAAAAAAAATTTTAGTTTATTTTATTTTTGTATCCTATTTACATGACAAGCGATTAAATATGAATATGAATCAGATCTTTGCCTCATCGATGTAAAAAATTGATTCGTTGCGGTGCAATACAGAGCCTGTAATTAGATTTAGGACAGAACTGGTTATGTTAGAAAGCACAGGTTCTAACCCTTCAATATTTCCAGCTAATATGAGATGTAACTTTATTTTTGAACCTAGAACATCAGATAGTTCTTGATTAACTGTTGCAGTATACGGCCTAAGCGCACCTCTAAATACTTCTGATCTTGATCTAACAAGTCCAGATATTTTTTTCCCAGTCGGAGAATCTGGTCCCAGAATCACGATTGTTCCCGTAGACTCTTTGAATTTAGAAGGTTCAAAAATTGCTCCTTCAGGTGCCATAGATCTAACTGCTTCTCTAGTCACAAGACCAGGAATATGGATAAAAGTATTAACTAGGTCTTCCCATTCAATTCTTGATAATGATGTGAAATCTCTATTATAATCATAATCTCCAGTTATATGAATAACTGCATCTATATTGTCGTATTTTGTCTTTGCGGTATTAAATATTCTTTTTACCTTTTCTTCATCAGAAAGATCTATTGAATGACTGTGATAAGTTTTGTAATATTCTAAATCTGCTGGATTGTTTGTCAATATGATAACCTGTTTTACCCCATTGTTGTTCAATTCATTGGCAAGATTTGTTACTCGCTCTATATCACGTTTTATTGAAGAGGTCGTTGTAATTACTACAACCTTATTCTTTAAAGATTGAATAGAACCTTTATCCACTGAAGTTCCAATAATTGGTTTAACTGGATAAAATACCCTGTCATTGGGAATAACCCTTCCGTTAATCAGTTTACTGATATTGTCGTCAGACAGAGTTAGAACCATATCTGCGACGTCTTCTTGACTGAGGAATTCGTTATCCACAATCATTTTACTAGTATTGGTTTGTATTTTTTCAGCAATTTCTTGTATCTTGACTATCATGCCATTAACCGTCTTGTTTAATTCATCATAATCTTTAGTGTCGACGTCGGATTTGGACTTGTCTGTGGAATTATTGGACAAATCCTTAGCACGCATAGATGAGATTTCTTGAGCTATACTTTTCACACCATTAGAAAAAACATCAGAGGATTCGCCTAAAAGTTCCAAACCTCTGGTTGCAGAATGCTCTATCTCTGTTGAAGTCAGTCCCGGATAACCACCTATACGTAGAAACTCTGCGGCAGCTTTCGGATAGACCGTTTTGTAAATTCTATCTGAATGCACTGGTCCCGGGTTTGTAGCCACGGATTTTATTCCTCTATCTACTAATTCCCAGGCGAGAGTTTCTGCTAACCTATTTTTTGCTCCTTGTGAAGCTGTGTATGGAGTCCTGAATCTATATGGTCTTTGTTCGTATTTGTTCTCTTCTGTAAAGAAGGTTGCTATTGTGATTATTTTGGAACCTTTTTCCATTACTTTTAGACCTTGAACAGAAGTCCAAAAAGTTCCGGTTAAATGAATTGCAACACAATCCTTAAAATCTTGAAATGAGGCATTAGTAAAAGTTTTTACTGGGCCTGAAACGCCAGCATTATTGACTATAATATCAACCTTACCAAACTCTTGTTTGATAGTTTCAAACATATCGTTTATTCCCTTTTCGTCAGAAACGTCTACTCCTGAAAAGGCTCGTACTTTTCCAGTAGAACCAATATCTTTTATTATCTTGTTTAAAATTTCACTAGTTTTATCCAATGGTTCCCTTCGTCTACCCATTATTACAATACTAGCACCGTTTTCTGCAAATTTCTTGGCTATTGCTTGACCAATACCTGTTCCGCTTCCCGTGATTACAACTAATTTATTTGAAAATTTTAATTTTGACGATTCTTTTATGGATAACTCTTCCATATAATTTTGGCAGACTATATTACACTTTTAATCTTTTTGATATTATAGGTAACTTTAAGAGTGGAATATTAATTATAAATTTTAGGGTAATTTCAAAGATGAGAGTGTCTAGAATGTTTACTTTTTTTATAATGTTTGGCGTTTTTGGTTCCTTTGTACTATTTTCTTCCGGATTATTAATTAAAGATGCTTATTCCCATGGTTTGTTTAATTCATCAGGACAAAGAATTGGAAACTATTATGTGCAAATAGCAACCGATCCTGAGATTCCAACTACCGGTCAATATTCAAAAATACTACTAAGAATATCAAGTGATGAAGTTGAATTATCTGATGTTCCTATTTCTATTACCATAACGAAAAACGGTAAAGAGATCGATAAATTACCTCCGATAGTGGTAACAAATGGTCATTATGAGTTTGACTACAAATTTCCAGAACCTGGGAATTATGTTTTCTACATAGATTTACAGGATCTGTATTTTTCTGGCAAAACTATAACATATATATTCAATTTGAGCACGCTTAATCCTTTTGGTTATATCTTCTACTCTTTGATAGCCTTTGCAAGTGTAACCCCCTTTGCAATAATATCAGTAATCTATGCTAAAAATAGAAGAGACAGGAAGAGAAGGATTGCTGAAAATCAGAACTAACGAAGAAGAAAAATAAAAAAAAGAATCAAATTTAACATTATCTCGTCGATAAGTTGAATTAATTATTTTATTTGCACTTATTACTATATTGTGTGTTTCTCTATTTCAGAGACAGATGGTTTCTCTTTTCCTGTTATTTTCCAGGCATATAACGTAACTAGAATAGTCATTGTAAACAAAACGATCCCTATACCAAGATGCAGAGTTACAAGGTGAGCATGAAGGCGTTCTATAATTACAATGGCTCCTAATGTGATCTGGCTAACTACTGCGGAACCGGCTATGATGGAAGCAATTTTCATTCCTTTTGGAGTGTGTTTAGATTTCAAAGTAAAGATCATTGTAACAATAACCATCATTCCAGTAATAGCTGCAATGGTTCGGTGAAAATATTCTATGATAAAATCTTCATGTGGTGCCAATCCAGCTGGACATAAAGGCCAGTCAGGACACGATAGACCCACACCTGACGCGCTAACATAGCCACCTATAAAAATAAGTGTAAAAAGAATAGAAAGTGTAGAGAAAGATAGAATTTTTAGAAGCATTGTATCTGTCAAATGCTGATTATTTCTTTTCTCCACATGATTGTTTGCTTTCTTCTATTGTACAGTTAAAGTTCCTAACATGTAGGGATGTACTGTGCAATAATAGTCATATTTAGCAGGATCGATATCTGCAGTCTCTAGCACTTTGAATTCACCAGCGTTCATGATACTAGTATCAAAGATTTTACCCGATGTTGAATCACTTGGACCAGCACCATTTGTTACAGTGTGAGGCATTGCATCTACATTGTCTACAAGGATTGTCTGACCTTTCTTTACTGTTAGGTCTGATGGATCATATGCTGGATTCCCCTGAGTTGCAGC